>NZ_JACHMN010000001.1:674395-1348790 GCF_014204945.1 Allocatelliglobosispora scoriae
GCTCCTGCCCGCGGCGGCGTGGCAGAGCGGGGATCGCGCCGACAACGTCCGTCGCCTTGGGCGGGAGTTATTACCAAGCGTTCGCTTGGTAAACTCTCGTCGTGACTGTCGCAGAGGCATACCTGGTCGACGCCGTCCGGACCCCGGTCGGCCGACGCAACGGCGGACTCGCCGCGATCCACCCGGCCGACCTCGGCGCACACGTGCTACAGGCACTCATGGCCCGGACCGGCATCGACCCGGCCGCCGTCGACGACGTCATCTTCGGCTGCCTCGACGCGATCGGGCCGCAGGCGGGCAACATCGCCCGCACGAGCTGGCTCGCCGCCGGGCTGCCCGAGGAGATCCCCGGCGTCACCATCGACCGCCAGTGCGGATCCTCGCAGCAGGCGGTCCACTTCGCCGCGCAGGCGGTCATGTCCGGCACCGCCGACCTGATCGTCGCCGGCGGCGTGCAGAACATGAGCGCCATCCCCATCGCTTCGGCGATGTCCGTCGCGGTGCCGATGGGCCACGCCGATCCCTTCTCCGGCTCGACCGGCTGGCACGCCCGCTACGGCGACCAGGAGATCTCCCAGTTCCGCGGTGCCGAGATGATCGCCGCCAAATGGCAGATCAGCCGGGCGGAGATGGAGGAGTTCGCCCTGGAGAGCCACCGCCGGGCGATCGCCGCCATCGACGAGGGGCGTTTCGTCGGCGAGATCGCCCCGCTCAGCGGGGTCGACACCGACGAGTGCCCCCGCCGCGACACGTCACTGGAGCGGATGGCCGGCCTCAAGCCGCTCGCCGAGGGCGGCCGGGTCACCGCGGCCCTCGCCAGCCAGATCTCTGACGGCTCCGCCGCCATGCTCGTCGCCTCGTCCCGCGCGGTCGCCGAGCACGGCCTGCGACCCCGCGCGCGCATCCACCACCTCAGCGTCCGCGCCGCCGACCCGGTCTACATGCTCACGGGCCCCATTCCAGCGACGGAGTACGCACTCCAGCGCGCCGGGATGACCCCGGACGACATCGACCTCGTGGAGATCAACGAGGCGTTCGCACCGGTCGTGCTCGCCTGGCAGCGCGAGACGGGTTTCGACCTCGACCGCGTCAACGTCAACGGCGGCGCGATCGCTCTCGGCCACCCGCTCGGCGCCACCGGCGTGAAGCTGATGACGACGCTGCTCGGCGAGCTGGAGCGGACCGGCGGGCGGTTCGGCCTGCAGACCATGTGCGAGGGCGGAGGGACCGCGAACGTCACCATCATCGAGCGCCTCTGACTCGCCTTCGTCGCCGGCGGGGCAGCCGTTTCCGGGATCTCCCACCGCAGTCCTTGCGACCGCGACAGATGTCCAGAATCATCGATATACCCAGCCTCGGTCGCAGAGGCGGGGCCGCGGTGACCCATGCCGCCCCGATCGACCGGCTGAGGAGTCATGGTGACGCAGCGGTTCGCCGCGTATTTCGGCGTGCCCAGCACGCAAGGTCAGGCACTGTCCGCCGACATCCGGGCGTTGTTGGCCGCGCGCGGCTTTCTGATCCGAGAGCGGGCAGCCGTGATGAGCCAGTTCGTCGCGGCGGTCTTCGAGGACGACCTCGTGATCATCGACGCGACGACGGATGCGGGCCATCTCTACGGCGTCATCACCGACCAGGTTCAGGGCCTCGATCACATCCTGGTGGTGTCCCGCACACCGCTACCGGTCAATCTGAATCCGATCCGCGAGGGCGGCGCACCGCCCTACCCTCGGTCCAGGACGAACACGGAGATCGTCGCCTGGGTCACCGCCCAGCTGAACGAGATGCGGTTTCCCGGACCGCTGTACGCCCATGACCCCTCGCCCGAGAAGCTGAAGTCGTCATTCATCCGTTCGGTACGCATGGGCATCACCGGGTTCGACCCCGATGACCCCTTGCTCCGGCGCCTCGATGAATCCGAATCGCGAAAGCACCGCCCCTACGGCGATCGGCTGGGCATCTTCGTCAGCTACCGCTCGGGCGGATCCCAGGTGGCGGCGCAGCGGACCGACCTCCTGGACCGGTTGTCGGCGGATGTCCAGCGCGTCGCACCCATGGCGGGGCCGTTCTACTTCCCGCCGGGCGCGCTCTGCTATGAAAACGAACTCCTGACCGAGCAGCGCCACTGGATGATCGCCAATCAGCTCACCTACCGGATCGCCTCGGCCAGAGAGTTCTGGATCCTGGCGACCCCCGACTACTACCGCAGCTGGTGGACGAGGATGGAGCTGCTCACCGTCGCCCAACTACGGTTCGGCGACGGCGGAGGACCCCGGGTACGGCTCGTCGATCCGGAGACCTTGCAGTTCGCCGAAGAGCCGGCTGGCTGCATCCCCGAGATCGACACCGACCAGTTCGACACCTTCCAGAAGCTGATGTCGATGGCTTCACCATCCAACATGACCGCTCAGCACCATGAGATGGTCGAGTTCGCAGGACGGTGGCTGCGTTTCGTGCCGACCGCGCGGTTCATGGCCGCCTACCAGAGCAATCGGCTGCTCTGCTGCCCCCGCCGCCTCCACCTGGCACGGGACGCGTTCGACGTCGACACCTTCCTGCGCCTGTCCCAACAGCCGGGGGTGCGGTCATTGACGTCGAAGCAACTCGATCGACACGCTCGCGGGGGTGAATTCCCCTGCTCATCCTGTGGTGTTGCCGGGCATCTGACGGCAGGACAACCCCGGTATCGATGGGTATCGCGGACCATGACGCAGGACTGGGACACCGTCACGACCAAGCCCTCGCTGGTCGAGGACCCCGTCTGGCTCTGGCAGCACGGTTGATGCGGGCCCGTTCACCGGCCGCCACCACGTCGAGTGAGCGCTGGAGGCCGCCCTCGGCACCCGGTTCATGGGTCCCCACGGAACCTGACTGATTTCCGCACCTCGTAACCTTTGCCTGCCGTCGGTATGCCCGGCACCGCCGTACGTTCATCCCATGGACTCTCGGCGATGGTGGTTGCGTGTCGGTTCCCTGCTGGTGCTCGCGAGCGCGATGGCGACCGGGTGCACAGCGAGGGGTGCGGAGCCGCCGTCGCCCGACGGCCCGATGGCCGCCGGGAAGAACGCGGCGGTCAAGGCGCTCCTCGACCTGCCGTCGGGAGCGCCCTCCACGACGTGGACCCCGTGGCCCTCCGCCATGCGCGATGCCCGCCACAGCGGCATGTCGGCTTCGTCCGGCCCGACGAAGGGCGTCGTACGGTGGCAACGCACGCTGGAGGCCGCAGTCAGCTCAGGACCGGTGATAGGTGCGGACGGCACGATCTACGTCGCCTCCAACGGCGGCGTGCTGCACGCCGTGGATGCGACGACCGGCACCGACCGGTGGACCTACGATTCGGGGCGCTCTGGTGGCGGCGACCTGTCCGTCTCCCCGCTGGTCCTGCCGGACCACACCATCATCTGGGGTACGCCGAAGGGCGAACTGGCAGCGCTGTCGGCTGCCGGGGAGCTGCTGTGGACGCAGGAGCTGCCGGGCCGTCCCACCTCTCCGGTCACCGTCGACGGGCGCCGGATCTATGTGGGAGACACCAGCGGCGGGATCAGCGCCGTCGACGTACCGTCCGCCGGGAGCCGCCGCCTGGCGTGGACCCTCGACGTCGGATCGTCGTCGTTCGCGTCCGTGGTCACCGACGGGACGGGCCGCCTCTACACCACCTCCGGCAGCAGCCTCGTCGCTGTCGACGACCGCGGCGCCACCGGTGCCGTGGCGTGGCGGGCCGATCCCGGTGACGGCGACAGCGAGGTGTCCGCAGGTCTGGGCACGGACGGAACGGTGCTGTTGGGCACGAACGGAAGCTTCGAATGGGCATACGGCAGGGACGGGAGACTCCGGTGGAAGGCACCTCGGGCCATCACCTACTCCTCGCCCGTCGTGACCGGTGGCGGGTTGGCGTACGTCGCCGACCACGAGGGCATCGTCCACGTCCTCGACCTGCGGGACGGGTCCGCGGCGGCGACCTACCGGGTCACGCCCGGAACGCAGATCTGGAGTTCGACGGTGGTCGACCGCGACCACCGGGTCTACTTCGGCGGGCAGGACGGCCATGCCTATGGCCTGGACGCGATCGGAAAGGTCCTGTTCAACGTGGATCTGGGCGCACCGGTCGACGGCTATCTCGCACTCACCGCCGACGCCGCGCTGATCGTCGGTGCCCGCAACGGCAAGCTGACGTCCATCCAGTGATCACGGCTGTCGGTGCGGTTCGCCGCCGACAGCCGCCACCTGAGGTCCCGCACCGCTCGGCTGCGCCGCATGGTGGCGCAGCCGAGCGGTGACCGGTCAGGCGATGAAGGCGATGTTGAGCAGCACGGCCGGGTTCGGCACGCCGTCGTCGCCGTCGTAGCAGCTGACCTGGACGAGTTCGTCGAGCCCGCTGGGGCCCCACCATTGGACGGTGCAGAACATGGGCGGCGTGCCCATGATGCTGGCGATCGCGTGACCCTTCGGATGCGCGGCGTTGGGGATCCGGATCAGGTAGGTACCTGGGATGATCATGGATGCGGTCGGTGCGCCGCCGTAGCTGTTGGTCCAGCCCCGCATCACCGGGAGGGCGGCTGAGAGGTCCACGGTGGCGGTCGTCCGCGCGCCGGAGCCGCCGAGCATCGCCGCCCCGCGGGCGTAGGTGAGGATGAAGCGGCTGTCCACGGCGGACCCGGTGTCGTCGTAGCAGCGGACCTCGATGAGCTGGGGATCGGGGACGAGCGCCGGGTCCAGCGCCTGGCAGTGCCTCGCGGCGGCGGCATAGGGCGTGATCCGCAGATACCCGGCCGCCCACGGCCCCGGACTGTCGTTGCGGAACGCGCCCAGCTCGACCCGGTACCTGCCGACGGCGCTGCGGAAGACCTTGATCGGCAGCCCGGCCGAGTCGTAGGAGTACGCCGGGGCCGGGGTGTGCCCGATCGCCGGAGGTACGGGGTTGTCGTTCCAGAGATAGCCGAAGCCGCTCACAGCCGGCGTGCGATTGGTGAAGTCGACGACAAACCTGCTGTCGGCGAGGAGACCGGCGTTGTCGTAGCAGCGGACGTCGACGGCCTGGTCTCCTCCCGCCATCCCCCACCACGCGACCGTGCAGAGGCTGCTGCTGCCGCGGGCGCTGACGTGCGGCACCCCGCCGAGGGTCCCCATGCCCAGGAACTTCACCCGGTAGGTGCCGACGGCCGGGCGGAGGACCTGGACGGCGAGGTTGACGGAGTTGTATTCATACCCGGTCGCGAGGATGTAGTTCGGGTTGCTCGGCTGGTTGGCGTAGGCGAAACCGGCTGCCGTCGGCGGGAGCGCATGGGCGGGGGCAGGTGCCGCGGCGACGATCAGCGCCGCCACGGCGAGAACGCGGAGGAGTCTCATGCCGGTACGAGTCCTCGCCCACGTCGGGGACAACACTTCTTCCCGCCGCGCGGACCCCGACCCGCCAGCGCACCCACGGATTCAGAATCGATCGAACATATGTTCGCATTCCTGTTCCGTTCGCAGCCGGACACGGGGAGAATTCACAGCAGGAGGTGGTGGGCCGTGGACACGATGCTGGGATTCGCGCTCCGATACGCCGCCGCCGGTCTGGCTGTGATGCCCCTGCACACGCCGACCGCGGGCGGCTGTTCCTGCCGCGGGCGGGCGGAGTGCACGTCACCGGGCAAGCACCCGCGGCTACGCCACGGGGTGTGGGAGGCGTCCACCGATGCCCGGCTGATCCGGTCCTGGTGGCGGCGGTGGCCGACCGCCAACATCGGCCTGGCGACCGGCGGCACGCTCGACGTGTGCGATGTGGACTCCGACTCGGGTTTGCTCGCGGTGCTCGACGCGCTGGGCACCGCGCGCGCAGCCGGGCCGACGGTGCGCACCGGGCACGGATGGCACCTGTGGTTCGCGCCGACAGGGCTGCCCAGCCGGATCGGCTTCCTGCCCGGAGTGGACTGGCGCGGCTGCGGCGGGTCGGTGGTCGCACCGCCGTCGCTGCATGCCGGCGGCCGCCGCTACCACTTCACTCAGCCCTGGTCCCCCGGTGGCGAGCTGCCGCCGTGCCCGCCGGCGCTGCGCCAGCTGGCCACGCCGCGCCAGCACCCCGTCACCGCGGCGGCCGCAGACGTCGCCGACCTGGACCGGTATGCCCAGGCCGCGCTCGAGGGCGAGATCGCCCGGATCCTTGCCGCACCCCGGCCGGTCGTGCGGCGCGGCGAGCGCGTCAGCGGCGGCGGGCGCAACAACGCGGTCAACATCGCGGCGTTCAAGCTGGGTCAGCTGGCGGCCGCAGGCGCCCTCGACGAGGCGGCGGTCCGGGCCAGGCTGACCGACGCGGCCCTCGCGGCGGGCCTGAACCTGGAGGAGGCGCGCCGCACGATCGCCTCCGGGTGGCGGGCGGGGCTGCGCCACCCTCGTCCTTGAGGCCGCCGAGCGGGCACGGCCGCGCCACCGACGGCGGCCGGCTGCGGCGACCGGCGCACGGCGGCGGCGTCCGCCAGTCTCGGTATTGTCCCGCGTATGGCCGGATACGTCTTCCTCAGCTACAGCCGCAAGGATCGCGGCTACGTCAGCCAGCTGGCCAGCTACCTGGGAACGGCTGGGGTCGACGCGTGGTTCGACCCGGACATCAGATTCGGGTCCGACTTCGAGAGGATCATCCGCAACAAGATCGACGGCTGTTCGGTCCTCCTGGTGGCCATGACGCCCGACTCTGCGGCGTCGGAGTGGGTGGCACGCGAGATCGCGTGGGCGGAGCGGCAGGGCAAGCCGATCGTCCCGATGCTCCTGGCCGGTGAGGTGTTCCCCCGCTTCGCCCGGGTGAACTACTACCCGTGCCACGGCGGAGCGATGCCGGGCCAGGACCTCATCGAGCAGTTGCGCGCCCACGTCGGGATGCCCGACGGCGACCGGCTCGCCGAACTCCGCGAGGCGGTCGCCGAAGCCCAGTCGTGGAAGCGGATCGGGGCGCTGACCCTCGTCGAACGGTTGCTGGGCAGCGTCCGCGAGGAGACGCGGGACGCAGCGCGTACTGCGCTGGTGGGCCTGATCAGCGACCCGGACGCCGAGGTGACCGCCAGGGCACTGCAGTTGTGGCACTCGCGTGGCCTGGGCGACCTGCCCGCACAACGTCAGCCTCCGCGGCCACGGACCCGCAGCGGGCGGGCGGTGGTCGGGATCGACTTCGGTACGACGAACTCACTCGTCGGGTTCATGGAGGCCGGCGAGGTGACCCTCATCCCCAATGCCGAAGGCTCGGTCGTGACACCGAGCGTCGTGGCCTTCGCGCCGGACGGCCAGATCCTGGTCGGTGCCGCGGCCAAACGGCAGACCGCTGCGAATCCGGCCGGCACGTTCTACTCGGTCAAGCTGAAGTTGGGGACCGCCTGGAGCGTCGAACGCGGTGGCCGGCGCTACACGGCCGAAGACCTCGCCGCCATGATCCTCGCCCGGCTGCGCGAGGACGTGGAGAGCCATCTGGGCCCGGTCGTGGTCCAAGCGGTGATGACCGTCCCGGCGTACTTCAGCATGGTGCAGCGGGACGCCCTCCACGCGGCCGCCACCGCCGCCGACCTCCACGTGCTGCGCATCCTCAGCGAGCCGACCGCGGCAGCGGTCGCCTACGGCCTCAACCGCACCGCCGAGGCGACCGTGCTCATGCTCGACCTGGGCGGGGGCACGTTCGACGTGTCGCTGACGGAGATCGGCGACGGCCTCAACGAGATCAAGGCGACAGCGGGCGACAACTCACTCGGCGGCGACGACTGGGACCAGGCGCTCGTCGACTACCTGCTCCACCACGTACGGCGGCAGTCCGGCTTGGACCTCGCCGGTGACCGGAGCGTCCTGCTGCGCCTGAAGGTCGCGGCCGAGGCGGCGAAGATCGAGCTGTCGTCCGCGATGTCGGCCGAGGTCCACGTGCCCTTCCTGGCCGCGGGCACAGACGGCCCGGTCCACCTGCTCACCACGGTCAGCCGCGACGAGTTCGAGTCGATGACCCGGCCGATCCTGGACCGGTGCGAAACCCTCATCCGGGCGGTGCTCCAGGACGCGGGAATCCGCATGGAGTCGGTCGACCACATCATCCTGGTGGGCGGCGCGACCCGGATGCCCGCGGTGGGCAAGCTGGTGGCGAGGCTGACCGGCAAACAGCCCTACCGGGGGATCATCCCCGAGGGGGTCGCGACCGGGGCCGCGATTCAGGCGGCGATCCTCACCGGTGCGGTGAAGGACATCCTCCTGCTCGACGTCACGCCGATGTCGTTCGGCATCGAGACCTCGCACGGGGCCCGGGAAAAGATCATCGAGCGCAACACCACGATCCCGACGAAGCGCAGCGAGCTCTTCACGACGACCGAGGACTTCCAGCGGGCGACCGTCGTGAAGTTCTTCCAGGGGGAGAACGAACGGGCCGAATCCCATCAACTGCTGGCCGCACTCGAATTGACGGGGATCGCGTCGGCACCTCGCGGCGTTGCGGAGATCGAGGTGACCGTCGACATCGACGCCAACGGGATCGTCTTCGTCTCCGCGAAGGACCTCGGGACGGGTCTGGAGGACTCGGCGACGGTCAACCGGCAGTCCGTCACGGCGGCACGCGGACTCCGGCCGCGTCCGGGCACCGTCGGACTGGTCTCGCTGGACGCCTCGGACGGGCAGCGGGCGAGGGATGTCGTCGCGGCGGCGGAGCGCGGCCTGCAGCGGCTGCCGGAGTTCAACGTCCCGGGCTTCGCCGATGCGGAGTCCCGGGGTCCGTCCGGAGATCCCGTCCTCCTCCAGGTGCGACGGTGGCGCCCCAGGAACCCTACCTTCCGCATGCGCGAGGACGAGGTCGACTGGGCGCGGGGCCTGGGGTCGCGATACCGGCTGGTTCTCGTGAGGATGAGCCCGGACGGATCCGCGCACGACACGGTCCGCTACGTCCCGGATCCGCTGAGCGAGCTGACCCGGACGCCACCGGTCTCCGGCGAGTTCCACGTCTCGTGGTCCGACATCTGGTCCCGGGGACGCCCGCCTTTCTAACGTGGACGATCCCGCATCGGGTCGGCGCTGAAACGGCCGCTGGGCGCCGCGGGATCTCCCCCACGACGCCCAGCAGACTCACCGGATCAGATCACCGGATCAACGAGGCGCACGCCCCGCGTAGTACGTGCTGACCTTGTCGCGGTAGACGGAGTCGTCCCGCAGGTCGGCGTCGTACTCAGGAGCGTCCTTGATCTCGTCCTTGGTCCGGTTGACGAAGACCTTCTCCCCCGCGGTGTCGATGCTGGCGATGACCCCGGCCGGGAGCATCACCTTGCTGCCGAAGATCCACGGGCCGGTGTCGACGACGATGTAGCTGGCGCCGACCTCGGTGGAGGCCTCATCGATCTTGCCGATGGAGCCGTCAGTTGCCTCGACGTGGTATCCGACCAGGGAAGCACTGTCTGCCCGGTCGGCCGTGTAGCCGAGGGACTGGGAGTAGTTCCACGGGTCGTAGGCGGTTGCATTCATGTTGTTCATGATCTCGCCTCCACAGGTAGGTTTTGCTGACCTCCGAGGCATACCCCGCCCGCCGGATGCCAAACCTCCGCGATTCAGATCGTGTCAGCGCACCCAGAAGTGCTCCGGCTGTGCCTCCACGTCCGCCGCCGACTGTTCCATGTAGCCCGCGACCGACAGCAGTGAGGTCGCGGGCTGGTCCCCGGCGTCAGCTGCCATCTCTCGCATGACCCCGGCTTGCCGGCGGGCGCGCTGCACGACCGTGGCACCGAACGCCTGCCGGTCACCGTCGTAGCCGTACGCGTCGAGCAGGAGATGGAGGCGCCGGGACCGGTCATCGGTGTCGTGGAAGCCCAGCCCCTCGGCCACGCTCGGCGGGCACAGCGGTACCCACCAGAGCGCCGCCAGCGCCAGGTCGTACTCCCGGGTGGACGGGAACGCGGTGTCCCAGTCGAAGAAGCCGACCAGCCGGTCGCCATCCAACACCGCCGCGTTGTACGGCCCGACGTCCTGATGGCCGACGATCAGACCGGGTTGCATCGTCCGCCCGGTGAACCACCGCGCGTCGGCCGGCGGCACGAAGTCGGCAGTCGCGTCGTGCACGCGCCGCAGCCATCGGCCGACCTGGGTGAGCAGCACGTCGGTGAACGACCACGCCGGCCACGGGTACCGTCCGCCGGCCGTCTCCCCGGGCAGGTAGCTGAGCACCTCGCGGCCTTGGTCGTCGAAGCCGAGGGCCCGGGGCACACCGTCGACGCCGACCGCCTCCAGATGGCGCAGCAACGCATGCACGGTCGGCGTCCACGGCGAGGCTTGCTTGTGGACGGTGTCGCCGATCCGTACCGCACCGACGGTGTTGCCACCCGCGAGGGTCTCTTCGCTCATTGCTGATGTATAGCGGTCGCCGAACGACGGCAATACCCGTTTAACGATGGCTGCCCGCTCGACGACGGTGCCGTCCCGGGCTTTAGTCGGGTCGCGAGACCGCGACCTGCAGGTCCAGCGTCTTCGAGAGCCGTTTGCCCGGGGGCAGCGACTCCGCGAGCATGGTGTCGAGAACGGACAGGATCTCGTCGCGGGCCCGGATCCGCGGGAAGCCGCCGGGTTCAAACCGAGCCCAGGACCGCATGGCGTCCAAGATCTTCAGCGCCGTGCCCGACTCGTAGCCGAGCGCGATCGAGGCGACCGCGGCCTCCTCGGCGACCGCCATCGCGTCATCGGTGGCGTCGGCGACAAGCGTCGTCGCGAGACGCAGCAGTGCCACCCGAGCCCGTGCAACCTCCTCCGATCGCTTCCCGGCGTCCGCGCCGCGCTGCGTGATCCATCCGCCGAGGACGGTGCCACCCAATCCGGACAACGCGGTCACGACTGCGGTGATCACCAACACCCACTGGTCGCCAGTCATGCAGCAGATTATGCATGCCTGCCCGCAGGAACCTTTCCACCCGGCGGAAACCACGATGGTCCCCCGCTGCGAGCAGCACAACAGTGGGATGCGACCGAGCGAACCATCGACCGGCCGCTCTGGAAGGTAATCCGCCATGCCCGTTCTGTGTCGGCCCGCAGTCGCCGTACCCGAGCACGTCATCACCCTTGAGGAGACGCTGGAGCTCGGCGCCCGCATCCACATCGGACATGCCGAGCTGCCGCTGGCGCTGAGACTGATCCGCAACACCGGTGTCCGCCGGCGGCACCTGGTCCAGCCGATCGCGGAGACGCTGCGCCATCCCGGTCTGGAGGCACGCAATCTTGCCTACGTCCGCGAGGCCAGGGCGCGCGTCCCGGCGGTCGTCGCCCAGGCCTTGACCCATGCGGCGGTACGCCCGGAAGAGATCGACGCGATCGTCTTCGTCTCCTGCACCGGATTCACCATGCCGCCGCTGACCGCATGGATGATCAACGAACTGGGTTTCCGGACCGACACCGTGCAGATTCCCATCGCGCAGCTCGGGTGCGCGGCGGGTGGTGCCGCGATCGGCCGGGCGAACGACTTCTGCCTCGCCCATCCGGGCAGCAACGCGCTGATCGTGGCGTGCGAGTTCTGCTCGCTGTGCTATCAGCCCACCGACCTCACCGTCGGCAACCTGCTCTCCAACGGGCTCTTCGGCGACGCGATCGCCGCAGCGGTCGTCATGGCCGAGGGCGGAACCGGCTTCTCGCTGGAGCACACCGGCTCCCGGCTGGTGCCCGGCACGGAGGACTGGATCGCCTACGCCGTCAAGGCCACCGGTTTCCACTTCCTGCTCGACAAGCGGGTGCCGGGCACGATGGAGCAGCTCGCGCCGGCGCTGCGGGAGCTGTCCGCCGAGCACGGCTGGGACGCCGGCGACCTCGACTTCTACGTCATCCACGCCGGCGGACCGCGCATCCTCGACGACCTCTCCCGGCACCTCGACGTCAAGCCGGAGATGTTCGGCTGCAGCCGGGCGACGCTGTCCGAATACGGCAACATCGCCTCCGCCGTCGTGCTCGACGCGCTGCGCCGGCAGTTCGACACCGGCGAGCTGCGGACCGGCGACCGCGGCCTCATCGCCGGGTTCGGCCCCGGCATCACCGCCGAGATGTGCCTCGGCACCTGGACCGCTTGATCAACGCCAACTGCAAGGAGGATTCGTCGTGCACACCATGTCCACGATCACGCCGCTGACGCTGACCCTCGGGGGCGACCTGACGGTCAACCGCGTCGGCTACGGCGCCATGCACCTGACCGGCCCCGGCATGTGGGGCCCGCCCGAGGACCCGGCGGCCGCCGTCGCGGTGCTGCGGCGCGCGGTCGACCTCGGGGTCACCTTCATCGACACCGCCGACTCCTACGGGCCGGGCTTCAACGAGCAGGTCATCCGGGAGGCACTCCACCCGTACCCGGATGATCTCGTGATCGCGACCAAGGGCGGCATGCTGCGCTCCGGTCCGCAGGACTGGGTGCGCGCACCCGGCCGCAGCCCCTACATCGTCGCGTGCGGCCGCCCGGCCTACCTGCGCCAGCAGGTCGAGGTGAGCCTGCGCAACCTCGGCCGGGAGTGCATCGACCTCTACCAACTGCACCGCATCGACGAGGCGGTCCCGCTCGAGGATCAGCTCGGCCAGCTCGTCGAGCTGCAGAGACAGGGCAAGATCCGCCACATCGGGATCTCCGGGCAGCCGGAGGTCTCCCTGTCGCAGCTCGCGGCCGCGTGCGACATCACCCCGATCGTCGCGGTGGAGAACCTCTACAACATCGCCGACCGGACCGGCGAGCCGGTGCTGCGCTACTGCGAGGAGCGTGGCATCGCGTTCATCCCGTGGTTCCCGCTCGGCCACGGCGATCTGGTCGGCCCGGACGGGGTCCTCACCGAGGCGACCCGCCACTTCGGACACACCGCAGCGCAGCTGGGCCTGGCCTGGCTGCTGCGCCAGTCCCCGGTCAACCTGCTCATCCCCGGCACCACCTCGCTCGAGCACCTCGAGGAGAACGTCGCCGCCGCCGAGGTCCGCCTCACCGACACGGAATGGGCGGCGCTGGCGGAGATGTGCTCCCGGGCCGAGCCGTGGCGGCCGGCATGACCACGACACCACACCCGCACGCCGAGATCCTGCTGGTGCTCTACACCGACTTCAGCCTCCTGGACCGCTACGCCGCCGACGATGTCGTCCTGCACCGGGCCGATCGTGTCGTGGGTGACCCGCCGGTGGTCGGCAAGGAAGCGGTGCTGCGACACGAGGCTGCGCTGCTGGAGCTCACCGGCGGCACGCTGCGGATGGACGTGCAGCACATCGCCGCCAACGACCACTTCGGAGCCGTCCTCGGTGTGCTGCGCAGCACTCGTCCGCAGCCGGTCGCGATGCCGTTCTGCGGCCTGTGGCGGTTCGAGGACGGCCTCATCGTCGAGCACTGGGAGAACGCGTACCACCCCGCCGAGCTGCTGCGTCTGCTCATCGGCGAACAGCTCGCCTGATGGGGGTCCGGTGGACGCGACGTTGCCTTCCATCCCGCGGAAAGCAATCTTGCTCACCCTCGGTGATCAGGCGGAAGGTGATATTCAGCCGCTTCGCGGCTGATGGCGGCAAAGCCGCCGTTTCCTCCTCGGAAGGCATCCCATGCTCAACTCATCCCGTTCCCGACGCATCCCGGCCCTGCTGCTCGGGCTCCTCATCGCCGCCGGCGGCGCCGTCGCCACCGCAGCGCCGGCCCACGCCGCCGGACCGCTCCTGGTCCAGTGCGCAGGCACCGAACAGGACACCTTCACCCCGCCGATCCGCAGCACCCAGCAGACGATCACGGTACGGGTCCACGCCACGCTGCTCTGCCCGCTCAACGGGGTCGTCACCTCGGCGACGCTGGACTACACCTACACGCACATCGGCCTGTCCTGCACCAACGCGGGCACCGGCGGACCGGGCTCGCTGCCGATCCGGTGGAGCAACGGCCAGAACAGCACCTTCCAGTTCAACGTCGACGTCACCCTCGTCAACGGCACCTACGTCGTACGCAAGATCGGCTTCATCTCCAGCGGCCTCTTCACCGGCTACAACGCGGTACGGCTGCTGCCGGGGATCAACCCGAATGTCGGCGCCTGCACCAGCCCGGCGGGACTGGGAGCCAGCGGCGGCGCGACGACGCTCACCCTGACCGGCCTGTAGCCGCGGTCGCAGTACCGGAGCTCACCGTCGACGCGACGGTGAGCTCCGGCGATCCCGCCCGAACGGATCGGCCCGTCGACCTGCGAGGCCGTGCCGGGCGGAGATTTGAGCAGCGGCGACTCCCCCGTGATGCGCGGTAGAACGCGATCCCCTGCATCAGTGCCGACACGTTGTCGCCCACCCCGGACAACGGCGACCCTGCTCTTTCGATCATGGGAGCGGGGCTACCGCGCGGTGAGCGGCAGGCGGACGGCCGGTGGCAGCGGCGCACGGACCGGGTCGGCCTGGAACGACTGGATCATCAGAGCCGCGAACCGGCGCGACGCGGCCGCCCTCAGCTCGAGCGACTCGGCGCGGATGCCCTCGTTCGCCATCAGCGCCAGGATGATGTCCTCCAGCACGAAGTCGGCGCGCAGGGCGCCCGCCCCCTTCGCCCGCCGGACGAGTTCGAGCAGCATGCGCATCGTGCGGTCGCGGTCGGCGGCGAAGTAGTCCGCGCCCGCCGGCAGCCGTGAGGTGAAGGCGCGGGAGAAGCCCCGGTCGAGGGCGTGCACCGCCATCAGCTTCTCGATCACCAGGCGGAACCCGCGCCACGGGTCGGCCGCCGCCAGCCCCTCCTCGACGACACCGGAGCACATGGCCATCTGCTCGGCGAAGGCCTCGGCCAGCAGCGCCTCCTTGGTCGGGAAGCGGCGGTAGACGGTCGCGACGCCGACCTGCGCCCGCCGGGCGATCTCCCGGATCGGCACGTCGAGCCCCTCGGCGGCGAAGGCCGCTCGGGCGACCGCGAGGATGCGCTCGCGGTTGTCGCTGGCGTCGGAGCGAAGCGGGTGAATCACTTGGGCCGTCACCGCTCTCACTTTAGCCAAACGGACGGGGTGTTCCGTTACGGTCCGAAGGCATGAGAGCTGTTCAATTCTCCGAGTACGGACCGCCCGGCGTGATCCATGTCGCCGAGGTCGAGGAGCCCCACGCCGGACCGGGGCGGATCCGCGTCGCCGTCCGGGCGTCCGGGATCTCACCCGGCGAGACCTACCTCCGCTCCGGGACATGGCGCGAGGTCGTGCCCACGGTGCTGCCCTACCGGACCGGTTTCGACGCGGCGGGCGTGGTGGACGAGGTCGGCGACGGCGTCACCGGCGTCAGCGTCGGCGCCGAGGTGTTCGGCATGACGACCATGACCGGGCGCGCCGCCAACGCCGACTACGCGGTCCTCGCCGCCTGGGCCGTCAAGCCGGCCGCGTGGAGCTGGGAGGAGGCGGGCGGTGCCGCGGGCGCCGTCGAGACGGCCACCCGGGTCCTCGACCGGCTCGCGGTCGGCGCCGGGCACACCGTGCTGGTGCAGGGCGCGGCGGGCGGGGTGGGCGCCGTCGCCGTCCAGCTCGCGGTCGCCCGCGGCGCCACCGTCGTCGGGACGGCGAGCGAGCACAACCACGACTTCCTGCGCTCCCTCGGCGCCGAGCCCACGGCCTACGGCGCGGGGCTGGTCGACCGGGTCCGCGCGCTGGCACCGGCCGGGGTGGACGCGGTGTTCGACTGCGCCACGGGCGCACTGCCCGACCTGATCGCCATCGCCGGAGACCCGGCCCGCGTGGTGACGATCGCCGACTTCAGCGCGCCGGCCCACGGCGTGCACCTGTCGCACAGCGCACCGGCGGACGAGACCGATGCCGCCTTCGGCGGCGCCGACCCGCTGGCGGTGCACGGCCTCGACATCGCGGTCGGGCTCGCCGAACAGGGCCGGTTGCAGGTGCCGGTCGCGGCGGCGTTCCCGCTCGCCGAGGCGGCCGCCGCGCACGAGTTGAGCGAGACCCGCCATGCCCGGGGGAAGATCGTGCTGGTCAACTGAGGTAGATCAGGCGATCCGGGCGACCGGCGTCGGGCCCGGCGTGCTCCCCGACGAGATGGCGGCCCGGCCGACACGAGAAGCGCGAAACTGACCGTGAGCGACACCGTGTTGCTGGACGGAGCGAGCGTGCCGTTGGCGGTGCAGGTGATGGTTGCGGTGTTCGTCCCGGAACAGGTGGCCCATGATGCGGTGGCTGCGGTGAAGGTGGCGCCGCCACCACCGACCGTCTTCGTCGCCACGAACTGAACCCCCGTGGCGTTGCCGGGGCCGAGGTTGTCGACGTTCACGGTGTATGTCACGGAGGCTATGGAGGTCACACCGTTGACGACATACGTCGTCACGTCTGCCGGGGCGGGCGTTACGGTCACGGTCGGGCCGATCTTCTTGCCGTCGGTCGTTACGTCGGACTTGAAGAACTGGGCAGCGGCTTGAAGGTTCCGGGCGATGTCGACACATCGGCGGTCAGCGTCAGACCAGATGTCATCGATGCCGGCTGCTGGTCCGCCTGGCGCTCGGACCAGCAGGTGCTCAACCGCGACGGCCGGCCGTCGCGGTTGAGGGCGGCATTGGTCGGCCGCTACACCGCCTGACGATGAGCCGCGGCGCCCAGGGCCTTGCCGGCCTCCTGCGCGGCGCTCAGAGCGGCCCGGTGCAGGTCGGCTGCGGCATCGGTGAAAGCGTCCAGCGCCGGGTTGACCCCGACCAGGGTGAACTCCCGCTCGACCAGTGTGAGATCGGCACCCCACACGTCGGCCAGGATGCGGCGCAGGTAGCCGGTCGAGTGGTCCCAGCCCTCGCGGGGAGTGCCGGAGCCGTAGGCACCGCCTCGCACGGTCGCCAGCACGACCGGCTTGCCCGCGAGCAGCGGCGGTCCGCCGGCCGCCGCACGCGGGTCGGTGATGATCAGGTCGATCCACGTTTTGACGTGCTGGGAGACGCCGAAGTTGTAGAGCGGGACGGCCAGCAGGACCGCGGTGGCACCAACGAGCTCGTCGGTGAGTTCGGCGGCGAGCGCTGTCGCCCGCCGCTGCTGCGGCGTCCGGTCGGCGTCCGGGGTGAACCCCGCCCCCACCGCCAGGCCCCAGGCGTCGGCGGGCAGCACGTCCACCCCGATGTGCCGGCGGATCACGGTGTCGCCGGGATGGGCGGCCTGCCACTCGGCCTCGACGATGTCCGCGATTTCGCGGCTGGCCGAGCCTGCGGTACGGATGCTCGCGTCAAGTCTGAAAAGGGTCATGGCATAGCTCCTCGATCAGGTGGACCGTGTCGACAGCGAGCGAGTGACTTCACTGTTGAAGTCAAACTAGGCCGATATGACTTCAACAGTGAAGTCATAGTGAGATAGCCGACAACTTCAATCATGAAGTCGCGGTGCGGTATCTTCGGACCGTGGAAGCCGACGAGCAGCAAGCGAAGGACGTGGACAGCGACGTCCGGTGGCTGTCGGCGACGGAGCAGGACGCGTGGCTCACGGTGGGGATGATGATGCTGTCGCTGTCCGGCCCACTCGACGCCCAGCTGCAGCGCGACTCCAACCTGACGCTGTTCGAATACCTCGTGTTGAGCTCTCTGTCCATGGCCCCCGACGAGCAGGTGCGGATGAGCGAGCTGGCGCGGCTGGTCAACGGCTCGCTGTCCCGCCTGTCCAACGTCGCCAAGCGCCTGGAGAGCCAGGGCTGGCTGGTGCGCGCCCCGGACCCCGCCGACGGGCGGTACACCGTCGCCCGATTGACCCCCTCGGGTCGCCGGGTGGTCGTCGCCGCCGCGCCCGGGCACGTCGAGACGGTCCGCAAACTCGTCATCGATCCACTGACGCCCGCGCAGCTGCGCACCCTCGCCGAGATCGGCCGACGGATCAGGGCCGCCAACGAGTGCTGACCACAGCGAGCCGGGACGCCCGTGCGGGATCGCCCGCGGCCGGTGCTCGAACCGGGCACGAGCGGAGAGCTCAAGCAGCTCGGCGAGACGGTCGCGACCGTTGAGTGAAGATCATTCTGATTCGCTCTATGCTGGTGTTGTCTTGACCAGGGGCGTCTCAGGCATCGGTCGGGCCACCCCGCACGGAGAGGAACCCCTGGTGAGCGCGATCGAGAACGGTGCCATCCACCGTGGCATGTCGGCCGTGGCCCGGGCGACCGTGCGGCGCCCCTGGTGGGTCATCGCCGGATGGCTGCTCGCCACGATCACCGTGGCCGTCCTCGTGGTCACGCTGGGTCGCCCGACCGAGGAGGACGTCTCCCTGCCCGGCAGCGACGCCCAGGTCGGCCGCGACCTGATGGCCGCCAACTTCCCCACCGCCACCAACGCCGCCGGTCAGATCGTCGTCAAGGCCGCCGCCGGGCGCGTCGACGATCCCGCCAACGCCGCCGCGATCACCGCGGCCGTGGCCCGGATCGCCGCCATCGAGCACGTCGTGGGGGTCATCCCGCCGAGCGCCGCCCAGGACTCCCTCAGCGGCGACGGGCGCATCGGATTCATCACGGTCGCCTTCGACCTCGGCCCGCGCGACGTCAGCCACGACCTCGCCGTCCGCGTGGGAGACGCCGCGCAGCCCGCCCGCGACGCCGGGCTGCAGGCCGTGCCCGCCGGGGTCCTGGCGCTGCCGGACACCAGCACCCGGACCAGCGAGCTGCTCGGCATCGGCATCGCCCTCATCGTCATGGTCATCGCGTTCGGCGGGCTCGTCGCGGCCGGGCTGCCGTTGATCACGGCGCTGATCACGCTGGTCTGCGGTGTCGGCATCGTCGGCCTGCTCGGGCACGTGGCGTCGATACCCTCGGTCGCCGCCACCCTCGCCACCATGATCGGCCTCGGGGTCGGCATCGACTACTCGCTGTTCCTCATCTCCCGCTACCGCGCACTGCTCGCCAAGGGCCTGGACACCCGCGCCGCGATCACGGCCACCGTCGCCACGTCCGGTGCCGCCGTCGTGTTCGCCGGGGGCACGGTCGTCGTCGCGCTGTCGGGGCTCGCCATCTCTGGCGTACCCATCCTGACGACCCTGGGTTGGACCGCGGGCCTGGTCGTGCTGTTCGCGGTCCTCGCCGCGACCACCCTGCTGCCGGCGATCCTGGTCCTGCTCGGGCCTCGCCTCAACGCGCTGCCGGTGCTGCGGCGCCGGGAGGTCGACCCGGACCGCTCCGGATGGGGACGGCTCGCCGACCGCGTCACGCGGCGGCCCCTGCCCTGGGCGATCGCCACCGGCGCGCTGCTGCTCCTGCTCGCCGCGCCCACCGCGAGCCTCCACCTCGGACAGACCGACGCGAGTGACCAGCCACCCGGCTCCGCCGCCCGGACCGGCTACGAGCTGCTCACCGAAGGTTTCGGACCCGGCTCGACCAGCCCGATCACCGTCGTCGCCGAGCTCGACTCCCCCGCCACCGGCCCGCAGGATCCACGGCTCGCGGACCTGTCGCGCAGCATCCGGGCCACCGCCGGGGTCGCCTCCGTCGAACCCGCACGGCTGTCGGCTGACGGCTCGGTCGTCGCGGTACGCCTCGAGCCGACCACCGCCGGCAGCGACCCGCAGACCCTGCACACCATCGACACGCTGCTGCACACCCCGGTCCCCGGCATGACCGTGCACGTCGCCGGGCAGACCGCCGCCCGGGGCGCGCTGTCGGACATGGTCGCCGAGCGCATGCCATACGTCATCGCGGTCGTCGTGCTGCTCTCGGCGCTGCTGCTGCTGGTGGCGTTCCGGGCGCCGGTGCTGGCGCTCAAGGCCGCGCTGATGAACCTGCTCTCGGTCGGCGCCGCCTACGGCGCGCTGACCGCGGTGTTCGCCTGGGGCTGGGGCATCGGACTCGTCGGGCTCGACGGGCCGATCCCGGTCGAGAGCTACGTGCCGATGATCCTGTTCGCGCTGCTCTTCGGCCTGTCCATGGACTACGAGGTGATCCTGCTGACGGCCGTGCAGGAGTCCTGGCACGCCACCGGCGACAACCGGCGATCGGTCCGCGACGGCCTGGCCGGCACCGGCAAGGTCATCACCTCGGCGGCACTGATCATGGTCTGCGTCTTCGCCAGCTTCGTCCTGCAGGCCAGCCCCGTCATCAAGATGTTCGGCGTGGGGATGTCCGTCGCGATCGCCGTCGACGCCACCATCATCCGCGGGCTTCTCGTCCCCGCCACGATGGCGCTGCTCGGCCGGGCCAACTGGTGGACGCCCGCCTGGACCCGGCGCGGCCGGACCCACGCCCCGACGGCGCCGGAGCCGGTCCCGGTGGGCACGCCCTAACCCGGCGAGACCACGGTGGCGAAGGTGTCGCGGAGCGCGGGCTCCAGCGCCCGCCCGGTCGCCGGTTCGATGAACAACTCGGCGAGGACGAGGTCGGCGAAGTCGGCCGGGCGCAGGCCGGACTCCTTGCGGCCCAGCGCCTGCGTCACACCGCCGAACCGCAGCGCTGCGCGGACGACCCCCGCGGGCAGTCGGCGGACTCGGCGGGGGCGGCCGGCCGCGGCGGCGATGCGAGCGATCATGTCGTGCCAGGTGAGGTTTTCGTCGACGACCGGGATGTCGTCACCCTTGGCCTGTTCGAGGGCGTCGGCGGCGATCTCGGCCACGCTGCGCGCCGAGGCCGCTGCGGTCCCGCCGGGGGGCGCGGCGAGGGGCGAGCGGGACCTCGCCCAGCCGTCCAGCGGCGGAGCCCAGTTCGGCAGGCGGTCGCCGGCCCGGCCGAAGATGAAGGGCAGCTCGAGGACGGCGACCGGCATCTCCGCGGCCGCCCGCCCCTCCGCCGCCTGCTCGACCCGGCACCGGATGTAGGTGTGCCGGTCCGCCAGCCGCCACTGCGGGTGCAGCCGGTCGAAGTAGGTGTAGTAGGAGCCCATGATCACTCCGCGGGTGAGGCCTTCGAGCCGGGCGGCGGTGAACAGGCGTACCACCGGGTCGACCATGTCCTGCCGGAACACCGGGTAGATGGGCTTGCGCAGCGGCTTCTGCTCGTCGGTGCGGGCGGCGTCGACGACACCGTCATGGTCGGCGAGCAGCGGCCGCAGGTCGTCGATCGAGGCGGTCGCGAGATCGAGGGCGTGGTCGACGCCGGGCTGGGCGGTACGCGCCACCGTGGTGACCGTGTGGCCCCGCTCGCGCAGCACGTCCACGACATGGGCGCCGATGAGCCCGCTTCCACCCGCCACGAGAATCTTCACGCCGCATCGTCCACTGCGGACCCCGCCCGTTGTCAAGCGTGGAGGAGACTGGCGAGCTCGGCGCTTCGGGCGGCGAAGGCACGCCACTCGGGCGGCGTCCGCTCCAGGTACCGCTGGGCACCGGCGGACGGGCAGGCCCGCTGCTTCCACACACACATGCGGCCCTGCCGGATCTCGAACTGGACCAGCAGTCCGTCGGCCCAGCCGTAGACGTCGCAGTCGGTGGGAGCGAGTGTGGTCACCTTCTGCTCGGCCACGATCCAGTCGACCGCCTCGATCTGCTGCTGGATGCGTGCCGCCAGCTCGAAGGCGAGGCTGTCCGATGCACGGGTCCGGTGCTCGGCCAGCTGGTGCTTGACGGTCTCCACCGCGTCGGGCTGCCGTTGCAGCACCGCCGTGACGGTGGTGAGCAGGGCGGCACGGTCCAGCGCCGCCAGGCCACGCGCCCGCGCCATGTCCTGCTGGCCGCCGCTGAGCCGGTCGTCGGCGTAGCTGAGCGGCAGCACCCGCTCCAGCGCCGACACCGCCAGCCGCGCCTGCGTGCCGCCGAGGTAGGGACCGAACAGGCCGACCGGGTGATCCGCGTCCGGGGTGACCGGACCGGTCGGCGGCCGGTGGACCACCGACAGCCGGGCCGAACCCGGACGGCGATCCAAGTGCAGGTAGACCGGCACCTCCGCGCCGCCGCGGACGCGGTTCCAGCGCGGCTTGGAACGCTGCAGAAGGTTGCGCTCCAGCCATGCCGCCTCATGCGCCGAGTCACACGCGACCGCCTCGACGGCGGCGATCTGCGGAACCATCCGGCGGAGGTGTCGCCGATCCCCGAGGTCTCCCCAGTAGGAGCCGACCCGCCGACGCAGGTCGACCGCCCGCCCGATATACAGCGCCCGGCCGCGGTCGTCTCGGAATCGATAGACCCCGGGTGCCGACGGCAGGCCGGCCACCGCGGACCGGGGCACTGTGCTCATGTCCGGCATCCTACGGTCGGCACCGGCCCGGGCCCTCGCCGATAAGGCGTTGCCGCTGGTGCGTGCTGCGCGTAAGGTCCCGATCTTGTGGCGAACAGGCTGATCGAGAAGCTCGTGCCGGCCCGGCTGGGGTCCAGCTACCGCTGGCTGCTCGCCTCGTCCTGGACGACCAACTTCGGTGACGGCGTCGCGATGGCGGCGGGCCCGCTGCTCGTCGCCTCGCTGACCGACGACGCGTTGCTGATCTCGCTCGCTGCGATGCTGGCGTGGGCTCCCCCGCTGCTGTTCAGCCTCTACGCGGGCGTGCTGTCCGACCGGCTGGACCGGCGGCGGATCGTGCTCGTCGCGGACGGCAGCCGGGTCGTGATCCTGGCGGTGCTGTTCGGCACCGTGGTCGCGGGCACGGTGACGGTCACCGGCGCGCTGATCGCCCTCGGGCTCCTCGCCACCGCCGAGGTCTTCGCCGACAACACCTCCGCGACGCTGACGCCGATGCTGGTGTCCCGCGACGATCTCGCCATCGCCAACGCGCGCCTGCAGACCGGATTCCTCACCCTCAACCAGCTCGCCGGACCGCCGCTGGGAGCCGCGCTGTTCGTGGTCGGCATCGCATGGCCGTTCGCGACGCAGGCCGTCCTGGTCGCGGCAGGACTGGTGATGGTGTCGCGGATCAAGCCGCCGCCGCATGGCCGCCAACTGGGTGTCGAGCGGCGCAGCCTGCGCCGGGACCTCGCCGAGGGGTTCCGGTGGACCGTGCACCACGCCGCGGTCCGGACCCTGGCGCTGACGATCCTGATGTTCAACGTCACCTTCGGCGCCGCCTGGTCGGTCCTGGTGCTCTACGCCCACCAGCGCCTCGGCCTCGGCGCGATCGGGTTCGGCCTGCTCACCACCGTCTCGGCGGCGGGCGGGCTGCTCGGCACCGGCCTCTACGGCTGGATCACCGCGCGGGTGAGCCTCGGCAACATCATGCGGATCGGGCTGATCATCGAGACGCTGACGCACCTGGGCCTGGCCCTCACCACCTCGCCGTGGGTCGCTTCGGGGATCTTCTTCCTCTTCGGCGCGCACGCGTTCGTCTGGGGCACGACCTCGGTGACCGTGCGCCAGCGGGCGGTCCCGACCGAGCTGCAGGGACGGGTGGGCAGCCTCAACACCATCAGCGTCTTCGGCGGTCTCGTCGTCGGCTCCGCGATCGGCGGAGTCCTCGGCACCCGCTATGGCGTGACGGCTCCGTTCTGGTTCGCGTTCGCCGGTTCGGCGGTCTTCGTGGTGGTGCTGTGGCGGCAGCTCAGCCGGATCGCCCACGACGACGAGAACGCCGCCGAGGAGGCGCAGCGGGCACCGGCGCAGAACCCTGTGGCCGTCGCGTGAGCGACCCCCGCACAACGGGCTGTCGACTGATTTCCGGGACGCCGACGGCGCGGCGGCGTACCCACGGAGGGGGTTGATCTGTCAGCGGCCGACGGCCGCGACCTTCCGGCCCAGGCCGAGCTTGCGCAGCGTCTTCGGGACGAACCCGTTGGGCAGCGACAGGCGGAACACCTTGTGCCAGGCCGACGCGACCTGCCGGGGCAGCGAGCCGGTCCGGTAGGTGAGCCCGTAGCGCTCGAACAGCGCCTCCACCCTGGGCGCGATCTCCTGGTAGCGGTTGCTCGGCAGGTCGGGGAAGAGGTGGTGCTCGATCTGGTAGGAGAGGTTGCCGGTCATGACGTGCATGGCCCGGCTGCCGGTGATGTTGGCCGAGCCGAGCATCTGCCGCAGGTACCACTCCCCGCGAGTCTCGCCCTCGATGGAGCGCTTCTCGAAGGTCTCGACGCCCTCGGGGAAGTGCCCGCACATGATCACCGAGTGCGTCCACCAGTTGCGGACGAAGTTCGCGGTCGCGTTGGCGGCCATCGTGGACAGGAAGAACGGGCCCGACAGCGCCGGGAACAGCACGTAGTCCTTGAGCACCTGGCGGCGGATCTTGCGGAGCACCTGCTTGGCGCGGGCCTTGAACTCGGGGCTGCTGCGGCGCTGCTTGGAGGGCAGGTTGCGGCCGAGTTCGAGGTCGTAGGCGGCGATGCCGTACTGGAAGAAGCACGCGTTGATGAAGTTCCACAGCGGCTGCGCGAGGTAGATCGGGTGCCAGCGCTGGTCCTCGTCGACGCGCATGATGCCGTAGCCGAGGTCGTTGTCGCGGCCGACGACGTTGGTGTAGGTGTGGTGCAGTTCGTTGTGTGAGTGCTTCCACTGGTCCGACGGGGACACGTTGTCCCACTCCCACGTCGTGGAGTGGATCTTCGGGTCGCGCATCCAGTCCCACTGGCCGTGCATGACGTTGTGGCCGATCTCCATGTTCTCCAGGATCTTCGCCACCGACAGCCCGGCGGTGCCGAGCAGCCACGCGGGCGGGAACACGGAGAAGACCAGCACCGCGCGGCTGGAGATCTCCAGCGTGCGCTGCACGCGGATGACCTTCCGGATGTACGCCGCGTCGGTCGCCCCGCGGGCGGCGACGATGTCGGCGCGGATCGCGTCGAGCCGGCGCCCCAGCTCCTCGATGTCATCGGCGGTCAGGTGGGAGACGGCGTTGTCGGGCTTGCGCTGCAGAACGGTCATGGCGGGTTCCTCAGTGGTCGATGTCGCAGGGCCCGGCCGCGGCCGAAACACAGGTCTGGATGAGTACGCCGTCACCCGGCACCGCAGTGGTCACGTCCCCGCTGCGCAGGTCGCGCACGGACCCCTGCCGCAGCGGCAGGACGCAGGAGAAGCAGATGCCCATGCGGCACCCCGAGGGCATCAGCACGCCCGCCCGCTCCCCCGCGTCGAGGATCGGCGTCGAGCCGTCCGCCTCGGCGGTGGTGCCGGTGCCGCTGAAGGTGACGGTGCCGCCCTGGCCGGGCTCGGCGAGCGCGGCGGCGCGGAACCGCTCGGTGTGCAGCCGTTGGCCCTGGCCCAGGTCCGCCCACTGCTGCTCGATCGCGTCGAGGAGACCGGCAGGCCCGCAGGCCCAGGTCTGCCGCTCGGCGAGGTCGGGCACGAGTGCGGCGAGCGCGGCCACGTCGAGGCGACCCTGGCTGTCGGTGTGCTGCTCGACCAGGCGCAGCCGGCCGGAGTCGGCCATGGCCCGCAGTTCGCTGCCGAAGATCACGTCGTCGGCGGACGCTGCGGAGTGCACCAGGACGACGTCGTGGAGGCGGTCCAGGCCCGAGCGCAGCATGCCCATCACCGGGGTGATGCCGCTGCCGCCGGTGACGAACAGGACCTTGCCGGGCGCCGGGTCGGGCAGCACGAAGTCGCCGAGTGCCTGGTCGAGGTGGACGAGCTGGCCCGGTCGCAGGTCCTGGGCGAGGTGGGCGCTGACCAGTCCGCCCGCGACCGCCTTCGCCGTGATGGCGAGCAGACCGTCGGGCGCGTCGGGTGCGGAGGTCAGGGAGTAGGAGCGCCACAGCCGTACGCCGTCGACGTCCACGCCGATGCGGACGTACTGGCCGGGCAGGTGGCCCCGCCACGCCTTGCCGGGGCGCAGGACGACGGTCACCGCGTCGGCGGTCTCCGCACGGACCCGTACCACCCGGGCCCGCAGGTCGGCGCCGGACCGCAGCGGGCGGAACATGTCGAGGTACTCGGCCGGATCGACCGGGTAGGTCGCGGCAGCCGCCGCCTGCCAGAGTCTGCTGACCAGACGCTGCCGCACGAGAGTGGTCATGTGTTCGAGCATCCTTCACCGTGGGGTGTAAGTTCATGACCACAGGATGTGAATTTGGCTCGCAACTTTGTTCGGAGCGCACAACTCGTGTCAGACGTCGATCCCGGCCACGCGACGGCGGCGGCCCGCGGGGCGGCCGAGCTCGACCTCGACGACGCGGCGGCCGGGCTGCTGCGGTCCCGGCTTCCGGCGGTCGCCGAGGAGACCGTCCGCGCCATCGTCGCCGAGGTGCCGGGCTACGCCAACGCGCTGGCCAGGCCGATCGGGGCCAACATCCAGGGTGCGGTCCAGCTCGCCCTCGGCGGGTTCCTCAGCCTCGCCAGCCGGCCCCTCGCCGGAGATCCCGCCACGCCGCTGGCACCGGCGCTCGACGGGGCCTACGCCCTCGGCCGTGGCGAGGCCCGCAGCGGGCGGAGCATGTTCGCCCTGCTCGCCGCGTACCGGGTGGGGGCACGGGTGGCCTGGCGCGGGCTGTCCGCCACGGCGGTCGAGGCCGGTCTCAGCCCGCAGACCCTGTCCAAGTTCGCCGAGCTCGTCTTCGCCTACATCGATGAGCTCTCCGCCGCCAGCGTCGCCGGGCACACCGACGAGCTCGCCACCACCGGCCGGGTGCGGGAGCGCTACCTGCAGCAGCTCGGTCACGGCCTGTTGCGCGGCGACCCCGTCGATCACCTGGCCGCCCTCGCCGACCGCGCCAACTGGGACCCGCCCGGCAGCCTGACCGTCGTCGTGCTTCCCAGCTCGCACGTGCGCGCCGCGCTCGGCCTGCTGGACCAGCGGTCGCTTCGGCCCGAGGAGGAGCTGCCCGACCTCGACGAGGACGACGCCGGATCGGATCTCGCGGTCCTGCTCGTGCCGGACGCCGACGGACCTGCCCGGGCGGCGCTGCTGCGTACGCTGCGGGGGCAGGACGCCGTCGTCGGCCCGGGTCGCCCGTGGACCTCCGTGCGGGAGTCCTACCTGCGGGTGCTGCGCGCCCGGCGCCTGCGCGTGACGGCGGTCGGCGGCGCGCCCGTCGACACCGAGCAGCACCTCGCCTCGCTGGTGGTCGGCGCCGACCCCGCTGCCCTGGCCGACCTGCGCCGGCAGGTCCTCGCCCCCTTCGCCGACCTGCGTCCGGCGACCGCGGAGCGGCTCGTCGAGACACTGCGGGAATGGCTGCTGCACCAGGGCCGCCGCGACGACGTGGCGGCGGCGCTGCACGTGCATCCGCAGACGGTGCGCTACCGGATGGGCCACGTCCGGGAGCTGTTCGGCGAGCGCCTCGACGACTCCGAGGTGGTGCTGGCGCTGACGGTGGCACTGGCCCTCCCCTGAACTTTAATGCTGGACACGCCGCGAAAGGTGCCACCAAAGTCAGGATCGTTCCGACGCCGGCGGGGCAACGACCAGCATGATCGCGCTTGTTCCCGGAAGTAGTCCCCTCGGAGCTGGTCGGTAGGGCCTACTTCCGGGAAGCAGCACGATCACGTGCCTTGGTCAGGCCGTTGTGCCCAAGGACGGTGCGATCACGCCCGTGACTCGATCTCGCCGCGTGCCTGCAGGAAGACGGCCTTCACCGTCGTGGCCTTCACATAATAGAAGAAGATCATCCCGAAGCTGGCGTCGTCGGCCCACACGCACAGAGCCATGTCGACGTTGCTCTGCCGGACATCGCCGCACTGGGCCGCGCCGCCGAGCGGTCCCGGCGGCACCGCGCCGAAGTTGGACGTCTTGGCACCAGACGTCTTCAGCCCGTTGAGAATGGCGTCCGGCATCATCTCCGGGTTGGGGAGGTCGGCCTTGACCGCCACCATCAGCCGCATCTGATGCTGCACGACATCGCCGTAGACCCCGGAGACGACTCCGCCGACCTCCGCGCCGGGAATGGTCTGCATCTGCGCCTTCAACGCCTCCACCAGCGTGGCGAAGGCGGGGTTGTCGATGTGGGGATACCCGGCCAACTTTTTCGGCGCGACCAGCGTCACCGAGGAGCCCAACGTCGGCGTCGGCGTCGACAGCGGCAGCGTCGGCTGCGGGGTCGGCTCAGGCGAGTCGGCCGTGACGGGCGGGAGGGCGATCGGATCGCCGGCGGACTGCTCCGAGGCGTTGTAGAGCACGATTCCGGCCGTGGTCCCGCCGCCGCAGCAGAGCAGGAGCGCCACCGCGGTGATGCCGAGCCAGAGCCACAGCCGGGACTTCTTCGGCGCGGGCGGGGGGATCATCGGGCCGTAGCCGACCTGGCCCGGCGGCAGGTACGCCGGGTAGGGGGCGGTCGGATAGGGCTCTGCCGGATGGTGGTCGGTCATCTGCGCGATCACTCCATGATCAAGGGGATCCCTGATGATAGCGGCAGCGCGGCGAAGGTGTGGTCCCGCCAGATCAGGCGGGAGGCATCCTCCGGATAGGCGGTCACCGTCGGGTGGGTGTCGAAGAGCTGCACGAGGCGCTGCTCGGTGTCGTAGGCGGCCCAGCCGGGGTCGCCGTGGGTGGCGAACGCCGTCCACGCCGCACGCATCCGCGCGGACAGCTCTTCCGCCTCGGGGGTGGGGCCCTCGCCGATCAGCGCGGCGGGCTGGCCCCGGTCCAGGTTGCCGAAGACGAGCGGCACGTCGAGTCCGTGGCAGGCACCGAGGATGCCGCCCATACCCGGCGCGGGCCAGGTCAGCTCGTAGACGTGGGCACGGCCGCCGGCGGCGATCCGGGCCTCGGCGAGGTGGAGGCTCGGCATGCGGAACAGCCAGTCGGAGTTGACGACCTCGTGGAGTTCGTCGGGACCGGCGGCCGGGAAGCCCTGCCGGTACCGGCGTGCGCCGTCCGGACCGGGGGCGAGCAGGTTCAGGGCGGTCTCCGCCTGCTCCGGCGTCACCTGGCCGAGCGCTCCTTCGAGCAGGGTGAACAACCGCTGCTCGTCGCGGGTGTGACCGACGAGGAGGTCGACGTCCCGGGCGGCGCCGTCGGCCAGGGCCTGCCACGGGGTGACGGGCAGCGTGGCGGCGTCGATGACCGGGGAGAACGGGATCAGCCGGTACGCGATCGGCCCCCACCGGTCCACCCACTGGCCCATCTTGGCGCCGATCTCGTCACCGGCGGCGGAGAGCAGCTCCGGATCCATGGTGGACAGGTCCGCCACCGTCGGCCGCAGCCCCAGTTCGGCGGCGCAGGACGAGGCGATGTCGGCGGCGAGCTCGGGTGAGAAGAAGGTGCCCGGCATGCTCTGCACGATGGCCCGGCCGAAGAGCCCGGCCGCCGCGGGCATCGCCAGCAGCGCGGCGACCGATCCGCCGCCTGCGGACTCGCCGAAGACGGTGACGCGGGCGGGGTCGCCGCCGAAGGCCCGGATGTTGTCGCGCACCCACTCCAACGCGGCGATCTGGTCCAGCAGCCCCCGGTTGGCGGGCGCCCCCTCGATCAGCGCGAATCCCTCGACGCCCACGCGGTAGTTGAAGGTCACCACCACGACGCCGCCGTCGCGGGCGAGGCGGCCGCCGTCATACTCGGGGAGGCTGGAGATACCCAGCGTGTAGGCACCGCCGTGGATCCACACCATGACCGGCAGCCCCGCGCCGGGGTCCGGCTCCGGCGACCAGACGTTGATCGTCAGCCAGTCGTCATTCGCCGCTTCGCGCGCCAGGGTGTCCATGCCGAACACGGCCGCCTGCGGCGGCGGCGTTCCGAACGACACCGCGTCCCGCACGCCCTCCCAGCCCGCTGCCGGCTGCGGTGCGGCGAAGCGCAGGGCGCCGACCGGCGGCTCGGCGAACGGGATGCCCCGGAAGACCGCCACGCCCGCCTCCGAGCTGCCGCGCAGCGTCCCGGCCGACGCGCGGACTTCGGGCCGGGACTCGGACGGCGTGGACTCGGCAGCGGTCATCACAGCTTCCATTTCTGCACGGGCTGAGCGGCGAACCGGACGCCACCGATCATTCCCCCTGCGCCGGGATGCGCGCCAACCATTTGCGGAGAGCCGGAGCGGCCCTACTCCCGGAACCGGGGCACGACCCGGCGGAACGCCAGCGGCTGCCCCGGCTTGCCGCCGCTGCGGCTGCGGTACTCCGGCGTCCCGACGCAGGTGAAGATCAACGTCAGGAGGTCGTCCGCCTCGCCCAACAGCGCGGGCACCTCCGAGTCGAGGAACGTCATCCCGCTGGCCCCCATCCCCAGCGCGTAGGCGGCCAGGTGCAGCCGCCCCTCCACGACTCCGGCCCGCAGCTGCGCCTCGCGGTAGCCGCGGTCGTCCAGCGTGTCCGCCGGCGCACCGGCGATCACGACGAACGCCGCGTCGCCGCCGAGGTCCTGGCCGAGGCAGATCCGGGTCAGCTCCTCGCGCAGGTCCCCTGTCCGCAGCGGCTGCGTCAGCTCCGGCCACCGGTAGATCCCCGGCGCCACGCCGTCGACGCCGTGCACCGCGATCCAGTGTGGAATGTCGATGCCCCGCAACGCCACCGCGAGCGGCCACTCCAGCAGCTCGCGCGGCACGCTGCGCGAGCGGTCCATCAGCCGCGTCGACCCGCGCCGCAGCACCACCTCGTCCAGCGAGACCTCGCCGCCGATCGGCTGCACCGCCGCGCCGACCGGCCACGGGTCCCCGAGCACGTCCCGGTCCCCGGCTCGCTGCGCGGCCGTACACAGCGGGTATTCCACCGCCGGCAGCTCGCCTGCCGCGGCCTGACCGGTCGCACCGATCGCCGGGTCACCGTCGCCGAGGGTCAGCAGGAACAGCGGGTATTCGAGCACGGGGTCCGCGCCCACCAGTGCCGTCACCGCGGCGTCGGGGAACAGCGACCGGATCCGCGGTGCCTGTCCGGCACTCGCGGCGGCGGCTTCGAGCTGGGACAGCAGCGTCCCGCCGTCCCAGTAGAGGTGCCGCCACCCGCGCTCGGCGTAACGCCATCCGGTGCGCCACGGCACCCCGGTCACGACCAGGGTCGTCGCGGTGCCGGTGGGCGCGGTGCCGACCTGGACCAGGCTGTGCTGCGCAGCGTCGTACCAGTGCACGCCGTCCGGGACCCCCGCGACGCCGCGCGTGCAGGCGTAGACCTCCAGCGGGAAGCGCGCCCCGGCGGAGCCGGCGGCGCGGAACACGATCGTCAGACCGTCGCGCTCCGTCGTGCGCACGATGCCCGCGCCGAGGTAGAGGATCCGGCCGAGCTGCGCGGCGTCGAGCGGCTGCGCCGCCGCCGCGGCCCCGGCGAGCACCGAGGTCGCGGCCACGCCCGGGTCCGGCAGGTCGCGCGGCAGCGCCACCACGGGCAGATCGTCCGGGTACGCCTTGAGCTGGGCCGGGCGCAGGTCGGGGTCGCTGGGTGCGAGATCGTGGCGCACCCGCGGATCGTCTGCAGGGCTGTCCCATGCGCGGTCGGGCGTGTAGGAGGTGAGGCGGTGCAGCAGTCCGGCGCCGGAGTCGTGGTCCACCGGACCATCCTGCCAGGAACCGGCTGCCGTCCGCACCGCCGTGAACCGCTCAGAGCAGGTGGACCGGGGACTGGTGATCGTCGGCGGGCAGGTCCTCGTCGAGCACGATCGCCATGGTCTCCATCAGGTCCAGGTCGGCCTGCCCGGACAGGACGGTCGCGAAAGCGGTGTCGGCGGCGTCGCGTCCGGTGCTGACCCGGATCAGCGACGACCGGGGAGCCAGCCGTGTCGCGTCCCGGACCTGCCACACGCCGTCGACCGCCGTCTCGACGACGGCGTGGAAGTCCATCGGGCTCAGCCCCGGCGCGTAGACCCCCGCCACCCGGGCCGGTATGTCGACCGCCCGGCACAGCGTCGCCACGAGGTGGGCGTAGTCGCGGCACACCCCGCGCCCATCGAGCAGCGTGTCCGCCGCGTCCGTGGTCGGCCCGCTCGCCTCCGGCGTGTACTGCAGGTGCTCGAAGACGTAGTCGCAGATCGCGCGGACCCGCTGCTCCGGATCGGCGTGGCCGCCGAATGCCCGCTGGGCGAAGCCGGTCATCCGGTCGGCCGGGCAGTAGCGGCTGGGCAGCAGGGCGGTGAGGAGCTCCCACTCGGTCGGCCGCTCGGGCTCGCCGCGCCGGTCGGCGACGGCCGCCCGGTAGGAGATCGACAGCCGGCCCGGCGCCGACGAGAAGAGGTGCCGCCGGTTGCCGTCCGGGCCGAGGATCACGCGTACGTCGAGCACCTGGCCGTCGCGGGCGACCGACAGCTCGTCGTCGACCGTCCGGCCGGGACGCAGCGCGACTCCGAGGGCGAGCGCAAACTCGGCCGGCTCGACGACCGTGAACGTCAGCGCGCAGGCGACCTCGGATCGCCGGGTGGTCGCAGGGGATGTCATGGGGTGCCCGCCTTTTACTGGATCTGATGCCTTCGGCTGCTACCCGCGAAACGACGGGTGCAACCCTGTCCCACAGGTCAGGCTGCCGGGAGGTCGAGCGAGATGACACCGACGCGCCGGTCGCCGGTGAGCCGGCCGCTGGGGGCGCCGACGTAGCTGCCCGAGGTCGGGGCCACGTCGGTGTAGTCGCGCCCGACCGCCACGGTGACGTATCCGCTGTGCGTACGCCGGCCGTGGCACGGATCCCAGGCCAGTGCCGCCGCCGCGCCGCCCTGGGGCACGATCACCTCCACCCAGGCGTGGGTGCCGCCCTGGCCCAGCAGGTGCCCCGAGACGTAGCGGGCGGGCAGCCCGGCCAGCCGGCACAGGGCGATCATGATGTGCGCGTAGTCCTGGCACACCCCGACGCCACCGGCGAGCGCCTGCGCCGCGGTGGTGAGCACGCTCGTGACCCCGAAGCCGTAGGACATGGCGGTGTAGACGCCGGTGCAGATCCGCTCGGCGATCTCGGCCGGCTCCCCGCCCGCTCGGGCCAGGTCTGCGGCGAGCTGGCGCAGCCGGTCGTCGGGGCCGGTGAGCGCGGTCGGCGTCCGCAGAGCGGGGTCGCGCAGTGCCGTGGCCGGTAGGGCGAGCAGGTCGCCGCGGACGCGTTCGAGCAGGGCCACCACCCGGAACTCGACCTCGTGCTCGACGTGCGCGGCGGTCACCCGGACGACGGTGTTGCCGCACGGGTCCTGCCGGGTGCGGCGGCGGGCCCGGGCGCCGGTGACCTCCAGGGAGTGTGCGCGCCGGTAGAGGTCGCCGTGGCGCGGTCGCGGCACGATGATCAGGCGCTGCGACAGGGCCGTGACCGGGGTGTCGTAGGTGTAGCGGAACCGCTGCTCGATGCGGTAGCTGATGCGGCGTGCCGATTCCAGGTCCAGGTCGGCATGGTCCAGCATCGGCGCGGACAGATCGGACGGCGGCATCTCCACAGTGTGATCGTGCTGCCGCAATGTTTCGTTCCGGTATCCATCTACCAATACATTGATCAGCGATATATATTGCCGTGGTGAGTGAGATGCGCGAGGCCACCTTCCTGATCCTGACGGCGCTCGCCGACCAGCCACGCCACGGCTACGGCATCATCCAGGAGGTCACCGTCCTCTCCGACGGCCGAGTGGCGCTGCTGCCGGGCACCCTCTACGCCGCGCTGGACCGACTGCAAGCGCAGGGCATGGTCGAGCTCGACCACGAAGAGGTCGTCGACGGGCGGCTGCGCCGCTACTACCGGCTGTGCACCGACGGCCGCGCCGAGCTCGCCGGCCAGGCCGCGCGCCTGCGCCACCTGGCGAGCTCCGCCGAATCACGGCTGCGCTCGCTGCGGCCCAATCCCGCCTGACCCCTGACCCCGCCTCGTTCACAGGGAGCCTCGATGCACCGCTGGCTGCTGCTGCTCTACCCCCGCGACTACCGCCGGGAACGCGGGGCGGAGATCCTCGACACCGTCCGCGACCTCGCGTCCACCCGGGCGGGCGTGCGCGTCGCGGCGAACCTGGCCCGCCACGGCCTGCGTACGCGTCTGGGCCGTCCGGCCAGCCGCAGCGTGACCAGCCTGGCGACGATCTTCACGTTGGCGTGCGCCCTGTTCGCGGCATCCTTCGGCACCTGGCTGGCGTGGTCGGGCACCCGCCCGCTGGACCACGACGCCTTTGCGGCGACCGTCCACCAGCTCTACCCCGACGGGCCGGGGCTGGAGATCGAGCAAGCCGATCCCCTGGCCGTCTTCATCATCTTCGGCCAGCCGCTGAGCTGGCAGGCCGTTCCCGATCTGCTCTTCGGCGACGGCAACGAATACGCGCTCGCCACGGTCACCGCCTCCGTGCGGCGGCCGCCGACCGACAGCCTGCCGCAGGCTCTCGCCACCCTCCAGCAGCGGCTCCAGGACGCCGGCTGGGAGTATGCCGAGCCGCTCTACGCCAATCTCTACGACTGCATCCCCGGCTACCCGCAGTGCGATCCGGCGGCCATACCCCAGAACATCACCTTCTCCGCCCGGCGCGGCGACGACATCCTCGAGGTGGAGATCAGCGCCGACACCTCCTACCCGGCGATCCGACTGGCGATGAGCCGCGCGACCCCCTGGACCGCGCATATCGCCGGTGCTGCCGCGTTCCTGATCGGCGCCCTGGCCGCCTGGTGGCTGTTCGGCTGGGCCAGCCGGCGCATCGAACGCGGCCATCGGGCGGCACAGGGGCTGGCGAAGGTGCTGTTCGTCAGCGCGATGCTCCTGTGGTGGCCGCCGATCCTGCTGTCGGCGCCGCTGTCGCTCGGACACCACCTGAGCGAGCCGCACTACCGCTGGCACCCGATGTGGGAGTGGCTCGGCCAGCCCACCTTCTCGCTGTTCTTCCTGCTCGGCTGCGCCCTGCTGACCCTCGCCCTGGGCCTGGCCGCGCTGCGGCGGCAGCCGGCCGACCGGGCGCTCGCGGTCGGCTGACTCGACGCCGGACCGGCGCGCTCCGAGCCGAAGGCGATCGGGATGTCGTAGGTCTCGCCGATACTGCGCCGGACCGATCCATCGATGAACGGAGCCGACATGACCGCGACCCCCGAGATCGTCGACCGCGACACCTGGCTGCGCGAGCGCGCCGCGCTGCTCACCCGGGAGAAGGCGCACACCCGCGAGGGCGACGCCATCGCCGCCGCCCGGCGGCGGCTGCCGATGGTGGAGGTGGACGCGAGCGTCGAGCTCGTCGGCGCCACGGGCGCGACGCCGCTGCACGAGATCTTCGAGGGCCGCGATCAGCTCCTCGTCTGCAAGCACATGTGGGGCCGGGGCAAGGGCTTCGAGGACCAGTGTCGCGGCTGCTCGGCGACCGTGTGGAACTTCCAGGACGCCACCTACCTGGAGGCGCGCGGCGTGACCTTCGCGATCTGGTGCCAGGGCCCCTACGAGGAGTTCGCGCCCTATCGCGAGTTCATGGGCTTCCAGACGCCGTGGTATTCGGTCGACGGCATCGACTCCCCCGGCATCTCCGACGGCTGGATCACCGCCTACCTGCGCGTCGGCGACCGGATCTTCCAGACCTACGAGACGGATCAGCGCGGCTGCGAGGCGATGATGCCCGCGCTCCAGCTCCTCGACATGACCGTCTACGGCCGCCAGGAGAAGTGGGAGGACTCGCCCGAGGGCTGGCCGCAGGACCCGACGCAGAGCTGGTTCCGCCGCGACGGCCGCCCGATCCCGCAGTGGACCCGCCCCGGGGTCACCCCGGTCGGGACGGCGCCTTCGCGGTAGGCCGGGCGCAGGCGGTACGGTCACGGCGTGAGCAGACTCAGCGTCCTCGTGCGACCCGCGCTGGCGACCGTCGTCTGCCTCGCCCTGGTGCTCGTCCTGCTGTGGCTGCTGCAGCGCAAGCTCATCTACTTCCCCGACACCGCCCCGGTGCCGCCGGTCGGGCCCGGCGGCGCCGACGTGACGCTGACGACCGCCGACGGGCTGCGCCTGGGCGCCTGGCTGCTGGCGCCGCAGGACACCGACCGGCGCCTCGGTGTCCTGGTCGCCAACGGCAACGGCGGCGACCGGGCGGGGCGGCTCCCGCTCGCCAGGGAACTGGCCGGGCGGGGGTTCACCGTGCTGCTCTTCGACTACCGGGGCTACGGCGGCAACCCGGGCAGCCCGTCCGAGTCCGGGCTCGCGCTCGACGCCGCGGCCGCGTACCGGCACCTCGCGGACCTGGTCGGTGCCGACCGCGTCATCCTCTACGGCGAGAGCCTGGGCGCCGCCGTCGCGACCCGCCTCGCCGTCGAGCACCCGCCGGCCGCACTGGTGCTGCGCTCGCCCTTCGCCGGCCTGGCCGAGGTGGCGGGCCGCCACTACCCGTTCCTGCCGGTCGGGCTGCTGCTGCGGGACCGCTACCCGGTCGCCGACCTCATCGGCCGGGTCACCGCACCGACGCTCGTCGTCTACGGCACCGCCGACGCCACGGTGCCGCCGGAGCAGTCCCGGACGGTGGCGGACAGGGCGGGCGGCCCGGTCACCGTGCTCGCGGTGGACGGGGCCGACCACAACGACGCGTCGCTGCTCAGCGGCACCGAGCTGATCGGCGCGATCGTGGCGCTCGCCGAGCGGGCCACATCGGAGCCTGAGGATTAGCGGGCTGCACCTGCGGGTATGTCTGCGGTCCAACGTCCGAAAGGCCCGATCATGACCGAACTGCACGTGTCACTCGACAGCAGCCAGCTCAACAGCACCGAGCGCAAGCTCCAGGAGCCGCTGGAAGAGCAGCTGACCTCCGCGCTGTCGCAGGCGGCCACCCGGGTGGCGGAAGCCTATGACGGGCAGAGCGAGGACGAGGTCATGAGCTGGATCCTGCGGGAGGCCCAGGACGGCCTGCACCCGGACATCGCCGAGGGCTGGCAGCCCGACGTGGCGAAGCTGCGCGAGGTCGCCCAGGCCGTCATCCGCGGCGAGCAGTTCGACTAGGTCGGCGGCTGCCGGTCCGACGGGTAGCCGCCCGGCGGTCGCCACGGCTCGGGAACGCCCGTGTCCGGCGGCCGCCACGCATCCGGCGCGACCCGCTTCGACGGTCGGCACGCCAGCAGTCCGAACACCACGATCGGCAGGAACAGGCAGCCCACCGCGCCGACCGCGCCCTCGACGTCGGCCGCGGCGACCGGATCGAAGACGCCGCGCGGGTCGGCCAGCAGATCCATCTCCGCGGGGCACTCCTCGTCGCTGTCGAACAGCGGCACGCCGCCCGGGATCTGCGAGCGGTCGGGGTAGGCGTAGACGCAGACCGCGTCGTAGCCGGGATCGCTCATCCGGGCGGTCTCGACCCGGAGATCGAGGGTCGCGTGCACGCGTTCCCCGGCGAGGCTGAGCACGACCGGTCCCAGGCCCGTTCCGAAGACCGCCAGAATCCCGGCGAACGCGGTGAAGCACAGGGTGACGATCAGCCACCGCTTGTCGAAGGTCAGCTCCCGGGGGGTGTAGGTGCCCCAGTCGTGGGCCCACAGCGCGACGATGCCCAGGATGACCGGGATCGACCACCAGCCGAGGACCGGGACCAGCCCCAGCAGCCCGATCAGCGACAGCGGCGGCCGCCGGTCCCGGGACGGCGCGGTCTTCCAGTAGACGATGAGGATCGGCACCAGGGGCACGAACACGACCAGAAATACGTAAGCGCTGCCGTAGGGGACCAGGACCAGGCCCGCCGCGCTCCCCATCAGCCAGGTCGCGAGCACCGCGACGGACAGCCGCTCGATATTTCTCCCCATGAATGGAGCGTGGCAGAGCCCGTCAATATCAGGACAGGGCGGAGCGGGCCCAGCGCGTCACCTGTTCGAGCACCGGAGCCCGGCCCGCGAACGTCTCCGCCAGGTCCCTGCTGTCGTAGGCGGCCCGGCCCTGCTGCCGGCTCGCCGAGGCGAGCATGCGCGGTGCCAGCCAGTAGTACTTCGCGGCGCCGGTGAGCATGACGGCGCGCTCGACGGTCGCGGCGTCGACGGTGTTGCCGAGGCCCCGGCGGTACCCGTCGGCGACGGCGGCGGTGACCTCGTCGAGCAGGTCGATCTCGATCAGGCCGTCGAAGAACGTGTCGAGGGTCAGGTTGGCCACGTCCTCGCCGATGGCGCCGGGGCCGACGAACGCCCAGTCCAGCAGCACCGGACCCCGGTCGGCGACGATCAGGTTCATCGGCCACAGGTCGTGGTGGCACAGGGTGCGGGGCAGCGCGTCGGCGGCGGCGAGCAGGTCGCGGCGGCGTACCCACAGGGATTGGAGGTCTGCCCGCAGCTGCGGTGACCAGGCCGCGAGCGCGACCGGATGCTCCCAGTCGGGTTCCCCGGCGACCGACGAGGCGGTCGTGTAGTCGCGCAGGAAGTCCCGCGCGAGCCAGGCGTCGGCGGGCGGCCGGCCGAGCCACCGCGCCTGCGCGGCCCCCATCCGGTACGCGATGTCGCCGAGCTCCGCGCTGCGGCAGGCGGTCCCGGCGGTCCCGGCGACGTCCTCCAGCCACAGCGCGGTGGATCCGTCGGCGCGCTCGTCGACGCCGAGCAGGCGCGGTGCGCCGAGCCCGGCGTCGGCGAAGGCGGTCGACGGCAGGCCACTGCGGTAGGCGAGCACCTCGCGCTGCCAGTAGTTCCAGTGCCCGGGCTCGTCGCTGGCGGCGAAGTGCGCGGCGGCACCGTCCCGCTTCCGGGTGGCGAGCTTGAGGATGGCGGTGCCGTCGTCGCGGGTGACCCGCCAGACCCCGCCGGTGGCTTCGTTGCCGGTGTTGTGGACGAGCCCCTCGGCCGTCCAGCCGGGCCGGATCGTGCCGTGCGGGGGTGCGGACATTCCGCCGAGACTACTGGTCGGCCGAGGCCGGCGCGGCGGACTCGGCCGTCTTCTGCTGCGAGCGCCCCAGCAGCGCGAAGGCGACCACTCCGAGCATCCCGGCGACCCGCAGCGGGAAGAAGACCGCCTCGTGGTCGGGGAACTGCCGGTCCGCAAGGGACCCGACGGACGACAGGCTGAAGCTGAACAGGATGCACGCGAAGACCCACGGTGCCGCCCCGCGCCAGCCGCGGGGAACCCAGCGCAGCACGATGACGGCGATCCCGGCCGCGACCGCGGCGATGGCGACGGCCAGCAGGATGATGTCCAGGGTGCTCATGGCGGATGAGGATACGGGTCGCGCCGGTCGCGCGCTGCCCGCTCCCGGGGTCGCGGGAGCGGGCAGCCGTCGGCGACTACACCTGCGGTTGGAAGACGACCCGGGCGCGGATCTGGCGGAACCCGGTCCGTTCCAGCTCCGCCACGGCCGCCACCCGGTAGGCGTCGACGTCGGCGACGACCTCGCGGGCGCCGCCGTCGACGAGTACGCGGACCGCCTCGACCAGCATCTCGCCCCGGGCCGCCTCGTCGAGCAGCCCGAAGTAGCCGATGAGCGGGTAGCAGGCGTCCCCGGCCGTGCCGATGAGGCCGACCGGCTCCCCCGCGTCGAGCGCGATGCGCCAGCCGCCGAGGTCGGTGAGCCAGCCCACCGGGTCGGTGGCGAGGTCGACGCCGCCGACCGCCAGCGCCGTCTCCCGACCGGTCAGGATGTCCGGCTCGGCGATCCGGGCGACCAGCGCGTTGATCTCCGCCGCGTCGGCCGCCGGGCGGAATGCGTACCGCCCGGCGGTGGCGGGCAGCGGCGCCCCTGACCAGGTGCAGCGCAGCCGCTCGACGCCCTCGACCAGGCCGGCGAGCTGTGCCGCTGCCATCGGCGCCTGGACCACGGCGAGCACGTCGGGCCGGCGGCGCCAGTGTGCGGGCATCGCGGCGTAGTAGAGCCGGGGGCCGCCGAGGGCGTCGTGGGCGGCGCGCAGCAGCGCGGCACCCACCTCGGGTTCGGCGTCCAGGTCGAAGCGTTCCAGCCAGGGGGAACCGACGGCACCCGGCGGGAGCACCCAGGCGGCGCGGCCGACCACCCGGCCGGATCGCACCGCCACCCAGGTGGTCTCGGGCCGGTAGCCGCCCATGGCGAGGCCGTCGGCGTAGCCGATCTGGCGCAGCTGGGGCAGCGGGTCGGGCATGGAGTCGAACAGATTTTCCTCGCCCGCGACGAGCGGGCGGATGACGAGATCCTGCATGGCGTGAGCCTCCGGAAAGCGAACGCCCCGGGTCAGATCCGCGTGAACGCCGGAGCGCGGAAGGGGCGCAGAACATCGGACATTGTTCTGACCTCCCTTCGGGCTCGATGGCGTACGCCGGAATCTACGCGACGAGTCCGGTCCCTCGCAACCGCCATGGTGAACGCAAAGTGTTCGAAGGAATACCGTCCGCCACGCCGATAAACATTGACGCACGCCAATGACGTTCCTAGCATCGACCGACATGGATTACTTACGAGTGGCAAGGCGCCATCTGACCGGCCTCGGCGTGCTGACGGCGGCGGCCGTCGCCATCGCAGCGGGCATCGCCGCACCGGCTGCGGCTCAGGGCCAGATCCTGGGCACCGCCAATCCAGGAGCCATCGCCGACAGCTACATCGTCATCTTCAAGGACAGCGCAGCCACCGACGGCCACGCCCGGATCCAGTCCCTCACCAGCCAGCTCGCGACCCGGCACGGAGTGCGGGTGGAGCACACCTACGAGCACGCGCTGCGCGGCTTCGCCGGCACGATGGGCAAGGCCGCCGCGCAGCAGCTCGCGGCCGACGCCAACGTCGCCTACGTCGAGCAGAACGCGACCGTGCGGATGCTCGGCACCCAGCCCAATCCCCCGTCCTGGGGCCTGGACCGCATCGATCAGCGCAGCCTGCCCCTCAACGGCTCCTACACCTACCCGACGGTCGCGTCCAACGTCCGCGCCTACGTCATCGACACCGGCATCCGCGTCACGCACAGCACCTTCGGCGGCCGGGCGAGCTGGGGCACCAACACCACCGGCGACGGCAACGACACCGACTGCAACGGCCACGGCACCCACGTCGCGGGGACCATCGGCGGAGCCGAGTACGGCGTCGCCAAGGGCGTCGCGCTGACCGCGGTCAAGGTCCTCGACTGCTCCGGCAACGGCAGCTTCGCCGGGGTCGCCGCCGGCATCGACTGGGTGACCGGCAACCACGCGGCCGGGGTCCCGGCGGTGGCGAACATGAGCCTCGGCGGCGCCGGCAGCGACATCACCACCGAGAACGCGGTCCGCAACTCCATCGCCGACGGCGTCGTCTACGCCATCGCGTCGGGCAACAACGGCGCAGACGCCTGCAACTTCACCCCCGCCCGGGTCGCCGAGGCGATCACGGTCAACGCGAGCACCATCACCGACGCCCGCGCGTCGTTCTCCAACTGGGGGACCTGCACCGACATCTTCGCCCCCGGCGAGAACATCGTCTCCTCGTCCAACGGCAGCGACTCCGCCACCGCGACGCTGAGCGGGACGTCGATGGCGACCCCGCACGTGGCCGGCGGCGCCGCGCTGATCCTCGCCGACAACCCCGCCCTCACCCCCGCACAGGTGGCCGCGACCATGTTCGGCAACGCCACCCTGAACGCGATCACCAACCCGGGGACGGGTTCGCCGAACCGCCTGCTCTACACCGGCGCGAGCGGACCGGCGACCACGGTCACCCTGAACCGCTACTGGTGGTCGGGGCGCGACCACATCAGCACCACGACCTTCCCCGGCGGCAGCTATCAGTTCGAGGGCAGCCTCGGACAGCTCTTCACCGGCCCGGTCGCGGGCACGCACGCGCTCTACTCATGCAAGATCAACAATGATACGTTCACCTCGTTGAGCGCCAACTGCGAGGGCCGGGTCTACCTCGGGCTACTCGGATACGCCTATGACGGGCCGCCCGCCGGGGGCAGCCGGGTGCTCTTCCGGTGCGTGGCCCGCGGCTCGGGCGAGCACTTCGACTCCTCCGACCCGAACTGCGAAGGCCAGGGCAGCGAGGGCCCGCTGGGCTACCTGCTCCCGTGAGCGCACGGTGCCGGGGCAGGGCCGCCACGGTCCTGCCCCGGCGCCTCCGATCAGCGCAGGTGCTCCCGCGCCCAGGTCCGGAAGTCCGTGGTGTGCAGGCCGAACGCGTGCGCGTGCTCCGGCCGGGCCGGGCTGCCGACCACGTTGATGCGGTCCACCGCCTGCCCCATGAAGGCCGGCAGGCCGCGCTCGATCGCCTCGTCGATGGTGAGCACCGGCGCCGGGACGGTGCGGCCCAGGACCTCCGAGACGATGGCGGCGGTCTCGGTCATGGTGAGCAGGTCGCCGGCGAGCTCGATGTCGTGCCCGCCGAACCTCGCGGGATCGGCGATCGCGGCCGCTGCGGCATCGCCGATGTCCTGCACGGCGATCCAGGCGAGCACGGTGTCGGCGGCGAAGCCGGTGACGAAGCCGCCGGCGGTCCAGTCGCCGAACAGATAGGACCAGCCGAGCAGGTTCTCCATGAAGGTCGCGGGTTTGAGCACGGTCCAGTGCGCGAAGCCCGAGGTCCGCACGAGCTCGTCGATCCCGGCCTTGCTGTCCCAGTAGTGCCGGTCCCAGCGGCCCTCGGCCCAGCCCGGGGCGGAGAAGTCCCCGGCGCCGGAGACGGAGGTGTGCACGAACTGCGGTACCCCGGCCTCCCGCGCGGCGGTGACGAGGTTGCGGCCGCGCCGCAGCTCGGCGTCGGAGGCGAGGTCGGCCAGGTCCGGGAACGGGATGGAGAAGACGCTGCTCACGCCGGTCGCGGCGGCGACGAGCGAGGCAGGGTCGTCCAGATCGCCGCGGACCAGTTCCGCTCCCCGCGCCGCCAGCTCTCTCGCCGGGGGTACGCCGACGTCGCGCACCAGCGCCCGCACCGGCCACCCGGCGTCGAGCAGCGCCCGAGCGGTGGCTCCGCCCTGTTTGCCGGTGGCACCGATCACGAGGGTTGTCATGATGGAAATCCTCCTCTACAACGTCAGTGCTGGTAGGTGGGGTAGTCGATGTAACCGGTGTCGCCGGGGGCGTACCAGGAATCCTTGTCACTGGCCTGCAGCGGCAGGCCGAGCCGGAACCGCTCGACCAGGTCGGGGTTGGCGAGGTATGCGCGGCCGTAGCTGACGAGGTCCGCGCCGAGTCCCAACCAGTGGTCGCCCGCCGCCCGGTCGCCCGCCTTCGGGCCGATCTGACCGCCCGGGTTGACGATGAACCCGGTCCGCCAGGCCTTGCGCAGCGACACCATCGCGTCGTCGTCGACGGTGGCGAGCACGTGGGCGTAGGCGAGCTCCAGCGGCGCGAGCGCGCCGAACAGGGCCGCGTAGAGCTGCGGCACGTCCTCCTCGACGGTCTCCCAGGTCGAGCCGCCGGGCGACAGCCGGATGCCCACCCGGTCACCGCCGATCGCCGCCGCGGTCGCCTCGGCCACCTCGACGGCGAAGCGGATCCGCCCGGCGATGGTGCCACCGTAGGCGTCGGTCCGCAGGTTGGCGCCGGAGGAGAGGAACTGCTGGATGAGGTAGCCGTTCGCGCCGTGCAGCTCGATGCCGTCGAACCCGGCGTCGACCGCCCGGCGCGCCGCGTCGACGAAGGCCTGGACCTCACCGGCGATCTCCCCGATGGCGAGGGCGCGCGGCACCGGCGCCGGGCGCGGCCCCTGCGGCGTGTAGAGCTCGGCCGTCAGGGCGACCGCCGACGGCGCCACCGGGTGGAATCCGACGACGTCGGCGTGGCCCACCCGCCCCCCGTGCATGAGCTGCGCGAAGATGCGTCCGCCGTTGGCGTGCACCGCGGCCGTCACCGGCCGCCACGCGGCGACCGTCGCTGCGCTGTGCAGCCCGGGGGTGAGCGGATTGGACTGGCCCTGCAGGCTCGGCTGGAGGCCCTCGCTGACGATCAGGCCGGCGGTGGCGCGCTGGGCGTAGTAGGTGGCCGTCGACGGGACCGGCAGGCCGTCCGCCGTACCGCGCGCCCGGGTCATCGGCGCCATGACGATGCGGTTGGGCAGGCGGAGGCCGCCGAGCTGGAAGCTGTCGAAAAGGCTGGTCATGGGTCATCCTCCAGTGCGGAATGTGCGTTCACCGACGACGCTAAAAGCTCACATCGGTGTGAGGGGCAAGCAGATGTGGCCGCCGTCACGCCGGGGCGCCGAGATACGGTGGCGGCATGCGGATCGGTGAACTCGCCGCGCGGACCTCGGTCTCGGTGCGGTCCCTGCGCTACTACGAGGAGCAGCGGCTGCTCGCCTCGTACCGCAACAACTCCGGGCAGCGCCACTACTCCGACGACGCGGTCGACCGGGTGCGGCTGATCCAGTCGCTCTACGCGGCCGGGCTCTCCAGCAGGTCCATCCTCGACCTCCTCCCGTGCGTCGACGCGAAGGTCAACACACCGGAGTCCCGCGCCCTGCTGCGTACCGAACGGGACCGCATCGACGCGCAGATCGCCGCCCTGACCGCCGCGCGGCAGCAGCTCGACGCGATCATCGCCGTCAGCGAGGGCCCGGCCAGCACCTGCGCCCGCCTGGGCTCCGCCGACAAGGTCGACATGCTGTCGTAAGGCGATCTTCACCCACCCCGTCTACATTGACGATCGTGAAGATATTCGCCGTCACCCTCGCGCTTGTCCTCGCCCTCCCGGCGCCCGCCCGAGCCCAGGCACCGACCGCCCTGCCAGGCGACGACCTCGCCTTCGCGTCGGCGGTCTTCCGGGCCACGCACAACAGCTACTCCGGCAACGTCGACGGGACCAAGGGGTCCATCACCTACCAGCTCGACAACGGCGTCCGCTTCCTGGAGTTCGACATCCACGACAACGGGTACGCCACGTCCTTGGACTACGCCGTCGGCCACGACTACCCCGGCGACGCGGTGGACCACGCGGGCAACCCGGCGTCGAACAACCTGCGCGGCTGGCTGCAGACGATCAACACCTGGTCGGCCGGGCACCCCGATCACGCGCCGCTGCTGGTGATGCTCGATGTGAAGGACGACCTCACCGACAACTTCTCCTACGCCGCGGGCAACCTCACCGCGCTGAACAAGGAGCTGTCCGACGTCTTCGGGGCCCGGCTGCTGACGGCGAAGGACGTACCGGGTGCCCTCGGCACGATCGGCTCGCTGCGCGGCCGGGTGCTGACGCTGCTCTCCGGGCACGCCGGGACGCGCACCGAGTACAAGCGGGACGTGGGGGCGAACCCGGCCGTCGCGATCAACGCGCTCGGGCAGGTCGTCGAGGTCCACGACTCCGGCTCCGGCACGCTGTGGTACTGGAGCGGCACCTACGGCTCCGACGGCCGTGTCACCTGGTTGCGGCACGGCAGGTACGGCACCGGCACCACCCCGGCGGTGGCGCTCAACGACCACGGATACCTCGTCGAGGTGCACAAGTCCCAGAACGCCGACACGCTCTGGTACCAGGTCGGGCAGATCGGCACCGGCGGCGAGATCACCTGGTCGGCGAGCCGCCAGTACGACTCGGGCGTCCTGCCGTCGATCACCTTCGTGACGCCGGCCGGCACCGCGGTGAAGGAGATCCACCGCAGCCAGTCGTCGAGCCAGAACTGGTTCTGGGACGGCACCCTGAACCCGTCGGCGGCGACGGTCACCTGGAACAGCGCGACCCACGCCACCACGTCGCTGCCCCGGTACCCGACGACGGTCGGCGTCAGCGGAACCCGGCGCGTGACGGTGTCGACCGGCGCGGACGGTGCCGCCCCCGCCAACACGCTGCGCTACAGCACCGACCGGGTCGGCGTGCAGCGCATCCGCTACGAGCAGATCGCGTTCGACGAGTTCCAGGCGGGCGACAGCGCGCTGCTGCAGGAGGGCGCGATCTTCTACGGCGCCGTCGCGACGAACAAGTCCTTCATCACGTCGAGCCGCAACGCCGGGCGGGTCGTGCGGGGCTGGGACTTCGACGACGCGAGCCTGGCGACGAACCCGCCCGCGAACTACCCGGCGACGAACTACCCCTGGACCGGCTGGTACGCCACTGTGACCGCGAACGCCGTGCGGTAAGCGGCTCACAGGGAACCCGTCGGCCGCACAGTGGTCGGCGGGTTCCTCCTATGTGGCCGGTGTGGCGGGAATACGGACCGCCATCACCCGGTCGACACCGGTGCAGAGCAGCCAGGGAGCTTCCGTCCGGCACTCCGAGACGACCGTGCCGGGCGGGCCGAACATGCCCAGCACCCGTACCACCAGGTCGCCGCTGGGCAGGACCACCCCGAGCCAGGTCTGCGGCACCGAGCCGAGGGTGTCGGCCATCCAGACCACCAGACGGCCGTCGACGACCCCCACCGCCTGCCAGCCGGGCAGGGTCGCGCGGACCTCGCCGGTCGCGGCATCGACCAGCCTGCGCCGAAAGGTGCCGTTGGTGAGGATCAGCACGTCACCGGCGTCGCGGTGCCAGGCCGTGTAGAAGCGGCCGCCGGGGACGGCCCAGAGCTGTTCGCCGGTACGCGGCCGCACCGCCCGCAGTTCCGTGGCGGTGTTCAGGCAGACGAGCTCACCGCATCGCTCCGACTGCCAGACGCCGGAGAACTCCGCCGAGCGCCAGAGCCGCTGCCTCGTCGATCGGTCGTAGCCCGCCACGGTCGAGGGAACCGGCAGGTCCACCGGCTCGTAGAGCTGACCGGGGGGCCCGGGAACGACCGGCTCCTCGACGACGATCGTCGTGCTGTCGTCCGCCACGACCCGGCCGCTGGGCGGCAGCCAGCCGAGGTCGTCGGCCGTACCCGTGTCGAGGTGCAGCTCCACGCGGCTGCCGTCGCGTCGCGCCAGGAAGTACGAGCCCGGCCGGGGGACGACGCGGTGGTCTCCCCGGCTCGCGTCGGTGAATTCGGCTCGGGCGCCCTGGCCGGCGTCGAAGCTCCACCTCTGCGCACCGCCGGCCATGTCGATCCCGGAGAGGAGCTGGTTGTCCGTCCCGTGCTTCAGGACGGCGATCCGGCCGTCCGGTGTGACGCTGACGAGGATGCCGGGCCGCTGCCACCGGACCGTGCCGTCGGCCGGGTCGACGCGGGCGATCTTGAGCCCGGGGTCGGTGTCGTCCCTCGATTCACCGGAGACGAGCAGCGCGCCGTCCGCCTCCCACGCCTGATCGACGACGAGACGGAGGTCGGCCCGCCAGCGCGTGCCGCCGTCGGCGAGCCGCCGTGCCACCGTCGCGCCGGTGCCCGGCTCCGTCGACAGGACGAGCCCGGCGGCGGTGTCGATCTGCCCGTCGACGACCGGGAAGTCGGTCAGCTGCCGCCACGACGGTGGCGACGCCGGTGCGGCGGAGGCTCCGGTGGCGGCGAGCACGACGACAGCGCAGACCACGGCGTAGACCTGCTGCCGCCAGCGGTGCGGGATCGAGGTCGGCGTCCGCTGCGGGCGATCCTCTGGGCGATGGCGCCACTCGTCGAGCTCGATCTCCACCTCGTTGCGCACGGCCATCCCCCGGTCCCGTCTCTCCTGACAGCTCCCGCACTCTAAACGCACGGGTCGCCGCAGAATGCCCCTCAGGCAGTGGTCCAGGTGGACGAGCGCCGCGCCGCCGCGTAGATCTGCTCGACCTCCTCGGGGGTGAGGACGGTCCGGCCGGGCAGCTTGCACCACCAGCCGACCGCCCACGACGGCAGCACCCGGACACCCTGTGGGCGGCGGCGCACCCAGCCGGTGAGGCTGCGGTGGCCGTGCACCACGATCATCGGCCCCACGTGCAGGTGCCTGCCCAGGGCGGCCGACAGGGCGAGGCGGGCGCGCTGCGCCTCCCTGCCGGCCTTGCCGACGTAGGGCTGCGCGCGGCCGCGGACGAACACCACCCGCTCCCCCACCCGTACCACCGCACCGGGGTGGTGTTTGGTGTTGACCGTGAAGACGCCGAACGGGCCGATCACCAGGTGGTCGATGTCGCCGCCGGCACCGAGCCGGATGCCGTGGAGTACCTTCCAGCCGCGGACGGCCAGCGGGTCGAGCTTCCCGGCGACGTGCCGCTCCCCGGCCGCGCCGGTCCGCCAGGCGTAGTCGGCGGTCCGGACCCCGGCGACGCGGGCGAGCAGCCGGACCGCTCGGCTCTGCGGGCGGAGCCGGTCGGCGCGCCGCTGCAGGGCCGCGCCGGCCTCCTGATCGGCGAGGTCGGTGCCGGGGTGCCGCCGGCGCTGCGGCTCCGCCGGTGCCCCGCGGCGCCACTCGGTCACGGCCTGCTGGAACTCCGGCCACATCCCGGGCTGGTCGAGGTGGTGCTGCTGGGTACGCAGGTCGTACCACCCGACCTTGATCCCGTCGGCGGTCTCGACGTACAACCGGTCGTGGCCGTGCTTGGTCCACCGGTGGACCGACAGCGGAACCCCCATGCGACGCCCTCCACGTAAGTACATTCGTCGATGGCATCGTACGGTGACGGTACGACTACGCTGACGTCCGGCTCACCCGGTCCATCCAGGACTCGACATCGGCGGCGGTACGCGGCAGCCCGTCGGACAGGATCGTGCACCCGCTGTCGGTGATGAGGATGTCCTCCTCGATCCGGAAGCCCATCCCGCGCATCTCCGCCGGGATCAGGGCGTCGTCGGCCTGGAAGTAGATGCCCGGCTCCACCGTCAGCACGTGCCCCTCGGCGAGGGTCCCGTCGAGGTATTCGGTGGACCGCGCCTGCGCGCAGTCGTGCACGTCCAGGCCGAGCATGTGCCCCGACCCGCACAGGGTCCACCGCCGGTGCAGGCCGTTGTCCTCCTGCAGCGCCTCGTCCGCCGACACCGGGAGTACGCCGAGGTCGGCCAGCCCGTGGGCGAGGACCGTCATCGCCGCCCGGTGGAACTCCCGGTAGGCCACGCCCGGCTTCAACACGGCGATCGCGGCGTCGTTGGCTCGGCGGCACAGCTCGTAGAGGTCGCGCTGCAGCGGCGAGAAGCACCCGGAGATCGGCAGGATCCGCGTCACGTCGGCGGTGTAGAGCGAGGTCGTCTCCATCCCAGCGTCGAGCAGCAGCAGGTCGCCGTCGCGCAGCGGCCCGTCGTTGTCGGTCCAGTGCAGGGTCGCCGCGTGCGCGCCCGCCGCCACGATCGAGTTGTAGCCGACGTCGTTGCCCTCCAGCCGGGCCCGGGACCAGAAGACGCCCTCCAGGCTGCGCTCGCTGCCGCCGGGCAGGGCCCGCACGACGTCCTCGAAGCCCCGGGTGGTGCCGGCGACAGCCTCACGCAGTTGGGCGACCTCCCACGCGTCCTTGATCAGGCGCAGCTCGCTGAGGACCGTCGCCACCTCGGGATCGGTCTGGTCCCGGCCGCCCTCGCGCAGGTCGTCGATGTGCCGGGTCGGCAGCCCGAACTGCTTGGCGCTCTCGGCGAGGGTCGCCCGCCGACCGGCCCACAGCTCGCCGTGCTTGCGGTCGCGGAAGAACTCGCCGTTGTCGCGGTCGGAGCGCGGCCGCAGGTAGAGCGCGCACTCCCCGTCGGGCTCCTTGACGAGCACGCCCTCGGAGGACTGGTCGCCGCTGAGCCACACGTAGGCGGAGTGCGGCCGGAAGCGGTAGTGCTGGTCGGCGGAGCGCTGCCGGAAGTCTCCCGACCGGACGATGATCCGCTCGCCGGGGAAGGCCTGCTGCAGCCGGTCGCGCCGGGCCGGTGTCCAGGCCGCGACCTCCAGCGGTGGCGGATCGAGCTCGGTGTCGAGCCAGCCGGTCCGCATGAACTCCTCCAGTGCGGCGGAGACCGGCAGGTCGTGGCTTCCGGTGTGGAACTTCTTCATCGCTACCTCCCAGGGTGGGGTCCGGGAGCACGCCCCCGGACCCCGCTTGTCTAGCTGAACGCCTTCACTTCGAGCAGGCCCACCGAGCTGGTGCCGTTGCTCTGCAGCAGCACCCGCAGCCTGGTGGTGTTGACCGCGGTGAAGGTGACGGTGTTGTACTGGTTGACCGCTATCGGGTAGCCGCCGGCTCCCGGAACATCAACATAGGCGCTGCCGTTCCAGGACTGCAGCTTCCACGACGACGGCACGTCGATGCCCTGGCCGTCGTCGAAGAAGTAGACCTGCGCCTGCTTGATCGACTGTGCCGACGACCAGGTCAGGTCGGCCCACTGCTGGCCGGTCTGCGGCCAGGTGCCCCAGCGGTTGCCCTGGTTGGTGCCGCCGGAGTTGGAGCTGGTCGGGTCGCCGCCGGTGTTGATCGCGGCACAGCTCTCCCACGCCGAGGTGAAGGAGCACGACGGGGTCGCGGTCAGGGCGAGGTTCCCGCCGCCACCACCACCGCCGACGACTAGCTGGAAGGTCCGGTTCACCGGGGCGCTCTGGGCGTCGTAGTCGCGCAGCTCCACGTTGAACGAGTAGGTGCCGGCCGTGGTCGGCGTACCGGTGACGGCTCCGGTGAAGCGGTCCAGGGTCAGGCCCGGCGGGAGCGAGCCGCTGGTGACGCGCCAGTCGTAGAACGGCACGCCGCCCTTGGCCGCGAGGGTCTGCGTGTAGGCCTGGCCGGTCGGGGCGTTGGGCAGGGTGGTGGTGGTGATCGAGGGTGCCAGGAACGGGGTGAGGTTGCGGTTGAGCGGCCAGCCCGCGTTCTCGGCGACGAGCAGTGCCAGCTTGGTCAGCATCCACCTGCGGGTCGGGAAGAGGTGGTTCCAGCCGCCGCTCTGCCCGCTGAGGCGGTCCCAGTAGGGCTGCGTGCCGGGGATGTGGTAGCTGCTGTCCAGCGGCACGGCCCGGCCCTGATAGGCGGTGACCTCGGCGTCGTTGACGCCGCCGGAGGTGACGAAGCTGCGCATCCCGGCCCAGTCGCTGTGGTACGCCACGGCGTGGCCGTACTCGTGCATGACCAGGCCGTGGACGTCGAGCACGTTGCCCGCGATCTCGGTCTTGTACCAGTCCTCGTCGGCGAGGGAGGTGAACAGCTGCTTGCCGGCCTCGTCGTACTCGAAGATCATCGCGGTGGAGCGGTGGAGCGGGCCGGGCAGCTGCACGCCGTTGCGGGTGGCGTATTTGCCGTTGGCGGCCGGGTAGCCGGTGGAGTAGGGGGTCTGGATGCCCCGGAAGAAGACCCACATGCCGTTGTAGGCGGCGTTGTTGGTGACGGTGATGTTGTTGGCCCAGTCGTTGCCGGGCAGGTGGTTGGTCTCCGCACCGGCAGCGACGGTGTCGAACGGCTGGATGCTGAAGAACCGGTACCAGTCCTTCACGGCCTCCTCCGCTGCGGTGCGGAACGCCGGGTTGGTGAAGTAGCCGGTGATGGTGTCGTAGCGGTAGTCGAAGGTGATCGGAATGGTCGGTTCGATCGCGGTCTTCTGGTCCTGCTGCACCCGGATCGGCATGGTCTGGGTGTATGTCGTGCCGTTGCCGGCCCGGACCGACAGCCGCAGCGTGTAGAGCTCGTCGACCCCCGGCGCGCGCTTGGAGTGGATCGCCAGCTTGAAGGTCTTCGTCTCGGTGGCGCCGGCGAAGGTGAGCTGCTTGGTCGCGCCGGTGGCGGTGAGCTGGCTGGGCAGGTCCATCATCAGCCGGGAGGTGCCCTCGGCCTTGAGGTCGATGGTCACCGGGAACGGGACGTCCGTCGGCGGCTTCACGGTCAGCTCGATGTAGGGATTGGCTAGGTAGCCCTCCCAGTCGACGAGCTTGACGCCGTAGTCGTTGACGACCCGGCCGAACCGGTCGACGACGGTGGCGGTGCCGGCGGCGTGCGCCGGTGGGACGGCGATGAACAGGGAGGCGAGGAGCACCAGTACGAGGGTGGAAGCGCGTTTCATGGCGGGATACCTCAGTTCTTGATGCCGGTGAGGGTGACACCTTCGATGAAGTAGCGCTGCAGGACGAAGAACAGCGCGATGATCGGGGCGATGACGGCGGCGGACGCGGCCATCAGGTAGCCCCACTGGGTGATGTAGATGCTCTGGAACGCCGCCAGGCCCAGCGAGAGCGTGTACTTCTCCTCGTCGTTGAGGTAGAGCAGCGGGCCGAGGAAGTCGTTCCAGGTGCCGATGAAGGTGAAGATCGTGACGACGACGATCGCGGGTTTGGACAGCGGCATGACGATCGTCCAGAAGACCCGCCAGGGCGAGGCGCCGTCGATGTAGGCGGCCTCGTCCAGCTCGAACGGGATGGTGAGGAAGAACTGCCGCAGCAGGAAGACGTTGAGCACCCCGCCGCCCGCTCCGGCAAACCAGCTCGGCACCGTCAACGGGATGATCGTGTTGAGGGCGCCGAGCTCCTGCCACATCACGAAGGTCGGGATCAGCGTCACGGCGTAGGGCAGCATCACGCCGCTGAGCAGCATCGCGAAGACGACGTTGCGCCCCCGCCAGCGCAGGCGGGAGAAGCTGAACGCGGCGATCGAGCAGGTGATGACGGTGCCCAGGACGTTGACGACGGCGATGACGACCGTGTTGACGGCGTACCGGCCGAAGGGCTGCGCGGTGAGCGCCTCGGGGAAGTTGGACCACTGGAACGGGTCCGGCATCCACTGCGGCGGCGCGATGAACATCTGCGTGTCCTGCATCAGGGCGCTGCGGATCAGCCACACGAACGGCAGCAGCGTCGGCACCGCCCCGGCGGTGAGGGCCAGGTAGAGCAGGGGCCTGCCCCTCATCGCGCACCCGCCATCTCGTAGTAGACCCAGCGCCGCGCGTTGCGGAACAGCACGAAGGTGACGAGCAGGATGATCATGAAGAGCACCCAGGCGAGCGCGCTCGCGTAGCCCATCTCGCTCTCCCGGAACGCGGTGCGGAACAGGTAGTAGACGTAGAAGAGGGTGGCGTTGTCGGGACCTCCTTCGGTCATCACATAGGCCTGGTTGAACACCTGGAACGTGCCGATGACCCCGACGACGAGGTTGTAGAAGATCGTCGGGGTCATCATCGGTACCGTCACGTGGCGGAACCGGTGCCACGGCCCGCCCCCGTCGACGGACACGGCCTCATAGAGGTGCTGCGGTACGCCCTGCAGTCCCGCCAGGAAGATCACCATTGTGTTGCCGAAGCCCCACGTGCTCATGATGATCAGCGACGGGACCGCCGTCTCCTCGTCGTAGATCCACATGCCGGTCGGCAGCCCGGCCTGGCTCAGCAGCGCGTTGAGCAGCCCGAAGTCCGGGTTGAAGATCCAGAGCCAGAGGACCACGTTGGCGATCGCAGGGACGAGCGTGGGCAGGTAGAAGATGGTCCGCCACACGGGCAGGCCGCGCAGGCGCTGGTTGAGCAGCATCGCCGCGGCGAACGCGACGATCAGCGCGACCGGGACGGCGCCCAGCGTGTAGTAGGTCGTGGTGCCCAGGGACTTCCAGAACAGCTCGTCGTCGGCGAGCGCCGCGTAGTTGCCGGTGCCGACGAACGCGGGTGTGCCGCCGATCTGCCAGTCGGTGAGGCTGAGGCCGAGCGAGGCGATCATCGGCCCGGCCGTGAAGACGGCGAAGCCGAGGATGGCCGGCACGGCCATGAGCAGGCCCCAGCGCCGCTCCAGGCGCCGCTGGCCGGACAGGGCCGCCATACCGCTACAGCCCCTGCGTGGGTTGCCAGCCCTGCATCCGGCTGGTGACCTTGGGTGCGATCTCCTTGAGCACCTCGGCGGCGGTCCGCTTGCCGGTCTCGATCGCCTGCAGCGCCGGGGTCAGCACATCGCTGTTGATCGCCGACAGGTTCTTGAGCCGCCCGCGCAGGTCCGGCACGCCGTGGTCGCGCGCGTAGTCCACCACCGCGGTGCGGAACTCGGGCGGGTGCGCGTCGTTCTTCGTCCACGAGTCGATCGCGGCCTGGTCCTCGTAGTACTTGCGCTCCTGCGGCATCCACAGGCCGAGCCGGTAGAGGTCGACGTGGGCGGGGTCGATGTGGAAGGCGAAGAGCTCGATCGCCTCCTCGACGTGCTTGCTCCCGGCGAAGACGGCGGAGGCCCCGGCGACCTGGCTGGTGGTGTAGGGCGTGTCGTACTTCGGGAGCACGCCGATGCCGTAATCGGCCTTGCTCTCGTTCATGTCCAGCAGGCTCCAGTGGCCGTCGACGACCATCGCCACCCGCTTCGTCTTGAGCAGGATGTTGGTGCCCGGCACGTCGTCGCCGGTCGCGGCGAGCTGCCCCGGTCCGGGAGCCACCCGGTGCTTGTAGATGAGGTCCTGCAGGTTCTGGAACACCTCGATCGCCTCGGGCGCGTCGAGCAGGCACCTGGTTCCGGCGGCATCGGCGAAGTCGGCGCCGTTGCTGCGCAGGAAGCCGTACCAGGCCGCGGCGTAGGTGATGCTGCTGGAGACGCCGAACTGCCGGACCTTCTTGGGGTCGAAGCCGGACTCGTCGGGGTGCTTCCCGTTCTGGTCGATCGTGAGCTTGTAGGCGTTCTCGACGAGCTGGTCCCAGGTCCACGCAGCGGCCGCGGTGGCGGGCGGCGGGGAGATCCCGGCGGCGGCGATGGCGGACCTGCTGTACCAGAGCAGCTCGATCTCGTTCGCGGTCGCGACCCCGTGCAGCCGGTCCTTGCCGTACCACAGGTACGCGTCCGGCAGGTAGCCCTTGAGCTGCGGGTATTTGCTCAGGTAGGGGAAGAGGTTGACGAGCTTGCCCTGCTCGGCGAGGCGGTAGGACATCGCCATCGGGATGTAGCCGACGTCGGGGACGTTGCCGCTGGCGACGAGGGTGTTGAGCTTCACGTCGTACTCGTCCGGGGTGAACAGCGGCTTGACCTTCGTACCGGCATTCGCCTGCTCGAAGGCTTTGAGCATCTTCTCCACGGCCTTCTGCTCGAAGGTGGAGCCCCAGTACATGAATTGCAGCTGCGCGCCGGCGGCGGAGCCGTCGTCTCCGCAGGCGGCGAGCAGCGCGGTCAGGCCGCCGAGGGCCAGCAGTTCCCGTCTCTTCATCGGATTCCTTCGAAGGGGTGCGGCAGCCAGACCCGCATCGCGCCGCCGTCGCGGTTGTCCCACTGGAAGTACGGGACGGCGGTGGCGGTGACGGCGGTGCTGGCCGGTGGGGGGTGGTCGCCGTACGGCAGGCCGCCGGACGGCTGGTGGATCGCCCGGGCGTCGGCCTCGATCAGCACGGTGCGGCCCACGCCGGGCAGGTCTTGCATGCCGACCACGCGCAGCTCGGTGCCGGGGATCAGCGCCAGCTCGTCGACGTCGGCGGACTGGTCGGCCTGCTCGAAGCAGTAGACGAGCGGACCTCGTTCGACGGCGGCGCACCCGCGTACCGCGTCGATCCGCGGATGCGGGAAGACCAGCCGGGGCGCGAGGTCGAGCCGGAGCTCGACGTGCTCGCGGGGGTTGGAAAGGACCAGGTAGCCGCGCTCGTCCGGGGTGACGGGCACCGGCGTGCCGTCGACGAGCACGGTGGTGGTGCGGCTCCACGCGGGAATGCGCAGGGCCAGGCGCCACGTCGCGGGTGCCCGTGCGACCGAGATGCCGACCCGGCCGTCCCACGGGTAGTCCGTGGCGACGGCGAGCTCCACATCGGATGACCGGATCGTGCCGGGCGCGTACTGGTGCAGGTAGAGGCAGTCCTCGTCGCGGGTGGCGAGGTAGTGCCCGAGCGAGGCGACCGTCCGCATGATGTTGGGCGGGCAGCAGGCGCAGTCGAACCACTCCCTGCGCCGCCCGTCGTAGCGGTCGGCGGAGTAGTCGGCCCGGCGCTGCAGCGGGTTGACGTAGAAGAACCGCAGCCCGTCGGTGGAGGTGGCGGCCGCGAAGGCGTTGTAGAGCGTGCGCTCGAACAGGTCGGCGTAGCGTCCGTCGCCGGTGGCGAGCAGCAGGCGCCAGTTCCAGTGCAGGCTCGCGATCGCCGCGCAGCTCTCGTTGTATGCCCGGTCCGGCGGCAGCTCGTAGCGCTCCCCGAACGCCTCGCCGTCGTGGCGCGAGCCGTGGCCGCCGGTGAGGTAGGTCTTGGTGGCGACCAGGTCCTCCCAGCGCCGGACGGAGCAGTCCAGCAGCGACCGGTCGCCGGTCTCCAGGTAGACGTCGACGATGCCCGCTTCGAGGTAGAGCTGGCGCACCGCGTGGCCGACCGCGGTGTCCGCCTCGCGTACCGGGAGGTGGTCCTGGGCGTAGAGCGGGCCGAGGCCCACGTCGCGGATGAGTCCCCGGCCGCGGTTGTCGATGAGCTTGCGGGCGAGCGCGAGATAGGACCCTTCGCCGGTGAGCCGGTAGAGCTCGACGAGGGCCGTCTCCACCTCGGGATGGCCGTCGAGGCCGTCGTCGCCGCCGTCGAGGAAGACCGCGACGAGGTGGTCGGCGAGCCGCCGCGCCACGGCCGGCAACAGCGGCGCCGCACCGGCCCGCGCGGCGGCCACGGCCGCCTGCAGCAGGTGGCCCGCGCAGTACATCTCGTGGCTGTACTCCAGCTCCGCGTAGATCAGGTCGGGCTTGACGAGCTGGTAGTGCGAGTTGAGGTAGCCGTCGGGACGCTGCGCGCGGGCGAGCAGCTCCGCCGAGGCGGTCAGGAACGCCTCGTAGCCGGGGTCCGGCTGCCGGGCGTGCTCCCACGCCACGGCTTCGAGCTGCTTGTAGAGGTCGGAGTCCTGGAACCGGTAGCCCCGGAAGCCGCCCTTGCCCTCCCCCGCCGCCAGGCGCAGGTTGGGCACGCTGCCGCCCTGCTCGACCTGCCGGAGTCCCAGCGGGATGCTCGCCGTCCGGTTGGTCTGCTGCCAGCGCCCGAGCGGGCCGCCGGTGATCTGGACCTCGTCGAGGCCGAGCGGCCGCTGCACGGCGTGGGATCCGGCGGTGGGGACCGCCGGTCCGCAGATCCGGGGAGACGCGGCCATGAAGCCTCCATAAAGGTCAAAATCAAGAAAATCCCTGATTTGGTACGCCATCCGTAGCCATCGGCGTTCTGTACACGATGAACGCCGAAAACCTTTTCGGCAAGGGTTCATCTATGTCTCGATCACGGAGCAACCGAAAGGCTTTCGGCGGCGGATTGTTCAACGAAATGGTTGAACAATCCGCCGCCGTCGACTATCTTCAACCGTATGGTTAAAGATTCGGCGGTGCTGGACGGGGTCTTCCACGCCCTCGCCCACGAGGCGAGGCGCGACATGCTGCGCCGGCTCGCCGGCAGCGAGCTCTCGATCGGCGAACTCGCCGCCCCGTTGCAGATGTCCTTCGCCGCGGCGTCCAAGCACGTCAAGGTCCTCGAGGACGCCGCGCTGATCCGGCGCACCGTCATCGGCCGCCGCCATCTGTGCCGACTGCGGCCCGAGCAGCTCTCCGGCGCGAGCGCGTGGCTGCGCTTCTACGAGCAGTTCTGGGACGCCCGGCTCGACGCGCTGGAGCAGGTCCTGGAGAACCCGATCTCATCCAACCCTGAGGAGACGACATGAACACCGGCCATGCCACAGTCCCCGCCGTGCGGCGCGAACGCGTCCTGACCGCCCCGCCGCACGCGGTCTACCGCGCCTGGCTCGACCCCGTCATCCTGCAGCGGTGGCTCGCACCCGGGACGATGGAGTGCGTCCGCGCCGAGGTCGACGAGCGAATAGGCGGGCGCTACCGCATCTGGCAGAACGCGTCGGGGCAGCCCGGCGGCGGCTTCGACGCCGAGATCCTGGACCTCGTCCCGGACCGGCGCATCATCTGGCAGTGGGCCTTCGTCGGCCCCGACCGCGAGGCCGGACCGGTCTTCGACTCCCGGCTCACCGTGACGCTGGACGGCACGCCGGACGGCGGGACCCGCCTGGTCCTGCTGCACGAGCACCTCGACGCCCTCGCCGCGGCGCACCCCGACGTCGCCGATCAGGTCGGCAACGGCTGGGAATCGGTCCTCGACAAGCTCGACGCGCTGGCCACGGCCTGATCCGCCGACCCGGGTCGCCGCGGTGCCGGCGATCCGGGTCTCAGCCCGCCGCCTTCTTCACCAGCGCGGCGATCTTCTTCTCGCCGGCAGCGGTCAGCTCCGTCAGCGCGAAAGCCGTCGGCCACATCACGCCGTCGTCGAGGTCCGCCGTGTCGTTGAAGCCCAGCGTCGCGTACCTCGACTTGAATTTCTGCGCGGCCTGGAAGAAGCAGACGACCTTGCCGTCCCTGGCGTAGGCGGGCATCCCGTACCAGAGCTTCGGCGCGAGGGCCGGGGCGTTGGCCTTGACGATGGCGTGGATCCGCTCGGCCAGGACGCGATCCGGCCCGGGCATCTCGGCGATCTTCTCCAGCACCGAGTTCTCCTCGTCCTGCCCGGCCTTGCGGCGCGAAGCGGCCTTCAGCTCCTTGGCGCGCTCCTTCATCGCGTCGCGCTCCTCGTCGGTGAAGCGGGCGGACTTCTTGGCGGTCGCGGTGGCGCTCGTGGCGGCCTTCTTCGTGTCCTTCATGGCAGGTCTGCCCCCCGGCGGGTCGTGGTGGGAAACGACCTTCAGGTGAGGGAGCAGCCGAGGCGGTGGCTTCTCCGAAACTGATCGGGCGTTCACCTGGGTGAGACCAGCGACGATATCGAGGCGGCGGCCGACGGCCCAGCACCCCGGTGCCGACACGCCTACTTCGGGCGGCGGGCGCCGATCAGCAGGCCGAGGAGGCCGCCGACGGCGAGGACGATCACCGCGTACCGGATCTTCGTCGGATCGGTGAGCAGGGCCTCGCCGACCGCGCCGTCGGGCGTCGCCGACAGCGACGTGCCGCCGAGGTGGCCGAGGCCCTCGGTCGCCAGGAGGTAGAGGCCGGGCAGGGCCCCGGCGACCGGGAACCAGAAGAGCGCGGGGTCGTCCGCGCGCAGTGCCCGGACGGAGTGCATCGCGGCGAGGAGCCCGGCGACGACCGGCTGCAGGTAGAGGAACCGGGTCTCGGCCGTCGCCTGGGCGGCCTGCGCGGCAGCGGGGCCGCCGCCGAGGACCGTCAGCAGGTTCGGCTTGAGCACCGACAGGATCAGGCCCGCGAAGAGCACCCAGGTCATCGCCCACAGGCTCGCGCCGAGCACACCCTCGGGCAGTATCGCGAACGCGCCGCCGAGAACGCACGCCACCGCGACGGTGATGGCGAGCATCGTGACCGATGTCCCCGGCCCGTAGGCGAGCCGCACCCCGACGGCGGTCACCAGGCCGAAGGCGGCACCGGCCACGAAACCCACGAGCAGGCGCCGCCCGGCACCGGCATAGCGGGAGGCGGCCGCACCGGCGATCGACGCAGCCGTGATGAGCGAGGCGCTGAGGACATCGGGCATCGCCGCGACGGCCGCGCCGAGCGCTCCGGTCCCGCCGGGCGCGCCGTGCAGCGACGCGTACGCCGTGAACACCGTGATGCCGAGCCACAGCAGGCCCAGATAGACCTCCGTCTTGACGCCCGTGCTCGCTTCCGGCTCTTCGGTGTCGGTGATGGTATCGACGGCCACGTCAACGTCCAATGAGATCGGGGGGTTCGGGGCGAGGGCGATCGTACGCGTCCCCGGATCCGCCGCGAGACCCAGCCCGCTGTCGGCCGGGTGCCTTCCGCCCCGCCGCGGCAGGCGGGTAGTTTCGTGGTTTCTCCTGGCGCAGTGGAGGTGCACCGGTGGACCTGACCACGGCCTACACCGATTCCTCGTACCGGCAGCCCGACCCGGTGCAACGGCCGGCGGACCGCCGTCCGACCAACGAGCAGTGGGTGCTCATCGCCGCGGTGTGGCTGCTGTCGACGTGGTCGCCACGGCCAGCTGCCGCCTGGGCGCCGGTCCTCGTCTCCGGACGGACCTCGTCTCGCCAGGACCGGCAGTGGCCCGAACCGCCTGCGGCGGCCGAGATCGCCGTCGCCGCGGACCTGCCCGAGGCCACCGGTGCGACGGTGCTGACCAGCAGGGTGTCCCCCGGGCCTGGACAGTCCTACCAGCCCGCCCGCACCGATGCGGAGACGGCGGCGGAGCTCGTCACCCTGATCTCCCACACGGTGGCGGTCCCCGACCGGCGGGCGGAGTCACTGGTGCGGTTCCTCGCCGAGCAGCTCGCCGGTCCGTACTGCGACCTGCTCCGGCTCACCACCGGCACCGAGGGGCCGCTGCACCTGCTGCACCGCGACACCTACGGCAACACGCTGCGGGTCAGCCTGAACCCGGCGGTGCAGGTCGAGCCGCCGCCGTCGTTCGCGGCCGACGGTCCCGACGCCGTCCTGCGTACCCGGATCGCCTGCGTCATGACGCTGCTGAGCGACATGCTGTGGTTGAACAACAGCAGCCCGGTCACCTTCCGGTTCCGGATCGGCCGACTCGACGACGGCGACGGGGACCCAATGGCCGCGGCTGCCCGCTGGTGGTCCGAGATCGGCGAGGAGTCCGATGAGGACGAGTTCCGCCCCGTCTCCGCCGCCGACCTGCGGGCCGGCATCCGCATCCTGGTGCGGATGCACCTGAGCGAGCTGTTCGACGGCGAGTGGAGCGGCATCGAGGAGTTCCCGGAGGTTCCCGACGGGCACATCTCGACGTTCCTCGCCGACGAGCTGGCCGACCTCGTCCTCGCCCGGCTGGGCGACGACCCGCAGGTCGCGGTCGCGGGCTTCCTGCCGGTGGCGTGGCCGCCGCCGGAGGAGGGGCTCGACGACGACATGCGGACCACCGTGCTGCTGGTCGCCGGTGCCGAGGTGGCGTCCCTGGAGATTGACCTCGTCTGCTGACGGGCCTCACCTGTGCGGTCGGCTTCGCTGCCGTGTCCTCATTCGATCCAGATCGGCCCGGGCCACCACCGGCGACCGGAAATCCATGAGACCTTCCATTGAATCCAGCCGATGTGTAGATTTTCTTCAGGCATCCGCACCTCCATGAAGGAGTTCTCAGGTGACGACACCCCTCCGCCGCCGCGGCATCATCTCGGCCCTCGCCTCCACCGCAGCGGTCATCGCGATCAGCGCCTTCGGCGCGTCCCCCGCGCACGCCGCGACCGCCAAGACCCTGACCACCTACACCTTCCAGGCGCAGCAGACCGGCTACTGGTGCGGACCCGCCGCGACCCGGCTCGCGCTGACCGTGCGCGGCTACGCACCCACCCAGGCCACGCTCGCCTCCCGGCTGCCCACCGACACCGCGGGCACCGACTCGATCACCCAGGTGATGGCCGTGCTCAACAGCTACGCCAACGTCAACAACTGGTACGAGCACAAGGTCGTCAACAACAACAGCGCCGCCGAGCAGAACCTGCTGAAGTCCGACATCGTCTTCGACATCGACCGCAACTACGCCCTCGTCCTCAACGTCCGGGGCGGGCGCACCGACACCGCGGGGGTCTACCACAACTACCCCAACGGCCACTACCTCACCGTCGTGGGCTACAGCAGCTCCGGCGCGTACGCGGTGATCGAGGACGTCGCGCTCGGCAGCGGGCACCGCTACACGATGACGGTCGCCAACCTGTCGTGGTGGATCTGGTCCACCAGCGGCTACACCGCCTGACGGGGCCCTGTCCGCAACCGTCGCAGGGCACCGTCGGCGCCCTGCGACGGGCTGTCCCAGCAGTTCGCGGTGCCGCCGTCGGCTACGGACCGAACAGGGCTTAGCATGCGCCGATGCCGCTATTCCAGCCGGACGCCTGGCGTCCCTTCGTCATGGCGCTACGCAGCACCATCCCACCAGGCGTCCGAGAGGCCGAGTTCCGCGGCACGCTGGCCCGGGGTTCGTTCGGAGGCTCGATCGCTTACGACGGCGACACCCGCAGAGCAGGCCTGGACCTCGATCGCGGTGACCGGCCGATGGACGCCCTCCGGCCGCTGTCGGCACTGGTTGACGGGGCGCCCGTCGCGGTGCGGGCAGTGGCGGACGAGTCCGGCGCGGCCACCGTGAGCATCGTCGCGGCGAGCCCGCAGCTCACCTTCGGGATGGGCCACGACATCCTGGAGACCGTCCTGCTCGTCGCCGGAGCGGATCCGGAGCCCTACCGGCGAGTGCCGGTGCGGCACGACGGTGCGGCCGTGTCGCCGGGCGCCGACCCGGCCGCGGTGACCGCCCTGGTCGGCCGGCTGCTCCCTGCTGCGCAGCCCGCCGATCCGTCGGCGCTGGCGGCGGCCGAGTCGGGGCTCGGCGCTCGGCTCCCCGACGATGTGCGCGCCCTCTACCTCGCCGCGGGCAGCGGCGAGCTGATCATGCAGCCGACGGACGAGGACCTCTTCTACGGCTTCCAGATCATGCCGCTGGACGACGCGGCGGCGCGCTCCTACCTGGAACCACCGCAGCGGTACCTGTCCTGGGCCTACGGCGCCACCGAGGCCGTCGCACCCGACCCGCACGAGCGGGTGCAGGCGCTCGCCACCTCACCGGCATGGTTCGTCATCGGTGACGACTGGGGCGGCAACCTCTACGTGGTCGACCTCGCACCCGGTCCACAGGGGACCGTCGGGCAGGTGCTCTTCGTCGACCACGAGACCACCATGGGTGCGAGCTGGGTCGCGCCCTCGTTGACCGAGCTGCTCACCCGGCGCCCGGCCGGGATGTCCGGCCCAGGTCCGCAAGGTGCGCTGGTGGTCCGGGTCGGACCTCGCAGCGGCAAGACGGTCGCCGACGTCCGACCGGAGACGGAGGTGCTGTTCACCGGTTCCGCGCTCGAACCGGTCGACCTCTCCCCGCTCGCCGGCCACGGCCGACTGCGGACCCTGGTCGGCGGAGCGGGCACGATCGCCGACCTGGCCGCGATCACCGGGCTGCCGGCGCTGGAGTACCTGCAGCTCGACATCGCGGGCTGGCAGGAGCTGATCCGTGCCGGGCAGGTCCCGCCGAACCTGCTCGCCGCCGGGCTGATCGGCCGGGCCGACTGGGCCGCGACGGTCGAGGTGGTCAACGACCTGCTCGCGGCGTGGGACCTCCCGGCGATCGAGGTGACCGAGATCCGGCCTATGTAGCCCGACAGGGCTCCGGTTCGGACACCTCATCAGTCACACCGCTCGATGGGTTGACCTGCCGCAGTCACATGGCGAACATTCATGCGAATGTGCCGACCGTGTAATCCGCACGGACGTGCCGACGTGCCCGGCCCTGGCCGGAATCGAACGCCTGGATGTGCCGGTCGACGCCGTCCGAGCGCTATCGTGATCGGGGAGAGGACGTTGCCGTGGCGGATTTTGCGGGCACATTCACCGACGCCGGCTCGCCGGGCGTCTTCGTCCATCTCTACGCGACCGAACACGACGGCCTCCTGAGGCATGTCGCCACCGTGACGCCGACCGCCGCGCCACCGGCCATCGCACCGGATCGGTTCGCCGTCATCATCGACACCCAGTCCACGATGGGCGTCGACCATCCGGACCGGGTGTGGCTCCTCACCGAGGCGGGGCCGGCGGACGAGGGCGGCACGTCGTTCATCGCCTGCTGGGTGGACCTGCCGCAGCCCGCCGCGCCGCAGGACCTCGCTCCCGGCATCCTGGCCGCCTTCGGCCCGCCCGTGGCCCTGGTGGCGCAGGCGGACGGCATGTTCAACGTGCCGCACACCGCGTACCTGCTCAGCGGGGGCTATGTCGGGAAACCACGGCTGGTCTGCCTGACCGCGCAGTCGGACGTGTCGATGCCGTGGACCGGCGGTCTGCCGGCTCGCTGGTTCTTCCGGCGGGCATTGGCGACCGCACGCCGGGGGTTCGGCAACTGGGACGACGTTCCGCTGTGGATACACCGATCGGCGCACGGCGGGCTCGAGATCGCCATGCCCGACGGGGTCCGGATCGTGGCCTACGTGCCGCGGGCCGAGGACCATCAGGGCATCGCCGAGGAGGTCATCCGGGACACGATCGTCACCCTGAACTTCGACGAGGGCCGCATCCGCATCAGCGTCGCCAACGAGGCCGGCGAACGTCCCGTCGTCGCCCATGTGGCGGGGAGCCCTTTCGAGACCATCGGGCACCTGCCGCCGGGCATGGAGCCCGAGGACTACCTCCGGCGGGCCGGGGACGACGAGCCCTCAGCCGAGCTGCACCTGCACGAGATGGCCGTGAACCTCACCGAGGGCAGGCCCCGGCTGGCCATGCGGTCGTTCTACTACTACCTGCACTTCGCCGACCTCCAGCACGAGGGCACCGCCGGGGACGCGGTCGGGTTCGGCGTCCAGATCCTGATCGCGCTGGCGAAGGCGGAGGAGCACGATTACGCCGAGTGGCTGGGCGGTCGGCTCGCCGCGCTCGCGCAGGAGCACGGGTTCACCGACCGGGCGCGGATGGCCTCCTGGTACGCGGCATCGTCGGCGGAGGCTCTGGGCTGGCCGGACCAGGCGATCGGCCACTACCGCCGGGCCATCGAGGACTACGGCCGGTTCGAGGGGGTGCAGGAGCCGCAGCTGCGGCTGAGCTACGGTCTCGCGCTGCTGTCGTTCTGCGCCGGCGACGAGTTCACCGGGAGCACGGACCTGGACGACGTGACCCGCGATCACGCCGAGCGGGCCGACGATCAGCTCCAGCGGGCGGAGGCCCTCTTCCGCCGGATGCCCCCCGACCGGGTCCGCGAGTCGCGGTGGCGGGTGGCCCTCGGCCGGGCCCGGGTGCGGGACCTGCTCGGCGACCACGACGGTGCGCTGGACGACCTGCAGGCGCTCATGGAGGCTCCCGGGTTCTCCGACGTGGAGGTGTTGCACACCACCGGCCTCGTCCACACGCTGCTGGCCCTGTTCAAGCTCGGCCGCCACGATGAGGAGTACCGGCGCTGGCTGGCGAACTGGGCGTCGGACGATCGCGAAAAGTACCGGGCGCCGTTCCCGAGCCTCGTCATGACCTTCCTGCACCGCATGCTGCTGGCCGTCGTGGCCGCGGAGCACGGACCGCGCGACGCCGCCTTCCATTTCGCCGCCGAGGCGCATTTCCTGCAGGCCAAGGGTTGGGACGCGCTTCCCACCGCGTTGGCGCCGGACCGCCCGGTCCAGGGCTGGCTCGCCGTCGACACGGTCACGCCGCTGATCGCCCTGGCCCCGCCCGGCGACCGCGAGGCGGGATGGCTGGTGCTGTGCCTGGTCGACAACGCCAAGAGCCGCTACCTGAGGCGGGACCTGGATCTCCAGGTCGACGCGATGCGGCACCCGCAGTTCGGTGTCGGCGCGGCCCTCGCCCGCGAAACGCGCCGGCAGCTGCTGCTCAGCGAGATCGACCAGCGGCTGATCCTCGCCGACACCGAGGCCCACGGCGGCCGAGCGGAGGCGCAGCAGCCTTCGGTCACCGCCTGGCGGCTGACCGCCGCGCTCGTGGACACCGATCCGGGTCCGGTCGAGTCCGGCGCCCAGCTCACCCCCGAGGCGCTGGCCGACCTGTGGCGGCGGCTGCCCGCCGGGAGTGCGCTGGTCACCCTGCACGCGTCCGCCCGGCACACCTACGTCACGGTCGTCGCCGGTCCCGCATCCTGTCCGCGTACGCACATCCTGCCCCTGCTGGGTACGCGTCAGGTCCGCGAGCTGGCGATGCGGCTGCAGGCGCACTTCTCCGGCACCGGCGCCTACCCGAAGATCAATCCTCGGCGGCCGGGCCGCTACGACTCGGCGTTCCTGCGACCGCTGACCGACCTCGCGGAGCAGTTCGCCCCGATCCTCGACGACCTCGGCGGCGCGGACCTGGTCGTCGTGTCCCCGCACGGGCCGTGGCACCAGGTGCCGCTGCAGCTGCTCCTGCTTCCGGCGCTCTGGCAGCGGCGTCCGGGAGCCTGGCCGGGACTGTGCTCGGTGCCGAGCCTGAGCCTGCTGCGGCTCCTGCTCGACCGGACCGCCGCGCAGCCCTGGGGCAGCTTCAACGACATGTTCGTGTCGGCGGCACCGAGCAGCTCCGACGACCCCCACCAGTTCCGGCAGGCCTACGACCGGATCTGCGCCGTGCTGGGTCCCGCCGCATCCACATTGCACACCGCGTTCGGCGTCGAGGCGACGCCGGAGCATGTCCTGCGGGCGAGCGGCGTGCGGCTGCAGCACGTGCTGGCGCACGGCGTACACCTGGATGGTGCGCAGGTGATGCGGTCCGGCCTCGCGCTGAGCGACGGCGACCGGCTGCCCGATCGCGAACAGGCGCATGAGGGCAGGCTGCTGCGCGGCCTGGACCTGGTGACGAGCAGGGGTTCGGCCGAGCACGTCACCGTGCAGGCGTGCTCGCTGGGCCGGGTGATGGTCGCCGAGGGCGATGAGCTGTGGGGGTTCAACCGGGCGGTGCTGGGCAGCGGCGCGCGGACCGTCCTGTCGCCGATGTGGGACATCAACCTCGCCTCGTCGACCGCGCTGCTGCACCGATTCTACGAGCTGTGGCTGCGCGGCGGGATGGACAAGCACCAGGCGTGGTCCAGGGCGCAGTACACGCTGTTCAGCGGAGAATTCGGCGACGTGTGGTCGCACCCTTACCATTGGGCGGCCTTGAGCATGGTCGGCGTCTGAGAACACACCTCCTATCGAAGGGTCGCCTGGTGACGAACATCCACGATCGTGTAGCGGACCTCGGCGCCCCCGAGGTGGCCGAGGTGCTGCGGGAGCTGTTGCTGCTCGCGGATCTGCGGGACGGGCAGCTGCCGGACGTGATCGACCTCGACGCACGGCAGCCGGGGGACATCGCGTTCCTGCGCGGGGTCGCGCAGCAGGCCGGCATCGCCGCCGATCCGGCCGAGCCGGCTTCGCCGCGGCGGCTGCTACAGGTGCTCGTCGCCGAGGTACCGCAGACCGCGCCGCAGGTCGCCGACGCCATCGCGTCGCTGGACGAGCGCGAGACCTCGCTGGACTTCGGCACCTCCATCGCGGTCGCGTCGCTCGCCATCTCGGTGTCCGCGGCGATCCTGCGTCCACTGGTGACGGTGGAGAAGGAGCGCGACGGCGACCGCGAGTCCAGCAAGGTCCGCGTGGACATCCGCGGCATCCGCGACCTGGAGAAGGTGCTGCGGATGATCCTGCCGTTCCTCGGCCGTTAGCGGCCGCTCATGAGAGTGCTGCCATGATCCCCCTCAGCCTTCTCGACATCGCCGCGTATCGCGCCCAGCACGCCGTGGGCAGCGTCGTGCTGGCGCAGGTGACCTGGCTGATCGAGGGCTCCCCGGACATCGGCCGGATACGGGCGCTCGCCGACCGCCTCGCCGCCTCGAGCCAGCTCGGCCGGGTGGTCCTGCCCGCACGGGTGCTGGGCGGCCGGGACCACTGGGGACCCCTGGCGTCGGTGCCCGAGGTCGTCGTCGAGCCCGGTCCGGTCGACCGGTCGGCGGTGCTGGACTGGGTGGACGCCCGGGGCCGGGTGCCGGTCCTGCCATCGTCGTCGCCCTGGCATCTCGCCGTGCGGCCGTTCACCGACGGCGGGCACGCCGTGACGCTCGTGGTCTCGCACGCGCTCACCGACGGCGTGGGACTGATCAACGCGTTGACCTCGGCCGGCCGGCGGGCGCCGAGCCTTTACGCGGGCCGCGGCCCGGGTCTGCTGACCGGGGTTCGAGAGGCGCTGACGGGGCTGCCCGCCGGGATCAGGGCGGCGATCGCCGCCGCCCGGGCGACCGGCTCCGGCGACGGCGGTCCGGCACCGCGGATGACCTCCCGTCCCCGTCCGCACACCCTGGTGGCGCTGGTCGACTCGTCGGCGTGGCACGCCGCCGCCGCGGCGCTGGGCGGTTCCTCGAACGCGCTGTTCGTCTCCGTCGCCGCGCAGGTCGCGGCCGCGATCGGCCGGGTGACCGCCGACGGTACGGCGATCGTCGGCATCCCGGTCAACGATCGCACCGAGGGCGACGACGTGTCGGCCAACGCCCTCACCACCGTGCAACTGGACCTCCCGGCCGACCAGATCCGGGATGTGGCGTTCATTCGGGCCGAGATCAAGCGGGTCCTCGTGGCCCGCAGCGGGCAGGACGCGGCGTTCGTGGCGATGCTGCCGATCGTGCCCTACCTGCCCGCCTCCGTGCTGCGTCCGGTGGCGCAGGCGGCGCTCGGCGCCGGCGACCCGGTCACGACCGCGTCGCATGTGGGTGTCCTGCCGCGAGCGCTCGTCACCGCGCCCGGGCCCGCGAGCGCGGTCTTCCTGAACCTCGGCATGCAGCATCCGGACGCGCTCGAGGTACCGGAGCGGCTCAACGCCCTCGCCGCTGAGACGCCCGACGGCACGGTGGCGGTGCACCTCGGCTCGGCGAGCGACCGGATCGCCGATGCCGCCGGGTGGCGTGCCGCGGCTCGCGCCGCGCTGCTGGCGCTGGGCATCGAGGCCCGCGAGATCCTCTGATCCCTTTCGGGGTACCGCCGCGCAGGCGGGCATCGTGGCACACGCACTCTTCGGGTGGTCAGGGCCAGCGGCAGTTCCCGGCGCCGGAAGTGGCCGCAACCGGACATCGACAGATCGAACATACTCGATTAACTGTCGATGTCCGGCCACGAGCCGGGCCGGTCTCCCGGGAGTCCAGCCGATGCTTCCTCTCCGCCTCCGTCCCCACCTGCGATCACGCAGCCTGCGCGCGGCAGCCGCCGCACTCGTCTCCGCCACCACCGCCGCCGCCCTAATGGCGGTGTCGCTCCAGGCCACCGCCGCACCCGCGCCCGAAACCCGCACCTTCCCCCAGTCGGTCACCGAGCTCGCCGCACCGTGCGAGCGCATCCTCGAGGGCACGCAGTGGGTGTTCGACCCGTGCATCCCCGAGGGCGAGCCGCTTCCCGACGATGTCCTCGCCGCCCTGGAGGAGGTCCGCAACGAGCGGGCCAACTGCGGCTCGCCGTCGCCGAGCGCCACCGCCACCACCACCCCGACGGCGAGCCCGTCGCCGTCGGCGAGCACCAGCGCGAGCCCCTCCCCGACCGCGTCGCCGTCGCCGAGCGCGACCGTCAAGCCGACACCCACGATCATCAAGACGATCCAGCCCACTCAGACCATCGCCCCACCGGGTGCCGACCGCGGCACCGCCGCGCTGCCGACCACCACGGCCACGGCCACGGTGGCGCCGACGCTGTCGGTCCCGGCGTCCCCCACCGCCACCGTTTCGCCGTCGGCGAGCGCGTCACCCTCGCTGTCGCCGAGCGTGTCACCGAGCGCGACGAACTCCCCGTCCCCGTCCGCGTCGCCGTGCCCCTCCGGCTCCCCCACCGCGTCCCCGACCACGTCGCCCTCGACGAGCCCGTCGTCGTCGCCCTCACCCAGCGCGTCGAGCCCGACCCCGTCCCCCACCAGCAGCTCGCCCGCCCCGTCCGGCTGCGTCGTCCTGACCGGCAGCCCGCTCGACGACGCCAAGAAGGACCGGATCGACTGCCGCGACCCCAAGAAGATCCCCGACCCCGGCGGCGCGATCGTGCTCACCGCCACGGGCGACTCGGTCACCTCGGCCCACCACCAGTGGGGGTACGGCACCGGCGTGTGCAACCAGACCTCCGCCGACGCGCGCGGGCTGACCGGCAACCACGGCGGATTCAGCTATGCCGGGCGCTACTTCGGCCTGAACCCCAACATCATCGACTACCACAACATGGCGCGGACCGGCTTCGGCACCACCGAGATGCTCGGCGCCGCCGCGGGCACCCGGGACGCCTGCACCAACCCGTGGGCCAGGGCCGTCTCCCCCGTGCCGCTCGCCGCCGCCCGCATCGTCAAGGCGAAGGCCGACGGGCACAAGGCCTACCACGTGAGCACCGGCGGGATCAACAACACCAACTGGACCTCGGTACTGAGCCAGCTCATCAAGTGCCGGGCGCTGGAGTTCGCCCAGCAGACCATCATCCCGCTGAGCAGCATCAACTGGGCCGCCGTCGGCGGGCGGGCCGGGATCGTCACCAACGGCGGCAGCTGCGTCCTGCGGGTCCGCAACCCGATCCCGTTCATGGCCGACTTCTTCCACCGCATCGGCGTTCCCCGCTATGACGGCCCGGCGCAGGCCGCCGGCATCACCGCCGGGGTCCGGGCGACCGTCGCCGCCATCCTCGCCGCCGGAGCCGACAAGTTCGTCTGGATGCTCTACTACAACATCAACCCGGCCAACATCGACATCGGCAACTTCGCGTGGACGATGGTGCGGGCCTACGCGCCGGCCTGGATCGTGGCCTTCCTGCCACCCGCTGCGACGCCGCTGCTCGTACCCCTCATCGATCCGATGTGGGTCGGGGCGGTGACCGCCCTGATCAACGCCATGAACGCGGCGATCATCGCCGGGATCCCGGCGAACGCGAAGGTACGCGCCCAGGCCGCGCCCGCCTTCGTCGCGGCGGACATCCAGGTGACCGCGATCGGCGGCTCCCCGCACCCGAGCGCGGCCGGCCAGACCAAGCTCGCCAACACGCTCAACGCCGCTTTCAACGCGATCCCCTAGCACGAGGGGTGCGGGGCGACGGGCTCATCCCGCCGTCCCGCACCCCCGCATGACCTGAGGCTTCTTCACGATTGCATCGATGGATGTGAGTGTTAAGGTCACACGGTGGGTCCCGGGGAGCAACCTCCGGCCGTACCCGCACATCCTCTGTCCGACGTGGAAGGAATCCTCATGTCCCTATTCCGGCGGAGCGCCTTGATCGTGGTGCTGGCGCTCGGCTCCGTAGGCATCGCGGTGCCCGCATCGGCCGCGGCCACGCAGCTCCAGGCGGTCTCCATCGCCCGCGCACGGACCCTGCCGCTGGGCACCGTCGTCACGGTCAAGGGAACCGCGACGACCCCCGCGGGCTGGCTCGAGTCCAGCTCCTTCGACAAGGGATTCGGGCTGCAGGACCTCACCGCCGGGATCTACGTCAGCGTGTCGGTGGCCCTGCCCATCGCGCCCCGCGACCAGGTCCGGGTGACCGGCACCCTGCAGGAGAGCTACGGCCTGCTCATCCTCGTCCCCGCCGACCCCGCCACCCAGGTCGCGGTCCACGGCAAGGGCCTGGCGGTCCTGCCCGCCTGGCGGGCCACCGGCCGGGTCGACGAGACCAGCGAGGGAAGCCTGGTACGCGTGGTCGGCCGGGTCACCCAGGCGCCCGAGTCGGACCTGCCCTACGGCTACAAGTTCCTCGTCGACGACGGATCGGGCGAGCTCACGGTCTTCGTCAGCACCCAGCCCGGCATCGACCTGTCCGGGCTCGCGGTGGGCAAGATCGTCAGCGTGGCCGGTTTCAGCGGCCAGTTCGACACGCACTACGAGCTCATCCCGCGATTCCAGTCCGACATCGCCGTCCTGTTCGGCTGAGAGCACCGGCCCTACGCCGGAATACACCCTCCGGCGTAGGGCGGTCACCGGGATCATCCCGCTGCCGTATTTACCTCGCCCGATGGCGCTGATCTCCTCGACGGGAGGAAGGGAGTGCCATGAAGACGAGTACTGGCCGCAGAACAGGCGTCATCGCCGCGGTATGCATCGCCGTGGCAGCCATGCTGGCGAATCCGCAACCGGCCGCGGCCGCCACATCGGTGAACGAGAACTTCGAGGACTCCGTCGCCGACGGCTTCACCGTGCCGACGGGCGCCTATACGGTCATCTCCGACGGATCCAAGGACTACCGGACCACGTCGAGCGCGGCCCGCGCGGTGGTCGGCGACCCCACCTCGACCAACGTCGAGGTCCGGGCCGACATCAAGGTCGCGAGCTGGGCGACGCCGACCGCCCGGACGGCGGGGCTGATGGCCCGCTACACGGACACCAACAACTACTACCTGTTCATCTACGAGGACGGCCAGCTCCGGATAGGCAAGAAGGTCGGCGGAACGCTCACCACCGTGGCGAGCAAGGCGTTCGCCCTCACCACCGGCGCGTGGTACGCGTTCGCGGCAACCGTCACCGGCAACAGCCTCACGCTGAGCGTCAACGGGGTGGAGCAGCTCAGCACGACCACGACCGGGCTGACGGCGGGCAAGGTGGGCCTGCTGTCGTTCAACGGCGACGTGCGCTACGACAACGTCGTCGCCACCGACATCCCCGCTCCACCCACGACCTCGGCCTACGACACCGCCGTCCTCGCGGATGCGCCGGTGGGCTACTGGCGCCTCGGCGACGGCGGCAGCACGGTCGCCGACTCCAGCGGCAACGGCCACACCGGCACCTACACCGGCGCTCCCGCGACCACCACGCTTCCCAACGGCGATCCGGCCACCACGTTCAACGGCAGCAGCCAGTACGCGTCCATCGCCGACGGCGACTACCTGAGCATCCCGACGACCGGGCGGATCACGGTCGAGGCGTGGCTGCGGCCGGACGTGCTGCAATTTGCCCACCAGGAGAGCACCGGCTACGTGCACTGGCTGGGCAAGGGCACCGCCGGCCAGCACGAGTACACGGCCCGCATCTACTCCCTGACCAACAGCGAGAACCGGCCCAACCGGATCTCGGGCTACTCCTTCAACCTCGGCGGCGGCCTCGGCGCCGGAAGCTACTTCCAGGACACCGTCACCGCCGGGCAGTGGATCCACTACACGCTCGTCATCAACACCCAGAGCGTGAGCGGCTACCCCACCGGTTACACCAAGGTCTACAAGAACGGCGTCCTGCGCGACCAGGACAGCCTGCAGGACTACGGCATCATCCCCGGCAACGGCACCGCGCCGCTGCGGATCGGCACCCGCGACCTCGCGTCCTACTTCCAGGGCGCGATCGGGAAGGTCGCCGTCTACGGCCAGGAGCTCTCCGGCACCCGCATCGCGGCGCACTACGCCGCGATGTGACGGCTGTGCCGTCGCGGGTGCTCCAGGGACCGCTATCCGGGTCGGGAGCTCCCGCGACGGCTCAGTGCCAGGTGGTCCGGCACGCGATCATCGTCATGCCCGGCCCGATGCCGATGAGCACTCCGCGGCTTCCGGGCGCGGGCGGATCGTCGAAGGTGCGCGCGAGGATGTCCATCGTCGAGGGCGCGCCCATGTTGCCGTGCTCGGCGAGGCTCCGGCGGGCGTTCTCCAGCAGGGCTGGTCCGTTGGGGAGGGCCGCGGCGAGCATCCGCAGGATCCGAGGCCCGCCGGGGTGCGGGACGACGAAGTCCGGTTGCCCGCCGAACCAGTCGATGAGATGAGGGAGGAACGTCGCGATGGCGGAGAACAGGCGCGCCGAATTGAAGCCGTGGAAGCCGTCGCCGTCCAGCCGGTAGCCGACGATGTCGGAGGTCCCCGGCGGGGTGTAGTGCCACGAATCGGTGATGGACGGACCGTGGTCGCTCTCGCCGCCGCGGACGACGCAGGCGGCCGCGCCGTCCGCCATCAGACCGCGGAAGATCATGGAGTCCAGCTCGATGTCGTCGGGGTGGAAGAACGACGGGAACATGTCCGCGCAGACGACCAGGACCACCTGATCGGGACGGAGGGTGGCCTGCTCCACCGCCCGGTCCAGCCCGTACGCCGCCCCGGCGCACCCCAGCGAGATCACCGGCATCCGGCGGGTGGTGCTGGACAACCCGAGCCGCTCGCTCAGGGCGATGTCCAGGCCCGGCATCCGGTAGCCCGCCGATGTCACGGCGATCAGGACGCCGACATCCGCCGGGGTGAGACCCGCCTCGGCGAGGGCCTGCCGGGCTGCGGTCTCTCCCAGGTCGCAGCTGTCGGCGAAGTGCCACTCGACGCGCCGGCCGAGCGATGCGCCCGCCATCTCGTCCAGCGGCCTGGCGTACCGGCGGGTCTTGACATCGCAGGCACGGACCACGCGCAGGGCACGGTCGAGATCCGGCGTATGGGCGTAGGCGCGCTCCAGGTGTTCGAGGATCTCGTCCAGGGCGACCTCGTTGTCGGGAAGGGCGAGCACGGGACGGTGAATGACGGGCATGGCGGCCTCCGCTTAGTTGACCGGGTCCGGCGGACCCGGGGAGTAGAGGTAGTGGCTGTCTCCGCGCAGGACCGATGCGGTCCAGTCCGACAGGTCTTCGGGGGTCATCGACCCCCACGGCGGAGTGCGGTCGACCATGGCGCCGCCGAGCCTGCGGCCGATCTCCACCAGCTGGTTGCCGGCCGGGCGGCGTTCGGCGTCGTAGCGCACCGGCACCTCGCGCAGATCGGTGCCGGCGGCGAGCAGGCGTTCGATGCAGGCGGCGTCGAGCATCGCCTTGACCGCGCCCGATGCGGTATGCGGGCGCGCCAGCGTCGCGGCATCGCCGATCAGCAGGACCCGGTCGGCGGCGTAGGTGGCCGCCGCCCGGTCGGTGACCGGATGCACGACCGGCGTCTCGGACTCCCGGCACGCCTCAGCCCAGGCCGGCGGTAGTACCCGCTCGATCGTCGCCCACGGCTCACCGGCGGGATCCGCTCCCGGCGGGCAGCCGTAGACCGCCCACATCAGCCGGCGCCCGCCGGTGTCGGAGGGGATGAGGTAGAAGACCGCGTGCCCGCCGTCGAAGACACCGGTCACGAACGAGGACTCCACGATCGGCCGCAGTGATCGCGGCAACCGCTCCTGCGGAATGGTGCCGCGCCAGAGGGAGTAGCCGGCTTCGCGGGCGGGAGGGCCGGGGTCGATCACCGACCGCGTCCGGGAGTGGTGGCCGTCGGCGCCGATCACCAGGTCGAAGGCGTGCGTGAGCCCGTCCTCGGTGGTGACGGCGCCGTCGGCGCTCACCGCTGTGACACGCGTTCCGGCGCGGTAGTGCGGCACCGCCCGGTCGGCGAGGGCACCCCACAGCCGGCCCCAGCTGGTCGCCATCGCCGGGATCGGCTGCCGCCACAGCACCCGCCCGGTGGGCTCGCCGGGCTCGGCGACGATCCACAGGCGGTGGGTCACCGGGTGGACGGGCAGGGCGGCGTCCAGGTACCCGGCCGCCGTGAGCTCCTCGTAGGCGGCCTTCGGCATGCCGACGCCGAAGCCGCGGTCGCGGAGATCCGTCGCGCGCTCGAAGAGCGTCACGTCGTATCCCGCGCGGGTGGCGCCGAGCGCCGCCGCGCAGCCGGCGATGCTGCCGCCGACGATACCGATCCGCCCTTTCACGGGCACCACCTCCGGCTGCTCATGGGATGCGCACGACCTGGCCGGCGTAGGCCAGGCCGGCGCCGAAGCCCATCAGGACGGCGAGCTCGCCGCGGTGGACGCGGCCGGCTTCGATGAGGCTCGCCAGCGCCAGCGGGACCGACGCCGCCGAGGTGTTGGCGGTGGTGCGCAGGTCGTCGGCGACCACGACATGCTCCGGCAGGTCGAGCTGGCCGACCACCCGATCGATGACCCGCCCGCCTGCCTGATGGGGAATGAATGCCGCGACGTCCTGCCAGCACACCCCTGCCCGCCGGAGGGCGGCCTCGACCGCGGCCGGAACCGTCGCGGCCACCCACCGGGCCACGGCGGTGCCGTCCATCTGCAGCCAGGGCCGTCCCAACGACGGGGTCGCGGCGAACGCGAAGCTGCTCGGGCGTACCTCCAGGGCGGCGGCTTTCGCGCCGTCGCTGCCCCACACGACCGGGCTGATGCCGCACTGCGGTGCGGCGGCCACGACCACGGCACCCGCGCCGTCGCCGAACAACGCGGCCGTGTTGCGGTCGTCGGGGTCGACGATGTCGAGCATCCGGTCGGCGCCGACGACCACGACGCAGTCGGCGGACCCGGCCGCGATCAGGACCCGGGCCAGTTCCAGTGCGTGGCAGAAGCCCGCACACGCGCTGTTCACGTCGAATCCGGCCGCCGGCGTACCCAGGCTGTACGCGACCTGCGGTGCTATCGCGGGCGTCGGCGTGGGATTGGTGATCGTCGCCACCAGTACGCAGTCGACATCGGTTCCCCGGCGCCCGGCGGCGGTCAGCGCCCGCAACGCCGCCGCGGTGGCCATCATCGCCAGCGTCTCTTCCTCGCCCGCCCGGTGCCGCTGGCGCATGCCCGTCCGCGAGATCGCCCACTCCGCCGAGACGCCCAGCCGGTCGGCGACAGCGCCGGTCGTGACGACGCGCTCGGGACGGTAGCCTCCGACGCCCAGAATGCCCGCCTGCCGACCTGGTCCGCCGGTCAGCGTACGCATGTCAGCGGGCCCGGCTCTTCAGAAGTCCGTTCACGTGGGCCAGGAGCAGCCGCGGCGTACGCAGGGTCGACACTTCGTCGTCGTCGACCCGCACGCGGTGGGCCTCCTGAATGCGGTCGACGAGTTCGATCAATGCCAGGGAGTCGACTCCGAGATCGTCGAAGTCGTCGTCGAGCATCGACTGATCGATCACGACCCGCTGACCGGTGCGGCCCATGTTGGCGAGTTCCTGGATGCTCTCCAGGCGGAGCGTGGCGTTCGAGGACACAGGGCTTCCCTTCTGAGAATCGCCGACCGGCGCTACCGCACCAGCTCGATCGGCACGTCGAGCAGTACCGTGTGTTTGTTGTTGGGGGCATGGACGACCGGCCCGGTCAGCTGGATCTGTTCGACCTGGTCGAGCAGGGCGCTGAGGACGAGCCGGAGCTGTGTCCGCGCGAACGCGGCTCCCGAGCACGCGTGCGTGCCCGAGCCGAAGGCGAGGTGCGGATTGGGGCGGCGGCGGATGTCGAACACGTCCGGATCGGCGAACACCTCGCGGTCCCGGTTCGCCGAGGGCCACCAGAGGGTCACCTTGTCGCCCGCCCGGATGAGCTGACCGCGCAGGAGGACGTCGGCGGTCGCCGTACGCCGGTTGTAGGGGTTCGGCGGCGCCCACCGCAGCACCTCCTCGATGGCGCCGGTGAGCAGGGAGCGGTCGGACCTCAGCATTCGCCACTGCCGCGGGTGCGTCGCGAATGCCGCCACCGCCGCGGCGATGGTGTTGCGCGGCTGCTCGAACCCGGAGACGAACAGCACCGCCGCGTGCATCTCCTGCTCCGTCCGCGACAGCGGGCAGCCGCCCGGGATGGTGCCTGCCGCGATGAGCGGTCCCAGACCGCCGGAGTGCGCCCGCCATTCGCCGTCGAGGAGGTGCTGGAAGTACTCCCGCATCGCGGCGAAGACGGCTCGTGAGCGAGGGTCGGCCCGGCCGGTGCGGCGGTCGGTGAACCCGAGGACCTCACGCGACCACCCGCCCAGCCGCGGCTCGTCCCGCCGGGGCACGCCGAGCAGCCCGCACACCGCCCGCAGCGCGAACGGTTCGGCGATCGCACCGACCGCGTCGGCCCGACCCGCGGCCACGGCGCGGCGCACCAGCTCCTCGGCGTGGACGCGCAGTGCCGGCTGGCCGGGAACCGCCGGCCCGTCGAGGTGGGGCTGCAGCGCCTGCTTGATCAGGCCGTGCCGGGGATCGTCCATCATGAAGACCACGGCACCGGTGGGCAGCCCGCGAGGCAGGTCCTCCAGGTGGGTTCCCCCGCCGTCGCGCTCCGGGGCGCCTTCGGCGGAGAACACGGGATCGGCTGCGGCGGCGGTGATGTCGGCGTGCCGGGTCAGCACCCAGAATCCGCTCGCGCGGTCCGGCCCGTGCGGGTGGAACAGCACCGGGGCGTCCCGGCGCAGCGCGGCGAACAGCGGGTAGGGCACGCCCGCGGCGAAGCTGCCGGGATCGGCGAGATCGACACCGCCGAGGATGTCGGGCAGTCCGTCGGGACCGTTGCGCTGCTCGCCTGCCATCTGCCCTCCTCACCCTGCGCCGAGGAACTCGAAGGACGACCCGTCCAGCCAACCGGCGCTGATAACGGCGTAGTCCGGCTCCTCGCCCGGGCGGAGCCTGCGCCACAGGCCCGCCAGGCGGTGCCGGGCGCCCGTGCAGTAGACGTCGGCGAGGGCCTGCGCCTGCGGCGTACCGAGCTGATGGGTTCTGCCCAGCACCGCGCACACGGTGACCAGTTCGGCGACGAGCCGGCCCAGCGTCACGCGGATCTCCTGGTCGGCGTGCGGCGCCAGTACGCCGTGCCGGGCGGCCGCGCCGGCGATCGCCTCGCCGAACCGGCGGGCGTGCCCCCTGGCCTCGTCGAGGTGGGCCTGGTTCCGGGGTGACAGGTCCAGCCGCGCTGCGCGACGGTCCGAGCGGGCGTCCGGATCGCGATCGGCCAGCATGAGCTGAGCGGCCTGGTTGTCGAGCTGGAAGTCGACGTTGCCGGCGACCCGCAGCATCCTGGCGTCGCGCAGTGCCCGCTCCACCGGCAGCGGCGCCGCACCTCGGCGGCGCTTGCTGTCCGCGGTCTCCAGTCCCTCCGCGCCCAGCAGGGAGACCGTGCGGTCCGCCACCCGCCATGCCGTGCGGGTCAGCGCGTTCTTCGCCACGAAGCGCTCCAGCCAGCGGCCGGAGAGCCCGGAGCCGATCAGGCACCAGCGGGCGAGGCAGTCCATGGCGTAGACGTCGGCCATCGTCGCGGACACCATGCGCTGGATCCGGTCGTAGCCCGACAGCGGGCGGCCGTCGATGCTGCGCCGGTTGACGAACTCGCGCGACCACTCCAGGCAGTTGCGGGCGATCGCCATCGCCGGAGCACCGTTGAAGTAGATCCGGCCGAGGAACGCTATCGCGTTGATCAGCGGAGGCAGCCGCAGCTGCCCCACGTGATCCGACAGCACGTGCTCCCCCGCCACCCTGACCCCGTCGAAACGCAGGACCCCGCTGGGCAGTCCCTTGCTGCCGACGAATTCGACCGTGGAGTCGACGCTGAATCCGGCGGCGGCCGTGTCGACGAAGCAGACGCAGACCGCGCCGTCCAGGACCGCCGAGACGGCGAGCAGATCCGCCACGGGGCCGTTGGCGGTGTAGAGCTTCTCTCCACGCAGGACCAGGTCGGGGCCACCGTCCACCCGGGTCGCGGTCATCCGGGGCAACCTGTTGTTCTGACCCGACCCGTCGGTGTCGCCGAATCCGGACAGCGCCTCGGCGCCGATCCGCTCGCGCACCATGTCCCGCAGCGGGCCGGCGGGGAGCGCCGGATACAGCGCGCCCGCCCCCAGCCCGGCCTGGACCGCGATGATCTGGGCGACCGGCATGGACCGGCGGCTCACCGCCGCGACCATGCGGAACACGTTGTACGGCGACAGCCCGGCACCGCCCAGCTCAGGGCTCAACCCGGCGGCCAGCAGGCCCTCACGACGCAGGGAATCGAGGAGCTCCACGGGCAGCTTCCCGCTGCGATCGATCTCGTCGGCATCGACGAACCCGTCGGCGAAGGCACCCGCCCGGGCGACCCAGTCCTGCCCGGCGGCCAGGTCCGCGCTGTTCTGCAGCGGAAAACCGGCGAGCAGGTCGTCGTCGATCCGGCCGGCTCGGAGGCCCGCGAAGAGCGTCGGCGCGTCGTCGGTCATCGCGGACACCGTCGGCAGGGTGCCCGGCCTCTCGGGAGATGCATACGCGTGCTCCGCATCCGTCGGCCGCAGGGGAACTGCTCATCGGCGGACCCCGAATAGCAGCTCAGATCCGACGGTCGCACCGGCCGTGAGCTGAGGCAAGAACGCTTTCCGCCTGCCGGAAGACCTTTTCAACTCGGGCGGGATGCGACCCGGCCGCGCGGAAAGTCAGCCCACGACGCTACTGTCACCGCACCGCTGAGGGGATCTCAGCCGGTCCCAGCCGTCAGGGGAGGTCTACGCAGGTGAACGACGTGAAACCGCCGTGGGAGGAGCACAGCGCCGTGCGGGTGGTGCCGCCGACCCGGCCCCGCAAACTCGCGAAGGCGCCCTTCGTCGAGCTCGCCGACGGCCGGCTGCAGGGGGTCGTGTCGAGCGGTTCGGACATCGAGCGGGTCTACGTCTCGTCGATCACCGCCCGGGAGCACGCGTTCTCGTGCAGCACCAACAACAACCGGCCGTGCGGCGGCGCCCGCGGCTCGCTCTGCAAGCACCTGCAGACGCTCGTCGACGAGGCGATCGTGCAGTACGGGCTGGACCAGGTCGCCCGCTACCTGCACGTCGAGCTGGGCGAGGGCGCACAGAGCGGCTGGGACCTGACCCACGCGATGCATCCCCGGCACGAACCCGCCCCGGCGGCCACCGTGTTCAGCCGGTTCCTGCGGCACCTGTCCTACCTGGAGCTGCCCGCGACGACGGCGCCGGTGGCCGAGTTCGCCTGGTTCCCGGCCGCTGCGGCGGTGCGCTGATGCGGTGGGATCTGATCGGCTCGCCGGTGGACGGCGTCGACGAGGCGCTCGCCGTGGTGGACGGCTTCGACCGGGTGCTCGTCACCGGCCTGCTGCGCCCGGACGCCCAGCAGGTCGCCGCCCTGCACGCGCTCGCCGACGCGGTGTCGGTGACGCCGCTGGGCCGGCGGGTCGCCGACGCCGTGGCGAAGGTCGTGGCCGGGTCCGTCTCCGACGACCACCTCGCCGCGCTCGCCGCGGCGCGCTCCGCGCTGCTGGGCGCGGTGCACGACGGGTTGCTCGCCCGCTTCGACGAGGCGACCGGACTGGTCCGTCCACAGTGGTCTGCCGCCGCCGCGGGTGAGGCGGCCGGCGCCAACCTGCTGGCCGCGTCCCGGTCCTGGCTGTCCGACCTGGCGGTCGCCGGGTGGCGGGGCATCGACCACGACCTGGTGACCGGTTCCCAGCAGGTGGTCGCCGCGACCTGGGCGCAGCCCCCGCTGCGCAGGCTCGCGGTGCTGCTGGACGGCTTCGCCGCCGAGCTGCGCGCGTCGAGTCCGGGCGCGACACTGGCGCGGGTGCCGGTCCGCCGCTGGGCCGACCTGTGGAGCCGCGCGATGCTGCTCTCCCAGCCCGGGGCGGCGGCGACGGCGGAGGTCGGCGCGGTCTCCGGCCGGCTGCTGCCGCTCGGCGTCGAGCTGCACGAGCACCCCACCGCGGTGCAGGCGCAGATCCACGCGGTGCTGGAGCCCGCCGACGGTTCCCCGGCCCGGCTGGTGCGGGCGAGCGTCTCGGCCGCCAAGGTCGACACGATCGTCGGCCGGGGCGTGTGGCAGCTGCTGCGGGCGCACTGCAGCCTGCTCGCCGCGCTCGCCGAGCACCGCGCGGTCGAGCTGGTCGACATGCCGGCCACCACCGGCGGCGACCTGCTCTGGGACGACGACAGGGCCCGGCCGGGCACGGCCGCCGATCCGTTCGCCACCGCCCGGGTGCAGCTGGCGGGCGCGACCCCCGCGCCGGTCGAGCCGCTGCAGCGCCACCCGGTCCGCATCGCCGAACCGATCCTGATCGAGGGGTACGCCGCCACGGCGCACGACGGCGGCGTCACGTTCACCATCGGCGGGCACCCGTTCGAGGTCGACGTCGACCGGCTGCCGGCCGCCGGGCCGCTGACAGCCGCGCTGGTCGCGTCGTCCACCGCCTGTCTGGGCCTGCTGCGATGGGACGCCGGGCGGTGGACCCTGCAGCCGCTGGCGGTCGAGGCGACCGTCAAGCGCAAGACCACGGCGGTCCACGGCGGCGAGTGGGCCGGTCCCGCGACCACCCCCGCCTCGGTGAAGGCCGAAGCGGCAGCCGGTGACGCCGTCGCCGTGCTGCGCGAGCGGGCGGGACGGTTGCTGCGGGCATGAGCGAACCGATCACCGACGCCGACGCCAACCGCCGCCAGGTCCTCTACTGGCGGCTCATCGCCCGGCTGTTCGACCGGGAGGAGCAGGCGGCGCTCGAGGCGGCGAGCCTGTCCATCGTGGAGGACATCGGCCTGCCGGCGGCGCTGCTGGACCCCTCGGTCTCCGTCGACAACGTGGCGCAGCGGTTCCCCGACCTCGCCGCCGAGTTCGACGGGCTGATGACGCCGCCCGAGTCCGACGAGCGGGACGGCGCCGCCGAGGTGCGCCGCGCCGCGATGGCGTCGAAGCTGCTGCTCAACGTCTTCGACACCGGCCGGGGCACCGTCTCGGCGACGCAGCTGGGCCGGTGGCAGTCCGACTCCGGCTGGCTGGGGCGTGCCTTCGGCCAAGGACCGGGGCAGGGCGGCGGGCAGTCCCCGGTGGCGCCGATGCTCGGCGAGATCGAGGCGGACCTGGTCAAGCGCATGCACCTTCGGGAGGTGCTCGCCGATCCGGTGCTGGCGGGCAAGCTCACGCCGAGCATGTCGCTGATCGAGCAGCTGCTGCGCGACAAGTCCAACCTGTCCGGGGTGGCGCTGGCGAACGCGAAGGCGCTGATCCGCCGGTTCGTCGACGACGTCGCGTCGGTGCTGCGGACGCAGGTGGAGCGCACTGCCGTCGGCAAGATCGACCGGTCGGTGCCGCCGAAGCGGGTGTTCCGCAACCTCGACCTCGACCGCACGATCTGGAAGAACCTCACCAACTGGAGCCCGGAGGACGAGCGGCTCTACGTCGACCGGTTGTTCTACCGGCAGACGGCCCGCAAGACGACGCCGTCGCGGCTGATCGTGGTGGTGGACCAGTCCGGCTCGATGGTCGACTCGATGGTCAACTGCACGATCCTCGCCTCGATCTTCGCCGGGCTGCCCCGGGTCGATGTGCACCTCATCGCCTATGACACCAAGGCGATCGACCTGACGCCGTGGGTGCACGACCCGTTCGAGACGCTTCTGCGAACCAATCTGGGCGGCGGCAACGACGGACCGGTCGCGATGGCGATGGCCCGGCCGAAGATCGCCGAGCCGCAGAACACGGTGATGGTGTGGATCTCGGACTTCTACGAGTTCGACCGCTCCCAGCCGCTCTACGACAGCATGGTCGCCGTCCACCGGTCCGGGGTGAAGCTGATCCCGGTCGGCTCGGTGAACAGCTCCGGCACCCAGAGCGTCAACCCGTGGTTCCGCCAGCGGTTCAAGGACCTCGGCACGCCGGTGATCTCCGGCCACATTCGCAAGCTCGTGTTCGAACTCAAGAACTTCCTCGCTTCTTAGGAGACATGCACCATGACCGCCGAGATGCTGCGCGCCCCCGCCGAGATCAAGTACTCCGAGGAGCTGGACTGGCTGGAGTCCATCGACGACAGCCCGAAGCCGTTCACCTGGCGGCTGAGCCCGCGCATGGTCCGACTGTTCATCCTGGGTTCCGAGCGCGCCGACGGGCTGGCCCGGGAGATCCCGCAGAAGTGGTTCGGCGACCGCAGCTTCGTCGAGCGGGCCATCGTGACCCTCGCCTCCGACCGGGGGCTGCTGCTCATCGGCGACCCGGGCACCGGCAAGAGCTGGCTCGCCGAACTGCTGGCCGCCGCGATCAGCCGCAACTCGACCCTGGTGGTGCAGGGCACCGCCGGGACCACCGAGGACCACATCAAATACTCGTGGAACGTTTCGCAGGTGATCGCGAAGGGCCAGTCCCGCGACTCGATGATCCCCTCGCCGATCATGACCGCGATGGAGAAGGGCATGATCGGGCGCTTCGAGGAGCTGACCCGGTCGACCAGCGACGTGCAGGACGCGCTGATCTCGATCCTGTCCGAGAAATACATCTCCATCCCGGAGCTGGAGGACGACAACATCGTCTTCGCCCAGCCCGGCTTCTCCATCATCGCCACCGCCAACAGCCGCGACCGGGGCGTCAACGACCTGTCGTCGGCGCTCAAGCGCCGCTTCAACTTCGTCCGCATCCCGGTCGTGACCAACAAGCGCAGCGAGGCGGAGATCGTCCGGTTCCGCACGGTCGAGCTGCTGCGCCGCCACCAGATCGAGCTGGAGGTGCCGCCGACGCTGCTCGACATCCTGCTGCAGAGCTTCGCCGACCTGCGCGCCGGCGCCGCCGCAGCGGGCAGCGACGACGAGAAGCTGGAGTCGGCGCTGTCGACGGCGGAGCAGATCGGCGTGCTGGAGGACGCGATCCTGCACAGCAACTTCTTCGGCGACCGGCAGCTGCGCGCCCAGACCCTCGCCGGGTCGCTGGTCGGAACGCTCGCCCGGCGGGCGCCGGAGGACCTCGCCATCCTCAACAAATACTGGCACGGCGTCATCGAGCCGCGCAGCAAGGCCGAGGGCGGCGAGTGGCCCGCGTTCCTCGACGGCGGGCGCGAGGCACTGGCGACATTGTCGTGACGACCACCTTCGACGCGCTGCGCGGGCAGCTGCTCGACGCCGCCGCGACGCTCGCCGACGGACCCGACGCGCTCGCTGGCATCCTGTCCGGGATCGTCGACGACGTCGACCGGGCTCTCGCCGAACGGCTGGAGATCTTCCCTGTCTGCCACCACTCGCCGGCGTCGGCGATCGCGATGGCCCGGCGGCTGCGCGCCAAACAGCCCCGGGTCGTCTACCTGGAGCTGTGCGAGGACATGGCGCCGCTCCTCACCGAGCTGCGCAACTGCCGGCTGCCGGTCGCGGTGCAGGCGTTCGCCGGGGAGGTCGACGGCTTCCCGCAGGAGTGGTCGCCGCTGTCGGTGGTCGCGCCGATCACCGAGGCGTCCGCGGAGTACCAGGCCATCTCGTACGCACTGGACACGCCCGGTGTCGAGCTGGTGCTCGTGGACCGGTCGACCGACCACGTCTACCAGTGGCAGCCCCGCGACCACGACCCAGCGGCCGAGCCCGCCCCGGCCGAGCCCGCTGACGCCGAGAGCCCGCCGGCCGAGGAGGCCGCCATGCACGGCGACGCGGTCGGGGTCGAGATCGGCGACCTGCGGCCGCGCTTCGCCGAGCTGGAGGCGCACCTGCTGCACCACGGCCGGGTGCGGCACTGGTCGGAGTGGTGGGACCAGTATGTCGAGCAGCCGCTCGCCGACGCCGACTACGACACCTACCGGCAGGTGCTGGTGCTGATCGGCAGCCTGTTCCGCCGGCTGGCACCGGGCCGCCACGACCGGGTGCGGGTCGACGAGGACCGCGAGCGCTACATGTGGACCCGGATGCGCGAGCACCTCGCCGCCTCCGGCACCGACCCCGGTGACTGCCTGTATGTCTGCGGGGCGTTCCACGCCGCGAGCCGGGTCGCCGAGTTCGGGGTGGACGGCACCGACACCTTCGAGATCACCCCCCGGACCGCGACCGTCTGGCGCTACGGGCTGATCCCGTCGAGCCACTCGTCGATCGAGGCGCAGTTCGGGCTGGCCGCCGGGTCGGTGTCCATCGCTGCGGCGGTCTGGGCGAAGTCGCTGACCAGGTCCGGTGTCACGCCGTACCAGCTGGAGGGGCAGCAGGGCACCCGTAAGCCGCCGAAGAAGGCCAAGCCGGTCGCGCCGGCCGTGCCGGGCGCCCCGGTCACCGACCAGCTGTCCGGCTTCCTGGCCCGGCCGCCGGTCCTCGACCGGCTCGACGAGGACGAACTGCTCGGGTGGTGCGTCGAGATCGTCCGGCTGGCCCGGCGCAACGGCTACCTCGCCAGCACCGCCGACGCCATCGCGGTCTTCGAGACATCGATCCTGCTCGCCGGGATGCGCGGGCGGGCCCGCCCGACGCCCTACGACTTCCAGGACGCCGCCGTCACCTGCATCGAGAAGGACGCCGTCCCGGGCAGGCGCGACGTGCGGCGGCTCTGCGAGATCCTGCTCGGCGGCGACCGGATCGGCCAGGTCGGCTACGACGCGCTGCCCCCGCTGGCCCGCGACGTCTACGACCGGCTCACACCGCTCGGGCTGAAGCTCGACCAGCGCGGCGTGCAGCGGGCCCTGCTCGACATCGCGGCCAAGCCGGAGCTGGCGAAGTGCTCCGACGTGCTGTGGATCCTGCGGTACCTGCTGCCCACCGGTGCGGTGCGGCCGATCATGGGCGAACGCACGCTCGGCGAGAAGGCGATCCAGGAGTCCTGGGACGTGGCGATCGGCACGCACCAGCGCGACCTGGTCGAGATCGGCTACGAGGGCGTCACCATCGAGCAGGTGCTCGAGCAGCGGCTGCGCCGGTCGGTGTGGGACCCGCAGGCGACGGCAGCCGTGGCACTGCGGGCGGTCGAGGACGCCACGCTCTACCTGCGCTCCGCCCGGCTCGCCGACGAGCTCGGCGCCCGTGCCGTGGAGCTGCTCGCCGCCGAGCGGACCGTCGACGACGCGCCCGAGGTGCTGCGCCGGGCCAGGCGGCTGCTGGCCCATTACCGGGCCACCGAGCCGGTGCTGCCGGCCTGGCTGGAGGGGTTCGTCAAGGCGGGCTACGCCCACTACTGCACGCTCCTGCCGGCCGCGTTCGTCGACGACGAGGCGGGCGCCCAGCAGGTCGCGGCGATGCTCGGCTTCCTGTTCAGCATGGAGAGCCTTGCGCTGTCGCTCGGCTGCGACCGGGCGCAGCTGGAGATCGCGGTGGCGCAATCGCATCCGCAGGCACCGGCGAAGACCGCCCTGCACTGGGCGGCCCGCTACCACCTCGGCGGGATGACCCGGGCCGAGCTGCGCGAGCGGTGCGACGCGCTGCTGTCCAGCCCGCTGACGCTGCCCGCCTACCCGCAGTACCTCAGCGGGTTCCTGCAGGCGCTCGAACCGGTGCCGGGGCTGGTCGGATTCGTCGTCGAGGCGATCTCCACCGCCTTCGGCCGGCTGCCCGACACCGTGCTGCTGCCGTGGCTGCCCGCGTTGATCACGACGCTGCGCAAGGAGGGCGGCGACCTGGCTCCCCTGCTGGTGAGGGAGGCGGGCCGGATCTTCCCCGCCGGGCTCGCCGCCGTGGACGCGTGGACCCCGCCGTGGTCGGCGGCGGCCGCGGTCCCGCAGGCTGCGGCGCGCAGGCCGACCGGGCCGTCTGCGGCGACGGCGCTGCTGGCCGGCCATCCGGCGGCCGCCGACGCGCTGGCCGCGCTGCTCGGCTGCGAGGACGGGTGGCAGCTCGACGGCGGGCAGGAGGCGCATCAGGCGCATCAGGCGCACGGCCTGCTGCAGCGCCACCCCGAGTCCGCCGAGGCGCTGCTGGCCGCGATCGGACCCGGCTGAGCGCCGCCGCCTGCCCGGCACGGGTCGGGGCGGTGGCGGAAGGGAGTCCCTTCGGCCACCGCCCGGTTTAGCCGTGCCGCCCGGCCGGTATTCATAGACTGGATCAATCGGTACCCGAGGAGGACACCATGGCCGCCAGCTATACCTTCGACGTCTTCTCCAGCCTCGACGGCTACGGCGCCGCCAGCGGCGACTGGACCGGATACTGGGGCAAGCAGGGCCCCGAACTGCTCGCCCACCGCCTCGCCCAGTACGAGGAGGACCAGCGGATGGTCTTCGGGGCCACCACCTACCGCGAGTTCACCGACATGCTGGCCGCCAGCACCGAGGACTCCGACGTGCGCGACCCGTGGGTCACCCGGATGCGGAACCTGCCCGCCACGATCGTCTCCACGACGCTGGAAGAGCCCCTCGACTGGCCGAACGCGGCGGTGGCGAACGGCGACGCTGTCGACGTCGTGGCCCGGCTCAAGGAAGAGTCCGACGTGCCGCTGCGCTCGCACGGCAGCCTGTCGATGAACCGGGCGCTGATGGCCGCCGGTCTCGTCGACCGCGTACAGGTGACCGTGTTCCCCGTCATCACCGGACGCACCGGGCTGGCCCCGATCTTCCAGGGCGCCGCAGACTTCGACCTTCAGCTGATCGAGACCCGGACGCTGGACGGCAACATCCAGGAGCTGATCTACCGGCCCAGCCTGCACCCCTGAGTCCGCCCGCCGGGCGGCGAGCCGGATAACGTGTTGCGGCTGGTCGGCATCGCAGGGAACATGACGCGCATGCCGCTGCCCGCCCCCACGCTGCACACCGCCCGCCTCCGGCTGCGCCCCTTCGACGACGCCGACGCCGGCGACCTCTTCGCGCTGCACAGCAACGCCTACGTGCTGCGCTACTGGGACTCGCCGCCGTGGAGCGACCGCGCCCGCGCCGAGCGGTTCATCTCGGGTTGCCGGCAGATGGCGGAGGAGGGCTCCGGGGCGCGGCTGGCCGTGGATCGCGCCTCCGACGGGGCCTTTCTCGGCTGGTGCAGCTTCAACGGGTGGAATCCCGACTACCGCAGCGCGTCTCTGGGTTACTGCTACACCGAGGCGGCGTGGGGCCACGGCTACGCGACGGAGGCCGCGCGCGCCCTGCTGGGCTGGGCATTCGACACGCTGGACCTCAACCGCGTCCAGACGGAGACCGATACCCGCAACGTCGCATCCGCCCGCGTGCTGGAGAAGCTCGGGTTCGTGCGCGAAGGCACGCTGCGGGAGGACTGCATCGTCAACGGCGATGTCTCCGACTCGTGGGTCTACGGGCTGCTCAAACGGGAGTGGCAGCCCTCGTCCGAGCCGGTTCCAGCCCGCTGAGTCCCCGCTCCCTTCGCCCCCGGGGTCCCAGGAGGACGCGATGAGCCTGCGACCCGCGATCGAGCAGCTCTACCGGGTGTTCGCGGCGTACCCGCTGCGCGACGCCATCGCGGGGTGCCCCTGCTGTACCAGCGACCTCGACCAGCGGGACCTCCACACGGCGCCGCTGCGCGACCTCACCGTCGACCACCTGCGCCACTTCGCCTTCTCCGCCCTGTTCACCTTCGGCGACCTCGCGGACCTCAAACACTTCCTGCCCCGCCTGTTCGAACTCGCCGCGCTGGAGAGCTTCCACGGACCCGACCTCGAGAGCCTCTACGGCCGTCTGACCTATGGCGGGCTGCCGTCCTGGCCCGCCCACGAGGTCGCCGCCGTCCGGGCGTTCACCGCCGCCCACTGGGACGCCGCCCTCGCCGGCCAGACCGCCTCCAGCGCCGACGAGGTGCTCTGCGGCGCGCTGCTGATCGGCGAAGAACCCGAGCCCTACCTGCGTCGGTGGGGAACCTCGGCGGCACACACCGAGGAGCTGCTGTCGTTCCTGCGTACCAACACCGGCGCGATCATCGACCGCAGAATGCTGCAGAACGCCTACTACGGCCAGGGCACCCTCGCCGCCCAGCAGCGGGTCGTGGCCTGGCTGCTCGATCCGGCACGGGTCACCGCGTTCACCGCGGAGTTCCTCGCCACCTCCGACCCGGTGCACGCCGAGGCGGTCACCGCCCTCGAACCCCTGGCCGCGTCCATGTGTATGCCGGTCGAGGACGTGTTCACCGGCCCGAAAGGCGAGCTCGTCGTCACCGGCCGGGTCGCCGGCGGCGTGGTGGCCACCGGCGACCGGATCGGCGTACTGGGCTCCGGCACCGCCGAGACCACCATGGTGCGCGAGGTGCTGACCGGGATCTGCCACCGCGGCCCGGCCCGGGCGGGGCACAACACCGCCCTGGTCGTAGACCCGGTGGCGGTGCGGCCCGGGGACACCGTCTACCGCGACTGACGGCCGCCACGGGCGCACCGGCGGCGCAGGTGTCGCGCCCCCTTCAACTGCGCCGCCACCACTTTGTGACACAGTTCACTCACATCGTCTATGTTCGACCGGCGCACGAGGGGGTGCGCCGGTCTGGAAAAGGCCATCTAACCACCCCCAGGCCGCCGAGGACCGCCCGAGCGAGAGCACACGTACTCCTCCTCTACAGGCGGCCTCATCGAAGACGAGGACGGCCCGTCAGGCATGATCCACGGTGGATTCGAGGGGATCGCCACCGGCCCGGGCCGCGACTACGGTGGCCCGCATGCCAACTCTGATATCGCCCACCACCAGCCTGTACGCCGCCTTCCAGGACTGCCGCGACGACTGGGGTCCCGGTCTGCACGAGGACGGCTTCGGCATCGGCCCCGACGACGACCTGGACTCCCCCGACAGCCTCGCCGACTGGGTGCGGCGACGCGTCCGGCTCGACCACGGAGCCGGGGAACCGTGCCCCGACGAGCGGCACGCCTCCTGCCGGTGGATCGTCGAGGACGGGCAGGTGCTCGGGGGTATCGCGCTGCGGCACCGGCCGGACGACAACCTGGGCCAGATCGGCTACGGCGTACGTCCCTCCGCACGCCGACGCGGCCTGGCAAGCTGGGCCCTGGGTGAGATGCTCCGCGAGGCCCGCACCGTTCTGGGCCTGCACCAGGTGCTCATTCCCTGCCTGGAGGACAACCTCGCCTCGGCGCGCACCATCGAGAGCCAGGGCGGCGTGCTCCAGGGCATCCTGGACACCGGTCACGTCCGGGTCCGCCGCTACTGGATCACACTCAGCCGCTGACCTGCCCACCGACCGCCAGAGGCCGGGAAGGGCAGGCCACCGGCGTCGGTTCAGGCGGTGGAGGACAGCATGTAGCCGCAGGTGTCCCAGTAGACCGTGTTGGTGCTGTATTTGCCGAGACATGCCATGAAGTCGATGTGCGTACCCTCGATGAGGTTGCCGTAGGACCGCTCGGTGCAATCCCTGGCACCGGAGGTGTGCCACTTGTCGGGTGCCCGCACGTCGTTGAGCCACGCGATCACCACCGCCGACTTGCCGTCGGCATAGAGGTCGCAAACATGCATCTTGTCTCCGTTGTATTCCCATTGCCCGGCCCCGGGACAGTCCGAGCCGGCGACGGGTTTGGCGCACACGGCGTCTGGCGCAGCTGAGGCTGGCGCGGCGAACACAGTGCCGGCCAGGAGGACGGCGGCGACCACAGCAACCCAGCGAATGAAGATCTTCATGACGCAGGACCCTACGGCCGCTTTCATCAGGGATGCAACGTATCTCCACCTATCACCAGAGCCACCGCGCGACAGGCTGCCTCGCATCCTGCCCGATCACGGCCGTCGCCGGTCAGTCCCGCCAACCATCGCCGTTACGACCTGATCGCGGTCGCCCACCTTGACCCCATCGTCGTGGGGGAAGGCCCGTACGGCTGGCGAATCGTGGTGGTCCGCCAGCCGCGGATACGAAGCTTCAGTGAATGCCGTAGGTGTCGATGAGCCCCTCGGCGAAGGAGATGTAGTCCTGCATCGCCTGGTTCTGAGTCTTGCCGCTCTGCCGAGTCCAAGCGTCCCAACGAGCGCGCCGGGCGAGGTCGAACAGGCTTGTCGGCCTCGGGGTGGTGTTGTCACCCACGGTGGACTGCTTGAACAGGGCATACAGCTCGAGCTGTTCCTCGCTGGTGGGTGTGCTGTTGAGCTGGGTAACGGTTTCGACGCAGGCCAGGAACCGCTGCTCAAGCGTCAAGGTCTCCAGGATCGGCGCATGCCGTACCGGGTGGGCGTCGGCGGCCATGGCCGAGGTGGCCGAGGTCAGCCCCAGTGAAGCTACGGCAACACCACTGAACTGAAGTCGTTCGAGGCGCTTGCGCTGAACCGCCGCCGCGATCACCCGCCCCCGTCTACGTCTGCTGTCCGACGCGGCCTGTCCTCTTGGCGACGGCAGCCGCCGCCCACCCTCCGACCGCGGCGAGGACCGACACCACGGCGAGGAGGACCCAGGCGATGTCGTCGCCCAGTTCGTACACGCGCAGGACGACGAAGGGCGCGAGTCCCATGGCGACCTGGCTGACGCCGCGGAACGCGCCCATGTAAGAACCGCGCATGCTGCCAGGGGCCATGCTGACGGAGAGCGACTGCGAGACGGGCGCCCAGAGCATCTCGCCGACGACGAACAGCAGCGTCAGAAGCACCACCCCCCACGCGTTAGGGAGGACGACGAGCAGGAGGAAGGGCATACCCATCAGGAGGCTTGCGGAGAAGAGCTTCCCGGACTGGCTGAAGCCCGCGGTCCACCGCGAGGTCCGCATCTGGAACAGCACCACGATGATCGGGTTGATGGCCGCGATGAAGCCCCAGGCGACGGGGTCGGTGTGGTAGTCCGCCACGGCCACCACCGGCAGCACGTAGGAGAACGCCACGTAGATGAACCAGCCGAGCAGGGTGGAGAGCAGCAGCAACAGGAACGGCCGGTCGCGGAGGATGACGAACCTCTCCGGTCTGGGCGCCGCGGCGACCTCCGGGGCGGTGCGATCGCCCGGGTGGTCACGCGGCAGCGTCATCAGCACCAGTGCCACGGTGATCAGGCCGACCGCGGAGCCGGCGACGAACAGGAGGGTCCAGCTCCGGGCGATCAGGACGATCGCCGCGAGGGGTGGTCCCAGCACCGAGCCGATGTTGAACATCACCCGGGTGGCCGCGTACGCCTGTTCCCTCGTGCCCTCGTCCGTGAGATCCGAGATCACCGTGGCGCAGGCCGAAGTCGCCGGCGCGCCGATCACCATGGCGAGGACCGCCAGCGACAGGGCCAGCCACACGCTGCTCCGGGCCAGCGGCAGCACGGCGATCAGGACGGAGGCCACGCCCCAGCCCACGATCATGACCGATCTGCGGCCCACCCGGTCGGATAACCAGCCGCCCCCGAACCCGGAGATGCCGGAGGCGACCGAGTAGGCGAGGAACATCACGCCCACGTCGCCGGGGGACGCCTGGACCGCGGTGATCGCCCAGACGCCCACATAACCCCAGACCCCGGAGAACACCGTAGTGCTGAGCAGCGTGATGATCAGAATGGGCCACAGCGACGCCGAGACGACGTCGCCGAGGACCAGCCTGCTGAGGCGATCGACCCACCGAGGGGCCGACGTGACTGAGGTGCTCAGGATTCACGACCTCCGATAGCCAGCATGTAGCACGGCGCCTGCTCGCTGTCCTCGGTGCCGAGGATCTGGGCGAACCGCTCGTCGTCGAGCGCGGGCGTCAGGAACGTCCTCAGGTGCAGGGCGCTCGCCGCCACCAAGGCGGTCTGCATGAAGGATCCGAGGTCCAGCTGAGACAAGCGGTAGCCGTATGACGACCGGTGGCGCGCCATGTACTCGCGCCAGTTGACGCAGAAGATGATGAACGCCGGGGCGCCGACGCTGAAGTCCTGGTCCCAGAGCAACTCGCTGATGGATTCGATCTTGGGTCCGTTGCCGGCGGGTTCCAGCGTGTGGTGCCGGGCGGAGTACCGGAAGCGCCAGTCGACCTTGAGCAGTTCGGCGGGACCGGTCTTGGGGTCGAGCAGGACGAACGCCGTCAGCGGTTCGGCCGGAAGGTCCGCACCGGGCCGCTGTGCCGAGAACGGGGTGACCGGGCGGGATGCCGAGTCCTCCGCCGCGGCCGGGCCGTTCGGGACGGCCGGCCGAAAGGTCCAGTGCAGCAGGTCGGCGAGCTGCTGCACGGTGAGTGTCGTGTTCTGGAAGTTGCGGTGCGTCCGCCGGTCCTTGAACGCGGTGAAGAAGTCGGCCTGGTCCAGGCTCCGGCTGACCGGCGGCAGCGCGACCGCATGCACGGAGGTGTGGTCGGTGACCGAGGGCAGGTCGTCCGTGGGCGCGTCGAGCGGTTCGTACCGCAGCGCCGTGTCGCGGGTCGCGCTGTGCAGCGCCGCGGCGTCGTGCCAGCCGATGGCCGACCAGATCCGGTGGCCCTCGGACAGCGAGTGCGGTTGTGAGGCGAACAGGCCCCGGTTGATCAGCCCGGCGACGAGGGCCGACGCCTCGGCGGAGGGGATGCGGAGCGCTGTCTGGAGGGTGTGTGCCATCCGCCGCGGGGTGACGGGGCTGTTGAGGGAGAGCAGCCACTCCGCGAGCGCCGGTGACAGGTCGGTGATCTCGTCGCGGGCGGGGCCTTCGCCCCACGCGATCCGGAATCCGGTGGGCTCTGTCAGGGAGCGGGTCACCGCGGTGTGCGGCACGAGCCACATCTCCTGGTCGGGTGATGCGATGGTCTGCGCGTCAGGGGCCTGCGTCATCTGTCTCGCCCTCCGTTGACCGCCAGCACGTAGAGGGGAGATTCGTCCCACTGGTCCTCCAGCCCGAGCAGCCGGGTGATCGCCGTCTCGGCGACCTGGGCGGTGGAGACGACGTCCAGGCCGAGAGCCGCCCCGGCCATGCGCAGGGACTGCGCCGCGTGTCCGGCCTCCATGAGAACCATCCGGTAGGACCTCGCGTACCGGTATTTCCACAGGTGGCGGATCCACCGGGACGTCATGAACAGGACGACCGGAGCGCTGACGGCCTGCGGCGCGGCCGCGTCGAGCTGTTCGGCGGCGTCACTGCCGGCGACGCGGGTGAGCTCCTTGCTCAGCGGGTCGTAGTGGTAGACGCCCGCTTCGATACCGGGCACACGGCGGACGCCGACGTAGAGCTCCAGGGGGTGCCGCGCGCCGCCCGACGGGTACGACCGTTGCTGGTGCGGCCCCAGCACCATGATCTCCATCGTCCGCTGGGTGGCGAACGCGTGACTGAGAAGGCTCGCGACGGCGTCCATGCCGACCGTCGCGGCGGCGGGACCGTCGGCGATCGTCCGCCGCTCCAGGACGGCGCTGACGGGGAGCGGATCCCATGCGACGCCGTCGCCGAGGGACTGGCCCTGTCCCGGCGGCGTGTCCTTGAAGATGGTCGGCTGAGGTCCGAAGGTAGGGTCCGCGACGTAGCTTTCGAAGAGTTCCCGCGCGTAGTCGCTGCCCCACAGCTTTTCGAAGCGCAGTCCGGTCGTCGCGGCGTGGAAGTCGAAGGCGTCGCGCCAGCCCCGGCGTTCCCAGGGCTCGCCCTTGACGCGGTATCGGGCCGACGTCGCGGTGGTGACGAGGACGCCGTTCTCGATGAAGAACTCGACCATCTTGTACGCCTCGGTGGCGTCGGTGCCCAGGTGCCCGGCGAGGGCCTGCGCCAGGGACGCGGGATCGGCTCCGTCGGTGCAGGAGAGGAGCCACGTCAGAAGCGCCTGGTCGGTGAATTCAAGGTTCTCGCGGTCGGATCCCGAACCGCTGAATACTTTGATGACTTCTGCGTCGATCAATGATCGTTCGATTCTCACAATAGGTGAGAGCTCATATCTTTCCTCGAGCAGCACGGCGGCATTCCCCCTTTCCTTGAGCGGGCCCCGCAGCTTGGCTGCGAGGCCCGCCGTTCACTTCAGGCGATCAGGATCAGCCCGGGTGCTGCATCTTGGCGACGATGAGCGGCGTGGTCCGGCGGACCTTCACCGAGCCGGTCGGCGTGATGATCGCGACGACCTTCGGCTTACTGACGAGAGTCTTGGCCATTTCCATCCTCCGTGACATTTCAGGCCAGAAGTTGTTCTGGACTGGACGATTGCCTCGGCCGAGACCCTTTGATCGTCCATCGATAGCTTTAAGTGCGTCAACGATCGAGGAGTATGATTGAATGTGACATAGATCATATGAGTTGATTCGGCAGCTAGTGGCGTGAGATATCCCGATGAAGATCCATAAGCGTTGCGACCACATCCATCGATACCTACCATGAGGATCCTCTTCGGATTAACGGGGGTGTTTCATGCGATTTGCTCGTATGGCATGTTCATTAGCGGCCTGCGTCCTCATCGGCGCAGGCCTCACGCTTGCCGAGAAACCGGCCGCATCGCAAGCGCGGCCGATGCGGTATGAGGACCTGAGCGCGGTGCAGAAGAGGATCGCCTCCGGCGCACTGGTGGACCGGCTTCAGGGTGAGGCCGGGACGCAGCGCGCAGCGGTGCAGGCGACGCAACCGTTCCAGGGCCCCGCCGAGCCGCGCCGCGGTGCGCTCGAGGTCAGGGTCAATCAGCGGCTGCAGGCCGTGGCCGATCCCGACCTGCACGGGCGCGGTCAGGCGCAGAACGAGCCGTGGCTGGCCATCAACCCGCGCAACCGCAACCAGATCGCGGTCGCCTACCACGACTACTCGGGTGGCGACGCCAACTGCGGCATCAGCTACTCCAGCAACGGCGGACGGAGCTGGAGCGACGCGGTGATCCCCACGCAGTTCATGCGGGGTACGGCGTTCGGGGGCAAGGCCAGGCAGTACTTCCAGGCCGGCGGCGACCCGGGACTCACCTGGGACAGCCGCGGGAACGCGTATTACGCCTGCGGCATGTTCAACCGCGGCCCCTACCAGACTCCGTCCGACGATCAGTCCAGCGGCGTCTACATCTTCCGCTCAACCGGCACCGGCGGCGCCACCTGGAACTTCGCCGGACGGCCGGTGGCCGAGGAGAGCGACGTGGACGGCCAGGGCGACGCGGAGGAGGACAAGCAGCTCATCGTCGCCGACAGCAACGTCTCGAGCCCTTTCCGGGACCGCCTCTATGTGACGTGGACGCGGTTCGGCAACGACGGGACCGCCTACATCTACGCGTCCCACTCCGCTGATTTCGGGGAGACATTCTCACCTCCCGTATTGGTGAGCCGGGATTCCGCCCTCTGCACGTACCAGCATGAGCTTCCCGCTCCACAGGGTCGCTGCAATGTCAATCAGGCGGCACAGCCGGTGGTCGCCGCCGACGGCACTCTCAACATCGTCTACAACAACTACAACACCCCCATGGACGGGCCGGACAACAAGTTCCAGGTGCTCGCCTCCAGGTCGACCGATGGCGGAGTGACCTTCTCGGCGCCTGTCAAGGTCGGCGACTACTACGATCTCCCCGACTGCGACAGCTATCAGGGTGAGGGCGCCAACCCGTATTCGGACTGCATTCCGGAGAAGGGTGCCACCAGCAATTCCACCTTCCGGGCCGCCAATTATCCGCTCGCTGCCGCGGACCCCACGAATCCGAACCGGATCGTCGTCGGCTACGGCTCCTACATCAGCCGGAACTCGAATGAGAACAGCGGCTGCGTGCCCGACGGATTCAAGGTTCCCAGAGACGACCCGGGTGCGAAATACAAGGGCGTGAAAGCCGGCTGCAACAACGACATCGTGCTGTCGACCTCGAACGACGGCGGGCGAACATTCGACGGCACCACCACCGATGTCCGCAACCTCCCGATCGTGACCACGGCGCCGGGCCAGGCCACGTCCGACCAGTTCTGGCACGGCATCGCCTTCAGCCCACGCGGCACCCTGGTGGTCGCGTACTACGACCGGCAGTACGACACCAAGGGCGCCGGCTACTCGGACATCACCCTGACGGAGATCACGAAGAACCGCCGGCGACACGTCCGGGTGACGTCGTCGAGCATGCCGCCGCCGACTCAGTTCCGCCCGGCGTATTACGGCGACTACATTCAGATCGACGCGACGGCGACGACCGCCCATCCGGTGTGGTCGGACACGCGGGCGAAGGCCCAGTTCCCCTGCACGAACTCAGTCGTGCCGGCGGTGTGCACCGCGCGACCTCCGAACGGCCAGACGATCGAGTACGCCAACGATCAGGACATCGTCACCGCCACGGTGCCGATCAGCTGAGTCCGTCGGCGGGCGTTCGGTGTTGTGACGTCGAACCGGTGGCTGGCGTCGAGGTCTTCGACGACGGCAGCCACCGATTCGACGTTATTGTCTGTCTCGCTTACCACGCGGCGTCACCGAGCGCCCTGCAGGAGAGCCGGAGTTCCGTGAAGGGCCGCTCCGATGCGTTCTCAGAAGGTCAAGCGATCTTGCGACGGTAGACCCACATGGCGACGGCGTAGGCGACGACGAGGATACCAGCGCACCAGGCCGAGGCAGCCCAGATGTCGGTGCCGACCGGTTGCTGCTCGAGCAGCGCTCTGATGGCGTTGACGATGGCGGTGACCGGTTGGTGCTCGGCGAAGGCTCGCACGGGTCCGGGCATGGTATCGGTGGGGACGAACGCCGAGCTGATGAGAGGCAGGAAGATCAGCGGGTAGGAGAAGGCGGTCGCGCCGTCCGTCGAGGAGGCCGCCAGCCCGGCGATCATCGCGACCCAGGTGAGCGCCAGGGTGAACAGTGCCAGGATCGCGGCGACGGAGAGCCAGGCCAGCACTCCCGCCGAGGTGCGGAATCCCATGACCAGCCCGACCACGATGATGACGACGACCGAGATGGCGTTGGAGATCAGGGAGGTCAGTACGTGCCCCCAGAGGACGGAGGAACGGGTGATCGGCATGGAGTGGAAGCGTTCGAAGATGCCGCTCTGCATGTCGTTGAAGAGCCGGAAGCCGGTGTAGGAGATGCCGCTGGCGATGGCGATGAGCAGGATGCCGGGCATGAGGTAGTTGGTGTAGTTGCCGGTGCCGGCCTGTATGGCGCCGCCGAACACATAGCGGAACAGCAGCATGAACGCGATCGGCATGATCGTGACGGTGATGATGGTGTCCATGCTGCGGGTGATGTGCCGGATGGACCGGCCGAGCATGACGCCGGTGTTGCTGAGGACGTGTGCGCTCATGGCCGCGCCTGCTTGGTTCCGACGACCGACAGGAAGATCTCCTCCAGGGTGGGTTGCCGCTCCACGAGTTCCGCCTTCGCGGGCGGGAGCAGTGTGCGCAGCTCCGCCAGGGTGCCGGAAACGATGACCGTGCCCTGGTGCAGGATGGCGATCCGGTCGGCGAGCTTCTCGGCCTCCTCCAGGTACTGGGTGGTCAGCAGCACTGTCGTCCCGCTGTCGGCGAGGCTCTGGATCTCCTTCCAGACTTCGAGGCGGCCTTCGGGGTCGAGTCCGGTGGTGGGCTCGTCGAGGAACACGACCGTCGGGCTGCCGATGAGGCTCATGGCGATGTCGAGCCGTCGTCGCATGCCACCGGAGTAGGCCGACACCCGGCGGCCGCCCGCGTCGGCGAGGCCGAATCGCCGGAGCAGGTCGTCGGCGACCTGGCCGGGGCTGCGTACCTGCCGCAGCCTGGCGACCATGATCAGGTTTCCCGGCCGGTGAGGATGGCGTCGACTGCGGCGAACTGCCCCGTCAGGCTGATCGACTCGCGGACCCGCTCCGGCTCGGTGACGACGTCGTATCCGGCGATGCTCGCCGTGCCGCCGTCCGGCTTGAGGAGGGTGGCGAGGATGCGCACGATCGTGGTCTTGCCCGCGCCGTTGGAGCCGAGCAGCGCGAAGATGCTGCCGCTGGCCACGGCGAAGTCCACACCGTCGAGGACCTGCAGCGTCCCGTAGGACTTGCGCAATCCGTCGACCCGGATGGCGAGGGGTGGCGTTTCCATGGGGTGCCCTTACTCGACGATCACGTTGGCGGGCTCGACGCCGAAGCCCTTGAGCGCGGCGTAGGTCAGCTTGTCCAGGCGCGCCCCGTCGAAGACCACGGTCCGCAGCGACCTGTAGTACTTGTTGCTCCAGCCGCCGCGGAACGAGCAGTCGCGCAGGATCGCGCCGCGCAGCGACATACCCTCCAGCGCCGCCTTGTCGAACTTCACGCCGGTGAAGCTCTCCCCGTCGAAGGCGATACCGCGCAGATCGGAGGTGGTGAAGTCCACTCCGGTGAAGGTGCAGCGCTCGAAGACGGTACGCCGCAGGTCCGTCTGACGGAACGCGACATCGATGAGCGCGGTGTCGGCGAACTCGACCTCGTGCAGCCCAGACGTGCTGAAGTTGGTGCGCACAAGCCGAGCCCGGCGGAACGTGGAGCCCTTCAGCTCCGCCGTCGTCAGGACCGCATCGGTCAAGTCGGCGCCGTCGAAGGTGGTGTCCTTCAGATCGCTGCTCGTAAACCTGCTGCCGGTGAGGTCGGCGTTGGAGAAGTCCGACCCGCGCAGCGCGCTCGCCCCGAACCGTCCCGACCGCGCCGAGACGCCCGCGAAATCGCTGCCCCGCAGATCGCTGGCATCGAACCGGGTCACCACCTGCCGCTCGAGCACCCGGGAGAGGTTCGAGACCTCCCGAACCGTCTCCTCGATGTCACCGATGCTGTCGATCGTCACCGCGAACGCCGTCGCCTCGTCCTTGCCCTCGGCCCGGAGCTCGCGGAACCTCTCCCGCAGGTCCGAGAGGAGGTCCGCCTTCAGATCGCTGACGCTCCTCGTGCCCTCGTAGGGAGCGAAGACGCCGTCCACATACTCGTGCAGCCTGTCGTTCATCGCGGTTGTCCCCTCACAGCAGTGTGTCGAGCACGCGCTTGGCGTACTCCCAGTTGGTCTTGTTGCGGGTGTAGGTCGCCCGGCCCTTTTCGGTGATCCGGAAGTATTTGCGGCGCCCGCCCTGAGATTCGTCACCCCAGTACCACGTGATGTCGCCGTCGGCCTCCATGCGCCGGACGCTGGAGTACATCGTGGCTTCCTTCAGCTCGTACTCACCCCGCGAGCGCTCGGCGATCAACTTGACGATCTCGTAGCCGTACCGGTCCGACTCCGCCAGCAACCGCAAGATCATCGTGTCCGTGTTTCCGCGGAGCAGATCTGATGTGACCTTGCTCGTGCTCATGCCCTCCACCTCCTACGGAACCGTATCCGGAAGTACTATGACTGTCAAGGTAGTTTGAGAAGCATGGTATGGGGATGCGCATGGTGGTTTCGGCGCGGAACCATGCAACGGAGCAGTCGAATGCGTCAATGCGGCCTTTACGCTCAAGTTTGGAAACGCTGTTTCCGGGAATCGGAACAGCATGACTTCTGACCCGATCCACCAACCGCGATCACGCCAATGGCTGGGGCTCGCCGCGTTCGCGGCCGCCGTCACCGTGACGGCGCTCATCGGCACCCTCGCCGTAACCGGTACCGCCGAGCAGTACAACACCCTCCAGCAACCCGGTTGGGCTCCACCGTCATGGATCTTCGGCCCGGTCTGGACCGCCCTCTACGCGATGATCGCGGTCTCGGGCTGGCTGGTCTGGCGCAAGTCCGGCATCGGCCCGGCAATCGCGGTGTTCGCCGCGCAACTGGTCCTCAACGCGATCTGGACACCGCTGTTCTTCGGCGGAGACCTGTTCGGGCTCGCCTTCGTCGACATCGTGGCCCTGTGGATACTGATCGGCGTCACCATCATCATGTTCTGGCGGATCTCCAAGCCGGCAACCTGGCTGCTGGTCCCCTACTGGATGTGGGTCACCTTCGCCTCAGCTCTGAACTTCGCCGTCTGGCAACTCAACACCTGATCCGTAGCGGCTGCCACAGCAGGTTTCGCCGACTACAGCCAAGCCGCCATGCTCACGAGGAACCGCCGGGCCGGGGTTCAGCACCTCCATCACCGCGCCGTCCAGGCCGCTGCCGGACGAGGGGAAGTAGATCACAACCCCTAAGGCATCCTAGGTTGATTTCGGGCGGAACTTCGGTCCGGCCTGCCACCGCGCCACGTACTCAGACGGGAGTGGTGCGGTCCTCGAGTACGACTGAGCAACCGGCCTACCTCGCGCCAGCAGTGGCGGCAGCCTCATAGCAGCCCGATGGCACCGGGCAGTGGTGCGCGGGCTGTTGTCGTGGCCATCCACCAGCACGGATACGCCGGACTGGACCCGGCACGCCTCAGCTGCTCAGCAGATCGGCCGTGGCTGCTTCGGCGTCGGCCCACACCCGCCGATCCGCGAAGGCCGAGGCGACGTCCGTGCCCTCCGGTACAGGGATGGTGTCGCCGTGGTGAAAAGCATCGATGAGTCGGGGATCCACGTACGATTTCCGTGCAACGGTGGGAGTGTTGCCCAGCAGGTCGCTGACATCGCGCATGGCCTCACTGACGGCTTTGCGCCTCGCTGACGCCGACTGCGACGGTGCGGAGCAGGCCAGGCTGACCGCTGCGGCAACCGTGGCGTGCCAGGTCCGGAAGTCCTTCGCCGTCAGCTCGATCCCGGTCTGTGTGCGCAGGTAATCGTTGATGTCCTGGGTACGCAGGTCGTGCCACCCGTCGGCGTCCTTCCAGGCGAACAATTCGGCGTTGTCGTCGTCGCGGTCGAGCAGCCTCCGAACCAGGGTGGCGAGCGACCTGTCGGGGACCGACAGGTCGAACTCGTGGCCGCCCTTGCCGCTGAAACGCAGGTGCACGGACGAACCGGTGACGGTCGCGTGGTCACGGCGCAGTGTGGCCAGTCCGAACGTCGCCTCGCCGAGTACCGGGTCGTCTTTGGCGTACCCCTCGCCGCCGACCCTGATCACCGCGGTGTCCAGCAGGCGCGCAGCGCCGGCGAGGACCCGTTCCCGGGCCAGTGATCGTTTCACCAGGTCTGTGGCGACTGCTGCGCGCAGCGCGGGCAGGGTCGCTGCGACATCGAGCATGTGCTCGAACTTCGCGGCGTCGCGGCGGACTCGCCACTGATCGTGGTAGCGGTACTGCCGCCGACCGGCTGCGTCGACACCGACCGCCTGCAGGTGACCGCGCGGGTCGGGGCAGATCCACACCTTGTCCCAGGCGGGCGGAAGCACGAGGGCGTCGATGCGCGCCAGGGTCTCCGGGTCGGTCACCTTCGACCCGCCGCAGTGGTAACTGAAGCCTCGACCGCGCCGTACCCGCTCGATGCCTGGGGAGTGCGAGTCGCTGCGCCGCAGACGTGCCATGGCTAGCACTTACCCGCCGCCCCCGATGAACATGCCCGCGGAAGGAACTCGAAGAGTGCCCGCCCCGGCGGCAACGGGAAATGGGAACGTTCCCGTATGTTGTTCCCAGGCCGCACGGGCGGTTGGCGCACGCGACCGGGCTGGAGCTGACGAAGGTGACCGGTATTGGCGGGGCAACTGGGTTGAGGATCCTGCTCGTCGAGGACGACTACGGCGACGCGGCGCTCGTCGAGGACGCGCTGTCGAGCGCCGGGATCGCCGACATCCTGCACCACGCCGACTCCGGTCAGGAGGGCCTGGCCTACCTGCGCCGTGACGGCGCGCACCCCGGTGCGCGCCGCCCGGACCTGATCCTGCTGGACTCGTCCTCCTGTCTGGAGCAGCGCCGTGCCTGACAACGAACCGCGGATCAGGCTGCGCTGACTCTGCTGGCCTCTCCCCCGGTGCGGGCGGGCTCGGCGTGGTCAGCTGAAGAATGGGACGCGCCGGTGAGCGACAGGAACCGGTTCTCGCCGTCGGCGATACTGCTTTTGGGCTTCTTGGACCTACCCGGCGACGGTGGCGGCGGGGCGGGGGGAACACCGGGGGTGGCGTTCGTGGGTGTCGGGGCGGGCGCTGGGCTCAGCTGTGGTGATGCGGATGCCCCGGGAGAGGTGCCAGCGGTGGTCGGCACGCCGGTGTCGGGTTGGCCGGTCGTACCGATCGAGGTGTCGATCGGCGCTCCGGCGAGGCCCAGGACGGTGGAGGTGCACTGCTGGGCGTCAAGGGTGAAAAGCGTCGGCAGCGGGTTGTCGCCGCGGTAGGTGCCGGCGAGGGCGAGGGTCGCTTGCGCTCCCGGACGCAGGGACAGCACCTGGGTGGATGCGACCGCAGGGCCGTCCTGGGTCCATTGGCCGCCGCCGTCGATCCGCTGGCTGCCTGGTAGGTCGAAAGCAATCTGCCCGCGCGGAGGGACTGCGGCGGCGAGGTTGGTGACGGCGATGGTGGCGGTGAACCTCGAGCCCGTGTCACTGCGCAGCTGGTACACCACTGCGCAGACGGCACGGTGAGGGGAGGCGGTGGGCGACGCCGGACCGGCGACAGGGTCGCCGGCGGCGCTGGGGCTTCCTAAGCCGGCCCACATCGCGAGACCTGCCGCCGCCGTGGCCAGCCCGACGAGCACCGCGGCTCCCGCCCGCCGCGGTGGGCGCCCGGCGGATGCGGACGGTGCGGACGCCGGCCACGGGACAAGGCGGGTCGGCTGCCTTTCGTCCGCAAGGGCTGGAGAGCGGTCACGCGGTACCGCCTGGCCGGATCCCGTGTGCGGGCGCAGGAGTTCCAGTACGGCGGCCGCGGACGGTCGACGAGACGGTTGCAGGTCCAGGCAGGCAGTGATAAGGCCGCCGACCTCGGTCGGCAGACCGGGAATGTCGGGCAGGGGCCGGGGGGCGGTGAAGCGCGGAGCAGTCAGCAGACCGATCGCGGTGTCTGCCCGCCAGGGCAGGTGGCCCGTGAGCATCTGGTAGAGCAGCACCCCGAGGGAGTAGACATCGGCGGACGCTTGGACGGGTTCACCGTCCACTCGTTCAGGGGCCAGGTAGGCAGGAGTGCCGGTGAGCCTGCCCTGGGGGTCGAACTCCTCGCCGCCGGTCGGCGCACAGATCCCGAAGTCGATGATCCTGACCCCGTCGTGGGTGAGCAAGATGTTGGCCGGGGTGATGTCGCGGTGCACGATTCCTCGGGCGTGGGCGGCGGCGAGACCTTCGGCGGTCTGTGCCGCGTAGTCGACCGCCTGGTACCAGGACAGGGGCCCGTCGCGGAGGATCGCGTTCAGGGTGAGCCCGTCGACGAGCTCCATCACCAGGTAAGCGGCGGCAGCCCGGTTATGGGAAGGCGGCTCCACCATGCAGTCATAGACCTCGGCGATGTGGCGGTGCCGCAGCCGGGCCAGGGCGTGTCCCTCGACCCGCAGGCAGTCGATGGCGTGTTCGTCGGCGAGCAGGCGCCGGTCGAGAATCTTGATCGCGACCATGCGGCCGAGCCGCTCGTCGCGGCCTCGCCACACCGTGGCCGTCCCGCCAGATCCGATGGGCGCGATGAGCACGTATCTGCCGTCCAGAACGGTGCCGGGTTCCGGGAGAGAGCGGGACGGGGATCCGTTCATGGAGCGACTCCAGACCGTTGATGCCGACCTGGCACAGCAGCCGCGTTACCTGTCACGGTCGTGCCGGCGCCTCCTGGCCCCGAAGCGGATTCCATCCGAGTCCTGCCTCTCACTGCCCTGGACAGCCATGGAGGGGATCTGCGCGGCAGCGCGGTTTCCCGGGTTTCGCTGGTGGCGCCGGTCTGCTCCGCCTGCCGGTGGACATGGGACGCGGCCTTGTGCCGGATCCGGATCTCCCGTACGGGACAGCGCGATCGCCGCCACCGCACAAGCGACCAGCAGGTCCGTGAACGAGACGTTTCTGCAGCACAACACCTCCCGACAGACATCCCCGCATCTATCTCCGGAACGAGTCGGCTCTAAACAACCCCAGGCCAGCAGGTGAACTGGGGCAGCACGCGCAGGACCGCCGTAGGCCGGCATCGTCGCCGAGACGCGATATCCGAAAGGCAACGCGCCGGCCTGACAAGGGCAGTCGGGGAACACTCAGCCGCGTTCTGGCGGAACGGGAGTCCAGCCGACCAGACATGCGGGTGGGCCTGGCGCGATATCGCGCCAGGCCCACCCGCATGTGTTGCAGATCAGGCTACCGAGCTCCGACCGCGGAGGCCGGCGACGAGGGCGACACCGACAGCGGCGAGGCCGACCTGGAAGACCAGCTCGATCCAGTCGATACCGTCGGTGACGGCGACCCCGACGGCCTGGGCGATCGCAGTGCCGACGAGGGCCGCGATGATGCCGACGACGATCGTCAGCCAGATCGGCAGACCCTGACGACCCGGCACAACGAGTCGGCCGAGAGCGCCGATGATGAGACCGACGATGATTGCGGAGATGATTCCGGCCACGGTCATGACATGCACTCCTCACGATTGCGGAAGGTGGGGTTGCGCTTCCTGACCGTCGAATACCCGGTCGGCGGACGGCGCAAACTAGTGGGTGAGCTGTACGCGGACCTTGTCTGCGGCCTCGTCGGTGAGACCGAGGCCGGCCGGGTCAGGACTGGGCTGGGCGACGACAGCGGCCTCACCGTCACTGGTGACGAGCTGCTGCACGTAGGCCTGCACGTCCTGTGGCGTGACATCAAGATCACGGGCCAGGGTGGCGATCGTGTCCACGGGAACCTCCTAGGTGGGTACGCCCTCGTCATGCCCAGCTCGAGTCGGCATGAATCCCCTCGCGACTGCGTTTCGACAACGGCCGACACGTGCGGCTGGCCATCGAGGGACGGTGCCGGATGCGCCGAGATGTCCGCGGAGGAAAGCGTGCCCCGCGACGGGACCTGCTCCGGTAGGGGTTACACCCAGGCCTGTGCCGAGGAGATCGCCGCCCGTTCGGTCGTCACGCCCGACCCGGCGTTCCCTTCGGCTGCTGTCGAGGTGGTTGGAAGTCGCGTGCGCCGGGTATCGGTCGATAACGACGCACACGGTCGGCAGGCAGGCATGGTTTGAACATCAACAACGGGGTCCTGTTCGTCGTCGACGTCCAGAACGGCATCTGCAACGAGGCCAGCGCACCGACGACACGCCGGATCGCGCCCCCGGCCCGCCGCCGGAGCGATACCTGACCTGGTCGCGATGGCCAGCCGGTTCGACGGACTACGCCCGCTCATCACGTCCAGACAGGTCGCCGCACCTTTCGCGGCGGCTCCACTATCCAAGAAGGAGTACATCTGATGACCAGCGCCCGAGACATCATGACACCCGACGTGACCTGCGTCGGCGTATCCGAGACCGTCCTTGAAGCGGCTCGGAAGATGGCCGACCTCGGTGTCGGATCACTGCCGATCTGCGGCAACGATCAGCGGCTGAAGGGCATGCTCACCGACCGCGACATCGTGGTGAAGGTGCTGGCCGAAGGCCGCGATCCGGCCACCGTGACCGCCGGCGAACTCGCTCAGGGGGAAGCGGTCACCATCGGAGCCGACGACACCGCCAGCGAGATCCTGCAGACCATGGCCGACCATCAGGTCCGCCGCCTGCCCGTCATCGACGGCCACACCCTCGTCGGTATCGTCGCGGTCGCCGACATCGCCCGCGCCCTACCCGACCGGCCAGTCGGCGACCTCATCGACGCCATCTCCGCCTGAACCAGTACCCGAGCGGCGACCGTGTGTGTCGCATCGACAGCTTTCGGCCCGGCGGCAGGCCGCCGGGCCGAAAGCATGTCCACACCCTGATCAGGCGGCCGGGCGGAAGCAGGCAGGCATGGTGAGCACGCCCCCGGCGAAGGCGCCCGACGGAGGCCGAGAGCCAGCCGTATGTCGGGATCCCCGGGATAAGACGCAGCCGGCATGGCCGTACCGGGCCTTCTGCATGCGTAGGCGTGGCGATCCCCATGTCCGGGTATCGGTGGTACATGAAGGGCCGCCAGGAGCCAGCACGTATCGGCGAAGTTGAAGCCGTCGACGTTATCGGTATGCGTGACGAACGGGTGGGCGGCCTCGCTGTCACCATCGCCGGCCGCGGTGAACCGGTGCTACTCGTACACGGGTTGGGCGGAAGCCGCCGGACCTGGCGACATCTCCTTCCGTCCCTGGCCGCCACGCACACCGTGATCGCCGTAGATCTCGCGGGGCATGGCGACTCCGATGAGCCGGGCGGGGACTACTCGGTCGGAGCGCACGCCGCCGCACTGCGGGATCTGGTGGTCCGGCTGGGCTACCGCCGCGTCACGGTCGTCGGGCACAGCCTCGGCGGCGGTATCGCGATGCAGTTCGCGTACCAGTTCCCGGACCGAGTCGACCGCCTGGTCCTCATCGGCAGCGGCGGCCTCGGCAGGGACCTCACCATGGTGCTGCGCGCCGCGACCCTGCCCGGCTCGGAGATCGTCGTGGCAGGCTTCTCGCATCTGCCAGGTGCCGTCACCCGGCACCTGGTGCCCCTGATGTCTCGCATTCCCGGCTGCGTCTCGCGCCATGATGCCGCCGCGGTCAGCGACGCCATCGCCGACCTGCGCCATGCGGGGCGTCGGCACACCTTCATCAAGACCGCACAGACGGTGATCGACTGGTCCGGGCAGACCATCGACGCGACCCGGCACCTCACCCAGCTCGGCGACCTCCCGACCCTGGTGATCTGGGGAAGCGACGACCGGACCATTCCCCCGGCCCACCAGTCAGGCATCGTGAAACACCTCGCACACGCACACCTCGCTGAGATCGCCGACGCCGGCCACTACCCCCACGAGACCCACACTGCCGCTGTGCTCCCCCTCCTCCAGCACTTCCTCGCCACCGCGCCCGCCGCCCGCCACACCGAGTCCCGCTGGAGACGCAGGCTCATCCTGCGGCCGACATCACCTTTGCCCGCACCGACCGTGTCGGCCTGACCGCGCTCCGCACGGCGGCACCGGCCCGAGATCGAAGGACGCCATGAAGACCGCGACGATACAGCTCCCGCCCGACACCTCCAGCAGCGAAGCCGCGCGACGCTTCGTCCGCTCCCGACTGGACGAGTGGGCGTATGCAGGCGTACACGACGACGTCATCATCGCGACCGCCGAACTCGTCAGCAATGCCGTGCGGCACGTCGGCAGCCCGGTCCGCGTCCGATTGCGCTTGGACGGCGGATGCCTCCGGCTGGAGGTCGGCGACGACAGCAGTACCGAGCCCACCCTGCGCGCTCCCGATGTGAACGGCGGGTTCGGCCTGACACTGGTGGACTCGGTATGCCAGCGATGGGGAGTCGACCAGGTCCCCGACGACGGCAAGATCATCTGGTGCGATTGCGGCAATGGCGCCCCGGTTCGTTGACAGTGGTGACGAAACAGGATGCTGAGCAGCATGGACGCCTCCGGCGGGGCGTTCTTGAGCAGGAAACGCTGATAGCCGAGGAGGTGGCCAACCCGCTCGGGCTGACCCGCAGCGACTTCACCTGGTGCCGCGCTTCGGGGCCGCCGAGCAGCTGTGGCACAACGGCGGCACCGGCGGATTCCGGTCCTGGGTCGGGTTCATCCCGCAGCGGCGGGCCGGTGTGGTGGTGCTCAGCAACACCGCGCGCCCACTGGACGGCGGCGCGTTCGATTTGCTGCGCGTACCGGCCTTCGGGGGTGAGCTGCGCATCGGCCGCTGAACCGGTGGGCGGACTTCCAGGAGCAGGTCAAAGCCGCCACCGCCCCTGATCTCGGCTATCATTTTGCCTGCCCCGATCTCCATCTCCCCACCTCCGCCGTTCACACTCGATCCGCTCTTCGCATCGCTGCAGCAATGCCCGATGGCACGGGTCCGGCTGCCGTTCGGCGATGATGCGTGGCTCGCCGTCCGGTACGAGGACGTGCGCACGGTGCTCACCGATCCGATGCTATTCCGCCATATCGCGCACATCCCTGATGATGCCGGGCTACCAGGTCACTAGTGTTTCCAGGAATCCTCCCGCAGCATCGCCCTGGTAGGCCGTGACCCGGACCGGGTAGCTTTTGCCGGCGCCGCAGATCTGGTTCGTCAGTGTCTTGGTGCCGTTGGCGGCGGCGGGGAACGTGCTGCCGTTGACGAGGATGCGCACGCCACGGGCGCCCTGCGAGGTCCAGGTCACGGTGATGTCACCGAGGCCGATGACGCAGCTGCCCCTGGTGGCGGTGAGCGCTGTGGTTCGGGGCGTGTTCGGCCAGGTTCCCTTGTAGTCGCGGCGAGTGCCTGACGTCGCCCCCTTCTGAGGGACGGCCCTCATGAGAAACGGCGTGTTCGGTTCGCAGGTGAGCTGGAAGGTGGCGGAGGTGCTGGCAACGTCGTATCCGCCGAGGAAGTCGGTGGACTTCGGGCCGTAGAGCTGAACGTTGTCCCCGCGGGCGATGCCCCACTCGACGTCGACGTATCCGATCCAGCCTCCGGCGTCGGTGAACTCGTCGCACCGGATGTTGGTCACCGTCAGGTGGGTGACGGTCGGCCCGGTTGCGGCCAAGGGTGCCTTGGTGCTCGGCCGGGTCGAGCCGACGGCCTGGCTCTTGTCAGATGCCGGAGCTTCGCTCGGCGCGGCCGAGGGCACGAGTGTGGTCTGCACCTGCGGACCGTGAGCGGTCGGGGCATTGTTGGAGCAGGCGCCGAGCACCATGATCAGCGCGGCCGCCGCCACGAGTGCCCGTTGCCCGGGCCCGCGCGGCGCGGACATGCTGTCGCGGTTGCGAAGCGGGGGTCCTGCAACCTCACACCTCGGCGTCAGCCGCTCGCACCGCCGTCTCATCCGCACTCCTCACGTGGTCACCAGCGTGCTGAATGCTAGATATGCGCTGGTCGCGCACACATCGGTGCTAACACCTAAATGCTGGAGGCAATGCGGTCGATGGCGGAATACCGTTGGCCCGGTCTCCGTCGGCGTACCGTCCGGCCCGAGCCAACCCGTTCGGCCGTGGTGACCTCCGCGGCGAATCCGCGTGATCACACTGCCCGCGCCGAGCGCGCACGCCTGGACACAACGGCGGCAGATGCGCTACAGGTCACCCGTTGAACTTGACGACGCCGTACCGGATCGCTGCTTTGATCGCCTGGTCGGTGCTGCCCGATCCGCCATGGAACGCCAGGTACAGGGGGTGCCGGGTGCCCGACTCGCGCTGGACGGCGTCACTGTCCTCGTCGACCGTGGTGGCGGCCATTGTCGTGCCGATGCAGCCCGCCTTCCGGACCTGCCGCTCTGACCATCACCGACGTGCCGTGACCCGCCGCCGTAGCCGGCTCGGCCGCGTACGCGCCTCCATTGCTCGCCGCTCGTCCCGAATACCTGGACGCCGCGTACTCCGCTGCCATCGCTCGGTACGGCACCTTCCACGCGTTCATATCCACGGCGTTGGGCGTAGACACCCTGACACAGCGGCGATTGCGCGACAACCTCGTCACCGGATCGCCCTCGACCAGACACCACGGGGCTGCGGCTCATCCCGATCAGGGCGATTGATCCCGCGCTTTACGGCAGGGACCCTCCGTCGAACCCGACAGAGGTATAGGTGTTCTTATCTAGCCGGGCCGGACGGAGGCATTGACGCCAACTCTTGAAGAGTTCGGCGAGCCCTGCTTCATCCCCGGCGGCGCCGACAACCACCTGTCCGTGACCCCGACCGGAATTCGCTGGCCGGGGTCACGGGCGGAACGTCGAGACCAGGTCGACGCGAACGACGGGGGTAGCCTTGTCAAGCTTGACGACCTCGATCTCGCCGACAGGGCAGGCCGTGACCGTGCGCCGAGAGGACGACTCGGACCACCGACCTCGGCCCCCAAGCTCGTTATGCCTTTCCGCCTGGACGGTAGGTCCAGTGCCACGGTTCACCGGCGACGTCGTTGAAGAATCCGTATCGGGCGGCGTTGGCCCGCAGCCAGGTCGACGCCCCCGGCTGACCGGCCACGTCGAGGTCGGCGGCGAGCCCCCAGCCGTGGTTGCTGGTGCCGGGTGCGGCGGCGAGGTTGCCCCGACCCGCCCGGTAGAGGTCGTAGAGCCGCTGCTGCTCGGCGTAGGTGCGGTAGCCGCTGACGACGCGCAGGTTGACCCCGTCGGCGCGGGCGGCGGCATCCATCCGGCGGAACCGGGTCGCGGCGGTCTCGGCGAGCCGTTCGCCCTCCCCCACCGCGACGAGCTTGCCCGCTGGGAGGTGCCCGTTGCTGAACCGCCGCAGTGACGCCGGGACGATGTCGCCCTGGTTCATCGGCAGCTTCGGCGGGTGGGCCGGGACCTTCGGCTGCTCGGCCCGGCCGGTCGGCGCGGCCCGATGACCGGCGCGGAGCCCGCCGGCGAGCAGGGCCTGCAGGACAGCGGTCTCGGGCAGTCCGTGCCTGCCGCCGAGGAGGCGGAGCAGGTTGCCTGCATCCTCGGGGCCGACCCGGTGGTCGTCGCCGAGCGCCGCGGCGGCGAGGCGGCGGGTCCGCTCGACCAGGCGGGTCTCCCAGTCGAGGTGGCGGGCGACGAGATCGAGGCCGAACGGGCCGCTGAGCGCGTCGAAGAGCCCGGTGAGGTAGCCCGCCTGAGGCAGGGCGGAGCTCGCGAGGGCCAGGCCTGAGGCGGTGTCGCGGACGGCGGCGATGCTGTGGCGTACCCGCTGGTGGCTGGTCTCCATCAGCGTTTCGAGCCGGCGCAGCTCGGCGAGGTCGAGCACGATGCGGCCGCCGCCCTTGCCGCTGCCGGGCTTCTTGCCGCTGCCGCCCGACGGCGCGCCGCCGCCTGCGGGCTGGGTGCCACCGCTGCCTGCGGACCTGGCCGCGGTCCGGGCCCGGTCGAGGTACTGCCGGTAGCTGCCGTTGGTGAAGGCCGACCACGGTGACCAGCTCTGGCCGTGGTGGGAGATCTGGTAGGCGTGGCGCGCGTTGACGGCGGGGTCGGCGTTGGCGAGCTGGTCGCGTTGCCCGCCGGTGCCGCGCTGGGCGTGCAGGGACCGGATCTGCCACAGCCCGATCGAGGGTCCCCAGGTGCCGTTGGTGATGCCGGTGTCGCCGGGCCGGTCGGTCCGGCCGCCGGACTCGGCGAGGGCGACGGCGACCGCGGTGACGAGGTGGTCGCCGCGGAACCCGGCCGCGTACGCGTGGTGGGCTATCTGCGCGTCGGTCAGCTTCATGGTGCCACTCCCAGCAGCAGGTTCGCGGCTGCGCTGCGCAGCTCGTCGGCGGTTGCACCGGCGACGGTCACGGTGCCGAGATCGAGGGCGGGCGTGATCTGCCACAGCCCGCCGTCGCGGGCGTCCAACCAGGACAGTTCGGCGAGGGCGAACCCGTCGGTGCCGTGGCGCTCGCCGAGGCGGAAGCTGCCCTCGGCCCGCCAGTCGCCGAGCGCCGACAACCAGGCGGCGGCTGCGTCGCCGTCGACACCGGCGGCGGCGAGCTGGTCGGCGGCCTCGGCGGGGTGGCCGCTGCGATGCCACCGGCCGGCCCGGTCGAAGGCAGCGGTGTCGAGGGTGAAGGCGATCGCGGTCGGCGCGGCGGCGGACAGGCCGTCGAGGGCTTCGGCGATGTCGGCCTGCGGCGGCCGGGTCGGCGTGCTGAGCTGCCACACGTCGGGCTCCCGTTCGGCGAGCCGGAGCCGGCCGGCGGTGTCCCAGACGGTGACGGTGCGGCACAGCCCGTCGGGGGTGGCGCAGTCGACCTCGAGGATCGCGTGCGGCGAGGTGAGCGGCGCGATCAGCCGCTGGGCGGCGTCGGTGAGCCGGACCCCGCCGGCATGCTGGGTGAGGGCGCCCCGGGCGAGCAGGCAGCGAGCCGCGACGACGTCGGCGACCTGCTGATCGTCGCCGCTCCAGCCGCCGTCGAGGCAGGCGGGCAGGACGGCACCGGCGAGGCGGGCGAGCACGCGCAGCTCGTCGCAGGTGTAGGCGGCGGTCACGGTGTCTTCCGTTCCAGCGCCCGAGCGGCGTCGGCCGCGTCGTCGAGGCGCCGGGCCAGGAAGTCCAGCAGGTCGCGCTGCTCGTCGATCTCACGTTCGCGGCGCGCGACGCTGCGCTCGAAGCGCTCCGCCGCCGGGCCCTGCCAGGTCATCGCGCGGGTGGTGCGGCGCAGGTCGGCGTGGATGTCGTGGAGGCGGCGGGCCTCGGCGCGCATCCGCTGCGCGGCGCGCTCCAGGTTCTGTGGGGTCGTACTCATGAGGCCAGTGTCCGGCGGCCGTCGGGTCGCGCGGTATGGGAAGGGCTTCCGGCCACCAGCGCCGCCGCGACGCCGCGCAGGTCGGCTCCGGCGATGGGGTGGGCGAGGACCCAGCCGTCGTCGCCGTCCGCGTCGGGGTCCATGGTCGCGATCCAGATCGGACCGTCGGCGGCCGCCAGCACCGCGGTGGTCGTCACCGAGCCGTCGTGTACGCAGACCAGCTTCGCCGCGTACCGGTAGGCGGCGATCGTCTCGGCCAGCGGTGAGGTGTCGCCGCCGTGCAGCAGGTCCTGGTAGCGGGCCCGCCTGCTCGGCTGGGCGCTGGGCGGGCGGGTGCAGACGTCGGCGGGCAGCGCCATCAGGGCCAGGACCGCCTCGGTGAGTTCGGTGCGCCCCAGCGACCGGAGGCGGTGGATGCCGTGGCCGTCGGTGGTGTGGACGACGATCTCGCCGTCGCGGCGGCAGGCGACGGCGAGCCGCGACGAGGTGGGCGTACCGACCCGGACGGTGACCTCGGTCTCGGGTGCGAGGCGGCAGGCGAGCAGGTCCCGGTGGCCCGGTGCGACGGCGGGGCCGTCGGGGCCCTCCTCGACGATGCCGCGCAGGGCGAGCGAGCGGACTATCCGGGCGGCGACCATGGGGCGGTGCTCGGCGGCGACCGCGTCGAGCAGGGTGGGCTCGGTGCCGGGGAACGGTTCGCCGGTGAGGCCGTAGGCGAGCGCGTCGAGTTCGTCGGCGGTGGCGGTGATGTCGGGGCCGGTCACAGCAGGCCGCCGATGGCGTCCAGGGCGTCGCCCGCGCCGTCGATGACGGCCCCGGCACCGTCGCCGACGGCGTGGACGATGTCGTCGCCTTTGTCGAAGACGAGGTAGTCCACGGCGTCGGCGGCGAGGACCGCCGAGTCGAGGGTGACCAGGGTGCCCGCGTCGACGAGTTTGTCGGCGGCGGCGCCCGGCGGTCCGAAGAGGAGCAGCCCGTCACTGGCGAGGTGGATCGAGGACGACACGGTGGAGGTGGCGTCGCGGGAGAACTCCAGCACCCCGCGGGCGCCCCGGTGCTGCTGGGTGGCGAGCTGGTTGACGTCGACGACGAGGGCCGCCGCGGACGCGCCGGGGACGGCGTAGGTCATCAGGCGACGCAGCCGGCCCGCACCACGGCCGTCGCCCGCGACGCGTTCGGCCCAGCCGGGGCGGCGGGGCCGGTCGGGGTCGGCGCGGGGCGGCCGGCGGGCGGCGAGGGCGTCCTTGGCGGAGACGGCGTACCAGGCGGCGGCGTAACGCAGGTTCCAGGCGGCCCGGTCGATGCTCGGGTAGGCGGTGAGGTTGCGGTAGGCGCGGCGGGCCAGGGCGGGCAGCTTGGAGCCGGTGACGTCGAGGCCGAACAGGTCCACGGCGACCCCGGCGATCCGGGTGGCCCGGCGGGTACGGGTGTCGCGGGCCCCCAGCTCGTGCTGCAGGTCGTGCTCGGCGCGGACGAATCGGATCGCGCCGGTGAGCTTCTTGGAGGTCCAGATCCCGGCGTCGAGCCGGGCGAGGGCACCGGCGGTCCCGGCGAGCCAGCGGGCGTCGGCGTGCAGCCCGGTGGTGGCGGTGCGGAGCTGGGCGGCGACGCCGGCGCAGATCGCGGCGACGTCGGGACCGACCCCGGGCAGGTTCGCCGCAGTGGCTCCGGCGGCGCGGACGCTGCCCGCTGCGGCGGTCAGGTCGCCGGCGGCGCTGCGCAGGGCGACGGCGATCGCGTCGATGTCGTCGAGGTCGAAGACGTAGCGGGTGACCGGATTGGCGGGCATGTCAGTGGCCCCCGTTCGCGCGCCAGGTGTCGTACCGCTCCTGCCAGCTGCGGCTGAGCCGGTCGAGCTGCTCGGCGGTGTCGTTCAGCCGCCGGATCGCGGCGCGCAGGCCGTCGTCGAGGTCGGCGGCACGGTGGCGGAACCGGGCCGCCGACGGGCTCTCGAAGGTGGCCGCCGCCACCGCGCGGCCGATGCCGCCGGCGGCGGACTCGACCCGGATGGCGGCCGATCGCAGCACCGCCGCCTGGGTGGCGGCGGTGCCGGCGAGCTCGGCGCAGCGGCTCGGATCCACGATGGACACGGTGTGTGGTAGCACCCTGTCAGCCTCGCCGCCCCGGTGGCGCGGCGGCAATGGGAAGGGCTCACCACACGTTGCAGATGACGAAGTCGTACCTGATCGGGGACTGGTGGAAGACGTTCCACTCGCCGGTGCCGGGCACCGCCGCGACCCACGTGTTGGCGTCGTCGAGGAACAGCGCGTGCAGGTCCCGGGTGCCGGCGGGGGCGGCGGCGGGGTCGAAGCAGCGGAACGCCTCACCCTCCATGGCGTACCCGGCCTGGGCGGCGCCGTTGCCCGAGAGGTAGTAGCCGCCGATCTCACCGCAGCCCGACACGCACCGCGAGCGGAAGATGGGCACCAGTCCGGGCAGGTCGGCGGTGCCGGGCTGGTAGACCGACGCGAACGACGACTGCGCGCTCCAGCCGCCCGGCGGGCCCTGGCCGCTGCCGGCGGGAGCGAGGAAGTTGGCCCGGCGCGGCGCCGGCGCCTTCCACCGCAGCAGCGTCACCGCCCCGGTGGTCTCGTAGACGATGGTGACCGCCGTCCCGGCAGGGAGCACGGCGCCGCCGGGGTGGCTCTGCGCGAGGACCACCCCGAGCTGGTTGGTGGCGGCGTAGTCCTGCCTGTTGCAGGTGAGGAACGCGGCGGCGAGCCGGGCGCAGGCGTCGTCGGGGCCGATGCCGGTCACGGCTGGCACGGTGGTGTTGGCGTTGCCGTAGAAGGAGACGGTGACCGTGGTGCCGGGGGCGGCGGCGGTGTTGCCGTCGGGGGCCTGCCGGACCGCGACGCCGGGCTGCTGGCCGGTGCCGGCCGCCGAGCCGAGGTCGTTGCGGGCGCAGTGGAAGCCGTAGGTGGCCGATTCCAGGGTGGTGCAGGCCTGGTCGATGGGTGTGCCGACGACTGCGGGAACGGCGACGGTGACGGGGTAGGTGATGGTGACGTTGCCGCCGGTGTCGATCCTGGTGCCGGGGGCGGGTTGCTGGGCGGTGACCACGAACGCGGCGGCGGCGGTGGCGGCGGTGCCCTCCTTGCGTTCCACGCAGGTCAGTTTCGCCTGGCGGACGGCGTCGCAGGCTTCGTCGGCGGTCATGTTCGCGAGGTTGGGTACCTCGGCGGGGCCGCGGTAGTAGACGGTGATCCGGGAGGTGGGTTTGACCCGCGATCCGGCCGGGGGTTTGGTCGACAGGACCGCGCCGGTCTCGCCGTTGCCCTCCGGGACGGCGACGAGGCGGCAGGTGAGCGGCCGCAGCCGCCGGCAGGCCTCGTTGCGGTCGCTGCCGACGACGTTGGGTACGACGATGGTCCGCACGGTGGGCGACGGAGACGGCGAGCCGGAGCCCGGTGCCGCGGCGCTGGCGGTCGGCGACGGTGTCGGGCTGGGCTTGGCCGACGGGCTGGCGGCGGGTTCGCCGGGCTCGCCCTCGGTCTTCACGCCGCGCTTGTCGAAGGTCATGATCGTCCTGTCGTAGGGGTCGCTGACCCAGAGCAGGTTGTCGCGGACCATGACGTGGAACGGGCGCGCGGTGCCCGGGACCGGCTCGGTCAGGACGACCCGGGGCCCGGCCAGGTCGACCGCGATGATGTGGTGGTAGGTGTAGTCGGGCAGGTAGGCGCGGCCCTGGAAGACGACCGGGCGGCCGAACCGGCTCTGCTCGCCCTTGCGGTCGCCGATGACGGTGCGGCGGATCTCGCCGTCCGCGTCGGCCACGACCAGCTCACCGGTACGCGGGACGAAGACCACGAGCGTGTCCTGCGTGGACTCGTCGGCGATCAGCCCGTTGTCGGCGGCGAGGTCGAGGCGGCGGACCAGCCCGTCGGCGTCGTAGACCTCGGCCTGCCCGGTGGCGGGCCGGTAGACGACCGGGCGCCCGCCGACCAGGGTGAGCACGACGTGCTCGCCGAGGCCGCCGACCCGCTGCCGCCCGTCGACCTTGCCGTCGACGACCCGGAACAGCTCCCCGCTGTCGGGCGCGTAGCCCCACCCCACGCCGCCGCCGTCGACGACCATCTGGTCGATCTTGGCTGGTAGCGGCACGTCGCTGCCCGGCCCGCCGAGACCGTCGAGGCGGCTCGCCGTGCCGCGTACGGCATCCACCAGGTACGCGTTGTCGCCGCCGCTCTCCACCGTGAGCCGCCCGCTGGACTCGGGGCGCTTGTCGACGGGCTCGGGCTCCATCGTGTCGGTGGGCAGCAGCGTCACCTCACCGGTGTCGTTGTTGACCGCGTAGACGACGCCCGGGCGGACCTGGACGACCTCCAGCTGCTGGGTGCCGGTGGCGAGCGTCTTGGCGGACTCGGCGTCGATGTCGCCGCTGGCGCCGTTGATGTGCACCACGGAGTGCTGCTTCTGCAGGTAGGCGCTGCCGTCGCCGAGCGCGGAGTCGGAGCGCTGGTAGCCGACGGTGAAGACCGCCGCTCCGGCGCCGGCGACCGCGACGATCGCCAGTGCCGCCCGCAGCAGCCGGTGGGCGGGCAACCACGACGTGAGGAGATCGGACACCTGGTAGACAATAGGTGACGATTGATGCTCCGTGCAGCGTACGCCGATGGGGAGGGCTTACCAACGTGACGGACCAGGCACGCATCACCCTCGACACGACGGCGGTGACCGCGACCGCCGAGGCACCGGTGAGCTTCGGCCGGGCGACGGACTGCGATCTCTGCCTCGACGAGCACGACACCGGCGTCTCCCGCCGGTCCGGGGTGGTGGAGTTCGACCACGGGACCTGGTGGGTCCGCAACACCTCCTCCACCCGTCCGCTGTCCATCGTGGACGACCACGGTTTCCGCAGCGTGCTGCCGCCCGGGCGGCGGGTCGCCGTCGAGTCACCGGTACGCGTCCTCGTCGACCGGGCCGCCGGGCGCCCGTTCAGCCTGCTGGTGGAGCCGCTGGGCGTCCCGGCGGCGAGCGCGGCGGAGGCGGCGCCGACCGGCGTACCGACCGCGGTCGGCGAGCAGGTGCTGATCAGCGACGCCGACCGGTTGGCGATGGTGGCCCTGTTCGCCGGCTACCTGGAGGACCCGCCCCGCTACGACCCCTACCCCAAGACTTACGCCGCAGCCGCCGCCCGGCTCGGCTGGCCCCGCACCACGCTGGTCAAACGCATCGAGTACCTGCGCGGGCGCCTGGACGCGGCGGGCGTGCCGAGCATGACCGGCTGGACGGCCCTGACCAACCTCGCCGAGTACGCCATCAGCCGCCGCCTCATCACCCGCGACGACCTGGACCTGCTGCAACGCTGAACACCGCCGGGCCATGGGAAGGGCTTCCGATTCCGCCCGCCCCTGATGATTCCTAGCCTTTGCGGCATGACTGTTATCGGTGGTGAGATCACCCAGCTCCACTCGCTCCAGGGCGGCTTCAACCGGCACGCCGGAACCGTGGAGGACCTGCTGCGGGAGCTGCGCGGGCAGCTCGACAGCACCTATTGGAAGGGCGGCGCGGCCGAGCGGTTCCGCTCCGACTGGGCCACCCTCTACGAGCCCGCGCTGACCAAGCTCTCCGGTGCCCTGCAGGAGGCGGCGACACACGTGCGCCTGCAGGCGGACCGGTTCGAGCAGGCCGGCGGCTGACGAGAAGACGGCGGCGACAGTGGAATGGGAGATCCCGCTCGCCGGCGCCGACGGGGCACCCGCAGCGATCATCGTCCGGGCCGGCGACGCCGCCACGGTCGGTGACCTGCGGGCCGCCCTGGCCGACGCCGGCCGGCCGGACCTGGACTGGGCCTGCCCGGACGACACCCCGCTGGCCCGGGCCGGGCTGCTGACCGGCCGATCCCCGGCCCGGTCGGCCCGCGCCGAGCACGCCACCGCGCAGGAGCCGTGGGAACTCGCCGCCATCGGCGGCCGCGACGCAGGCCTGCGCGCGGCCGCCCAGCCGGGCGTCACCCTGTCGGTGGGCCGCTCCCGCGACAGCGCCCTGCGCCTGACCGACCCGGAGGTCAGCCGCCGCCACGCCACCGTCGCCATCGGTCCGGACGGCGACGCGGTGCTCGCCGACGCGGGCTCCCGCAACGGCGTCGTCCACACCGGACACCGCCTCGGCGCCGACGCCGCCCTCGGTTTCGCCGACACCTTCGCCGTCGGAGAGACCGTGCTGGCGGTGCGGGCGGTCGACCCCGCCGACGCGCCGATCGAGGAGCGCGACGGGGTGCTGCGCTACAACCGGCCGCCCCGCATCGCCGCCCCGGTCCCGACCGCCGAGTTCACCGCGCCGGGCCGACCGGCGCAGCCGCGCGGCGTACGCATCCCGCTCGTCGCGGCCCTGCTGCCGCTGCTGCTCGCGGGTGCCGCGTGGCTGCTGTTCCCCAGCGCGGGGTATTTCCTGCTCTTCCTCGCCCTCTCCCCCGTACTGCTGATCGCGAACTTCATCAGCGACCGGCGCAGCGGCCGCCGCGAGCACCGCGACGCGCTGCGCGCCTTCGAGGCCGATCATGCGGCGATCGCGGCGAGCCTCACCGCGCTCGCCGCCGAGCAGGGCCGCTCGCGCCGCAACGCCGAACCCGACCCGGCGCTGGTACGCCGGATCGCCACCGGCCCCACCAGCAGGCTCTTCGAGCGCCGCCCCGACGATGCGGACTTCCTGCGGCTGCGGGTCGGGCTCGGCCGCCGACCGGTGGCCGCCCGCATCACCGGCCAGGGCGCCGACCAGGTGAGCCCGCCCGAGATCGAGCACTGCCCGGTGACCCTGGACCTGCCCGCGCTCGACGTCATCGGCATCGCCGGACCGGCCGAGACGGTCGAAGCGTCGGCGCGAGCGGTGCTCGGGCAGCTCGCCGCGCTGCACGCCCCGCACGAGGTCGGGCTCGTCGTCATCACCGGCCAGGACCGGGCAGCGGCCTGGGACTGGGCGGCGTGGCTGCCGCACACCCTGCCGCACACCGGCGACTTCGCCTGCCACCGGCTCATCGCCACCGACGCCGACCAGGCCACCGCCCGCCTCGCCGAGCTGCGCCGGATCATCGAGGATCGCCTCGCCGACCGGCACTCCGCGCTGCGCCGGACCGGCCCGACCGGCCGCCGGATGGTGCTCGTCGTCGACGGCTCCCGGCACCTGCGCCAGCTGCTCGACCTCTCCTTCGTGCTCGCCTCCGGTCCCGAGGCCGGGGTCTACGCCGTCTGCCTCGACAGCGCCGCGCAGAACCTGCCCGACGAGTGCGGCGCCACGCTGGTGGCGTCCGGCACCCGGGCCACGGTCCGCCGCCCCGGCGACACCCACGACGACGACGTCCTCCTCGACGGCACCACGCACCCGTTCGCCCTGGAGATCGGGCGGGCGCTGGCACCGGTCCGCGTGCTCGGCGGCCGGGGCGGCGCGGGCGCCGAACTCCCGACGGCGGTCCGGCTGCTCGACCTCACCGGCGGCGCCGACCCGGCCCGGATCGAAGCCCGCTGGCGCGATGGCGGCCCGGTCACCGCCCTGCTCGGCGTCGGCCCGCAGGGATCCCTCGAAGTGGACCTGCGCCGCGACGGACCGCACGCCCTCATCGCCGGTACCACCGGCGCGGGCAAGTCGGAGCTGCTGCAGACGTTCGTCACGTCGATGGCGCTGGCCAGCCCGCCCGACATGGTCACCTTCGTGCTCGTCGACTACAAGGGCGGTGCCGCGTTCGCCGACTGCCGCGACCTGCCGCACACCGTCGGCATGGTCACCGACCTCGACGGCCACCTCGTCAACCGGGCCCTCGCGTCGCTCTCGGCGGAGCTGCGCCGCCGCGAGCACGTCCTGGCCGCGGCGGGCGCCACCGACATCGACGACCTGCTCGCCAAGGGCGGCAGGCTGGCCCGGCTGGTGATCGTCATCGACGAGTTCGCGTCGCTGCTGCAGGAGGTGCCCGACTTCGTCACCGGCATCGTGGGGATCGGCAACCGGGGACGCAGCCTCGGCGTACACGTCGTCCTGGCGACCCAGCGGCCCGGCGGCAAGGTCGGCGCGGACCTGCGGGCCAACCTGAACCTGCGGGTGTGCCTGCGCGTCGCGAACGCAGACGAGAGCAACGACGTCATCGACTCCCCCGACGCCGCCCGGCTGTCGCGCCACCATCCCGGGCGCGGCTACCTGCGGTCCGGGCACGGCGACCTGACCGCGTTCCAGACCGCCCGCGCCGCATGGCCCCGCACCACACGGGACCCGGCGCTCGTCGCCGTACGGCCCTGGCGGGTGACCGACCTCGGGCGCCCCGCCCCCGTCGACGCCCGTCCCGATGGTGACACCGAGACCGACCTGCCGGGCACCGTCGCCGCGATCCGCCGGGCCGCCGCCGCGTCCGGGCGGCAGACCCCGCCGAGCCCGTGGCTGCCGCCGCTGCCCGAGCGGATCGGGCTCGCCGAGCTGCCGCCGACCACGGGCGGCTCCGCCTACGCGGCCGGGATCGGGCTCGCCGACCATCCCGCACGGCAGCGGCAGGAGACCTTCCTGCTCGACCTCGACACCTGCGGACCGGTCGTCGTCGCCGGGACCGGCCGCAGCGGGCGCTCCACCGCGCTGCGGACCATCGCCGCCGTCCTCGCCGACCGGTGCAGCCCCGCCGACCTGCACCTCTACGTCCTCGACCAGGGCAACCGGGCGCTGGCCGGGCTGGCGGCACTGCCGCACTGCGGTGCCTACGCCGACGCCGAGGACACCGACCGCACCGAACGCATCCTGGCCCACCTGGGCCGCGAGGTGTCCCGGCGGGAACGCGACGGCGCCACCGCGCCGCGCACCGTCCTGCTGATCGACCGGTACGAGGTGTTCACCGCCCGGTTCGGCGAGACCGACAACGGCCGCCTCGTCGACGCGGTCGCCGACCTGCTCCGCCGAGGGCCCGCCGTCGGGATCGGCACCGTCATCGCCACCGACAAGACCGCCTTCGGCCACCGGCTCGCCAACGCCGCCGAGACCCGGATCGTGCTGCGCCACGCCGACAACGACGACCTCGCCGCGTACGGGCTGGTGCCCCGCGAGGTGCCCGCACACCTGCCACCGGGGCGGGCGCTGATCCTGCCCGGCCCGGTCGAGACCCAGCTCGCCGAGGCCGAACCCGCCACCGCCCGACTGATCCAGCGCTGGGCCGGGATGCCCGCATCGCAGCTGCCGCAGCGCATCGACCCGCTGCCGGCCGCGATCGGCGAGGACGAGCTGGCGGCGCTGAGACTGACCGGACCGCCACGGCCGACCGGTCCCGCCTGGTGCACGCTGGGCTGCGGCGGCGACCACCTGGCCCCGGTCGACGTCGAACTGGAGCAGGGGTTCCTCATCGCCGGCCCGCCCGGGTCCGGTCGCAGCACCGCCCTCGCCGCGATCGCCGCGTCCCTGGCCGGACGGGCCTCCGGCCAGCTGCCGCTGGTGGTGCTCTGCCCCCGCCGGTCGCCGCTGCGCGACCTCGACGGCGCCCCGGGCATCCGCGCGGTGCTGGACGGGTCCGTCGCGGGCGAGGTGGCCGACGCGCTCGCCCAGGTCCCGGCCGCCGTCATCGTCGACGACGCCGAACAGCTCGCCGACGGCGCGGTCGCGCAGCTCCTGGAGGACTTCGTCCGCCGGGCCCGCGACAACGGCAGCCTCGTCGTCGCCGCCGGCACCACCGACGACCTGCAGTTGCAGCGCTTCCGCGGCTGGCTGAACCTGCTGCGGCGAAACCGCCGCGGCCTGCTGCTCAGCCCAGCGTCGCATGTGGATGGAGAACTGTTCGACCTGCAGCTGCCCCGCTCCACCGGCGGCGCCTGGCCGCCCGGGCGGGCACTGCACGTCGGTCGCGGCGCCCAGCCGTCATCGATACAGGTCACCGCTGCTGCGCTCGGTGCGGAGCGGGTGCCGTGGTAGACCTCCTCGCCGTGCCGGGCTATGGTGCGGACGACATCGATGATTCTTCACGGGTGGGACGGGTGACGGACTCCGAGGAAACGGTGCCGCCGTCAGGGACCCGGCTCGACGCCGGCTACCTGCTGGAACGGGCGATCGGCGCGGGCGCGGCCGGCAAGGTCTGGCGGGGACGCCGCGACGCGGACGGGACGCCCGTCGCCATCAAGGTCCTGCACACGCAGTATTCGCACGACCCGCAGACCATCGCCCGGTTCGTCCGCGAGCACCTCACGCTGCGCGGCCTCGACCATCCGCACCTGGTCCGCGTGGTCGACCTCGTCTCCATCGGCGACCTCCGCGCCATCGTGATGGAGCTCGTCGACGGGGAGAACCTGCGCCAGGCCGCCGCTCGGGGCGGCGTGGACTCGGACCGGGCCGCCGCGCTGCTGTCCCAGGTGTGCGCGGCGCTGGCCCACATCCACGCGGCCGGGATCGTGCACCGCGATGTGAAACCGGAGAACATCCTCATCACCTGGCGCGGCGCGCAGCCCTGGGCGCAGCTGACCGACTTCGGCATCGTCCACATCGTCGGCGAGGCCGCCCTCACCCATCAAGGGCAGCTCGTCGGCACCCCGGCCTACCTGGCGCCGGAGATCGCCCTCGGCCGGCCCGCCACGGCCGCGGCCGACGTCTACGCCATCGGGGTCACCGCGTACGAGCTGCTCGCCGGTCGGCGGCCGTTCACCGGCGACAACCCGATGGCGATCGTGCAGGCCAACATCGACACCGCGCCGCCGCGCCCGGCCGAGCTCAGCTCCGCCGCGTGGCAGGTCGTCAGCGCCTGCCTCGCCAAGGACCCGGCGGCCCGGCCGACGGCCACCGACCTCGTGACCGCGTTTGCCGGGCTCGCCGGGCGGCTCGGGGCGCTGCCGCACGACGCCCCACCGCCGGTCCCGGAGCTCGGCGACCGGCCGGAGTTCCGCGTACCCCCGCCGGTGGTCGCCGCGGTGAGCGGCATCGAGCTGCCCACCGCCGCGCCGACCCGCCCGGCCCCGCCGCCACCGGAACCCGCCCCGGTCCGGCGCCGTCGCCGCTGGCCCTACTACGCGGCGGGGATCACGCTGGTGCTGGTCGCCGCAGGGCTCGCCGGGCGCTGGGCCGGGACCGCCGGGAAACCCGTGGCGCAACCCACCGCCAGCGCAGTCGCGGCGGCCGGATCACCGCAGCTGTGGTACCTGCCCGTCACCGCGACCAGCCCGCAGCGCGGCACCGTCCGGCTCGAGTTCGCCGACGCCACCTCGCTGCCGGGCTTCTACGGCTACGTCGTCTTCCTCGACGACCAGAAGTACGCGCAGGTCACCGCCGCCCAGGCCCCGCCCTACACGGTCAGCGGGCGGCACCGGTCCACCAAGAGCTGCTACCGGGTCGCCGCCCTCGTCGTCACCGATCAGCCGAAACCGCCGGACGCCGCCGCCGTCTGCCTCGCCGCCGACGGCACCACCGCAACGGAGAAGAAGAAGTGACCAACCCAGCAGGCACCGACCCCGCCGCGTACTTCGCCGGTGTCCACGCGAAGCTGCAGGCCAACATCGCCCGGGTGCTCACCGGCAAGGCCGACGTCATCGACTCCGCGCTGACCTGCCTGTTCGCCGGCGGGCACCTGCTGCTGCAGGACGTGCCCGGAGTCGGCAAGACCACCCTGGCCAAGGCGCTCGCCGCGTCCATCGACGCCAGCTGCCACCGGATCCAGTTCACCCCCGACCTGCTGCCCTCCGACATCACCGGCACCACCGTCTACGACCAGCGGCACGCGACGTTCGAGTTCCGCCCCGGCCCGGTCTTCGCGCACATCGTCATCGCCGACGAGATCAACCGGGCCTCGCCCAAGACGCAGTCGGCACTGCTGGAGGTGATGCAGGAGCGGCAGGTCACCGTCGACAGCCTGACCTACGCCGTGCCCGAGCCGTTCCTCGTCGTCGCCACCCAGAACCCCATCGACCTCGAGGGCACCTACCGCCTGCCGGAGGCGCAGCTCGACCGCTTCCTGTTCACCCTGTCGGTCGGCTACCCGGACCGCGCCGACGAGCAGGCCATCCTCACCGGCCGCGCCGCCGCAGCAGCACCGACGCTCACGCCCGTCACCTCGGTGGACGAAGTCCGCTGGATGATCCAGTACACCAGCCGGATCCACGTCGCCGACGGCATCGCCGGCTACATCACCGACCTCGTCCACGCCACCCGCATCGACACCCGGCTCAAGCTCGGCGCCAGCCCCCGCGCCGGTCTCGCCCTGATGCGCGCCGCGCAGGCCCGGGCCGCCGGGAAGGGCCGCGCCTTCGTGGTCCCCGACGACGTCAAGGCCGTGGCCGCGCCGACGCTGGCGCACCGGCTCGTCCTCGACCCCGACGCCGAGGTACGCCGCACCCGCCCCGAAGCCGTTCTCGCCGACATCCTCGCCGCCGTCGCCGTGCCCGTACCGGCGAGCAGCCGGTGACCAGCCGTGCCGGCGGGTTCGCCCTCACCGGCTCCGGCCTGACCGCGGTGCTCGGCGGTGCGGTGCTGCTCGCCCTCGGGCTCGTCGGCGGCTACCCGACCCTGGTGGCGCTCGGCCTCGGTGCGCTCGCCGCGGCGGCGATCGGCCTGGGGCACGTGGCCCGGCGTCCCGGCCTCACCGCCGCCCGAGGCGTCGACGACGACCGGGTCACCGCCGGTGGGCAGGCCCGGGGGCGGATCACCGTCGCGAACCCGGTCCGACGCCCCGCACCGGGCTTCGACGTCGTCGACAACGTCGGCGGCGTACCCGTCCGGGTCGCCGTGCCCCCGCTGCCGGCCGGCGGTGAAACGGTCCTGGACTACCCCATCCCGGCGGACCGGCGCGGCCTGCTCCCGCTCGGACCGGTCCGGGTCGAGCGGCACGACCCGTGGCGGCTGGCCCGGCGCTGGGCGCCGCTGACCGGCGCGAGCCTGCTCTGGGTCCATCCCCGATCGCACCCCACCCGACCGCTGCCGGTCGGCCTCGCCCTCGACTTCGACGGTCGGCACGCCGAACGCGCCGGGTCGACGGCGTTCTCGTCGCTGCGCGAATACCAACCCGGCGACGACCCGCGCTCGGTGCACTGGCGCTCCACCGCGCGCCTGGGCACCCTCGTCGTCCGCGACCGGGTCGACACCCGGGAACCGTCCGTGCACATCGTCATCGACGCGAGCACGACGGCGATCGGCGTCGACGCGTTCGAGGAGGCGGTGTCGCTCGCCGCGTCGATCTGCACCGCCTACCAGCGCGCGGGCCGCCCGGTCGGGCTCTCCGCCGTCGGCGAGGACCACGCAGCGGTCTCGGCGGCGGGCGGGCACAGCGTCCTGGACCGCCTCGCCGCCCTACAGCGCGCCCAGGCGGATCCCACGGCGCTGACCCGGCTCATCGGCCGCGCTCCCGCCGGCGGCGGGCTCGTCGTCATCACCGGCGGCCAGCCCGAGGTCACCGACGCGGTCGCCGCCTGCCACCGTCGTTTCTGGACCACCGTCGTGGCCCGCATCGGGCCCGCACTGCCCGACGGGCTGCACCACCGGTCCGGGATCGCGGTGCTCACCACCGCCACCGCCGAGCACGGCGCCCGGCTGTTCACCCAGCTCAGCGGCGCGGCATGAACCGGGCCGTCCGCCTCACGGTCGCCGGGCTGCTCGGCCTCGCGCCCGTCGTCGCGTTCGCACCCGCCTTCGGCCGCACCGCCCACGCGACGCTCGGCGACACCGCCTACCTCGTCCCCACCGCTGCCGCCGCGGTCCTCGCCGCCGGGACGGCGATCGCGCTGGGCCTGGGCACCAGGTGGACCGGTTCGGGCCGAATCCTCGCCGCGCTCGGCGTGCTCGCCGGGGTCGTCACCGTGATGATCAATCCCGGTTGGCAGGTCGTGACCGGCCCGCAGCGGCTGCTCACCGCAGCCCTGCCCTACGACGTCAGCGGACCGGAGCTCGCCACCGTCGCCGCCCTGTCCGGACTCGCCGCGATCGGTGCCGTCGAGGGCGCGCTGCGCCGGGGCAGGCTGCTCCCGCTCGCCGTGCCCGTCGCCGTCACCGCTCTGGCCTGCTCGCTCGGCGCCACCGTCGGCCCGCCGCCCTGGTGGCTGGTGCCGTCGCTGCTCATCGCCGCGCTGGTGCTGCTGTGGCGGGGACCGCTGCGCGTAGCACCGGTCGTGCTCGCCGGGATCGTGCTCGCCGCCACGCTCGCCGGACCCGCGCTGCTCAGCACCGCCGGTCGGGCCACTCCCTTCGACCTGCGCAGCCTCGCCACCCCGCCGGTGGAGCCGCTGGTCACCACGAGCCCCCTGGCCCAGTTCGCCGCCGTCCGATCCGGCCGGCTGCCGCTGTCGCTGCGCGTGGACGCCGACGCCGCGCCCGCCCGGCTGCGCTACCTGGCGCTGGACCGCTTCGACGGCGAATACTGGACCAGCACCGCGCAGTACCGCCGCGCCGGCGAGCAACTCCCCGATCCCGGAGCCGTCCCCTCCCGCACCGTCACCGAACGCGTCACCATCGACCAGCTCGGCCCGCTGGGCTGGCTGGTCAGCTCCGGGCGGCCCGTCGCCGTCTCCGTCCCGGGCCTCGGCGTGGACGAGCTCGGCGGTGCGGTCGCGCTCCCAGACGGCGGGCCCGCCCCGATGGCGTACACCGTGCGGAGCCGGGTCCGCGACTGGAGCGCCGAGCAGCTCGACACCGCCGTGCCCGCGCGGATCCCCGCCGACGCCCAGACCGGCATCCCGGCCGACCTCGGCACCGAAGCGCAGCGCATCGTCGGCGGCGCCTACGGCCACGCCGCGCTGTCCGCTCTCGCCGCCCGCTTCGCCCACGACGGCGGTTTCAGCGTCGTCGAACCCCGCGACACCCGCCCCGGCCACGGGGTGCTGCACATCCGCCGGCTCCTCACCGACCGGCAGGGCAGCGCCGAGCAGTACGCCTCCGCGTACGCCGTGCTGGCCCGCGCCCTCGGCTACGACGCCCGCGTCGTCGTCGGGTTCGTGCCGCGGCCGGAGGCGGGCGGCTACCGGGTCGCCGGGCGCGATATCGACGCCTGGGCCGAGGTGCGCTTCGACGGCCTCGGCTGGGCGCCCTATTACCCCACGCCCGGGCAGAAGGGCGCGCCGACCGATCCACCCGACCAGCCGGAACCCGAACTCGATGTGCCTCCCGACCAGCAGAACCCCGAGTCGGCCGACCCGGGCGCCACGGCGGCGCTCCCCATCGGCGAGGAGGAGTCCGCCGCCCTCTCGCCGTGGCTGCTGCTCGCCGCCGTCGGAGTGCTGGGCATCCTGCTGCTCACGGTTCCTCCGCTGGCCAAGGTGATGATCCGGCGCCGCCGCCGCCGAGGCTCCGCCGCCGGGCGGGTGCTCGGCTCCTGGCGGGACACCGTGGACCGGCTCGTCGAGGCGGACGTGCGGATCCTGCCGTCGGCGACCGCCCGCGAAGGCGCTACCGCGGCCGACGGGCTGCTCGACGGCACGACCATCAACGAGCTGCTCGAACTGGCGGCGCTGCACGACTCCGCCGCGTACGGGCCCGTGCCGCTGACCGACGCCGACGCCGACCGCGCCTGGACTCACGCCGGCAAGGTACGGCACGCGATCCGCTCATCGCTGACACCGCGGCGACGGGCCCGAGCGCTGCTGTCATTGCGGCCGCTGGTTCGCCGGACGCTCGGCGGCAGCGGCTCGCTGAGCCGGGTACGCGTGTGGGCGGCGTCGGCCGGGCACAACGGTGTCGAGACCGGACGTCGCCGCGTTCAACCCCTAGATCAAATTGATTGACGTCGATAGTAACCGACCCGCTTGGGTTTTGGTTCGTGCCACTCTCGCCGTCTGGCTCTGGCTCGGCGCCGTCGACGATCTGACGGTCACGCAGGGCGCGATGTCGGATGCCGCCATCAAGCAGCTCTATGAGGATCAGAGAGACTGACGATGAAGCGGGCCTCCCCGAGGGGAGGCCCGCTTACCGTTGGGAGAGCTCGGCATGCCACAACGGACCGGCATGGCGCAGGGCGGTCTCAATCCACTGCCTTCGCATGAAGACCGATTCCGAGACCCTGATGGTCAGGCATTGACGTAGCTCGTCGTCGTCGGTCCGCAGCACCTCCTCGACGAAGTCGCAGCACTTGCCGATCATCGCCGTGTCGTCCCGCTCCAGCGCCGGGACCAGCAGGCCGTAGAAGAAGACGTTGGACATGTAGCGGTAGGGAGACAGCGCGGCGACGCTGCCGCCGCTCTCCACCTCCGAAACCTCCTCTTCCAGAATCAGCATCTCCGCCGGCTCGCCGAAGAACTCGATCAGCGACTCGCGCAGGCCGTCGTAGCCGAGGGGTCCCATGTCCCGCCATCCTTCCGTGAGGGGCCTCCTGGACATACTTTCGCATGCCCAGGAGGCTCGTTGTCGAGGTCAGGCCGGGTAGGGGTCGATCGGGCAGTTCATCCCGGTGAGGATGCACAGCGCGCCGCCGGGCCCGTACTGGTAGATGTAGTAGGCGATGATCCCGAAGTCCAGGATGGACATCGCGCCGCCGATCCTGCCCATGACTCGGCCTCCTCCCGACGCTCTGCCTGGTGCCGTTCCGCCGCCGGCAGCCGGTGGCGCACCTCTTGGCACTACCCGTTCCGGATTGCCCTTAACGTTGATCTGGAACTTCTCTCCCGTGGTGTCGGAGACGGCGTAGCGTTCCTTGATGGATTCAAGGGCGGCCTTCACCTGTGTCGGCCGCTCCGGGGTGGCGTTGATCTCGGCCGTGATGACGCCGGCGGTGTCCTTGACGCCAAGGACCTTCCACATCCGGTCGAAGATGCTCCGAGCAGTCTTCACATCGCTGGATGACAGCAGACTGTCGTATTCGACCTGACTGACCTTGTGCCCGTCCATGATCTTGTTGTGCGCCCGGACGTCACCCTCCAGGATTTTGCTCATTTCAGCGGCGTTGTCGAGAATATCCTGGTAGTGGAAGGTTTTCCGGGTTCTCAGTCCGGTCTTCAGCTCCCATTCCAGAGCGTCCATGGCGGTGCCGTCGCCGACCCACGTCTTGATGTTTCCGCCGGCTTGGTTGGTCGTGTAGACCTTGTACAGATCGTTGATGACCTTCTGCAGTTTCGGGTTCTGGACCGTCGGCGCCACGGCGAGAGCCTTCTGCGGCGCGACGGGCTGCCGCTGCATGGCCTCGAGCTCCGGATCGACCGGCCGCAAGCCGGAGGGATCCGACTTGGTGATCGGATTGCTGTTCGTGTAGGAGTACCCGTGCCAGGACTGCGGATCGCCCAGGTCCATCAGCGGGTCGACCGAGACGAACCGGCCCAACGCCCCGTCGTACTGGCGGGCGCCGAGGTTGACCAGACCGGTCGGGTCGTTGTCGCCGCCGACGAAACCCTTTCCGTTGGGCCAGGTGACCGCGACGCCGCGAGCAGCGCCGTACGGCGTCTGCCTGCGAATCGTCACCGCCTGGGTGCCCGCTTCCACCGCGATCTGCTGCGTGGTCTGGTGATCGGGGAACGTCCACGCCAGACCTGCGCCGGTTCTGCACCCGATGACCCGCCCGGCGAGGGAGTAGTAGCGCGTTCCCTTGGTGACACCGCCCTCTCGCCGGACTTCCTGGCCGGGCAGGTAGACCGTGGTGCCGGTCGGGTCACGGCGGACCAGGCGCTGTCCGTTGGCGTCGTACAGGGCGGTCTCGGTGACCGCGCCGTTGACCGTGGCCTGGTCCATGCTTCCCTCGGCGTTCCACCGGAGGATCTGGCTGGCGGTTTCGACGCCGCAGGTGTTGACGCCGGCAGCCGCCGGTCGGCAGGTCATCGCGCCGTTGCCGTTGTACCCGTAGTTCACCGTGACCGGGGCCTGGCCGGTCACCGTCGTGGTCATCGCCGACACCGAGTGCGGGCGCACCACGTTCTGGCCGCCGGCCGGCAAGGTGTATTGCCGGGTGGTGTCGACGGTGCCGTAGGAGGTCTCCGACGTCCGGTTGCCGTTGAGCGCGTCGAAGCCCCATTGCTGCCAGTAGGGGGCCGTGGTGCCGAGATTCGCCTTCGACGCCGCCGGTCCGCAACCGACGGTCGCTTTCGGCGTCCACGCGGTGGTCAGCCGTGCCAGCTTGTCGTAACTGAAGCATTGCAGGTCATATGCTCCGACCTGCGGCGTCTCCTCGATGGACACGATGTTGCCGCTGAAGTCGTACTTGTAGCGGCGGTCCGAGACCAGGCCCGTACCGGTTTCGGGCTGGATCATCGTACGGCTCACCCTGCGGGACGCGGTCTCGTACTCGACCATGTCGTCGACGTACACCCCGGTGGGCATCTTGCGGGTGCTGACCTGCAGTTCTCCGAAAGCGGTGTACCAGTTGGACGCCATGGTGCCCGACTGGCCTACCCAGTTGGTGTCGATGCGGTTCTCGGCGCCGGTGGCGTCGTCGAACTCGGTGGTGACGGTCTCGTTCGGCACGTCTCCGACCGCCGGGTAAGAGATGGACTTCTGCGAACCGGTGTACTGCGAATACCCGTATCCGTAGATGTACGTCCCGGAGAGGTCCGTCTCCACCGCCGGAATGACGATGTTGACACCCGACGGCTGGTAGCGGCTGTTGAATCCGCGCACCTGCCACTGGTAGGCGTTCGCCGAACCCGCGGGCTCGTACCGGATCGCCTGCGTGACCTGGCCGCGGTAGCCGGTCTGCCCGGTGTAGAGGCTGTCGTACTTCCATTCCGCACGCAGCGCGCCCGACGCGGTGTCGTCGCGCATCTCCTTCTTGCGGCCCAGCTGATCGTAGACGTAGAACAGGACCTCGCCGGCGCCGTCCGTGGTCTGGATCAGCTCGTCGAAGTCGTTGTAGCCGTAGAGTGTCGTGCCCTTGTCGGGGTCCTTCTCGGTCTTCTTACGGCCTTTCGGGTCATAGGTGTAGACCCATTCGTTGCCCGCGTTGTCGACCGCCTTTGACATCTGTCCCTGGCGGTCGAAGGCATACGTCGCCTTCAGGTACGGGCCGTTGACCCCGGTCGCTGAGGTGTGCTGCCGCAGTTCGACCGTCCGGCCGGCGGCGTCGGAGATGACGGTACGGGCGATCCCGCCCTCGGGCGGTGTCACCTTCTGCACGTTGCCTTCGTAGGCGGTGGTCGTTCGATACTTCTCGACCAGGTTGGATACGCCGTCGCCTTCCAGCACCACCGACGCGACCGGACGCGACGCCCGGTCGTACTCGGTTACGGCGACCGTCGGCACGGACCACTGCGGCTCCCACCACAGCGTGCTCGACGGGGCGCCTGGTTCGCCGTGGGCCTGATAGACCGCCGAAACCCGGCCGCGGTCGTCGTAAATGGTGTCGGAGACGACCCGGTTGCCGGAGCCGTCCATCGCGATCGCCTGCACCTGCCGCGCCCGAAGCATGCCGTCGAGAATCTGGAACGACGAGATGTAGTTACCGTCGGCGTTCAGCAGCCGGCTCTCGATCGACGAGTAGGCGTCGCGGTTGGGCGGCAGGGTGTATACGAACTCCGCCGACGGCTTGTTCTCATTGCCCGCTCGGGGCCAGCCGAGCTTCCAGGTCTTCGCGGTCCGCCCGAGTGCGTCGAACGTGGCCTCGCCGGTCGTCCTCGTGTTGAAGTCGACGGTCTTGGTGACCGAACCCCAGTACGGATTGACTTCGGTCACGCTCGACCAGCTGAACGGCGCGGGACCGGTGGCGGTCGTCTTCGTGACGGGCCCGCCGACGGTCGGCTGGTACACGGTGCTGGACGTGTTTCCCTTCAGATCGGTCAGCGTCAGCGGCCGGCCCGTCTTGTCATACGTGGACTGGCTGAGGACCTGCCACACGGTGCCGCTGCCCGGCAGCCAGTCCTTGAGCTGCTCGGTCTTCGTGACCGTGCCGTAGAGCGGCGCCGTGGTCGACGAGGCGGCTCCGTCGTAGTAGTTCCGAACATCGGTGATCATGTGGTTGACGGTCGACGGCGCCTGCGCGCACGGCAGCGCCGTGGTGGTGGTCCGCGACACCGTCGTCAGGATGTTCTTGGTGATATTGCGGTTATAGGTGTGGGTGATGCACTTCTCGTCGTTGCTTTCGTTGATGTCGCCGAGGCTTTCCGACCAGCTCACGGTGCCGTATGTCGGGTCCATTCCCTGCATGGTCTTGGTGATCCGCCACCCGCCGGCCCCGTCCACCCCCAGGGCGGTACCGGTATAGGTCGTCTGCGTCGCGGTGAACTTCGCGCTGATCGTCTGCCCGCCGATCGTGCGCGACGCCGTCGCGGCCGAACTCCAGGGGACGCTGACCGTCTTGGAGACCGGCTTGGTCTCGACGCCGTTGTAGACGGTCTGCTCCCGAACCGTTCCGGCGTACTGGTCCTCGTCGTACACGACCTCGCTGCCCACGCTGGGCCGGCACGGTGACGCTCCGCAAGGCCCCCGCCGGATTGGCGCGATCCTGGTGCATGCCGAGCATGTACTTCGTCACCTGGAGCGTCTGGGTCGCCGGATCGTCGCCGGTGCGGGTCTTCACCGTGGCATAGCCGCGATACTGCGACCACGTGCGCCGCTCCGGTTTGGACATACCGTCGTCGTCGGCGTACCGCCATGCCGGCCCGTCGAGGTACTCGTAGTAGGTGTGCTTCGGCGTGGCCCCCTGCCCACCCGTGATGGGCACGTCCAGCTCGGTCACGTGGGTGACGACGTACTTGTGCCACCACTCGGTCTTGAGCACACTGCCGTTGGGGTTGGCGCTGTAGTCGGGCATCAGCACCGGATAGCAGCGCATGGTGTTGGTGTGCGGCTGCAGGGCGACGACGTTCGCCGCCGTGCACTCCGGCAGGCTGTAGTCGACGTGAACCTTCGCGCCGGTCTCGGTGATGATGTTGGTGATGCGATGCCAGTTGTTGGTCGTGCTCGCGGGCGTGAGTACGCGGTTCGGCATGGCGACCGGCTCGAAGGTCACCGGCGGCATCGCGATCGCAGTGCCCACCAGGCCGGTGTGGACGATGGAGTCCAGCCAGATCCCGGCGTTGGTCACGTCGCCGGTGGGCGGGAACGAATGGGTGAACGTCCACGAGTCGACCGGCTGCCAGGCAGGGGTCGTCTTCGTGGTGTCCCACGTCTGCGTGGTGACGACGGCCAGCCGCTTCGTCGACCAGAACGTCGGCGTGTACTTGCCGGGGCATTCCGTGGCGGTCAGGCTGCAATCCTGGTCCAGGGGTGTGTCCTTCCAGCTGGCCTTGACCGGCTGTCCCCCGGACGTGCAGTTGGTGAAGCACCGATCGGCGACCCCGAACAGCACCTGCTTCACCGGCGTCACCGAGATCTCGTTGACGCCGTGCTCGGCGAGCGTGCGGTAGTAGGTGCCGTAGTCGATGCGCTTGAGCACGCTGCCCCGCGAATAGACGACGTCGTCGGTGTCGGTGTTGTTCTTCGCGTACTTGTTGAGCTCCTTGTCGTACCAGTACGACATCGTGTTGCCGAACGTGTCGACGACGTAGTCGAGGTTCCACCGCCATGCCTGCACACAGCTGGACGCGGCGAACGACGCCTGACGGCACGGCTCGTTGAGGTGATTGCCGTAGACCGGCACCGTGAGCGCCGACTCCGTGACGGTGGACTGGCCGGGAAGGCTGTGCCGGCCGAAGAAGTACTGGACTCCGTCGCTGGTGGTGACCTTCCAGTACTCACCGTTGTCGTCTCCGTTGCCGGAACCGGTCAACTTCTCGATCTTGGATCCGTCGTCCTTGCGGTTGTGCCAGCCCTGGCCCGTCTCGAAGACGAGTTCGCCGCCGGAACCGTTGAGGCTCATCGTGGCGTTGTCGGAACGCCAGCAGAGGTCGCCCGTCTTCTGCGAGTTGTTGCCACCGTTGGCTTGATCCTCGGCACACGGCACATAGCGGCGCTCGATGAAGCCGGGTGAGTATTCAAACCCCTCGCCCGCCCAGGACGGTTGGTTGTTGGTGGCCTCGGACCGCCCGTCCACCCCGGCCGACGAGTAGGCCAGGGCGACCGCTGGCAACGGTCCCGACGATGGCGACATCCGAAGCGGATAATTCCAGGTGAAGTCGCCTGCCGAGCTGCCCGCCGCCCACGTCGAGGACGGCTGCATCGGCGAAGCGGCGAAGTCGCCGCCGCTGCCGGACGGGCCGGCGGACAACGCGACGAGCGATTTCAGCCCCACTGTCGCGGAGGCCGTGGAGTCGGCGGGACTGTTCGTCGTCGCCAGCGGCGTGGCCCGGCATTCGGCTGCCGACGGGGTTGTCAACGCACAGCTCGGCACCGTCCAAAGACGGAGCCGCGAAGCCCAGTCGCCGCCGGCGGCGCCCCGGAAGGCCGCGTAGTCGACGGTGAGGTCGGCGGTGCCCGGTGACCCGTCCAGGCGGATCAGCAGGCCGTCCCGCCAGTTCGCGGGAACGGCCGCTCGGTCGATCACCTCGACGTCCACGGTGGACGCGGCTGCCGCCTTGAGCCAGACCGGTGTCTTTCCTGCCTGCTTTCGCTGTCCGGCGGCGAGCTGCAGCCGGTTCCTGGCCGGTGCCGGCCACGCTGCCGCTGGCGCCTTCTCGGTGTCGCGGCTGGTGCGCCAGCCGGCGGCGCCAACCTCACCGCCATCGTCGTCCAACGCCTCGGCACTCGGCTTCAGGCGGCCGGGAACCACCACCAGGTCTGCGGCGACCGCGACCAAGGGCAGCAAGAGCAGCGCCAGGCTCGCGGCGATTATTGGTTTTCGCTTCATTGAGGCTCCATGACCGGTCGAGAAGAGGGCATAGGGAGCGGTCAGTGTTGAGCCGAAGGGTTAGGGCGGGGTTAAATCGCAGGTCGCGTGTCGCTGGACCAAGGCGTCGGCACATAGGGATTCAGCGGTCTGTCAACCGGCCCACCTTGAGCTCGACGTCGGTCGCGCTGGCCGGAGCCATGGCTTGACGTCCGCCGAGTACGCTCACCGCGCGACGGGTCTGACGTGGCCGATGAGGGCGCTCATGGACAGAGCGGTCGTTATCGGCGACGTCGGCGAGCACACTCCCCGCAGAGTAGAGGGAGTGGCACAAGACCAAGGGCTGCGACGGAGCTATGACATGCAATCAGCAGAGCCATTCGGCTCGCGTTAACGCCGATTGGGGCGTCAGATCCTTTCGACGTGGATGGCAACGACGCCAAGGGCTTCTTTCTCGGCTGGGTAGATCAGGCGGATGTTGGCGAGTTGTTCGGTGCGGGTCGCGGTCGGGTTCACCGACGTGACGTTTCTCGTGGTCAAACATCTCGTCGAATGACCGATAGCGCCCGATCTTGGTGATGCGGGTGAGGCATTCTTCGCCCCGGCATGTGAATTTCAGCAGCTGTCCTGGGGTAGGCGCGTGTTGACGGGTAGGCGACGCGGACCTCGACGGTCTTCTTGCCTGAGGCGATGAGGTCGAAGTAGCGCTTGTAGATCGGCATCTCGCGGGCCCGAGGGCGGGTCGAGAGGTCGGCCGGCCGTTGGGCCATGAGTGCTCCCAGTTCGCGGGTGGTGAAGGATCGGAAGAAGTGCTTCGGGTCGGCGATCAGTCCGTTGACGAGCCACAGCAGTGCGTCTACGTACTGGTCGACGGTGCCGTCCCAGCTGGTGGTGGTCAGCATCCAGTCCTCGATGCCACCGTGTGCCGGTGAGTCCGGTGCTGCCCGCAGCAGGGATTTGGACAGCTTGGCGCCGGAACCGGATAGCACCATCGGGGTGAACACTCGGGTCGGCATGTCGGTCGCCGGAGTGCCTAACGCAAGCAGCGCGCCATCGACGAGTTGGGCGCCGAAAGACCAGTCGCCGCCCTTGACCATCACGTACAGGACGTCACGTTCGCGGACGAGGGCGCGTTCTTTGATGACGTTGCGGTACAGGGTGGCGAGGTCGAGGTAGCCGCCGTCGATCGGATCGATGCACATCTCGTAGTCGCCGTGCTCGTAGCACACGGCGGTGAAGATCGCGCCGCCTTCATCGACGCGTACGAGGCGTGTCTGTTCGGCTCGTTTTTTCCGCCCAGCCGCAGTTCGGGCAGGGCAGGCGGGTGTGCACGATGCCGGTAGAGGGGTTGAGCCACCACCTGATGTCGTCGAAGCGTTCCAGCGAGCGCAGGAACTCAGACCGGAACGCCGGGGTTTCCTGCTGCTCGGTGTAGGTGTCCAGTTCGTATTCGGTGTCGGTGGCGTCCGACAGGGAGTTGAACAGGGCGCGGTAGTACTGCTCGATGAGGTCGGTGATGCCGTATTTGCCCAGGGCGTGGAAGAAGGTGGTCTGGTAGGCCCGGTGCGTTTCGGGGTCCAGGATCACGTCGTACGGGGCGTTGTCCAGGGCGGAGAACCGGACGGTGGTATCGACGGAGAACGCGCGGCGGGCGAGTTTGGCGAGAAGGAATGCCGAGGATTGCACGATGTTCGTGCCGAGGTGCGGGGCGCCGTTGATCTGTGTGCCGACGACGAAGACGATCCGGCGGGGCCGGTTGGCGATCACTTTCGGCCGGATCGTGTCGATGGTGCGCAGCAGTGCGTTGGCCAGGACCGTGTTGGGTGACAGGACAGCCGGCGGCACGTCGGGGGTGGTCGGCGGCATCGCTACTCCTCACGGCTGGGTCGGGGCAGGCGCAGGTTGGCGCAGATGAAGTCCAGCCGTTCCTCGGGTGCGTCGGCCGGGATGAAGATCGGTGAGTAGCCGGCGTCGTAGTAGCCCTGCACGATCAGTTCGTGTACGCGGCGGATCTCTCGGTCCTGCGCCCACACCACGTCGTGCTCGTCTTCGAACGTGTCCAGTGGATCGAGTACGAGGATCGCGTCGTAGCGGTAGAGCTGGTTGGCCTCTTCGAGTTCGGCGTAGGGTTCCAGGCCGAAGAACCGGTCCCAGCCGTAGCCGTCCGGGATACCCCTGTTGTAGAAGCGCACGCCTTGGGTGTGTGCCTTGAACTCGTCGATGAAAGCGCGAAGCACCTCGCGGGAGTAGTCGCGACGGTCGTCTCGTTGCAGGTGACGCCCGAGCCGGGCACGATGCTGGCGGTAGATCTCTCGGGCAGCTTCTTCGGCAGAGCAGGACATGCCCGCTTTGACGATGGCCTCGATCACGGATTCCTTCCCCGCGGAGGGCCCGCCGGTGATGACGTAGCGGCGTGCGGGGCCGGTGTGGATGTCGTTGATGGTCATGACGATGTGCTCCTGTTGCCGGTGATGATGATCAGATGCGGGACCAGTAGGTCGCTGACCCACCGGTCACGCAGATCCTGGCCGCCAGGGGCGGCGGTCAGGTCGTCAAGGAAGCCACGCAGTCGTTCAGCGTCCGGACCGCGATGACATAGCAGCTCCACATCCGGCGGCCTCAAGTCCGGTGTCCAGCCGGCCATGCCGATCAGGCGCTCGGGTGGGATATCGCCGTGTAAGAGCCGGCTGCCATATGCGCGACGGTAGGAGCGAATCGCTACATGCAGTTGGCCGACACGCCACAATGCGGCGTCGGCGGCGTCCACGTGCTCACCCGAGCCTGGGTCCATCGATGCCCAGCGCTCGCATGCCAGCAGTTCGGCGCGCAGTGCGTACACCGAGGACCAAAGCCGCGACAGCTGTTCCTCGTGCTCTACGGCCTCCCACGCGAACATGTCAGCCGGAAGCGGTGCCGGTGGCCGGGTCATCGGCAACAACTGCGGCGGCGCTACCCGCGTGGAGGTCATCCGCTCGCTGTCAGCAGCCAAGGCCTGGGCGAGCTGGGCGAGCAGGCGCGGCTCGATGTGTTTACGGAAGTGGTCCGGATGCACCGACAGCGCTGCCGCCGCCGCCTCGCGGCGCTCGGTCAGGTTGGCTCCGATCGTGCCAGCCGATACCCCAAACAGTGAAGCCGCCGCGATCGAAGTCTGCGGCTCCGCGATGCGGTCAATCAACTGCCTCAACAACGCGTTGAACGCCTGCACCCGATTGATCCAGTCCGGTCCCGCCGCACGGGCAGTCACGCCAGGAAGCGCAAGCAGGTGCTCGCGGACTGCGGTATCGGAGGGAAGCCCGTGACGCAGTAGAACGCGGAGGTCCTCCGAAACTGGACTCTTGCTCGCAGTCATGCCCTCAGTACACCACCGATACCCAAGAAACACCCAGTATTCTACCCTAGAAATACCCAGTCGTGGGATTTCGGCAGGTGAGCAACTCGATCGCCATGCTTGTCCTTCATGTGACCCTGGCCGTGGATACACGGTGGCGCCGCGCACCCACCCCTGGCCGGTCTGACCGGCGCAGCAATCAGACCGTCGTGGACCGTCATGTCGCAGACGCCGGAGACATGCTGGATCTGCGGATCCGGCGGCGCGAACCGAAAAAGCGCCCATCACGCAATTCGCATCGGTCCGCTGCTGACCGTGACACCTGTCGCCGGAATCATCGCAGGCGTTCCTGCCCTGCTCGACATCGAGCACGCCTTCGCATGCTCAACAGACCCTCGGCTGGACCACCCCAAAATCCGCAGGCCGCACACCGCAGACCGGTGGACCTGGCTCCTCTTCACCGCCTACACCTAGCTGCGCCTTGCCCAGCCCTTGGTAGCCGACCTGCGCCAGCCGTGGGAGAGACCCATACCGCCCGACCGACTCACCCCCAGCCCGCGTCCGACCACAAACCCCAGATCGCACCGCACCGGTTGAACTCAATCCAGGCCGCCTCGCATCGTTTGCGTTTGTGGTCTCTTGCGCGAGTTCGTTGCTTTGGCATGTCGAGTTATTGACAACAATGTTTCCAGTCAATCACTATGTGAGAGCGCTCTCACATCCGCCACGTGCGGACTAGAACAGGCATTCCGCCAATCGCACCACCGCCGTCCCTGCTCGAGAAGGGCACATCCGCTGTGGAGATTCAACAAGAACGCGCACCCCGCTTGCCCCGTGGCCGCACTGTGAACCGAACGCTTTCACGCGGCCGACGCCTCATGATCCTCCTCACCGCAGCCGTCACTGCACTCGTCGGCAGCGTGGTCGTCCAGCAGCAGCCCGCACAAGCCGCGTGGAACCTCGTGTGGGCCGACGAGTTCAACGGGTCCGGCGCGCCCAACAGCGCCAACTGGAACTACAACGTCGGCAACGGCCTCAATCCCGGCCTCAACACCTTCGACGGCTGGGGCAACGGCGAATGGGAGTGGTACCGCCCCGAGAACTGCTCGCAGTCCGGCGGCAACCTCGTGATGCGCGCCAACTGGCTCACGACGCCTATGGTGGTCAACGGCCGCAACTGGTACCAGACGTCGTGCCGCATGACGACGGACACGAAGAGGTCCTTCCAGTACGGCCGCATCGAGGCACGCATGGCGCTCCCCACCGCCGCCGGCTCGTGGCCGGCCTTCTGGATGCTCGGTGACGCGTGCGACGAGTCGTCCACGGGCGCCTACAACCCGGCGCAGACCTACTACGACCGCCTGCCCACCAACTGGGCCAGCTGCGGCGAGGTCGACATCATGGAACACGCGAACGCGAACGCGACCGTCACGAACAACATCTTCTGGGATCTGCGGACCGGCGTGTTCCCGTGGACAGCGGGTCAGAACGCCAACTACGTCGCCAACCCCGCCGTCAACAACGCCGCGGCCTTCCACGTCTACGCGATCGAGTGGACCGCCGCGCAGATCCGCTGGTATGTCGACGGTGTGCAGACGCATGTGATCGACACGACACCGGCGACATTGGAGGAGTTCCGCAAGCCGTTCCACCTCATCTTCAACCTGGCGCTGGGCGGCACGTACCCCGGACAGAACCCCGTGCAGGGCCAGTTCCCGCTCACCGCATCGATCGACTACGTGCGCTATTACCAGGACGGCGGCACGCCGCCGGGCGGATCTGCGACGCAGATCAACGGGCCGGGCGGCAAGTGCGTGGACGTGGCCGGAAACGACACCGGCGGCAATGGCGCGGCCGTGCAGCTGTGGACGTGCCAGGGGTCTGCTGTTTCGCAGGACCAGCAGTGGAGCTGGAACGGCCAGACCCTGCGGACGCTGGGCCGGTGCCTCGACGTCAACGGCGCGGGTACGGCCAACGGCACACAGATCCAGCTCTGGGACTGCAACGGCAGCGGCGCACAGAACTGGGTCCAGGAAGGGAACCGGTTGCGCAACCCGAACTCCAACAGGTGCCTGGACTCCCCAGCAGGCTCGACAGCGGACGGCGCGCGACTGCAGATCTGGGATTGCAACGGATCGGCCGCGCAGTCCTTCGTGAAGGCCGCATGACGGCCGGTCGAGGAGCACGCTGACGGCAGGGCGCGGGAGCGGACGGGCTCCCGCGCCCTTTCCGCGCGTTCCGGGATGCGACCCGCGCCGGGTTTCCGGCACGGGTCGTGGACGGTGGCCGGGCGGACCCGCCCGTGGCACCATCGGCCCGTGATCGGCGGACCCGACGAGACGCAACGGCTGCACCACCTCGCGCTGCTGCGCCGCGCGACCGCATGGACCGCAGGTACGCGCAGCGAGGCCATCGCCGTGCTGCGGGAACTGGCTGAGCACTGCGACGACGTGGTGGTCGTGAAGGCTCCGGCGCTTGATCGGTGTGGGGTTCTAAGAGCCGTTCGGCCAGCCGCCGGATGCGTCGGAGTGTACGGGCGCGCCGGGTTCGTGGTGTGTCGTAGGCCGCTGCGGCGGCCTACGACACGCCACTCAGCAGCGTCAAACTGCCTTCGGGCATGTGCTGAAGAAGCTGATAGTGCAGTTTCCGCAGTGGCGGTGTCGGCTCGATCCCGAGTTCGACGGCCAACCGTTGCCGAAGATTCTCGTACGTGGTGAGGGCGTCCTCCTGACGCCCGCTTTGATACATCGCGATCATCATGAGGCCATGTAGCCGCTCGCGATACGGATGCTGTTCGGTCATGGCCTGCCAGCCCACGATCGAGTCATGTCCGCTGCCGAGGCTCACGGCCGCGGCCAGCCTGTTTTCCCATGCGGTGCCGCGTTGCTCCTGCAGCCAGGTGCGCTCGGCCGCGATCACGCCGGTGGCGCAGTCCACATCGGAAAAGGCGACCGAGTCCCGCCACAGCGCCAATGCCTGCGCCCACACATGTACGGCTTGAGCCGGCTCGCCTTGGAGCTGAAGGTCCTTGGCGGACGCGGTCAGCTCCATGAACTGCCTACTGTCGATCACCGACTCGGCGGTGTTCAGCAGATAGCCGCCATGAGTCAGTTGGATGACGCGTGCGCCGAACAACCTGCGAAGCTGGTGCACGTAGACGTGCACTGCCTTCCGTGCGGTTTTGGGTGGACGTTTACCCCAAAGCACCTCCATGATGGTGCTTACCGCGATCGGCCTGTCTGCTTGCGCCAGCAGGATCGCCAGCAAACGGTGCAGCATGCCTGGAAGCGGAATATGGCAACTATTGCTATATGCCCGCAATGGACCCAATACTCTGAACATCAACATCGCTTACCCCCGTGCTGCTAAGTGGATCTCCAGTCATGGTCACCGGTCCGTCAACGTCAGCCTCCACCGCTGTTTACCTCAGCTTTACCCGCTGTCGCGATGCTCGCGAACCCTGGATCGCCGAATCTCGTCAAGGTCTACTTCTGGCTTCCAGGAGCAAGGGCGCAGTACCGGATGTCACTACGGAGAACCAGACGTCGGGCGGCGGAACCCGAGGACTCAGGAGCCCGGCCCCTCCGGCTTGCGGACCAGACCGGCAGCCTTCCACAAGCCCGCCACTTCGCCGGGCATGGTCGCCGGCCCGAATCGACCCGATACCGATGACCCACCAGCGGAACTCCTACCCCTCCGAATCCGCCCTGCCATCTCCGCTTCTGTCGTCAGAGGACTTCCGACGGAGAGTGGCAGGAAGCGCTTTCAATCTGGTTTCAGATCGGTATCACGCGGTTGATCGGAACGCCGACACATGCTGGTGGGGCGGCGGCGACAGATCTCGCCGCTCTGCCGATCACTCGTTCGCGGGACTCACGCAAGCCGTCGGCCTCATGTTCGAGCTCTTCATGGGCGGAGCATCCCCTGAACGCATCGAAGCACATGCCGTGGACGCGGAACGGCCGCCTCGGCAATGACGGGATTCGCCGAACTCGCCAGCTTTCCCCGTCTCGTCACCGCCGTCGAGGAGGCCAGCGACGATGAACTCCTCGCCGCCGCACCCGAAGCAACGTCTCTTCTCAACGGGCTGGCCTTCGCGGTGTCGATAGCCGATGTCTTCGGCCGAACCAATAGCCTCGGAATGACCGGCACGGTTCCATGGCCCGCGATCCCGATCCCGCCATGAGGATCATGCTGGTCTCCTTCGTCCTCGCCGTTCGCAGGTCACCAGAGGTCGCATGGAACCTTGATGAGGTCATCAGCAGCCTGTTGGGCATGCACGAGATCCAGGAGCGACTCACCGCGTTCTCACGCCTTCCCGCCGCCGAACGCCGGGCGAGACTCGAGGGCCTCGGGCTCAGTCGCGAACAGAACATCAGCGAGGAATGTTCCGCATGTCAGAGATCGCGAAAGCCGACGAGCAGGTCGCTGCGCCTGCGTAAAGAACTGACATCACTCCGGATCGATGGCGTGAGCACACGTTAGCCGTCCATCCAGGCAGCAGCCGCACGGCGTTGCGTCGCTTTCTGCGACGATCCTGTACAGGGGCACCGCCGTGCGACGTTAGACTCAGCAGCGCTGCACCTGCGGCATCTCCCTTAGGCGGCGACCAAACGCATATGACCGACTCCCTGCTCGACCACACGGTCACCCAGTCCGACGGTCGATACGTCATCAGCTTGATCGGCGACAGCGACTTCAACACCTCGCGTGAGCTGCTCCGCTGGCTGACCACAGCCATCGACCAGGCGGGAGGCCGATACGTCGTCATCGATGCCGGCCAGCTCGCCGCCATCGACTCCTCTGGTCTCGGCATACTCCTAAGAGCCTACTACTACAGCCAGCAGCGTCACGTCACGATCTGTATGGTCAATACGAGCGGGAAGATCAAGCGGATGCTGGAAGTCACCGGCATCACCGAACTCATCGCCGTCGGATAACCACAGCAGTCACGCGCGGCACAAGTAAGATTTCCTAACGCAACGGGGTGAATGACCGCGGCCGTGTGTCATGACGGCAATGGGCGTTGGTATGTCGTATGAGACGTGATGAGCAGCCTCCGTGGATCGTGTCGGACGAGTTGTGGCGGCGGGTCGAGCCGTTGCTGCCGGTCAAGCAGCGCCGTTTCCGCGGTCCCGGGCGTAGGCGGCCGCTGGACCGCCTCGCGTTGCAGGGAATCTTGTTCATGCTGCATACCCGGATCCAGTGGGAGTTCCTGCCCCAGCAGTTGGGGTTCAGTTCTGAGATGACCTGCTGGCGGCGCCTGGCCGAGTGGAACGAGGCCCAGGTGTAGGCGCGGGCCTCGCTCACAGGGCGGCGCGTCTGCCGCATCGCCGTCGGGCTCGGGCTCGGGCACGCTCCTGCGGCGAAGGATCAGAATTTGCGAACATACCAGCACCATCCCCCAGCGTCGGCCCTCGCAGCAGCCAGGCTGGCGAACCCGAACGGCCGCCTGGCCGCGCCTCCTCCCGAGCGGACGTGCGCGGACCAACCCCGACTGGGCAACGCCAGCTTGGTGATGTCCAGAAGATGTCAACCATATTCAGCAATCAGTACCAGTCGTTAGAAATGTCACCCGACCGGGTGAGGCCGTTCTTGGTGGTGAGTTAATCCAGAACGTCATTGACGGTTGCCAATCATCCATGTTTAGGCGATGCTTGTGATCCGCATTGGAATGATCATTAACGCTGCCCGACGCGTTACCGACGAAACCACCCCAACCTGCCGACACGTATTGCAGTGCGGATCGGTGCCGATATGCCCGCGTCGAGCGGGCCGGAAGACCCTGTGCGGCAGCTCCTCAATATCCCAAGCTGGGGACATAGAAGGAGGTGCGCTTACATGTCGAACTACGCATACAACCGCGTTGTTGTCGGGGTCGACGACACCGCCGAACGCCAGCCTGTCCTCAAGAACGCCGCAGCAGAGGCGCGGCGACTGAACGCCGGACTCACCGTGATGCACGTCTTCGACCAGCCGGTGGCCCTAGGCATGGCGCCGTGGCCGCTCGGTTTCGATCAGGCCGTCCAGGAATCGACCGCTGCCTTGGAGCAGCTGGTCACGAAGGTCCGCGCGGAGAACCCCGATCTCGATGTGCGGTCGGTCCTGGTCGTGGGTTCTCCCGCCTACGTTCTGGTCGAGGCGTCGCGTGAGGCGAAGCTGGTCGTGCTGGGCTGTCGCGGGATGGGCGGCTTCGCCGAGTTGCTCCTCGGCTCGGTCAGCGCCCAGACCGCCACGCATTCCCACTGCCCGGTGCTGGTCCTGCGGCCCGCCGCCGCGGAAGCCTCCCCCAGCGCCGGACCGGTGCTGGTCGGAGTGGACGGGTCGTCGGCGAGCACAGCGGCGATCGAGTTCGCCTTCGCGGAGGCGGACGCCCGCCGGACCGGCCTGGTCGCGCTGCACTGCTGGGCGCCTGCTCCGACGCTGTCGTTCACGCAGGAGTACGCCCAGGCCGAGCTGGACGCGGACGGCGAAGCGGCTAGGGTGCTGCTGGCGAAGGCGATCGCCGACTGGGCTCAGACCTACCCCGACGTCACCGTGGAGCAGCGGGTGGTCTTGGACGCGGCCCCTGAATCAATCGGCGGCACTTGAAGCTACAGACCGGTGACCGCTGCCTGGATCCCGTCGAGCAGAGCCTCGACGGTACGTTCGTAGATCTCCTGGTCGGCTACGGCGTTGAGTTCGGCGGCGTGCGCTCGGGCGGCCGGGTACTCGGCCCGGGGCAACACGCCGTAGATGCGCGACCAGGCGTTGGCGTCCTTCTCCCGCAGGGCCGGGTCCAGGGCTGCGACGGTGGCTGCGGCGCCGCACAGGCTCAGCGTCGTGTCGCCGAACGCCCGGTAGTGCAGCACCACCCGGTCCGCCGGCAGGCCGGTGGCGGCGAGCGTCGACAGCATGAACTCGACGATCTCGCGTTCGGCGGGTCCGCCGGTGATGCGGGCGAAGCAGAGGCTGAAGATCGCCGGGTATCGCTCGGCCAGGCGCCATGAGCCCATCGCGAGGTTCTGCAGCCGTTCCCGCCAGCCGGCGGCGGCGTCCAGTGCGCGGATCTCCAGCGCCAGTTCGCCGGTGACCCGGTCGAAGGCGGCGAGGATGAGGTCGTCCTTGTCGCGGAAGTGGCGGTAGAAGGCGGTCGCGTCGACACCGAGCTCGTCGCCGAGGCGGCGCATGCTCATCGCGTTGACGCCCTCGCGCTCGATCAGGGCGATAACGCCGTCGAGGATCGCGTCCTGGGTCAGCGTGCCGGGCCGCGCGCGGGCTCCGGTCCGCCGCGGCGGCTCGGTGGTGTTGCCCTTGGTGGCAGGGCGGCTGCTGTTGGTGGCGGCCATGGCGCCACCTTACAGGAGAGTGTTGTCAACACTGTTGACAACACTGGGGTCAGTGATGTTGGCTCCCCTGCATGACGACAACGGTCCTGCGTAACGGGGCGATTTTCACCGCGACGGCGGCTACCGCGTGGAGTACCGCGCTGGTGATCCGCGACGGCCGCGTCGCGGCGGTCGGCGGCGACGCGGACCTGCGCGACTGGCTGCGCCACGCCGACGACGTGGTCGACCTCGACGGCCGCCTCGTCACGCCCGGCTTCATCGACGCGCACGTGCACCCGGTCGTCGGCGGCCTGGAACGGATCCGCTGCGACCTGTCCGGCTCCGCCGACGCCGCCGACTACCGCCGCACCATCGCCGCCTACGCCGCCGGCTGCTCCGACGCCTGGGTCCTCGGCGCAGGCTGGGCGATGGCCGCCTTCCCCGACGGCATTCCGCACCGGCGCGACCTCGACGCGATCGTCGCCGACCGACCGGTCTACCTGCCCAACCGCGACCACCATTCGGCCTGGGTCAACACCCGCGCGCTGGAACTCGCCGGCATCGACGCCGCCACCCCCGACCCTGCCGACGGGCGCATCGAGCGCGACGCCGACGGCCGGCCCACCGGCCTGCTCCACGAGGGCGCCATGGACCTCGTCGCCGCACTCGTCCCCGCCGACACCGCCGCCGACCGCCTCGCCGGGCTCCGCGGAGCCCAGACCTATCTGCACTCGCTGGGCATCACCGCCTGGCAGGACGCGATGGTCCACCACGACGGGACGGCGTCGGTCCACGACACCTACCTCGCCGCCCAGGCCGCGGGGTGGCTGCGCTCCCGGGTCGCCGGGGCCCTGTGGTGGGACCGCGCCGCCGACGACATCCACGACACGGTCGCAGCCCTGGTGCGGCTGCGCGCCGACGCCGTGCAGGCGGCCGCCGCCGCACCGGCGGCCCGCTACACGCTCCCGCACGTCAAGGTCATGCAGGACGGGGTCGTCGAGACGCTGACCGCCGCCCTCCTGGAGCCCTACCACGACCGGTGCGGCCACACCGGCGACAACCGCGGGCTCACGTTCCTCGACCCGCACCGGCTGGCCGACGTCGTCACCGCCCTCGACGCGGCGGGCTTCGGCGTGCACTTCCACGCCCTGGGCGACCGGGCGGTGCGCGACGTCCTCGACGCCCTCGCCGCGGCCCGCGCGGCCAACGGCTCCTCTGACCGCCGCCACCACCTCGCCCACCTGCAGGTCGTCGACGCCCGCGACCGGCCGCGCCTGCGGCAACTGGGCGCCGCGGCCAACCTGCAGGCCCTGTGGGCCTGCCACGAGCCGCAGATGGACGAGCTGACCATCCCCGTCCTCGGCGCAGCCCGCGCCGCCGACCAGTACCCCTTCGGCGACCTGCACCGCCTCGGCACCACCCTGGTGATGGGCAGCGACTGGCCCGTCAGCACCCCCGACCCCTGGGCCGCGATCCACACCGCCGTCAACCGGACCGACGGCCAGGCGCCGCCGGGCACCCCCGCGCTCGGCGGCCACCAGGCGATCCCGCTCGCGGCGGCGCTGACGGCCTACACCGCGGGCTCCGCCTGGGTGACCGGCGCCGACCACGAGGCGGGCAGCCTGACCCCCGGCCGCGTGGCCGACATCGCCGTGCACGACCGCAACCCGTTCGACGCCGCACCCTCCGAGATCGCCCGCACCCGGGTCCACCGCACCTACATCGCGGGCGACCTCGTCCACCACGCCGACTGACACCCCACCTTCCTGAGGAGGACACCATGCACATCCCCTCGACGTCCCGGCGCCTCGCCATCTCGACCTGCTCGTTCGCACTCGCCCTGGCGCTGGCCGCGTGCAGCTCCGGCGGCTCGTCCACCCCGTCCACCTCGGTGTCGGGCGCGAGCGCCGCCGCGCTCACCACCGGCACCGCGACCGGCGATGTCGCGTCGGTGACCTGGTACGGCGGCTACCGGCCGGTGATCACGTTGGACCCGGTGGGCATCGCTGACTACCCGGAGGAGACGGCGATCCCGAACATGTGCGAGCCCCTGGTCCGAGTCGCCCCCGACTACTCCCTCCAACCGGGTCTGGCCGCGAAGTTCGGGTACGCCGACGACACGCACTACGTGATCACCGTCCGCCAGGGCGTGACGTTCTGGGACGGCACCCCGATGACCGCCGAGGACGTCGCGTTCAGCCTGCGGCGCAACCTCGACCCGAGGATCGCGTCGAACTACTCCGGCAGCTTCTCCGCCGTCGAGAAGATCGAGGCGACCGCCGCCGACACCGTCACGGTCACCCTCAAGCAGCGCTCGGTGGCGTTCACCAGCGCCCTGGCGACCCTGGCGGGTGCGGTCGTGGCGAAGGCGTTCGCCGAGAAGGCGGGGCCCGGCTTCGGCACTCCCCCGGTCGGCGTCATGTGCACCGGCCCGTTCCAGTTCGTCTCCTACGACGGCGCGGCGTCGCTGGTGATGAAGAAGAACCCCGGCTACTGGGATCCGGCGAAGGCCGCCCGCGCCCAGAACTGGACCTTCGTCTACCCCGCCGACCCGTCCGCGCTCGCCAACGGCCTAGCCTCCGGCGGCATCGACGGCGCGCTGACCCTGCCCAGCAACGTCGCGGCCAGCGTGCAGAAGTCGTCGGCGGGCACCCTCTACGTCGGCGCCGAGGGATCCACACCCATCAACGTTGACCTGCTCTTCACCAGCTCCACCGGACACGCGGGCAACGCCGACGTGCGAGCCGGGCTGTCGATGGCCCTCGACCGGGCCGGGATCGCCAAGGCGGTCTTCGCCGGCACCGCCGACCCCCTCTACAAGGTCGCCGGACCCGGCACCTGGGGCACGGCCGCGGCCGCGTACCAGCCGGCCTACCGGGCCGCGACCGCCGCACCCGACCTCGCCAAGGCGAAGTCCCTGATCTCCGGCTCCGGCATCGGCAGCACCCCGCTGCGGTTCGCCTTCCCCGCCGGCGACGCCGAGAGCTCCCAGATCGCCACCGTCGTGCAGCAGGAAGCCGCCGGGATCGGGCTCACCATCACCCTGCTCGGCCTGCCCAACCAGCAGTACGGCGCGCTGTTCGTCGACCCGGCGGCCCGCTCCGCCTACGACCTGATCCTCACCAAGAACTATGTGGAGCTTCCCGAACCGCTGCTGCTCGACCAGCTCCTCGGCGGCGCGACCGGCAACATGAACTTCAGCGGCTACCGCGACGCGGCCGTCGAGGACTCCATCGCCAAAGCCGACCGCACCGCCGACCCGGTCGAACGCGCCCGGCTGGTCCTGGAGATCGAGGCGAAGCTCGCCGCCGCGCTGCCCGCCATTCCGATCGTCGCGCCCCGAGCGCTGGTCTTCGAGAACAAACGGCTCACCGGCTCCACGCTGACCTTCTCCTACATGTCCTCGCCGTGGGCCGCCGCCGTCGGCGGAAAGTGACCCGGAGCGCTCATGTTGCGGTTCCTCGCCGGTAGGCTCGCCGGGCTCGCGTTCACCCTGTGGGCGGCGAGTCTGGCGATCTACCTCAGCCTCTACCTCGCCCCCGGCAGCCCGGAGCAGGTGCTGTTCGGGTCGCGCCCGCCGACGCCCGAGGTGCGCGCGCACATCCGCGCCCATCTCGGGCTCGACGAGAACGTCATCGTGCGCTACCTGCACTGGCTCGGCCACGTGGTCACCGGCGACCTGGGTACCTCGCTCATCACCCGGCAGCCGGTCGCCGACCGGCTCGGCGCCCCGGCCACCGTCACGTTCACCCTCATCGCGTACGCCGGTGTGCTGATCCTCGTCGGCGGCGTCGGCAGCGGGCTGCTCGCCGCGATGCGGCCCGGCTGGCTCGATGCGGCCACCACGACCGCGACCTCGATCGCCACCGCCGTCCCCGCGTTCGTCGCCTCGGGGCTGCTCATCGCAGTCTTCGCCGTCGGGCTGGGCTGGTTCCCCAGCTACGGCCTCGGCGACGGCGGCACCCTGCGCGGGCTGACCCTGCCGGCGGTGGCGCTGGCCGTCACCGCCAGCGGCCTGCTCAGCCGGGTCACCCGCGACGCCGCCCGCACCCAGCTGCGCTCCGAGCACGTGGTCACCGCCCGGGTCCGCGGCATCTCCACCCGCCGGCTCATCCGCAGCCACGTGCTGCGCAACGCCGCGGCACCCATCACGACCGCCGCCGGCCTGCAGCTGGCCGGACTCATCACGGGGGCGGTCGTGGTGGAGCAGGCGTTCGGGCTGCACGGGCTCGGCGAACTGCTCGTCAGCTCCGTGCAGCAGAAGGACTTCACGACCGTGCAGGCGGTCGCGCTCATCGTCGCGGCGACCTTCCTCGTGCTCAACCTCGCCGCCGACGTGACCACCCGGCTGCTCGATCCCCGGATCAGGACAGGAGTGCCCCGATGAGCGCCATCGCCGTCCCCGTCGGCCGGACACGTCCGGGCCTGCGGGCCACCGGCTGGCTCGCGGTCACCGTGCTGGGAGCCGTGGCCGCCACGGCCGTCCTCGGGCCGTGGCTCGCCCCGGACGACCCCAACCACGCCGACCTGCTCGCCAGTTACGCGGCGCCCAGCGCCGCGCACTGGCTGGGCACCGACGCCACCGGCCGCGACGTCGCGTCGCGGCTGATCGCGGGCACCAGGACGGCCCTGATCGGACCCGCCGCGATCGTGGCGCTGTCGCTGCTGGTCGGGGTGCCGCTGGCGCTGGCAGCGGCCTGGCGGGGCGGATGGGCCGCGACCGTCGTCGGCCGCGCCATGGACCTGCTGTTCGCGGTCCCGGCGCTGCTGCTCGGCATCCTCGCCGTGGCCGTCGCTGGACCCGGCCTCGTCCCGGCGGTCGCCGCGCTCGCGATCGCCTACCTGCCCTACGTCGGACGGCTGGCGACCGCGGCGGCCGAAGCCGAACGGGTCAAACCCTACGTGCGGGCGCTGGAGGTGCAGGGCCACCCGGCGCTGCGGATCTCGCTGCGGCACATCCTGCGCAACATCGCCGGGCCGCTGCTCGGCCAGGCGAGCGTCGCGTTCGCCTACGCCCTGCTCGACCTCGCCGCGCTGTCGTTCCTGGGCCTGGGGGTCCAGGCGCCCGACGCCGACTGGGGGGTGCTCGTCAACGACCGAGACGCCCTGCTGCGCGGGCACCCCCTCGGGGTCGCGGCGGCCGCCGTCGTGATCGTCGCGACGGTCCTGTCGCTGTTCACGGTCGGCTCGCGGGTGTCAGGACCGCAGCGATGACTGACTTCGTCAGCGTCGAGGGCCTGACCCTGCACATCGACGGCGTGCCGATCCTGCGGGGCGTGGACCTCGCGGTCGCGCCGGGGGCCGCGCTCGGCCTGGTCGGCGAGTCCGGGTCGGGGAAATCCATGACGGTACGCGCGATCGCGGGCCTGCTGCCCGACGGCGCCGCGACCGGCGGTTCGGTCACCGTCGGGGGCACCGACGTGCCAGACCTGCGCCGGGCGGCGCTTCGGCGCTACCACCGGTCGATCGGCATGGTCTTCCAGGACCCGCGGACCGCCGTCAACCCGGTCCATACCGTCGGCGCGTTCCTGCTGGAGCGCTGCCGCGACCGCGGCGACGACCGGGCGGCCGCGACCCGGCACGCCCACGACGTGCTGCGCCGCATCGGCGTCACCGACCCGGCCCGGCGCATGGCCCAGTACCCGTTCGAGCTCTCCGGCGGGCTGCTGCAGCGCATCATGATCGCCTCCGTGATGACGGAGCGCCCGGCGCTGCTGCTCGCCGACGAACCGACCACCGCACTCGACGTCACCACCCAGGCCGACGTCCTGCGGCTCATCGCGGACCTGCGCCGGGAGACCGCCACCGCGATGATCTTCGTGACGCACGACCTGGACCTCGCCGCCGCCGTCTGCGAGCGTCTGGCGGTGCTCTACGCCGGCCGGGTCCTCGAGACCGGCCCCGCCGACACGCTCACCGCCGGCCGGTGCACCCCTACACCCGGGCGCTGCTGGCCGCCCGGCCGTCGCTGCACCGGCGGCTGCCGTCGCTGCCCGTCATCGCGGGCAGCCCCCGCTCGGCGGCGCACGCCGGACCCGGCTGCCCCTACGCCGCCCGCTGCCCCGTCGCCGAGACCCGCTGCGCCACCGAGGCACCGGCGCCGGTCGCGGTCGGACCGGCGGTCGTCTCCTGCCACCGGGCGTACGAGTCGGCCCGGGGCGACCTGGACGCCCACCTGGCGAAAGGAGTCGGTGAAGATGCCTGACGAGCCGCTGCTCACGGTCACGGGAGTCTCCAAGCGGTACGGCGACCACCAGGTCGTATCCGACGTCTCCTTCACCCTCGACGCCGGGCGCACCCTCGCCGTCGTCGGCGAATCCGGTGCCGGTAAGACCACCGTCGGCGCCATCGTCAGCGGGCTGCTGGCCGCCACGTCGGGGTCGGTCACCGTCTGCGGCGAGGACCGCACCCGCGTCGCCCGGGCCGCCCGGCACCGCCGCCGGCGCGGCACCCAGCTGCAGCTCGTCCCCCAGGACCCCTACGCCACCCTGGACCCGGCGCAGCGCGTCGGCGACGCGCTCGACGAGGCGGTCCGGCTCGCCGCGCCGGGTTCGGCCGCCGACCGGCGGGCCCGCGTCGGCGAACTGCTGCACCTGGTGGGCCTCGACGCCGACCACGCCCGGGCCACCCCGGCGCGGCTGTCGGGCGGGCAGCGCCAGCGCGTCGCCATCGCCCGGGCGCTCGCGCCGCGGCCCCGGCTGCTGGTGCTCGACGAACCCGTCTCCGCCCTGGACGTGTCGGTGCAGGCGCAGATCCTCAACGTCCTCAACCGGCTGCAACGCGACCTCGGCACCGCGTACCTGTTCATCACGCACGACCTCGCCGTCGTCCGGCAGATCGCCGACGAGGTCGTCGTCATGCGCCACGGACGCGTCGTCGAGTCGGGCACCGCCGACCAGGTTCTCGATGACCCCCGCGACGACTACACCCGGCGGCTCATCGCCTCCACACCCCGGCCCGGCTGGCGGCTGGACGACCACCCATGACCGGCGGGACCGCCCCGGCGCGGCCCGGCCGGACAGACAGACGACGACCTCCCGGAAAGAAGCAGGACATGGACAAGGTGAGCCCTTCGGCCGACGACGCCGTCGCCGACATCGGCGACGGCTCGTCGCTCGCCGTCGGCGGCTTCGGCCTCAGCGGCGTACCCAACGTGCTGATCGAGGCCCTGCACCGCCACGGCGCCGACCGACTGAGCGTGGTCTCCAACAACTGCGGCGTCGACGGCGGCGGACTCGGCATCCTGCTCGCCGCCGGGCGCATCGCCCGCGTCACCGGCTCCTACGTGGGCACCAACCGGGAGTTCGCCCGCCGCTACCTCACCGGCGAGCTCGAACTCGAACTCGTCCCCCAGGGCACCCTCGCCGAACGGCTGCGCGCCGGCGGCTGCGGCATCCCCGGATTCTTCACCCCCGCCGGGGTCGGCACCCAGGTCGCCGACGGCGGCCTGCCGTGGCGCTACCACGCCGACGGCACCGTGGCGCTCGCCTCCCCGCCCAAGGAGGTCCGCGACTTCGACGGCCGCCGCTACGTCCTGGAACGCGGCATCACCACCGACTTCGCCCTGGTCCGGGCGGCACGCGGGGACCGCCACGGCAACCTCGTCTTCAACAAGGCCGCCCGCAACTTCAACCCGCTCGCCGCGATGGCGGGCCGCGTCACGATCGCCGAGGTCGAGGAGCTCGTCGAGCCCGGCGACCTGGGCCCGGACGAGATCCACCTGCCCGGGGTCTTCGTACGGCGCGTCGTCGCGCTGACCCCGCACCAGGCCGCGGACAAGGCGATCGAGCGAAGGACGGTGCGGCAGCGATGAGCTGGACCAGGGACGAGATGGCGGCACGCGCCGCGCGGGAGCTGACCGACGGCTCCTACGTCAACCTCGGCATCGGGCTGCCCACCCTCGTGCCGAACTTCCTGCCCGCAGGCGTCGACGTGGTGCTGCAGTCAGAGAACGGCCTGCTCGGCGTCGGCCCCTACCCGACCGAGGACGAGGTCGACCCCGACCTCGTCAACGCCGGCAAGGAGACCGTCACGGTCCTGCCCGGAGCGTCGTTCTTCGACTCGGCGCTGTCGTTCGGCATGATCCGCGGCGGGCACATCGACGTCGCGGTCCTCGGCGCCATGCAGGTCTCCGCCCGGGGCGACCTCGCCAACTGGATGATCCCCGGAAAGACCGTCAAAGGCATGGGCGGTGCCATGGACCTGGTCCACGGCGCCCGTAGGTGATCGTGCTGATGGAGCACAACGCCCGGGACGGCTCCCCGAAGCTCGTCGACGAATGCACGCTGCCGCTCACCGGCAGCGCCTGCGTCCACCGCGTCATCACCGACCTCGGTGTCCTCGACGTCACCGACGCTGGCCTGGTGCTCGTGGAGACGGCCCCCGGCGTCACACCAGCGCAGGTCACCGCGCGCACCGGCGCGGCTCTGCGCATCCGGACCGGGAGTAACCGATGACCACATCCGTCTACATCGTCGACGCCGTGCGCACGCCGTTCGGTCGCTACAACGGCGGGCTCGCCGCCGTGCGCCCCGACGACCTGGCCGCGCACGCGATCCGCGAGCTCCTGGCCCGCACCCCGAGCCTGGACCCCGCCCTCATCGACGACGTCTACCTCGGCAACGCCAACGGCGCCGGCGAGGACAACCGCGACGTCGCCCGGATGGCGGTGCTACTGGCCGGGCTCCCCGTCACCGTGCCCGGGGTGACCGTCAACCGGCTGTGCGCCTCGGGCCTGGAGGCCGTGATCCAGGCCGGACGCGCCATCGCCGCCGGAGACGCCTCCATCGTCGTCGCCGGGGGCGTCGAATCGATGACCCGCGCACCCTACGTCCTGCCCAAGAACGACAGCGCCTTCCCCGCCGGTCACACCCAGCTGTTCTCCACGACGCTGGGCTGGCGCATGGTCAACCCGCGCATGAACCCCGAGTGGACCATCGCCCTCGGCGAATCCGCCGAGCTCATCGCCGACCGGCACGCCGTCACCCGCGAGCAGCAGGACGCCTACGCGCTCGAGAGCCACCGCCGCGCCGCCCAAGCCTCCGCCGAGGGGCGCTTCGACGCCGAGATCGCGCCCGTGGCCGTCCCGCAGCGCAAAGGCGAGCCCGTCGTCGTGGACCGCGACGAGTGCGTGCGGCCCGACGCCTCGCTGAGCGCGATGGCGCGGCTGGCGCCGTCGTTCCGCCCCGACGGCGGCACCGTCACGGCCGGCAACGCCTCTCCGCTCAACGACGGCGCCGCCGCTCTGCTGCTCTGCGACGACACGGGCCTGGCCGCCCTCGGCCGCGAACCGCTCGCCCGGCTGCGCGCCAGCGCCGTCACCGGCATCGACCCGCGCTACTTCGGCCTCGGCCCGGTCGAGGCGGTCGAGCGTGCCCTGACCAGGGCCGGGCGCACCGTCGCCGACCTCGCCACGCTGGAACTCAACGAGGCCTTCGCCGCCCAGGTGCTCGGCTGCCTGGCGCACTGGCCCGACCTGGACCCGGCCGTCGTCAACCCGCTCGGCGGCGCCATCGCCATCGGCCACCCCCTGGGCGCCTCCGGCGCCCGCCTCGCCGGCACCGTCGCCCACCAGCTCCACACCGCCGGCGGCGGCGTGGGAGTGGCGACGCTGTGCGTCGGCGTCGGCCAGGGGCTGGCCCTCGTCCTGGAAAGGTGACCACCATGATCCCCACTCAGCGGGACATCTCCGCGCTGATCGGCGTGGAGGCCGCACGGCACCGGGCGACCGGCGCCGTGCGGCACCACCCCGACCGCCGCTACCCGCCCTACCGCAGCAGCGAACTGCGTCACCCGGCACACCCGCTGGTCACGGTCGCCGACCCCGACGCGGTCGAGCTGTCCGGTCCCGTCTTCGGCGTCACCGATGTCACCGAACTCGACGCCGACCTGACCCGCCAGCACGCGGGCGAACCGCTCGGCGAGCGGATCACCGTCACCGGCCGCGTCCTGGACCGCGCCGGGCGCCCGGTCCGCGGCCAGCTCGTGGAGATCTGGCAGGCCAACGCGTCCGGCCGGTACGCACACCAGCGCGACCAGCACCCCGCCCCGCTGGACCCCCACTTCACCGGCGTCGGCCGCTGCCTGACCGGCGACGACGGTGGCTACCGCTTCACCACCGTCAGACCCGGCGCCTACCCGTGGCTCAACCACACCAACGCATGGCGGCCCGCGCACATCCACTTCTCCCTGTTCGGCACCGCCTTCGCCCAGCGCCTCGTGACGCAGATGTACTTCCCCGGCGATCCCCTGTTCGCCTACGACCCGATCCTGCAGGCGGTCACCGACGACGCCGCCCGGGCCCGGCTGGTCGCCGCCTACGACCACGACCTGTCCGTCCCGCAGTGGTCGCTCGGCTACCGCTGGGACATCGTCCTGGACGGCCCCGCCGCCACCTGGATCGAGGAAGGACGCTGATGCACCCCACGCCCTCGCAGACCATCGGCCCGTTCTACGGCTACGCCCTGCCCTTCCCCGACGGCGCGGCGGTCGCACCGGCGGGCCACCCCGACACCATCACCGTCCACGGCCGCGTCTACGACGGCGCCGGCGCCCCGGTCCCCGACGCGCTGCTGGAGTTCTGGCAGCCCGCACCCGACGGCAGCCGCCGCGGCGCACCGGGCTCCCTGCGCCGCGACCCCACCACCGGCGGGTACGCCGGACGCGACGGGCACACCTTCACCGGCTTCGCCCGCGTCGCCACCGACGCCGACGGCGCCTACACGCTGCACACGCTGCCGCCCGGACAGAACGCGTACCTGTCGGTGTGCGTCTTCGCCCGGGGCCTGCTGCACCACCTCTACACCCGCGCCTACCTCACTGGCACCGACACCGCTGCGGACCCGCTGCTCGCCTCGCTGCCCGAGCAGAGGCGGCGGACCCTGCTCGCGGTCCCGGCCCGCGGGCGCTGCCATCGCTTCGACATCCACCTGCAGGGCCCGAAGGAGACGGTCTTCCTTGCCTTCCCGTGACCAGGTCCCCGACGGGGCCGACGTCGGCCTGCTCTCGCCGCTGTCGGCGGGCTGCCCCGGTGCGGCGGCGACCGGCGACACCGCGCTGCTGCAGGCCATGCTGGACGCCGAGGCGGCCCTCGTCCGCGCCCAGGCCGGTCTCGGCCACGCACCGGCGGCGGCAGCCGCCGCGATCACCGCGGCCGCCCGCGCCGACCTGTTCGACCTGCGGGAGCTCGCCGTACAAGCCGCCAGCGGCGGCAACCCGGTGATCCCGCTCGTCGCCGCCCTCCGAGCGGCGGTGCCGGCCGACGCCGCCTCCGTGCACCGCGGTGCCACCAGCCAGGACATCGTCGACACCGCGATGATGCTCGTGGCGGCCCGCGTCCTGCCGCTGATCACCGCCGACCTCCACGAGACGGCGGCCGCCCTCGCCGCGCTGGCCTCGGCACACCGCACCACCGCGATGCCGGGCCGCACCCTCACCCAGCACGCCGTACCCACCACCTTCGGCCTCAAAGCCGCCGGCTGGCGCAGCCTCGTGCTCGACGCAGCCGACCGGCTCGGCGCGCTGCGGCTGCCCGCCCAGCTCGGCGGCGCCGCCGGCACCCTCGCCGCATTCGCACCGCCGGCGCTGGACCTCCCCGCCGCGTACGCCGCCGAACTGGGGCTGGCCGCCCCCGACCTGCCGTGGCACACCCTGCGCACCCCGGTCGCCGACCTCGCCGCCGCGCTCTGCCTCACCGTCTGCGCGCTGGGCAAACTCGCCGCCGACGTGCTCGTCGGGTCCCGCACGGAGATCGGCGAACTCGCCGAAGGCACCGGCGGCGCCTCGTCGGCCATGCCCCACAAGGCGAACCCGGTCCGGGCCACGCTGATCGCCGCCGCCGCACGCCAGGCACCCGCCCTCAACGCCGTCGTGCAGGGCGGCGTCGCCGCCGAGGACGAACGTCCCGCCGGCGCCTGGCACGCCGAATGGCAGCCGCTGCGCGAACTGCTCCGGCTCGCCGCGAGCTCCGCCCACGCCGCCGGGGAACTGACCCGGCGCCTGCGCGTCTTCCCCGACCGGATGGCGGCGAACCTGCACCTGACCCGGGGACTGATCGCCAGCGAGCGGCTCGCCGCCCACATCGAACCGGTCCTCGGCCGCGAACCGGCACGGCGGCTGCTGGAAAGGGCTGCACGCCAGGCTGTGGACGACGGCACACCGCTCGTCCACCTCCTGCTCAGCGACCCGCTGCTCGCCGAACGCGTCGACCACGCCGCGCTGCGGTCCGCCGCCGGCCCCGCCACCTACATCGGGGCCGCCGCCGCGCTCGTCGACCGGGCTCTCATCAGGACATCCGCCACCCCGGCGACAACCGCCCACCACCCCGTGAGGGATCCGGCATGAACGGCCTGCCGCACTTCACCGTCGACGGCCCGGCCGACGCGCCGGCGCTCCTGCTCGGACCGTCGCTCGGCACCTCGCTCGCCGTCTGGAACGCGCAGGTGCCCGCGCTGGCCAGGGACTTCCGCGTCGTGCGCTGGGACCTGCCCGGGCACGGCGGCTCCCCCGCCGACCTGATCGGCTCCGGCGCCGCCGTCACCGGCCTCGCCCGCCTCGTCGTGGGCATCGCCGACCACCTCGGCATCGACCGGTTCACCCACCTCGGCATCTCCCTCGGCGGCGCCGTCGGCGCGAGCCTCGCCCTCGACCACCCCGACCGGATCGACTCGCTCGTCCTCGTCTGCTCCTCCGCCCGATTCGGCGAACCCGGCGGCTGGCACGACCGCGCCGCGCTCGTGCGCGCGCACGGAACCGCGACGCTGATCCAGGCGGCACGAAGCCGCTGGTTCACCAACGGCTTCGCCGATCCAGCGGCCGACCGGCTCATCGCGGACCTGTCAGCCGCCGACCCGGCTGCCTACGCCGCCTGCTGCGACGCCCTCGCCGCCTTCGACCTGCGTGCCGACCTGCACCGGATCACCGCGCCGACGCTCATCGTCGCCGGGCGCGACGACATCGCCACCCCGCCCGCGCACGCGCGCGCTCTCGCCGACGGCATCGCCGCCGCGACGCTCGTCGAGATCCCGCACGCAGCCCATCTCGCCCCCGTCGAGCAGCCCCGGGCGGTCGACGCCGCCCTGCGGGCCTTCCTCGGCCCACTCGGCTCCGCCACCACCGACGCCGAACGCCGCGCCAAGGGCATGTCGGTGCGGCGGGCGTGCCTGGGCGACGCACATGTGGACCGGGCGGTCGCGCGCACCACCGGGTTCACGGCCCCCTTCCAGGACTTCATCACCCGCTACGCCTGGGGCGAGATCTGGACGCGGCCCGGCCTCGAGCGGCGCAGCCGCTCGTGCGTCACCCTGACCGCGCTCGTCGCGGGCGGCCACCACGAGGAGTTGGCGCTGCACGTACGCGCCGCACTGCGCAACGGTCTCACGCCGGACGAGATCGGCGAGGTCATCCTGCACGCCGCCGTCTACGTGGGGGTACCGGCCGCCAACTCCGCCTTCGCCGTCGCCCAGCGGGTACTGGACGAGGAATCCGACATCCGTTGACGAGACAGTCGCCAGTCGCCGACGGCGGCTCGCGCGGCCCTGGCCGCCGTCGACCCGCCGACGACCTCGTGGCCGTCGCGGACACCCACCGCCAGTTCGGCCTCCACCGGGCATCGGCGCACGGACTCCCCCGTCGAGGAGCGGGTACCGACCGGTCCCACACCACCCGGCACCCGCTCCTCGCTATCGGATCACTGCCTGGTCCAGCGCTGGTTCGCGGCGCCGGTGCAGGTCCAGAGGATGACGGTGGTGCCGTTGGCCGTCGCGGCTCCGTTCACATCCAGGCAGAGACCGGAGCTGTTACCGCTGACGGTGCCGCTGGAGTTGAAGGTCCACTGCTGGTTGGTCTGGCCGTTGCAGTCCCACAGCTGGACCTTGCTGCCGGCCGTGGCTCCGGTGGGAGCGTCGAGGCACTTGCCGAGCGCCTGCAGTGACTGGCCGCTCGCGGTCCAGCGCTGGTTGGCCGCACCGTTGCAGTCCCAGATGATCGGCTGGGTGCCGTTGGCGGTGTTGCTCTGCGGGACGTCCAGGCAGCGGCCCGAGGCGGCGCTGACCAGGGCGGTCGTCGTCGACGGGGGCGGCGACACGATCGTTCCGCCGCTGACCCGGTAGAAGACCGTGCCGTGTGCCGGGACGCTGGCGGCGATCGAGCCGCTCGTCGTGCTGGTGGCATTGGTCCAGGCGTCGAGCAGCGTGAACGACGTACCGCTCTTCCCGACCGCCGCGGCGGTGGTCGAGACGGTCGTGGCGGCGCCGCCCTGGTTGAACAGCGCCACGGCGACGTCCCCGTTGGCGAGGCGCTTGGCCAGCACTCGTCGTGTCCCGTCGTTGCTCACCTGGGTCGCCTGCAGTCCCAGCGAGTCCTGGTTGACGGCGATCAGGTTCTGGTTCTTCAGGATCGTCTGCGTCGCCGACGACATCGAGCGCAGGTCGTTGCCCGCGATCAGCGGTGCGGCCAGGATCGCCCAGAGGGCGAAGTGGCTGCGCATCTCCGTGTCGGTCATGCCGCCGCGGCCCACCTCCATCATGTCCGGGTCGTTGAAGCCTCCCGGCCGTGCGTACGAGGCGAGGGGGACGGTGACGTTGACGATGTTCTGGACTCCCATGGGGTATCCGTTGGCCTGGCCGGTGTCCCAGGCGTTGGTGATGTCCTCCGTCGTACGCCACATGTTGGCGACGTCGCCCCAGTTGCGCTGCGGCCCGGTCTTGGCGTGGATGCTGTTGGGGTTGATGCTGTAGACGATCTGGCGGCCGGTGGCCGCGAGCGCGTCGCGCATCTTGGCGAAGGTCGTCACCTGCTGGTCGATCGAGCCGTTGGGCGAGCACCAGTCGTATTTGAGGAAGTCGACGCCCCAGGCCGCGAACTGGCGGGCGTCCTGTGCCTCGTGTCCCTGGCTGCCCGTCGCACCCGGGTAGCTGCCGAAGTACTGGGCGCACGTCTTGTCCACGGGGACCTGGTAGAGGCCGAACTTGAGGCCCTTGCCGTGCAGGTAGTCGCCGAGGGCCTTCATTCCGCTGGGAAACCTCGAGGGGTCGCCTTGGAGGTTGCCGGAGGAGTCCCGGTTGGGGTTGAACCAGCAGTCGTCCACGACGACGTACTGGTAGCCGAGATCACGCATGCCGGTGCTGACCATGGCGTCGGCCATCTGCCGGATGAGGGCCTCGTTGATGTTGCAGCCGAAGGTGTTCCAGGAGTTCCAGCCCATCGGCGGTGTGCGGGCGACGCCGTTGTCCAGGGCCTGGACCGCGGTGGCGTGCCAGGCGACGGCGGAGGCGGTCAGGAGGGCTGCGGCCAGGGCTGTGCCCCACCGCCATGTTCCGGATCGGTGTTTCATCGTCTTCTCCAGTCGTGAGGGATCGTCATCGGGTCAGGTGCGCAGGGCCCACTGCTGGTTGGTGCCGCCGTGGCACGCGTAGAGCTGGATCTTCGTGCCGTTGGCGGTGCCCGCCCCGACCGCGTCGAGGCACAGCCCCGACTGCACCCCGGAGATGGAGCCGTTGGCGTTGAGGTTCCACTGCTGGTTGGTGCCGCCGCTGCAGTCCCAGATGATCACAGCGGTGCCGTTGGCGGTGCCGTGGCCGCTGGCGTCCAGGCACTTGCCCACGACGGTCAGCTGCTTGGCCGGCGTGTACGTCCAGCGTTGCGAGGTGCCGCCCCAGCAGTCGTAGAGCTGGGTCTGCGTGCCGTTGGCGGTGGAGGCGTTGGGGTCGTCCAGGCACCGGTTCGACGCCGCCCCGGCGATCATGACGTTGGTGCGGCCTCCCGCCGAGCTGCTCGGTGACGGGCTCGACGGCGGCGCGCCGGTGTCCAGGCCGAGGAACGCCACGGCGTAGGCCAGCATCCCGGCCTGCGGCAGGGTGTGCCCGGTGCCGGAGATGCTCACCCCTTCGACGGTGGCCTGCGTGCCGGTGGTGCCGTAGCGGGTCCTGGTCCAGCTCGGCTGCGGGCTGTCAGTGGCGGCTGGTGTCTGGCTCAGGCCGTGGAGGTTCGTCCACTGTTTGATCTCTTCACCGAAGTTGGGGTAGGCCAGCGTGGTGTCGGTGGTTCCGTGCCACAGCTGGATGCGGGGTCGGCGTCCGGTGTAGCCCGGGTACATGGCCCGGGCCGTGTCGCCCCACTGCTGCGCGGTGCGGGTGATGGTGCCGCCGGAGCACTGGCTGTTCCACAGGCTGCCGTCGGTGGTGGCGAAGCAGCCGGCGGGTACGCCGGAGAACGCCGAGGCGGCGGCGAAGACGTCCGGGTACTGCGCGGCCAGGACGTTGGTCATCATCGCCCCGGAGGAGAAGCCGCTGACGACGATCCGGGCCGGGTCGGCGTTGTAACGGCTGCGGGCCCAGCCGACCATCGACATGATGCCGGTGGAGTCGCCGCCGCCGTCTCGGCGCAGCGCCGCCGGGGTGGAGACGTCGAAGCAGTGTCCGCTGCGGGTCGCCTCCGGCAGGACGATGACGAAGCCGTACCGGTCCGCGGCGGTCACGAAGTCGCGGCCGTTGCCGCCGAAGATCCCCGACGCCGATCCGCCGCAGTAGTGGACGAGGACCAGCAGCGCCGGCCGCGAGGCGGTCACGTCCGGCGCGTAGACGTACATGTTGAGACCGGTGGGGTTGTTGCCGAAGCCCCCCACCTGGGTCAGGGTCGCGGCCGACGCCGGCCGGCCCGTCACGGCCATGAGGGCGAACGAGACGAGCACGGCGGCGCAGACCGCTGCGAGCAGTCGTTTCATGGGTTGGCTCCCTTGCCAGGCCCGGGGCGTCGCCGCCCCGGGCGCGCTCAGCGGGGTGTGAAGTCCTGGTTGGTGCCGGCGGCGTTCTTGCACTGCCACTGGTCGAGCTGCTGGCCGAGGGTGCTGTTGGCGTTGTAGACGTCCAGGCACAGGCCGCTGTTCTGGTTGCGGAAGGAGTAGGAGCCGTCCGCCTGCTGCACCGGCAGCCAGAGGCTGTTGGCGCCGCTGTTGGGCACCTGCTGGACGATGTTGGGTACGCCCGCGGTGGTCGAGCTCCCGGCCACGGCGACGTCGTACCCCGAGTGCTGGGCCTGCAGACGGCCGTAGCCGCCGGAGACCGGCACGAACTGGAAGCCCTGGTTGGTCTGTCCGCTGCAGGTGTACTGGGTGATCGCGGCCCCGGCCGCCGTGGACGCGCCGCTGACGTCGAGGCACAGCCCGTTGCTGCCGATGACCAGCGGGTGGTAGCCGGTCGGGTAGCCGGCGGACTGCCCGGCGGCGAACTGCCACCAGTTGACGTTGAACAGCGACCCGCTGCCGCCGGTGAAGCGCAGGTAGAGATCGTGGGTACCGGTCGCGCCGCTGACGGGGCACGACACCGAGGTCCAGGTCTGCCACCCGCCGGTGCCGGGAACGGTGCAGGTGCCGACCAGCGTGCCGGAGGCGCCGTCGAGGCGTACCTCGATGCGCCCGCCGCTCGCCGCAGACGCGACGCGGGCGGTGAACGAGTTGGCCCCGTTGCCGAACGCGACGCCCTTGACCTTGATGTAGTCGCCGTTGTCGATCCAGCCGACGTTCATGCCACCTTCGCCGGCGGCTTCGGTCTCGATGCCGCTGCCCCAGGCGACGGTCTCGGCCTCCTGGCGGACATACGGGTTGAGGGTGCCCGCCTGCGGTGCCCCGGTCGAGGTCATGTTGATCGTGGGGATCGTGCCGTCGGAGTTGTAGCTGAACTTCTCCACCGCCACGGAGCGGGTGTAGCCGCCGCCACCGGGCAGCGCGCCGTTGTGGTAGAAGAAGTAGGAGCCGCCGTTGAAGTCGACCAGGCCGGCGTGGTTGGTGAAGCTGCCGCCCTGCGTCGGCATGATCGTGCCGCGGTACGTCCACGGGCCGGTCGGGCCGGGTGCCGTGGAGTAGGCGATGAACTCCGAGCAGCACTTCGCCGCGAACACCATGTAGTAGAGGCTGTTGCGCTTGTAGACCCACGGGCCTTCCTCGTAGAGGGTGGGCCGGTTGGCGTCTCCGCTGCGGGTGCCGAACCCCGACGTGGTCAGCGGGATCTGCGTCGGGCTGCCGGAGTAGGAGATCATGTCGCTGTTGAGCCGCACGTACCACAGACGCGGGTTGCCGTAGTACAGGTACGCCTGGCCGTCGTCGTCGATGAAGACCGTGGGGTCGATCTCGGAGTTCTGGATGAGCGGGCGGCCCAGCGCGTCCCGGAACGGGCCGGTGGGGCTGTCGGCCACCCCGACGCCGATGGCGTTGGCGCCGTTGGCCATGCGCACCGGCACGTACCAGTAGAACTTGCCGTTGCGGTAGACGGCTTGGCCGGCCCACGCGTCGGAGCTCGCCCAGCTGAAGGTGGACAGGCTCATCGGCGAGCCGTGGTCGGTCCAGTTGACCATGTCCGCAGAGGACCAGACGCGCCAGTTGCGCATCGTGAAGTAGGTCGAGCCGTCCTCGTCGTGCCCCGTGTAGAGGTACACCCGGCCGTTGTGGACCAGCGGCGCCGGGTCGGCGGTGTAGACGTGCTGCACGACCGGGTTGTCCGCGCGGGCCGCGAGCGGGGTCAGCACGGACGCGCACAGCAGCGCGGCCGCCAGGGCCGCGGTGCGTCTCACCGCTCGCCGAAATCGGAATGTCACTGTTCGCTCCTGTCAGTTGCGAGATGAGGGGTACGCGGTCAGTTGCGCAGGGACCACTGCTGGTTGGCCCCGCCGTGGCAGCTCCACAGCTGGATGCGCGTACCGTTGGCGGTCGCGTTGCCGCTGGCGTCCAGGCAGAGCCCGGACTGGACCCCGGTGACGGTGCCGTTGGCGCCGACCGTCCACTGCTGGTTCGCCTGGCCGTTGCAGTCCCAGATCACCACCGCGGTGCCGTTACCCGTGCCCTGCCCGGAAGCGTCGAGGCACTTGCTGCCGTAGACGGTGAGCTGGCGGCTGCTGGTGTAGGTCCAGCGCTGGTGGGTCTGGCCGTGGCAGTCGTAGAGCTGCACCTGGGTGCCGTTCGCGGTCGACGCGTTGGGCACGTCGACACAGCGCCCGGACTGCTGGCCGACGAGCAGGACGTTGGACTGGCCGGGAGCGGGGCTGCTCGGCGGCGGAGAGCTCGGTGGCATGGTGGTGCCGAGCTGGGAGATGAACCGCCAGGCCTCGCCCTTGGTCCAGGTCCTGGTGCCGTCCTCGCAGCCGGAGCAGCCGTCGACCGGGCCCGGGCCGTGGCCGCCGTCGAAGGCCGCCCACTGGACGGGGTAGCCGGCGCGGCACGAGTAGGTGGTGGTGATGTGCCGGCCGCTGCCCACCGTGGGTTCCGGGGCGTTCTGGGTCGCGCAGCCGTTGTTGCGCAGGAACGTGTCGCGCAGCCCGCGGCCCTGCGCGATGGGGAGCACGTTGTCGGAGATGCCGTGGATGCCGAAGTAGGCGATGGGCTGGGTCCCGCCGGAGCAGCCGGACAGCTGGGCTCCGGAGTAGACCACGACTGCCCGGAAGACTGTGGACCGGGTGCAGGCGACGGCGTAGCTCATGCCGCCGCCGTAGCTGAACCCCATGGCGAACAGCTGCGTCGTGTCGACGCACAGGTCGTTTTCGATCATGCGGATCATGTCGTCGGTGAACGTGACGTCCTGGCCGCCGCTGTTGGGCCAGCCGTTGCCGATGCCCTGCGGCGCGACGAGGATCGCGCTGTTGCCCGACTGCTCCTGCATGCCGTAGTAGGCCCAGGAGGTCCCGCTGCCGCCGCCGGAGGCCACGTCGCTCATGGTGCCGCCGCGCCAGTGGTAGGCGAAGATCAACCGGTAGGGGCGGGTGTTGGTGTAGCCGTCGGGGACGCGCAGGGTGAAGCTGCGGTTCTGGCCGCTGCTCTGGATCGTGTAGCTGCCGGTTCGCAGCGTGGGCGCCTTGCCGCAGCCCGGGGTGGACGCGGCGTACGCCGGCGGTCCGGACAGTGCCGTCGCCCCGACGGCGCCGGCGGCGGCCAGGGCGCAGGCGGCGAGCACCGCCAGCCAGCGGGATACGGGTGGTCGGGTCGGGGTGGTCATCACGGTGCTGTCTCCTCAGGTGGGAACGGGACGCCGCAGCGGCGCGCTCGCGTCGCGGCGTGGACGGTCCGTGCCGTCCTGGGCAGGGACGGCACGAAGTCAGGGGTCGAGGGCCGCGTAGTCGTCGAGTGCGCTACGCGTGCGGAGGGCGGGTCAGGTGCGGGTCCACCGCTGGTTCGCCGCTGCGGTGCAGGTCCACAGGATGACCTGCGAGCCGTTCGCGGTGGCTGCGCCAGAAACGTCCAGGCACAGGCCCGAGGCGGCGTTGCTGATGCTGCCGTTGCTGTTGAAGGTCCACCGCTGGTTCGCGGCGCCCGTGCAGTCCCAGATCTGAGCCTTGGACCCGGCGGCCGCGTTCGTCGGCGAGTCGAGGCACTTGCCGAGGGACTGGATCGTCTGGCCGGAGACGGTCCACTGCTGGTTGGTCCGGCCGCTGCAGTCCCAGATGATCGGCTGCACACCGTTGGCCGTGTTGGCGTTGGGGACGTCCAGGCAGCGCCCGGACGCCGCGCCGACCAGCGCGGACGACGTCGATCCCCCGCCGGTGCCGATGCTTCCGGGCACCGCTTGCAGGGCCCCGTACCAGGTCGCGGCCATCTTGTCGTAGCCGTTGGCCGTGGGGTGGATGCCGTCGATGAGGTCGGCCGTGGTGAGAGCGGAGTGCATGTCGACGAGGTGGACGCGCTTGCCCGCGCTGACCTTGCTCTGGACGATGCCGGGGATGGCTGCGTTGAAGGTGCGGGCGGCGTTCTCCTGGCCGCCGTTGCTCAGCGGGATGATCGTCGCGACGAACACGTCCGCGGTCGGTGCGGCGGCGGTGATGCGGTCGATCAGGGCCGACAGCCGGTTCGGCGCTGCGGAGAGGTTGTAGTTCTGCAGCACGTCGTTGGTGCCGATGTGCAGCAGGACGGTACGCGGGGTCGTCGTCTGCAGCCAGCCGGTGATGTTGGCGTGGATCTGGTCGATCCGCCACCCCGGGTGGCCCTGGTGGTCGTGGTCGCCGAGGTTGGACGGTCCGTTGAACTGCGAGCCGACGAGGTCGACCCGGTACCCTCCGGCGGCCATCCGCTGCCACAGGCCGATCCGGTATCCGCCCGGCACCTGGGTGCCTTCGGTGATCGAGTCACCCAGCGGCATGACGCGTACGCCGCCGTTGGACTCGGCGTGAGCCGGGCCGCTGTACGCGGCGATTCCTGTCACTGCCAGCGCCAGGGTGAGCATGGCGAGGCTGAGCCAGCGTGGACGTGTGAGCATGTCGATCCTCTCGCTGTGATCAAAGGTGTAGTCGTGCGCGGTGGCCGGTCATGGCATATGCGACCCGTGACCGATCGGGACGGACGCGACGCCGCCGGTCCGACCACCGACGCAGTGGCGAAGCGACGGCTGGCTCCTGCAGCGCCCAGCCTGGGGAGCTGTGACGGAGGTCTTCGGTGGCCGCTCCCGCCGGGCGGGGCGGGAGCGGCCGGATCAGCGCGTTCGCGGAGTGGCGGACACCGTTAGCGCTGTCGGGTGAGGAGGCCGGGTCGGTAGGGCAGCAGGCCGTAGTCGCCGCCGGAGTTGGTCGCGCGGCCTTGGTAGAGGAGTTGGAGGTTGCAGGGGTCGATGGTCATGGTCTGGTCGGCGGTGGTGCGTAGGAGTTCGCCGTGGCTGATGTCGTTGGTCCAGGTGGCGCCGCTGTTGGCTTTGCCCGCGAAGGGGTTGCTCTCGGTGGCGGCCTGCGGTGTCCATGACCCGCCCAGGCTGGTCGCGGTGAAGGACCGGAAGTAGCGGCCGTTGGCGCCGATCGCTTCGACGATCATCAGGTACTGGTTCTGGCCGGCGACCTTGTAGACCTGGGGTGCTTCGAACAGGTTGTTCGTCGAGTCGGTCATGATGGTGGTGTAGGTGGAGCCGAAGCTGCCGGGGAAGTTCCCGATCGGCATGCTCGCCCGGTAGATCTTGCCGTTGTCGCCGGCGAAGAACAGGTACATGGTGGTGCTGTCGCCGATGATGGTCTGGTCGATCGGTCCGGTCCCCGACCCGCTGATGCTCCCGGTGAACAGGGGTTGCGCCGCGGACCACCCGTTGGGGTTGGTGGGGTCGGTGGTGGTGCGGTAGGAGAACGCGGTGGGTCCCCACTGGTAGGTCAGGACCCAGATGCCGCGGGGCGCGAAGTAGAACAGCGACGGTGCCACCGTCGCCGACGACATGCCGTTCTGACTGGCCGACGCCATGTCGGACCAGTTCGTGAACAGGCCGAAGTTCATCGACCCCCACGCGGACCCGAAATCATGGGTGGTGGCGTAGACGAGCTGCCGCCCGTTGTAGGGGGCGACGGTGAAGTCCTTCAACGACACCCACCCCGACTTCGGGGCCGCCAGGGCACCCGTCGAGGTCCACCGGTAGCTCGAGGGCAGCGTGCACCCACCGGGCGAAGACGACGGTGAGGTGGTGGGTGTCGGGGAGGGCGGGGTGCCGCCGACCGCGATCAGCTGCCACTGCTGGTTGGTGCCGCCCCAGTCGGCGTACTGGACGACCGCACCGCCGTCGGCGGTGGAGGCGCCCTGGACCTCGAGGGCCTTGCCGCTGTGGCGGTTGAGGAACCGGACGTACCCGTCGGCGGAGTCGGCGAGGGCCCACTGCTGGTTGGTGCCGTTGGTGTCGGTCCACTGCCGGACCGGGGCACCGTCAGCGGTCGAGAAGTTGTAATCATCGAGGACCTTGCCGGAATGCCGCGCCCTGATCCGGTAGAAACCGTTCCCCGACGACACGAACTGGAACTGCTGGTTCGTACCCCCGGACCGGGAATACTGCTGCACACAGGCACCGTCACCGGTCGAAGCACCACAGATGTCGACGGCTTTACCGCTGTTGCGGTTGACCAGGGTGTACCAGGCGTTCGGATCCACCGTCGCCGCCGACGCGCTCTGGGCGGTGACCGCGACCAATCCGATTCCGCTGAGAAGGGTGGCCATCGCCGCGATGATCGCCAAGAGCAGTCGGCGGCGTCTGGGCGGCGCGGTGGCCCGGTGAGGGGAGTTCATCTGGCTCCTTTGAAGACGTTCGAGTGAAGCGGACTTGGCATCTGTGCAGGTACTCATCCCTTATCTGACGATGTGAGCGCTAACATTTCGCGTTGGACGACCCCCTCCTCACCCCTCGCTTGCCGGATCCGTGTTGTGGTGCTGCGGCCTTCGCACATCGGCGAGGCCTCATGCCGCTAAGCCGGAGCTTGCCCTACAGTCACCGTCCGCACACACGACCGAGGCGTCTCATATAGATGTTGGCGAGATTGCCAGAATGTTTCACCGCTATCAAGGGGGATCGGCCAAATAGGCGCATTTAATTGACGAGTGGCAGATCGGCGACTTCCCCTAGCGGCGTGAGATAACAAATTTGGCGCAGAAATGTTGAGTGGAAATTGGCACACGTTTCTTCCTCATCGACTGTTATGTGCGGAGCGGCAACGAAGTCGCAGCCCGTGAGGCTTGCGGAGATCGCTTCCGCGGACGCCGGCTCCGCTATGCCGCCGCCAGTGAGGATTGTCTTGTCCGCCTCAGGAAATGGCAGTGCCTCCAGCCGATGCGGATGTATCCCTCATCGACTGGAGGCACACATTGGCGAAGCCAGTCGGATGCCTTCTGACATGTGATGCCATTCGACTACCGCTATGTCGCCCTCACTAGCGTCACGTTGGCCGTCATCGAGAAAGGTCGTGGTGTCGGAAGCTCAGTACTTGGTGTAGGTGACCGAGTCGTAGCGGGCGGTCAGCGGTGTTCCCGGGTAGGAGAAGGGGCCGAGCCAGCCGTCGACGCCGATGCCGGGCCAGAGGTTTGCCATGATGCGCTGCGGGCGGGTCGGGAGCGGGCCGCGTGACCCGTTCTCCTGATGGACGAGGCGGCCGTCGACGAACCAGTTGATCGTGCCCTGGTTCCACCATTCGAAGGCGTAGGTGTGGTAGCCGGCCGAGGCGTCGAAGCCGAGGTTGATGATCTTCTCGTGGCCGCCGACGCCGTTGGTGAAGTAGTTGGTCTGCATCTGGGTGGTGTTCTTGCCCAGGATCTCGATGTCGATCTCGTCCCACGGCTGGTTGTCGCTCGGACCGGTGTAGGTGAAGAACGAGGTCACCGTGCCGGAGCGTTTGACGGCCTGCATGCGAGTCTCGAACCGGCCGTAGGAGTAGAGGTCGGTGGTGCGGAACTCGCCGGAGGCGTAGGGCTTCCCGGAGCAGCCGCCGGGGCAGGTGGCGGTGTCCAGGTTGATGCCCATGACCCCGCCGTTGAACCAGACGTGGTCGGCGCGCCAGCCGACGTTGAACATGCTGCCGTTGCTCCAGCCGTCTGATTTGTACCACCGGCTGGTGTTGTACGAGCTGAAGCCGTCGCTGAAGCTGCCGCCGATGGCGGCGTACGCGCCGGTGGGTGGGACGGTGGCCGCGACGGCGGCGACCGCCATGGTCGCGGCGAGGACGAGGGTGCGGGTGAGGCGTCTCATTGCCTGCTCCGGTGTGCCGGGGCGACCGCGGGCGGCGGTACGCCGTGGACGGGGACAGCGGCATCCGTCGCCGGCGTGGCGAACGGACGGGGCGGTGGCCGACCGGGGGTGCAGAGCACCCAGGCCTGCCTGTGCTGCCTTGTATCGCAAGTGATCTGGAAGGGCTCCCAGTCACCCTGATGGTCCAACGGCGTCACAGACGATGATGGATATGTCTTCCTGAGCTGTCAAGACCCCACCTAGGCATCGATCGGCAACTCGGCCTTTACACGCGAGAAGCATCCAGGTAGCTTCCAAAATGGAAGCGCTTCCAGTTGCACGGAGCCCCGGTCGGCCGCGATGGTTGCGGCGGCGTCAACGCACGTGAAGCCCTGGCCGACCGGGACGGCGCGCTTCCGTCCGTGGAAGGCGGCGGTCCCCGGCGAGTGTGGGCACACCCACTGGGGACCGCTGTCTGTATGCGACAACGACGGGCGCAGTCGGAGTCCTCGGACGAGGCCCGTCCCGGGTGGACGCGACGACCCCGCTCGACCGGGCCCCGGCCCGACCGGTACGGGGAGACGAACCCGCTACCGGTCGGCAGCCGGGCGAGTCGAGCCGCGCACGACGAGCCGGGCCGGCAGGATCAGCGGGGTCGGCCGCACACCGTCCAGAATCGACAGCAGCATCCTGGCCATCTCCGCACCGAGCGCCTCTATGGGCTGCCGGACCGTCGTGAGCTGCGGGTCCGTATGCAGAGCCGTCGGCAGGTCGTCGAAGCCGACGACGCCGACCTCGTCCGGGACGGCCCGGCCCCACGCCCGCAGGGTCCGCAGCGCACCAGCGGCCATGTTGTCGGAGGCGGCGAAGACCGCGTCGAGATCGGGGTGGGCCTCCAGCAGCCGGGCCATCGCCGCCGCGCCCCCGGCCTCACTGAAGTCGGCGTGCTCCACCCGGTGCGCGGGCAGCTCGGCTACCGCCATCGCGTCGCGGTACCCGCGGTAGCGCGCCTCAGCGACATCGAGGCTGAGCTGCCCGGTGATGGTGGCGATGCGGCGGTACCCCGCCTCGACGAGGTGCTCTGTGGCCAGCCGTGCGCCGCTGCGGTTGTCGGTGTCGACGTACCACTGGGGCTCGGCCCCCAGCGGCCGGCCGCCGAACACGACCGGCATGGTGGTCTGCTCGGCGAGCTTGGCGAGCGGATCGTCGCCGTGCAGGTTCATCAGCATGATCCCGTCCGCGCGCCGCGACCGCACGATCTGCCGCAGCTTGGCGGCGCCCTCGGGCCGCCCGGCCAGCACCAGCGTCAGGGTGACGTCGGTGCGTTCCAGCGCGACGCTGATGCCGTAAATGACCTGGGCGAAGAAGGCGTCGGCGAAGATGCCCGGCTCGTCGGTGGCGACCGCCAGCACCACCGCGCCGACCCGGTTGGTGGCCAGAGCCCGCGCGGACGGATTGGGGACGTAGCCCAGCTCCCTGACCGCACGGTGCACCGCAGCCCGCTTCGTGTCGCTGACGTTGCCCACGTTGTTGATCGCACGCGAGGCCACCGAACGCGACACCCCCGCCCGCTCGGCGACGTCTTCGAGAGTGGGCGTGCGGGGGGACGACGCGGTGTCCATGGGCGGTGCCCGGCCTTTCGTCGGGGGTCGGCGCGACCCATAGTAGGGCAGCCGGGTCCCGCCGAGGGTAGGCAGCGCTTCCAGAATTGACGGGCTTTCGGCACCGGTTCGCCTGCCCGACATCCCCGCAACCGCTCCCAGCCATGCTGTGATGGTGATCAGGGCAGTTGGTAGCGGTTGCGGGATTGGAGGCCGTTGTCATCCATTGACAGTCCCTCCAGGATCGACGACGATGCGTGTGGAAACTGGGAGCGCTTCCAGTTTCTCCCACTCGTTTTGCACCCGTCCCGTCCGTTCCGAGGAGACCCGATGCACGCACCAAGGCGGCTACTGTCCTGCCTGGCGGCGCTGGCCCTGACGGCCGCCGCTGTCGCCCCCTCCACCCCCGCGTCGGCGGCCGCGCCCACGGCCCCGGCGCACCGCACGCTGCCCGCCGACACCCGCTTCTACGTCGACCCCGCCGCCGGAGGAGCCCAGCAGGCCCTTGCCGACCTGCGCGCGGGCGACACCGCCAACGCCCTGCGGATGGCCCAGCTGGCCACCTGGCCGCAGGCGATCTGGATCGACAACGGCACCCCCGCGCAGATCAGCACCCAGGTACGCCGGATCATGGCCGCCGCCCGGCTCACCCGCACCGTCCCCGTGCTGGTCAGCTACTACATCCCCGGCCGCGACTGCAGCCTCTACTCCGCCGGCGGCGCGCAGTCGTCAGCCGAATACCGCACCTGGATCGCCGCGTTCGCCGCCGCGATCGGCGACGGCAAGGCCGTCGTCATCGTCGAACCCGACGGGCTGTCGCTGCTGCCCAAGGACTGCGCCGGCAACATCGACCCCACCGGGGAGCTGACCGCGCAGCGCCTGGCCGACCTCAAGGCCGCCGTCGGCCTCTTCGGCGCCCAGCCCCACACGTCGGTCTACCTCGACGCGGGCAACAGCGGCTGGCAGGCCGTCGGCGTCATCGCCGAACGCCTCCTGCAGGCCGGCATCGACCAGGCTCGCGGCTTCGCCGTCAACGTCTCCAACTACTGGCGCACCGAGCAGAACGCCCAGTACTCCACCTGGGTCGCCAAGTGCGTCTGGTGGTCCACCAAGGGACCCGACTGGGCCCGCGGACACACCGACTGGTGCGCCAGCCAGTACTACTCCGCCGCCGCCCCCAACGACGGGCAGCCCGGCAACTCGGTCGTCTACGAGGACCCGTCGACCTGGCACTGGACCGACGCCTGGTTCGACCAGAACGTCGGCACCCCGCCGCTGGACCAGCTCACCCACAACGTCATCGACACCAGCCGCAACGGCATCGGCCCCTGGACCGCCCCCGCCGGGAAATACTCCGACGCCGAAACCTGGTGCAACCCGCCCCAGCGCGGCATCGGCGCCCGACCGACGGCCAAGACCGGACTGGCACTCACCGACGCGTTCCTGTGGATCAAGACGATCGGCGAATCCGACGGCAGCTGCAAGCGCGGCACCGCCGGACCGGAAGACCCCGAATACGGGACAGTCGACCCCGCCGCCGGCGCGTGGTGGCCCGACATGGCCCACTGGCTGGCTGCGAACGCCTCACCGACGCTGACGTTCAACCCCCGCCTGCTGCCGTGACGCACCGGTGGGGCACCCTGGCCGGGTGCCCCACCGGCCGGGCTGACACGCTAGACCGGCTTGCTGCAGGCGGTCGAAACCGCACCTGCTGCGGATGGCAAGCCCTATCGTGAGATGGAACTGGAAACCGCCGACGACCGACGGGCCTGCAACATCGACGACGGGGACATCAATGACGACGACTGAGCCGACCTGCGAACTGGACCCGATCACGTGGGATGCGATGGTCGACGGGATGAAGAGGCACCACGTTCCGGACGACATCGTCGGGAAGGTCTGCGCTGACGCGCTCGCCGCCATCAACGCGACACCGGAGTCTAAGCGGGCCCAGCTGAACGCACAGGCAGGGCTGACCGACCAACGGTCCTGAAGACCTACCCGGTCTGCGAGTCGCTCAGCCAGTGGTCGCGTCGTACGCGGCGAGTTCGGCTTCCAATGCTGCGGCCAGGGGCGCGGGCTTGGAGAAGTAGTAGCCGACGCCCTCCAGCTCCTGGGTGCCGACAAGGCAGGCACTCCATTGAGCGCGGATGTCGAGAGGGCTTATGCAACAACCGCGGGCTGCTCCGCGCGGACACGATGGCGGTAGCGCATGGGTGACTCGCCGACCTCACGTTTGAATGCCGTGCTGAACGCGCTTTCCGAGCTGTATCCGAGGTCGACAGCGAGCGACCCTATCCGCACATCGCCGTCGCGCAGTGCGCGCTGGGCGAGCAGCATGCGCCAGCCGTTGAGATAGGTCAGGGGTGGTACGCCCGCTACCTGGCGGAAGCGTTCGGCGAACGACGTGCGGGACATCGCCGAGGCGTGGGCGAGTTCCTCGAGTTTCCAGGACCGGCCGGGTTCGGCGTGCATGCGGCTGACCGCCGGACGCAGTCGTTCGTCGGTCAGCACGCGCAGCCGGCCCGGTGGCAGCGAGGTCTGCCCGACGTAGGCTCGGAGGACTTCGAGGACCAGCAGTTGGGTGTATTGCCGGATGGCGAAGGCTGATCCCATCCGGTCGCCGGTCACCTCATCCACGAGCTGACCGATGATGGCGCGCAGACGGGTCGCCTCAGCGGCCGAGGCACGGACGTGGCCGACAGGCGGGAGCGCTTGTAGCAACAGTTGTTGGCCTGCCGGGTTGAGCAGGACCCGGCCGCCGACGACGAGGTCGCTGTCGGGGTCGGCGGTGAGCAGTTCGGCGGTCAGGCTGGTGACCTCCGGCTCGATCTGCCGCGGCGGGCCGTCGCCGGTACCACCTTCGAGTTCGATCCAGGAGCGGTTGTTGAGGATGGCGACGTCACCTGGTTCGAGGTGTATCGCAGCGTCGAGGCCGTCGGCCGACAGCCGGGCGCGCCCGCGGACCATCACGGTGAGCTTCAGGGGGGTCTGCCCGTGCGAGCGGGCGACCCAACGGCCGCGAGCGGCAAAGGCACCCGTCACCTGTCCGCGCGCCTCCACCAGGTCGAAGACTTCGGAGAACTCATCCACCTCCGGACTATCGCGAAGAAAATGCGGATCGTCAAGCATTCATCGTACGGAGAACCGGCCTACGGTTAAGCCATGACCACCGAACAGCAGCGCCCCATCGGCACACCGTTCACCGCCGCATCGACGGCCGACGACGTGCTCGCCGGACTCGACCTGACCGGCAAGCACGTCATCATCACCGGCGGCGCGGGTGGCCTCGGGCTCGAGGCCACCCGGGCACTGAGCAGGGCCGGCGCCTCGGTCACCGTCGCCGCGCGCGACCCGGAGCGGGCCGCGGCCACGCTCGCCGGCATCCACCGCGTCGAGATCAGTCAGCTCGACCTGCTCGACCCGGCGTCGATCGGCGCCTTCGCGGACCGTTACCTTGAGTCCGGCCACCCGCTGCACATCCTCATCAACAGCGCCGGCAACACGTTCGGCAAGCACACCCTGGACGCCCGCGGCTACGAGGCGGGCTTCGCAGCGTTCCACCTCGGCCACTTCCAGTTGACCCTCGCGCTGCACGCCGCCCTACAGGCTGCGCACGGCGCCCGGATCGTCAACGTGTCCTCCGGCGCGCACCGCACCAGCGACATCCGCTGGGACGACCTGCATTTCGAGCAGGGCTACAACGGCAACCTCGCCTACGGGCAGACCAAGACCGCCGGCGTCCTGTTCGCCGTCGAACTCGACCGGCGCTGGGCCGGCGACGGCATCCGTGCCTTCTCCGTGCACCCGGGCATCTCCGTCGCCTCGAATCTGGCGCACATGGAGCAAGGCACGTTCAGCATGCAGCAGCTGCGGGCGATGGGACTGATCGACGACGAGGGCCAGCCCATCATCCACCCCGAGCACGAGAAGAAGACGCCGCAACAGGCCGCCGCGACGATCGTGTTCGGCGCGACCAGCCCATTACTCGACGGCATCGGCGGGGTCTACCTGAAGAACAGCGACGTCGCGCCACTGGACCCCACCCCGTGGGGACCCACCCCCGTCGGCGAAAAGCCGGTCATACTCTCCGACGCCGCCCCGCACGCCCTCGACCCGACGTCGGCACGGCGGCTCTGGGAACTCAGCGAGGACCTGCTCAACAACTAGACTCGCCTTCCCCCTCGCGGGCAAGGAGCCGAACGACACCAGGTGCGACGTTCAGAGCTGGCTGCACCGAAGCCGAGCTCACCACACGCCGACCGCTCCGACTGCCCGCCGATGGGTCCGAAATGCCAGTCGGAGCGGTCGAGAGTTGTGCCGTCCCGCCTCCTCGATAACGGCTCAGATCAGGCTCTGTCCCACGCCCGCCATTCGCGTGTCCGATAGCGGACGTACTGCGGACAGCTGCCGGATCAGCCGCGATCTTTGACGGATGCTCCGTATCCGTGCGCGCCGGGCCGCCCTGCTCGTCATCGCGGCCCTCAGCGGCGTCGCGTCCACCGTCGCGGCGTCCACCCCGGCGTTCGCAGACCTGCCCAGCGGCGTCGGATACTCGGCCTCCTGGGACTACTACACCTCCACTTCGTACCGCTACACCGCGACGCTGCCCGGAATCCGGCTCACCGGATACGGCACCGACAGCAACGGCACGCGCACCACCCTCGGTACGATCAGCGACATCGCCGCCGACAGCCGCTGCGGGCGGGTCGTGCTCTACGGCGGCTCGACCCTGCTGGCCGACAAGACCGTCTGCGGTAACGGCACCTCGGTGAGCTACTCGACCGCCTCGTTCTCCGGCGTACTGAGCATCGTGTTCCACCGGATCGTCAGTGGCACCACGACGGTCGACCACAGCTACACCTTCGCCGTCCCCAGCTCGGTCAACGACCCGCAGCTGCGCACCGTGGGCACCGGCGCGTCCTGGACCTACACCGACGACCACTCCTTTGAATTCGCACTCCACCGGCCGACCGTCTCCCTGACCGGCAACGGCGCGCACCAGCCCTGGCAGAACCAGCGCAGCGTGCTCGCCGATCTGGAACCGGGAGCGTTCCGATGCGCCACCGGCCGCGTCCAGAGCACCAACCTGACCGTCACAGGCGGCGACTGCAACGGCGATATCACCTTCATCGACGACTGGTTCTTCTCCGGCTGGGTCCTGCTCGAGGCGTGCGACACCGGCTCGATGTTCACCAACGTCGAGAACCCCGTCCCGGCGCTACCCAGGTGCGTGAGCATCCAGGTCCCGACCCCACGCTGAAACCGCGAATTTCGTCCTCGGAGTGTCCGTCGGCAGCGGACGGCGTCACCTGAGTTCAGGTCCTGCGTACTGATGGTGGTTCTAGGCGTGGGACAGCCGATGCTTCTCCTGCGCCACGATGGTGCGGGCGAGCTGGACCTCGGAGATGTCGATGGCGCTCGCGGAGGCTTCGGCGATGGCGCTGTGCCGCACGTATGCGTCGAAAAGCTGGGCTTTGGAGCCGAGAATTTCGAGCATCCGCTGGTCTACCGAGTCGGCGATCAGCAGCCGGTGCACCTGGACCGACCGCACCTGTCCCATGCGGTGTGCGCGGGCGACCGCCTGCGCCTCGGTGGAGGGTTTCACCTGCGGTTCGCACAGGATCACGACGGAGGCGGCCTGGATGTTGAGGCCGACGCCGCCTGCCTCGATCTGGCACACGAGCACGGCGTCGGAGTTCGAGGCGGTGAACCGGTCCACGATCCGCTGGCGCTCCATGGTCGGTGTCGAGCCGGTGATGGGCCCGCAGGCGCGTGGGCCGAGGGCCGCGCATACGGTTTCCAGGACGTCGCGGAAGTATGAGAACACCACGACTTTCCGTCCGTTCGCCATCGCCTCGTCCGTGATCTCCAGCAGCCGGCCGAGCTTGGCCGAGTCGCGAGGGTCGCTGACCGCGAACGCCGCGCGGCGCATGGCCATGAAGTTGCCCTCGTTCACCGCCGCCTCGTATGCCGCGCCGTCCTCGGCGCCGAACTCCTCCCACTCTTCGACCTGCACGACCTGCGGAAGTTCGGTGAGTACGTCGCGCTGGTTGCGCCGAAGGTAGACGGGAGCAGCCACCCGACGGAACTCCTTGGCGCCCTTCACACCGTGCTGGGCCTCCATCGTGGCGGCGATCTCCGGCCTCAGGTGCCCCACCAGTGCCACGAACTCGTCGACCCGGTTCTCCAGGGCCGTACCGGTGAGGAAGAGCACCCGTTCTGATGCGGAGGCGATCTCGTTGACGGCCTGCGATCGTCGGGCGTTGGGGTTCTTCACGTAATGCGCCTCGTCGACGACGAGCAGGGACGGCTTCGTCTGCGTACCGGTGAGGGTGCCGAGCGAACCGAACGTCGTGACCGCGACGCCGCCCTGGGAATGCCAGCGGGCCGTCGCCTGGGCACGGTCCGCGCCGTGCAGGGCGACCACCGGCAACGTCGAATGCGCCGCGACCTCACGGGTCCAGTTGATGAGCACACTGGCCGGACACACCACCAGGAAATGGGTGGCGCCGCCCCCGGCGAGGTGCGCCATGGTCGCGATCGCCTGGACCGTCTTGCCCAGTCCCATCTCGTCGCCCAGGATGACCCGCCGCTGCACCAGCACGAACCGGACCCCGAACGACTGATAGCCGCGCAGCCGCAGGCTGTCCGAGAGGTGGGACGTGTCGAGCCGCTGTGCGTTGATCCGCTCCACGATGTCGGCCGGCAGACGGCCCTCGGCCGCGGCGTCGTCGCCGCCGAGATCGACGACATGAGCGAGCAGTCCGTAGTAGGCCGCGGACCGCCGCTCGAAGTCCCGCCACACTTCCGCCGCGGTGGGAGCCTTGACCGCGAGAACGTCCCGCGACGCGCGCAGCAGACCGCTCGACGCGGCGTCCTGCATCAGTTCCCGTACCCGTGCCGCGGCACCGTCCGCGGCCTGCTTTCGACCGGCGGCCATGAACAGCCGGCGCACGTTGCCGACACCGGCCTCCCGCGCCTGCGCGCGATGCGCCGCCAGCTCCCGGGCGAGGTGCGCACCCCGCGCCTGGTGCGCCTCGCCGGCGTGGCGCACCGCCCCCCACACCGCGAGGGCCTGCAGCAGCCGGGTGGTCTGCGCGTCGGACGGGTCGAAGTCGATGCGGAACTGCAGCGAGTCCCGCGCCTCCTGCCGGACCCGCTGCGCCGCTTCGATCACCTTCGCGGCCTCGTCCTCCCCGATGCCGCACGCGAAAGCGAGCTTCTCCGGCTCGGCGCGCAGGACATCGGCCACCGTGAAATAGCCCTTCTCCGGCAGCGTGTCCAGCCGCAGCCCGCCGTCGCCCGCATCGCGAATGGACTCGATCGACAGCTTCTCCGTCTGCGCCGACACCTGCCGCTCGCGGACCGCGTCGAAAGCCGCAACGGCCTCCGCACGCGCCGCGTCGACGACCTTGACCATCTGTTCCGCGTGCACCTGGGCCTTCTCGGCCCCGGCCAGCATGGCCCTGGTCGAACGACGACTGCTGCGCGACACGGGCGCCGTCCCGGTCACGCTCACCTTCGACCTGCCCAGCACCTCGCGCACATCACCCGACCGTACCCAGAGACCTGCCCTATGAAACTGCACCAGTTCGATTCGACGGCCGACGCTGATGAACCGCCCGATGGCAGGTCGCACTCTCTTGCTCCGAGGTGGGTCAGACCCAGCGCGGCGGTGCAGGCGGCGCGACGGAGGATGACGGCCGGCTGCTGACCTACGTTGCTGGACGGGACCACCGATCGCAGCGACCTGCGGGACAGCGGGTCCTCAAGATCGTTCGTTGGACACGTCGCAGTAGATCTGACCCGCGACCACCACGCTCACACATGCGACCCGACAGCCCTGAAACGGGTGGAGGTTGCCGGTCATCCGGTGGCAGGGCTGTGACAGGCTGAACGAATTACCACCGGAGTCAGGAGCAGCCATGACAGCCACGGAAGCACTCGGCGTCGACATCGGCGGCAGCGGGATCAAAGGCGCGCCGGTCGACCTGGTCCGGGGGGCGTTGATCCGCGAACGAGTGCGCATCCCCACGCCCAGCCCGGCCACCCCGGAAGCGGTCGCGGCGACGCTCACCCAACTGCTGGCGGAGATCGGGACGGACGGCCCGGTCGGGGTGACGCTCCCGGCGGTGGTCACGCACGGCGTCGCGCGCACGGCCGCGAACATCGACAAATCCTGGATGGGTACGGACGCAGCCGCCCTCTTCACCGCCGCGACCGGACGCCGTGTCTCCGTCGTCAACGACGCCGACGCGGCGGGCCTCGCCGAGGTCCGCTACGGCGCCGGGGCGGGACGCGACGGCGTGGTCATCGTGGTGACGCTGGGGACGGGGATCGGCAGCGCCGTCTTCACCGACGGCGTCCTGCTGCCGAACACCGAACTCGGCCACCTGCACCTGCACCACGGCGACGCCGAGGCCTGGGCCGCCGACTCGGCCCGCGAGCGCGACGACCTGTCCTGGGAGGAGTACGCCGAGCGCCTGGAGCAGTATTTCCGCCTTCTGCACGGGCTGTTCTGGCCGGATCTGATCATCGTCGGCGGCGGGATCAGCAAGAAGTCGGAAAAATACCTACCGCTGATCAACGTCGACACCGAAGTCGTTCCGGCAGTCCTCCAGAACAGCGCCGGCATCGTCGGCGCCGCCATGCACGCCCCGCAGTAGTCTTCTCCCCGCAAGAAGGACGCCGGGTGGCGCCGTAGCCGACGGTGCGCAGCCGTGAGCGGCGACGACCAGCCGCGCATCGCGCGAGCCCTGCCGCTGCGTCTCGGCATCTACACCGCGACGCGATGCTCGGCCTCCTCCAGGTGGGTCGGTGCGAGCAGGAGCCTGCGCAGTTCGGCAGACCACGGCAGGGTACGCCCGGTGGCGTGCTCGACCTGTACGGCGATCAGGCGACCCTTCGCGCAGAGCCGCTGCATCGGGCCGCGAATGGTGAACGCGTACTCGATCGACGTGGTGCCGACCCGCAGGACCAGGAGCCGGACCGTCGCCAGGTCGTGGACGCCCAGCCGGGACGTGAACGACACCTCGACGTGGACCCGGGCGAGGCCGAGGAACGGCTCGCCGGGCGCCACCGACCGGTGCAGCAAAGACTCCGCCTGCTCGACCAGCCTCATCGCCGTCGTGTTGTGCCAGTAGGAAGAGGCATCCGTATCCATCCACGTGATCTCATGCCGCACGGTGACCCCGGCGCCAGGGTCGCCGAGGAAACCTGCGAATTCCTCATCCAGTTCGAGCACGTCAGCGTCCCATCGTCCGGCTCCGGAGGTGATCAACCAACCTCAAAATCACACAAAGTGACCATAGTCCACCAAATAGCTACTGTCGGTGATTGACTGCGCAGACTCCGGGTCCGCCAGGTTCGGTCGTCCAGATACTGAACGTGCTCGGCGTCGACGCGGCGGTTTCTTGTGAACAGCGGCAGCACTCCCGGGAGAAATGCGGCATTTGTCAACGCAGAGTGACAGCCGGCGGACCGACGACGCTGTTAGTTCGGAACCACCACCCGTCTTCCGCCGCGACCCCGTCGTTGAGTCCCAGCCGTCGGGCCAAGGGCTGACGGCCGCCCATGCCCTGCGGCTGGACGGCGAACACCACGGCCCGCTGTGGAGCCTGCCGCTGCAGCAGGTGGTCTACCGGCAGCTCAGATACCTCGTCGTCATCCGGTCTGCCGTGACGGCACCGCTCGGCTGCCGCCCGCCTGGCACCGCATGGCGAGGACCGGTGCAGCCACTATCGCTTGCGCGTCCACCGGCAACCACTGACGGAATGTCACATGCAACAGGAGGCGCAAATGCCGAGCACACCGACACTGACGCACACTCTGACCAGGGACGGGTCCGCCCAAACCCTCGGCATTCACGGAATGGTCGACTTCTCCAACGCCGACGCGCTATCGCGATGGCTCAACTCAGCTGTTTCGACCGAATGCACATCACTGGTCCTGGACTTACGACACCTCGACTTCATCGACTCCTCTGGAGCGCGAAGCCTGATCGAGGGACACCGGCTGGCGGCAACCCACGGAGTGTGGATCAAGGCCGTTGGGGCATCACCGATAGTCCTGCGCACACTCAGCCTTCTAGGAGTGACCGACCTGTTTGATATCGCCCCTCTCTGACGCGGTGCCACGCCACATGACCGCTGCCTGCCTATCCATGGCGCGAGAGATCCAGGCTGAGGTCCGCTGACGCACGGACCAGCCTCGACGGCGCGTCCAGGCGGGCGGGGAAATATCTCTCGCTAGCACAAGGTGGCGCCCGACCGAAACGTGGAACCTGAACGTGAACGGCGGGCGGAGGCGTGCAGGGAGCGGCCAGCGGGTCGGACGAGCGGTTCGACTCGCCGATCCGGACACCGGTCGGCGAGGCGAACCACGAAGCAGGCATCGGGCTGGCTGCGTGCGAGCGCTACCGGGCGTCCCAGAGGGCTGCGACGTGCCGGGCGTCGGTGCCGCAGCAGCCCCCGACGATACGCAGTGCGGGCAGGTCACGGCGGATCGAGTCGAGCGTGACGCGCAGGTCGGGGATGTCGCCCTCGTCGAGCTCCTCGGCGGCGTCGAGTTCGGCATGGGTCAGCCGGGAGGCGTTGGGCCGCAGCGCGGCGATCATGCGGGTGGCGGATGCGTCGAGGCCGTGGGCGATGTGGTCGGGGTGGGCGCAGTTGACCCCGAAGTAGGCGACCGGGCCCGCGTCGGCGGTCTCGTCGATGGCGGCGCCGAGCGCGGTCCCGTCGGGCAGGCGGCCGTCGGTCTCGACCGTGAACGAGATCGCGACGGGGAGCCCGGCATCTCTGGCGGCACGCACGATCCCGGCCGCCTCGGCGGCGGTGGTCATGGTCATGGCATGGGCGAGGTCGGCGCCGGCTGCGGCGAAGGCCTCGATCTGCGGGCGGTGGTAGCGGGCGGCTTCGGCGGTCTCGGGCCGCTCGCCGGCGACGTAGCCGTCGCCGCGTGGGCCGATCACTCCGGACAGTGCGACGTGGTCGATGCCGGTCCAGCGCTGCCGGAACTGTCGGAGGAACTCGATCGCGGTCCGGTTGATCCGGTCCAGCGCGGCGGGGTCGTAGCCGAGGGTTGCTCCCCAGTCCGGGTTGGCCCGCCAGGTCGGCGACTCCAGCAGCAGGCCGGCTCCGGCGCGGTCGGCGATGGCGGCGTACCCGTCGTAGTAGCTGGTGAGGTGGTCGCGGCCGGTGGCGTGCTCCAGGAGCGGGAACGACGCGAAACCCGGCAGGTCGAGCCCGTGATGGTAGATGAGGTCCGTCTCCAGGCCGCCGTCGGTGACGTAGCGGGCTTCGCCGGATATGTCGAAGGTCATGGCCGCCTCCAAGGATCAGACTGTTTAGTCTGATTGAAGCAGACCAAACAGTCTGGTACAAGGATGTGCATGGCACGCGACAGCACGGCTACCCGGGAGCGCATCCTTCAGGCCGCTGAGCGCCTGGTGCTCGAGTACGGCTTCGGCTCGACCACGGTGGACGGCGTCGTGGCCGCGTCGGGCACGTCGAAGGGCGCGTTCTTCCACCACTTCGCCGGCAAGGACGACCTGGCCAAAGCCCTCGTCGCCCGGATCGCCGCCGCCGACCACCACGTGCTCGCCGCAGCGCTCGACTCCATCGCCCCGCTCACCGAGCCGACGGCGCGGCTGCTGGAGTTCCTCGCCTACTTCGAGCGGTCGGCCGACACGGTCACCGCCGAGGAATCCGGCTGCCTCTACATCAGCGTCCTGACCGAACGCCAGCTCATCGACACCGGGACGGCGGACCAGATCGTGGCGGTCGTCCACGCCTGGCGTGCCGCCCTCACCGACCTGATCCAGGACGCCTTCCATGGCCGGCCGCCCACCGGGATCGACGCCGAACGCCTCGCCGACCACTTCTTCGTCACCTTCGAAGGCGCGTTCCTGCTCAGCCGCGCCACCGGCGAACCCCACCTCGCCGCCCAGCTGCGCGTCATGCGGCTGATGGTGACCGCACTGCTCACCTGACTTTGTTCAGACGGCCGCCACCCGTTCGGCCAAGCTCGGCCAGCCCGTCACCCGCCGTCCGCAAGCTGCTCGCCTAACTGCGCAAAGTGCAGGGCGGGGTGATCCGCATCGGCCGCGAGGCGCTGCGCTGGGCCGGTCCCGGTAGCGCCCCGCGGAACGCTCGAACGAGACGTCACACGTGCGCGTTCACGCGTTCGGGTCCCATTCTGCGAGCTGCTCCATCGGCTCGGTGTCGCCGGTGGTCTCCAGGCCGTCGAACGAGGTGCGGTCGTAGAAGTAGAGGACCAGTTCGCTGGCGGTGCCTCGCATCGCCATGTCGCCCGGCTCGGCGTCGGCGGCGAGGTCGTCGCAGCGGACGCCGTCGTCGTTGAGGGTCAGGCGCCAGGAGCGGCCCTCGGTCGCGTGCAGGTCGATGGTCGCGGGCTTGAACGGCCAGGGGACGGTCGTCGCCGAGACGGTCGTGAGGAACTCGTCGACGCCCTCGACCGCGACGTCCGTCGGCAGCGGCTGCGCGGACCCCTGGGTGAGCTGGGCGTCGTAGGTGTGGACGGCGATCTCCTGGATCTGGTGCCGGGCCACGGCTGCGCTGTTCTGCGGGGCCTGCGAGCGGCCCCACCAGGTCCAGCAGCCGCGGTCCGGGCCGGCCTCGCGCATGACGTCGAGCATGAGTCCGGTCGACTCGGCGAGCCAGGCGTCCAGGGCTTCACGGTCGCGGGGCGCGGTCGGGGCGCCTTTCGGGTTCGTCTTCGCCGGGGGTTCCGCGCCCGGGCCCGCCGCGATGATGGCGGCCTGGCGGCGGCGGCCGTCGCCCAGGTGCTGCGCCAGGTCGCGCAGCGTCCAGTCCGGGCAGGTCGGGACCTGGGCGTCAAGGTCGGGGGCGGACGCGATCGCGGCGCGGAACGCGGCCGAGCGGTCTTCGATCAACCGCAGGACCTCGGAGAAACTCCAAAGTGTTGTGCACCTCGGTTGTCTACCACTGTGCTGCGGCCGCCGGATAGCGAATTTGCCGGATGGGCGCGCCGACAGCTTCGCGGGGCGGCGGCGCCGTCATGGAACACGGCGCTGGCGGGCCAGCAGTTCGGTGACCGGGACGCCGGGCCCGGCTGCCGGGCCCGGCGCTGCGGCTCACGATGCGGCGACGACCTCGATGAGCCCGGCGAGCAGGGCGACCCGTGGGACGACGGACGACAGGTCGAGCCACTCGTCGGGCCCGTGGTCTCCCCCGCCGACCGGACCGAGCCCGTCGAGGACCGGTGCTCCGTTCGCCGCGAGCAGGTTGGCGTCGGCGCACCCCCCGGTGGCCGCGTGGGTGACGGTGAGGCCGAGCGCCGCGCCGACACGCTCAGCGGCCAGGAGCAGCCGGTCCGTGCCCGCCCCGCCGGACCACGGCGGGGCCGGGGCGACGATCCGCATGCTCCCCGCGACCCCCGTGACGACCGGCAACCGGGCCAGCGTCGAGATCTCCGCCAGCGCGGCGTCGAACACGGCCGGATCGGCGGCACGCAGGTCGACGACGAGGTGTGCCCGCTCGGCGACCACGTTGGGCCGGGTGCCGGCCCGCAGCACGCCGACGTTGACCGTCAGGTCGGGAGCGGACCCGTTGAGCTGCTGCAGGGCGACGGTGAGGTGGGCTGCGGCGAGGGCGGCGTTGGCGCCGCGTTCGGGTTCGATGCCTGCGTGTGCGGCTCGTCCGATGAGGTCGATCTCGATGTCGGCGACGCCCTTGCGGGCGGTGACGAGATCTCCGTTGTCGCGGGCGCACTCGAGGCAGAGGACCGCGTCCGCGCCGGTGGCGAGCCCGGTCAGCAGCTCCCTGCTGCCGATGGAACCGATCTCCTCATCGGGGGTGGCGATGAGGATCAGCTCGCCGCAGCTGAGACTGCCCGTGGCGGCCAGGACCTCGACCGCGGCGAGTCCGGCGAGCAGGCCGCCCTTGTCGTCGCTGACGCCCGGTCCGTGGGCGCGCCCGGTGGTGGTGTCGACCGTGAACGGCCGTGCTTGCGCGGTCCCGGCCGGGAAGACCGTGTCGAGGTGGGCTGCGAGCAGGATGCGCCGGGTGCCGGTGCCGCGCATCCGGGCGACGACGGCGTCGCCGAGCGGTTCGCCGTCGGGACCGGTGACGGGGTGGCGGCGGACGGACAGGCCGGCGTTCTCGGCGTACCCGGACAGCAGGGTTGCGACCTGGTGCAGGCCGGCGACCTGGCGGGAGCCGCTGTCGACCGCGACGAGTTCGGCGAGGCGGGCGATGAACGCCGGGTAGCGGGCTTCGGCGGCGGCCCGCAGCGCGTCGGGGTTCACAGGACCTTCGCCAGGAACGTGCGGGTGCGTTCGTGCTGTGGGGCGCCGAGGACCTGCGCGGGCGGTCCGGCTTCGACGACGGCGCCGCTGTCCATGAAGACGACCGAGTCGGCGACTTCGCGGGCGAAGCCCATCTCGTGGGTGACGACGAGCATGGTCATGCCGTCGGCGGCGAGGTCGCGCATCACGTCCAGGACGTCGCCGACGAGCTCCGGGTCGAGCGCGGAGGTGGGCTCGTCGAAGAGCATCAGCTTGGGCCGCATCGCGAGCGCGCGGGCGATCGCGACGCGCTGCTGCTGGCCGCCGGAGAGCATCGACGGGTACGCCGACCCGCGGTCGCCGAGGCCCACCCGGTCGAGCAGCGCCTGGGCCCGGTCGCGGGCTGAGGCCTTCGCCTCGCCGAGCACCCGCACGGGCGCCTCCATCACGTTGGCGAGGGCGGTGAGGTGCGGGAAGAGGTTGAACCGCTGGAACACCATGCCGATGTCGCGGCGGCGGTGGGCGACCTCCCGGGGCCGGAGCTCGTGCAGCCGCTCGCCGCGCTGGCGGTAGCCGACGAGTTCGCCGTCGACCCAGAGCCGCCCGGCGCTGACGGTCTCGAGGTGGTTGACGCAGCGCAGGAAGGTGGACTTGCCGGAGCCGGAGGGCCCGAGCAGGCAGGTGACCTCGCCGGGTGCGACTTCGAGGTCGATCCCGCTGAGCACCTCGGTCGTTCCGAAGCTCTTGCGTACGCCGTCGGCTTTGATCATCGCGGTCATCGGAACATCCCTGCCTGGTTGAGGTGGCCTCGGCCGAAGCGGCGCTCGACGAGGAACTGGACGGCCGACAGGGCGCTGACGAGCGCGAGGTACCAGATGGCGGCGACGCTGAGCAGCGGAATCACCTTGTAGTTGAGGGCGTAGACGCCCTGGACGGCGGTCATCAGGTCGTGGCCGCCGATGATCGAGACGAGGGCGGTGGATTTGAGCATTGTGATGACCTCGTTGCCCATCGGCGGCGCGATGACCCGCATCGCCTGGGGCAGGACGATGCGGCGCATCGTCAGCGCGGGCGTCATGCCGAGCGCGTGTGCCGCCTCGGTCTGGCCGCCGTCGACGGCGAGGATGCCGCCGCGGACGATCTCGGCGGCGTAGGCCATCTCGTTGAGCGACAGGGCGAGGACGGCGGCGGTGGTGCCGGTGATGACGACACTGGTGGGCTGGTCGAACAGGACGGTGCCGGTGAACGGCAGCTCGATGGTGATCCTGGGCAGCAGCGCGCCGAGGAAGCCGAAGAAGACGATCTGGACCAGCAGCGGGGTGCCGCGGAAGAACCAGATGAACGCGGCGGAGGCACCGCGCAGGACCGGGTTGGCGGACAGGCGCATCACGGCGAGCAGGATGCCGCCGGCCGCGCCGAACACCATGGCGACGGCGGTGAGGATCAGGGTGGTGCGCACGCCGTCGAGGATGAAGTCCTTGGTGAGGTAGGCGCGGATGGTCGCGGGCTCCAGGTTGGGGCTGCTCAGCAGCGCTTTCGCCAGCAGGACGAGCAGGCCGGTCACGGCGGCGGCGGCGATCCAGCGGCCGTAGTGGCGTACCGGGACGGCTTTTATCTCTGGGGTCATGAGGGGTCCTTGCGTGGCTGTCCGCGCGCCGCGGCCCGGGGCGGGGTCGCGGCGCGCGGGGTGCGGGTGGGCGGTCAGTCGATGGCCTGGTCGATCGTGGCCTTGGTGAGCCCGATCGGGGTCTGCTTCCAGTGGTCGAGGATGCGGCGGTAGGTGCCGTCGTCGATCAGGGACTGCACCGCGGCCTGGTAGGCCTGCGCGATGTCGCCGCGCGCCTTGAGGAAGCCGAAGCCGTTGGGGCTGGCGAGCCAGCCGTTGGGGTTGGCGGTGTCCTTGACCAGTTCGACCTTGCCCGCGAGCTGGGCTTCGGTGTCGACGAGGTTGACCCGGGTCGCGGCGACGACCTCCACCACTCCGGCGAGGAGGGCCTGCACGGCCTGCGGGTTCTCCGGGAACTCCTTGACCTCGACCGCCTTGCCGGCGCAGCTCGCCGCGCTGTAGTCGGCGAGGTGTCTGGCCTGGTTGCTCGCCTTCTGCACGGCGACCTTGCGGCCGCACAGGCCGGTCACGTCGGTGACGCCGAGCGGGTTGCCGGCGGCGACGAGGAACCCGGTGCCGGAGGCGGAGTAGTCGACGAAGGTGGCGACCTGCTGGCGGGCCTTCTTGTCGGTGACGCCGCCGACGATCACGTCGTACTTGCCGGCCTGCAGTCCCGGGACGAGCCCGTCGAAGGGCTGCTGGCTCCAGGTGGTGCGCAGGCCCAGCCGGGCGGACGCGGCCTGGATCAGGTCGTAGTCCAGGCCCTTGAACTCCGAGGTGTTCCCCTCGGCCTTGAAGTCGATGAAGGGCTGGTAGGGCGCGTTGGTCGCGACCAGGATCGTGCCCTTGGTGCGGAAGTCCGCGGGCAGCTTCGCCGCGAGCTTCGCGTCGGTGCCCACCTCGCCGATGCCGTCGATCGTCACGGTGACCGCGGTGGCGTCGGGGGTCTTGGTCGAGCTGGCCGTGTCGTCAGCCGTGCCGCAGGCGGTCGCGCTGAGCGCGACAGCGAGGGCGGCGGCGCCGAGCGCGATACGCCGGACGTGCATGGTTCCTCCCGGATGAGTGAACAACTCAGTACGGGGGACCGTAACGTACGTTACAGACTTTGTGAAGTTACGATTCGGTGTAACAGCACGGTCAGATCAGATCGTGCCGCCGAGCCGCCCGCTCGATCGCCGCCAGCCGCTCCCCCGCCGCCGCTCCCAACCGAGCGATCACGCCGTCGATCAGGGTCTCCAGGATCGCCATCGACGGCACGAAGCTGTCGTAGGCCGAGGTCGAGTCGACCCGGGCGGGCAGCACCACGTCGGCGACGCTCGCGATCGGCGAGAGCCAGCGGTCGGTCACCAGGACCACCTTCGACTCGCGCTCCTTCGCCGCCTGCGCCAGAGCCAGCGTCGGCGGCTCGTAGCGGCGGTAGTCGAACAGGACCAGCAGGTCCTTGCGGCCCAGATCCGCCAGGGCACCCGCCCGCTCGACGGGCCCGGCGGGCAGCAGTCGGCTGTTGCCGCGTACCTGGACCAGGTGCAGGACCAGGTAGTGCGCGAGCAGCGAGGAGAACCGCCCGCCGTGCGCGGTGATCCGCAGCTGCGGGTCGGCGAGCAGCCGCACCGCGGCGTCGAACTCGGCCGGCGGCAGCTCCGCGAGCGTCGCCGCGACCGCCTGCGGCAGGATCTGGCGCGCACGGTCCAGCGCACCTCCGGGCCCCGGCGGCGGATCAGCGGTGTACGCCGATAGCGGCGACGTGTCCCGCTCGCCGAGCTCGTCGCGCAGCGCCTTCTGGAACTCCGGGTAGCCCCGGAAGCCGAGCCTGCTGGCGAAGCGCAGCACGGTCGGCCCGCTCACCCCGGCCCGCTCGGCGACGACCGCGACCGTCTCCAGCGCGGCGGTCGGATATGCGGCGAGCAGCACCCGGGCGACCCGCCGTTCGGCCGGGCTGAACTCGCCCAGCCGAGAATGGATCATCCCTGCCACACCGGTGTCGCCTGCGGACATCAGCCACCTCCGCGCCACAGCGTAGTGACGCCATCGCCGTCCCGGGCCGCCCCGGGTCACGTTTCGCAGCAGAGCGTGGGAGTGTCGCGGCGCACGGCCGCGCTCTGCTGCGACACGCGACCGGGCCGCGGAGCCGGGCCGGGTGGGTCCGGCTCCGCGGCGAGACCGTCAGCTGCGCGTGATGACGCAGCTGTAGTCGGCCGAGCCGGAGCCGGAGTAGGCCTCGACGTCCAGGTAGTAGGTCGCGGCGCCGCCGGAGCCGGACCGGGTGTAGCTGAGGGATTCATCGGTGCCCGCGCCGTCGTTGACCGACCGGGTCAGCGTGCGCCCCGAGGAGTCGAGCAGGTAGACGTCCGCGTCGTAGGCGGACGGGATCGCGCAGCTCACCGAGACGGACTGCCCGCCGGTGAGGCTGGTCGCGAAGTAGTCCCGGTCGGAGCTGCTGCGCATGTCGCCGGTGACAGTCGTCGGTGAGCCGAGCCCGGCGACGCTGTTGGCGGTGGTACGCGAGTCGTTCGGCTCGACCTCGGCGAAGGTCGAGCCGCCCGGACCGGGGCCGGGGCCCGGGTCGCAGTTCGTGATCGGGGTTCCACTGTAGAGGTTGGCGTCCGGCACCCCGTTGGTGACGCCGCGCAGGTAGTAGCCGCAGGTGGGACGGTTGGCGAAGTTGAAGGTCTGCCCGGCCGTCAGGCGCCAGATCTTGAAGCCGGAGTAGGTCAGCGACTGGCCGGAGGTGGCGCGCTCGGGCTGGTGGTCGCCGAGGACGACGTACGCGTTGGCGCCCGACAGGGTGGCGAGGCCGGTCTTGTCGATGAACAGCGAGCCGCCGCCCTCCTCGACCCCGACCCCCCAGGCCGCACCGCCGCTGGTCAGGCCGTCCTTGATGGCCCGTGCGACGAAGGCCATCGTGCGGCCCATCCGGTCGCGGGTGACGAAGTGCGAGTCGTTGATCGTGTTGGCATAGTTCGGCCACGCGAACATGCCGGTCGTGAAGCTGACGTAGCTGTCGTAGGGGTTGGCGAGGGCTTCGGCCGAGGTGACGCTGCCGTTGCAGGCGTCGTAGACGATCGCGCTGTTGATGTGGTGCCCCGCGCTGCCGCCGCCGGCGCCGCCGCCCTTGGCGATGACGGACTGCACCGAGGCCTGCAGCGACGTGCCTTTCCACTGCGCGTAGCGGCACTGGTCGCCGCCGGCGAAGTAGACGAACTCCGCGTTGCGGATGTCGGTGTTCACCTGGGAGTTGTTGCCGTCGCTCGTCGCGGTGAGGGTGAGAGTGGTGCAGGAGTTGACGCCGCTGAGGCCGCTGATCGTGTCGCACTCGGGAGTGGCGCTGCCCGAGGTCGGGGCGGATCCGGCCACGACGGTGACGTCCATCGTCCCGCTGCCGCCGGTGATGGCGGTGATCGCCTTGGTCATGGTCGCGGGGACGACGGCGCCGGCGCCGTTCATGGTGAAGGCCGGGCCGGACCACGAGGTCCGGCTGACGTCGGAGCCGCTGCCCTGGCGCGTTCGGGTCACCGAGGCCTGGGCAGGTGCCGCGATGACCGTACTCGCGGCCAGCACGGCGGCGAGCACGAGCGCGGATGTGACCGGGGTTCGCACTGTGGTTCTCCTAATCGACAGCCACCACGCTTCGATGTGATGTACCGCACAATACATTCACGCCAATATTTCGTAAACCTGTATCTCACGTTACAGATCCGCATCGCCGACTTCGTAATGTCCATTACATCTGGACGGGAATCTTGAGTCGTTGTAACGTGCGTGCACCGCGACGACCGCGGTGCACCAGGGCTCCGCCCGCCGTTTAACCCAGTCCCACCACGCGGCGGCGGGCGGAGCCCGCCCCTCTCCCCGGAGGTCCCCCATGACACACCGACGCACAGTCCTCGCCGGAGCACTCGGCGCGGCGACCCTCGCCTCGCTCGCCCCCGCCACGGCCGCCTCCGCGCACGGCGCCGCACGCGGCTCCCTCGTCCTGGTCGGCGGCTCGCTCGCCGAGGACAACACCGCCGTCTACGGCGAGATCATCCGCCGGGCCGGCGGTGCCCGCGCCCGCATCGGCGTGATCACCGCCGCGTCCGTCCCGCCCAGCCAGGACCCCGACGCGGGAACGCCGGACGCCAGCAACAGCGAGGCCAACGGCGCCTACTACGCCGACCTGCTCCGCGCCCACGGCGCCGGCCAGGCGACCTGGATCCCGATCGACCTCGACCACATCGCCGACGCCGACAGCCCCGCCCTCGCCGCCCAGGTCGACCAGATGACCGGCTTCTTCTTCGGCGGCGGCGACCAGTTCCGCTACATCACCACCCTCCTGCACGGCGACGCGCACACCGACTCCCTCGTGCTCGCCGCGATCCGCCGCCGCCACGCCCGAGGCGCCGTCATCGCCGGCTCCAGCGCCGGCGCGCAGATCCACCAGGGCCGCGACATGGTCACCGGCGGCGAGAGCTACAACGCCCTGCGCGACGGGTCACTGCCCGGCTACTTCGACGACCCCGACACGAGCGGCTACTGGCCCGCCGGCGGGTTCGGCTTCCTCACCTCCGGGCTGCTCGACACGCACTTCACCGCCTACGGGCGGCTGGGACGGGCGATCACGCTGGCCCGGACCACCGGCCACCACCGCGTCTTCGGACTCGACCCCAACACCGCGCTCATCGTCGACGCGCCCCGGTCGCCGGACGAGCACGCCCGCGTCGTCGGTGAAGGCGGCATCTCCGTCCTCGACCTGCGCGACGGCATCCGCTGGAGCTACCTCACCGAAGGATTCCGCTACCTGCCCGGCGCGTGGCGAGCCCTCGCGCCCCAGCGACTGCGGCCGCTGCGGCCGCGCCCGGATGCGGCCAGCGTTCCGCCGAGCGCGGACATCTTCGGCGACGACGTGGCCTCCGGCCTCGCTCTGGCGCTGGCCGCGTCGCGGGCCGAGCGGGCCACCGGCGTGACCCGGCAGGACGACCCCCGCTTCACCGTGGAGCTGGTCAAGTCCCGGCGGTTCGCCGCCTACACCGCCGACGGCAGCACCGCCGAGTCGTTCCTGGATCTCACCGTCCGCATCCGCTGAACAGCTACGCCGCGCCGGCAGGAGTCGGTCATGTGGTCGCCCCGGCTGCCGAAGTCCGGGGCGACCACCAACGTGCACCGGTCTAACTTCAAGGCCGGACAGCCGCGGCGGCGACTCTCCACCCGACACCGCCGGTTCAGGTCGTTGAGCTGTCGACGGAGATGCTGCCGACTACCCGGTGCGCCCGCCTGCGGGACCGGTGAGGACACCTGCGTGTGCATCCGTGACCTGTCCACCCCGTCCGCTGTCAGGCGTCGTCGTCGGTGATGGCCGACAGCGGCGGTGCCACGTCCTCCAGCGCCTTGCCCTCAGCGTCGACGCCCAGGAATATCTCGACGACACCGCCGACGACCATCACCGCCGCTGCGATGAGGTAGCCGAGGAAGAGTTTGAAGGGGTCCTCCCCCGCTCCGATGAGCCATCCGTAGAAGATCGGGCCGATCGCGCCGAAGCACTGGGCGATGGCGAAGAAGACCGCTATCGCCTGTGCGCGTACCTCCTGGGGGAAGACCTCGCTCACCGTCAGGTAGGCGGCGCTGGCGCCGGCGGAGGCGAAGAAGAAGATGACGCACCAGGCGATCGTCTGGGTCAGTGCGGTGAGCGCCCCGGATTGGAACAGGATGGCGGTGACGGCCAGCAGGGCACCGGAGATCAGGTAGGTGCCCGCGATCATGCGTCGGCGGCCGACGGTGTCGAAGAGCCGGCCCAGCAGCAGCGGTCCCGCCAGGTTGCCGATGGCGAAGGCGATCAGGTAGATCGGGGTCGCCTCGGCCTCGACGCCGTAGAACTTCGCCAGTACCAGGGTGTAGGTGAAGAAGATCGAGTTGTAGAGGAACGACTGGGTGATCATCAGGGTCGCGCCGAGGACGGACCGCTGCGGGTAGCGGCGGAACAGGACTTTGAGCAGGGACAGGTAGCCGTGGCGGGCGCCGGGGCGAACCGAGATCGCCTGCGAGTCGTCCAGGGGCGTCAAGGTCTGGCCGGAGGCGACAGCGGCGTCCTCGATCTGCCTCATGCTCTGCTCCGCGTCGTCCTCGCGGCCGTGCAGGATGAGCCACCGGGGGCTTTCCGGCAGGTGCCGGCGCAGGCCCCAGACGGCGATGCCGATCACCGGGCCGATGAGGAAGCCGAGCCGCCAGGCCAGCCCCAGTTCGACGTTGTTGAGAAGGACGTAGGTGCCGAGGGTGCCGATGATGGCGCCGGCCCAGTAGGTGCCGTTCACACCGAGGTCGACCCGGCCGCGGTATCTGGCCGGCATCATCTCGTCGATGGCGGAGTTGATGGCTGCGTACTCGCCGCCGATGCCGGCACCGGCGATGAACCGGGTCAGGTAGAGGAAGACCAGCGCGGCCGGGCCGCTCCCCCAGACGAGCGCGGTCAACGCGTTGCCGCCGAGGTAGACGCCGAGGGTGACGATGAACAGGTTGCGCCGGCCCAGGGCGTCGGAGAGGCGCCCGAAGAACAGCGCGCCGAACACCTCGCCGAGCAGGTACACGGTGGCGATCGCCCCCACCTGGGTGGAGCTCAGGCCGAGCGTGGTCTCCTCGCTGAGGACCGCGCCCACAGCGCTGGCGACGGTGATCTCCAGCCCGTCGAGGACCCATGCGGTCCCCAGCGCGAGCACCATCCTGGTGTGGAACGGCGACCACGTGAGCCGGTCGATCCGCGCTGGTATGAGGCTCCGGACGACCGCTCCCTCCGCGGCCCCTGCCGAATTCGAATTCGTCATGATGCGCGTGTTTCCCACCTGGCGCCGGATTATTCCTCCGGTCACGCGAGTGAATCCATCGGCCGTCCCAGATGTCATCCGCGCCGTCGCGGGTACCGGCCCGCGTCGGCGACCCGAGGAGGAGCGACGGCGATGAGGGCGGTTGTCGAGGGCCGGCCAGACCCGGGGTTGACGGGATTCCGCCCGCTTGATCACCCCATCGGATGAAAGTCGGAGAACAACCCATCCGCACAGTTCATCAGCCACGAATGCCCCGCTGAGGACAGGCTCGGGGACTCGTCACAAGACCGGCGATCCGGCTACCGGAGTGACTCGGCGTCACCGCAGCGGTCCGGCACATGCCCGGTGCGCGGCGGGAGTTCGGGACAGGGGTTCGGGATCGCGGATCCCGGGTAACAGGCGTCAGCCCGGAGGGGGAAGCATGCCCAACATGGAACTGGCCGGCCTTGCGGTAACGGTGATCGGTCTGTTGTGGCGGCTGGCGCTCCATCGTCAAGGCACCCGCCGCGGCAGCACCCGCTGCGAGCGACGCGGGGACGCAGCGTCGCGCTTCGTGCAGCCGACGGTGCCGCGGCGCCGCGCCCTGGTTCGCCACGCACGCGTGCGGCACTCAGCAAGCCGGGTCTGGCTGACGCATCGAAACCACGGCCGGCAACTCCCGCTGCGCGGGCCCCGCCCCCGCAACCGCCATGCCCTGACAGCGTGAATTCACGTTAGGGATTTGGAGTGCACACTTCGATGGTTCCCGTTTGCGTGATAGAGGTGCCAAATGTGGCGTTGAAGCTCGCCGTCGATATGGGAAGTAGCGGATTGATTGCCGCGCACATCAGTACGCCGCTGTCTACTGGGCCGATGCCGGGGATGGCCCGTGACCCTAGTCCGATGAGCAGTCCGCCGCCGCCACCGAGGACTCCGCCCAGCGTCACTCCGGTGCTGGCGTGGGCTGGTGCGGCTGCGGCGCGGCGGAAGCCGATGCTGCGGCTGGATCGGCTCATCGAATAGGCCGCTCCATACCCCTCGGCCGGTCCAGGGCGAGCCGTGTACGACGACCAACCCGAGGACATATGTCATGGCCATGCCGTGCGCCGCTCACCAGGTCTGGTGAGTGCTGGCACTACAGCCCAGCCTCGGTCGACGCCCATACTTGAACAAGGCAAGGCCCACAGCGTAGAAGGGAACGGGCATGTTGGAGGCCACAAAGACCAGCGTCTGGAAGAACCGCTACGCGATCAGTGCCGATGGTCGGCCCCTCGCCGTCTGGGACGGATCGCTGTGGACGGCCGGGGGAACGTTCGAGCTGGGCGGACGGCGGTACAGGGTGCGCGGCAACATGTGGGGCAGCACGTACGGGATGGTCGACCAGGACGACACACCGGTCGCCGCAGCGCGCCGGGTGGGCCGCAAGAGCTGGACGGTCGAGGCGGGCGGGCAGACCTACGCCTTCCACCGGGCGTCGTTGTGGCGGGATGAGCAGGAGCTGCGCTCCGCCGACGGTCGGCGCCTGGGCTCGGTCAGGCGGACCAGCATGTGGCGCGGCGACGCGGTGGCCGACCTTCCCAGCCTGCAGCTACCCGTGCAGATCTTCGTCCTCGCCGTTGTGCTCACCATGTGGGACTCTTCGTCTGCCACAGGCGCGGCTGGCGCGGTCGCCGCCGCCGGCTGAGCTGCGCCGCCGGAACTGCCGATCCCCGCGGCTCCGTGTTGTCGTTTCCATCCAAGACGACCGCAGCGGTGTTTCCATAACATGGGGTGGGCAGCCGCCGCCGGGCTAAGCGCGGCGCTGCCGACTGCTGTCGACTGTCTGATGGCTTCGTCGCCTGATCCTGAGGGGAACCGCACATGCGTGATCTGGTCTTTACCGGTTTCGTTTCGCTGGACGGAGTGGTGGACTCCCCCGGCGGTGGGCCGGGCGAGGAACACCGCAGCGGCGGCTGGGTGATCAACGGCATCGACTTCCTGCCCGAGGCTTTCTCCCTCAAGGGCGAGGAACTCGCGGAGACCACGGCACTGATGTTCGGCCGCCGGAGCTACGAAGCGTTCGCGACGACCTGGCCCGGCTCGGACGACCACGCCGCCTACCGGGACCTACCCAAGTACGTGGTGTCGACCACGCTCGACGAAGACGCCCTTGTCGAAGGATGGGGGCCGACGACGATCCTGCGCTCCACCGACGACATCGCCGAGCTCAAGCAGGGCGAGGGTGGCGCGATCTTCATCCACGGCAGCGCGGAACTCGCCCGACGCCTTTCGGAGGCCGGCCTGCTCGACCGATACCACCTGCTGGTCTTCCCCGTGCTGCTCGGGGCCGGAAAGAGCCTGTTCAGCAGCGCGGACAGGGACAAGCAGGCGCTGCGCCTCCGGGACTCCGCGGCCTACCCGAACGGCATCGTCAAGCTGATCTACGACGTCGTCGCCTGATGCAGGTCCAGGCCGATCGCACCGCCACCGCCGTCGCGGAGCTGGCGCGCCGTACGACCGACATACCGGCACAGTGCACGGGCCAGGTGCGGCTCGTCGAAGTACCCGAGTCCGGTGACGACCTCGGAGACCGGGGCACCGGCTGCCAGTAGCACTGCGGCCTCACGGGCGCGCTCGATCTGCCGTACCGCACCCTGGGTGAGCCCGGTCGCCGCCCGGAACCGCCGCTCGACAGTGCGCGCCGAGACCGTCGGACGATGGCCTCGGCGCGCCTCGGCGACCAGCGGGTCACGGACCACGGCTCCGGCCCGCACGAGTCGGCCGACCAGGGCTTCGGCGTCGTCGGGGCCCGGCGTCTCCCAGCGGGCACCGTCCAGCCGGAAGGTCCTGCGGGTGACGTCCGGCAGCTCGACGCCGCTGTTCACCAGGGACGCCGTCGGCACCGCCCGTAGCGACGTGCCCACTGCGAACTCGATACCGACGAAGGACGCCCCTTCCGGCACCGGCGCGGTGCCGGTCCTGGTCTCGGGGCCGGAGACGCTCGCGTAAAACCCGCCCTCGCGCTCCCAGAACACCAGGCCCCAGCACACCGCCGCAACGGAGGTCATCTCCACGACCCGCTCGCTCCTACAGGTCCACACCGTGCTCACCCACGGCGAGTCCGACGCCCGCGTCTCGAACCGCAAACCCACGAGATCACCCTAACCAAGCTCGCCGCACACCCGATCGGACCGCCGACGCTTCCCCACCGGGCCGAAGTCAGGCGGCTGGACGCTGCGCGGCCAAGGCCTTGCCCATCTCCTCCACGAGCCGGTTCAGCCCTCGCAACGGGCGGACCATCACTGTGAACTCGACGATCCGGCCATCGGCGTCCAAGCGCATCATGTCCACGCCGTGGACCGCGGTGCCGTCGAGGTCGGCATGAAACTCCAGGACCGCTCCGTCGGGCGTGTACCACTCGCGCTCGTACCGGATGGTGGGTCCGAGCACGGCCAAAGCCGCGGCGAGGTAGGCGGCCGTGATGTCGGGGCCGTTCTGCGGCGCGTGCACCGCTGGCGAACGGAACACCACGTCCGGTGCGAGCAGGGGCGCCAGGCCTGCCAGATCACGGCTCTCGACGACGCGGTGCCAGGCGGCGACCGCAGCGGGCATCTGTTCTGTCATCCGCCGACGATACGTCCGCGCGGCGAACCACAGGCATATTCCCGCCTGCTTGAGCGGAGTGCCACTGGACGAATGCGGGCTGCACCGAGTCGGCTGGGCGTGGCTGACACAGCGGCGGGCCGTGCAGGTCCACGGCGGAATCTGGCGGGGCTCCGCGCCGAGCCGACCTACCGAGCCAGGCCGACCGTGCAGCTCGGGCAAGCTCCGGCGAGAACTGCGGTCGCCGCGGATCCATGGCGCCGATATGCCCTGGCTGGCCGGGGGTCACGGCCGGGTGACTGTGCACCAACGAGGGACTGCCCTTCGCGCCTTTGCAACCACTAGCCTGATTTTGTGCCGCTTTGGTTGCTACATGATAGGAGCTCCCTCTATGGAAGATTTGATGCAACGCAAGCACCGGCTGGCCTTCAGTCACTTCGACCGGGACCACAACGGCTATATCGAGCGCACCGATCTGGAAGGGCTAGGGGTGCGCATCCTGTCGCAGTTCGAGGACTCGCCCACTTCCGCCAAGGGCAAGGCCGTCGTCGGGAGCTTCGATGGGATCTGGGCCGCGCTGGCCCAGCAGTGCGACAAGGATGCCGACGGCCGCATCGACCCGGCGGAGTACCACCGAGGCATGACCGAGGCCTTCGTCGAGCGGCCCGCCGACTATGAGCAGACCTTCCGGCCCGCGGTGAAAGCCGTGCTCGACCTCGCCGACGTCGACGGCGACGGGGCGCTCAGCCGCGACGAGTTCGTGCGGATCCAGAATGCCTTCGGCACGGCCGACGACCAGATCGACGAGGCCTTCCGACGGATGGACACCGACGGCGACGGTCGGCTCACCGTGGAGGAGCTGACCGAAGCCGTGCGGCAGTTCTACGTCGGCACCCAGGACGATGCGGTCGGCAACTGGTTCTTCGGCGCGTCGTGAAGTCTTACGGGGTGCTGGTCGGCGGGCACGGCCGGGAGGGAAAGGGCTGGGCCTACGTCGCCCGGACCAGCGCACTCCTGGCCGACCCGCTCACCGTCGGCCGGCTGACGCTGAACCGGGAACGCGACGGCGGCGACGAGGACGACGAACGGCTGGCCGGACGGGTGGCCGTCGCCACCGCCGAGCAGGTGGCCGAAGCCCTCCGGGCCGCCCGCGCCGCGCAGCCCGAATGGGGCCGTCGGCCGCTGGCAGAACGGCTGGAGCTGGCCGGCCTGATCTACCGAGAGCTGGTCCGTCGAGCCGACGAGCTGATCGACGTACTGGTCGACGAGGGACACCCGGTCCGGCTTGCCCGCTGGGAGCTGTCGGGGATGCTGGCGTCGTTTCACCCTGACAGCGTGGCGCTCGCCGCCGAGCTGGCCGAACGCCGCCACCAGGTCGGCCAGCACCGCGTTCGGCTGCGTTACCGGCCCGACGGTGTGGTCTGCCTCAGCCCGCCGCAGAATGCCGCCACCAGCAACAGCGCGCTCGGCATCTGGGCCCTGATCGGCGGCAACGCCCTCGTCGTCGGCGCCCCGCGCAGTTGCCCGCTGGGCGTCAACCATCTCTATCAGGAGATCGTCGCCCCGCAGCTAGGAGCCCTCGGTGCTCCCCCGGCGGTGTTGTCCGTCCTGTGCGGGCTGACCCGGCCCATGCTGGCGTCGTGGTTGGACAGTGCCGATGTCGACGACATCTACTACTTCGGCAGCTCGACCCGTGGCCTGGCGCTGGCGCAGGAGTGCCTGGCCCGGGGTAAGAAGCCGGTGCTCGAACTGTCCGGCAACGACGGCGTGCTCGTCTGGCGCGACGCCGACGTGGTCGGGGCCGCAGCCGCGCTGGCCGAGTGCTTCTACGGCTCCGGTCAGATCTGCATGGTGCCCAGGTATGCCGTGGCGCATCCTGCGGTGTTCGACCAGCTCGTCGACGCCGTGGCTGCCCACGCCCGGGCGCTGCGGCCCGGGCTGCCCGACGACCCCGACGTGCTGCTCAGCCCGGTGTTCAAGGCGCCTGCGATGCAGGCGGTGCTACGGCAGGCCACCGACGCCGGGGCAACGATCGTCACGGGCGGGCGGCAGTGGGACCGCCGCGGGCGACCCAGCTCCGGCGGGATGTTCCTCGAGCCGACGGTGCTGCGGGTCGACGGGCTCGAGATGGCGGACGGGCTGGCGGCGGTACGCGACGAGACGTTCTTCCCGCTGCTCAGCATCGTCCTTCCCACGCCCAGCGACGACGGGAAACTGCTGACCCGGGTGATCGCTTTCATGAACGCCAACCGCTATGGTCTGCGCAACTCGCTGTGGGCGCGGGACGAGGCCGTCATCGACCGGGTCTGCGCCGATCTCGGCAACGGCGGCATCCTGAAGGTCAACGACTCGCACATCGGTTTCACACCGGTACTGCCCACCCACGGTGGCACCGGCATCACCGGCGGTCCTTTCGGCGGCGCGGCCATCCCGCTCCTGCGGACGACCACGCTCCAGGCGATCTGCGCCGCCGCTCAGCCCACCAGGCCACTCCAAGCGCAGTGACACACCGCGCTTACGTCATACCGTGCGCCCGCCCCGCCCGAGCTCCGCAGCCAGAACGCCGAACCGGACCGCCAGGTTTGAAGCGCCCTCGTCCGCCACCTCATGGCGTCGGCCGGAGGCCGGCGAGCACGCACGCTCATGGTCCGAAGTGGATGTGGGATGCCCAGAGTATCGCGTGGTGGGGGTAGCGGTCGCGCATCTCCCGGACGCTGGAATGCACCGCTGCCGACGGCGGTTCACCCGCGCCGAAGCTTGAGTGGATGAGCTCGGCCAGCTGCGGGGCGAATCGGTCGTGGATGGGCCACAGCGTGGCGACCGTGTGGGTGAAGCCGGCCAGCTGGAACGCCGAGGCGATGTGGAGCACCTCGTCGATGAGGCCGTCGGTGCTGACCGCGGTCGTGCAGGCGGACAGGAACGCCAGGTGGGCGCCGGCCAGGTCGAGACCGCTCAGCTCGGCCACGGTCAGGTCCCGGTCGTCGAGGGCGAGGAAGCTCAGCGACGGATCGTCCGGGTCGACCGCCGCATGGCAGGCGAAGTGCGCAATGTCCGCCGTGGTGAGGGCACCGGTGACAGCCGCATGCGTGGCGTGCGCGCCGAGAAGAGTGGTGGCTCCGCCCAGGAGGGATTCGACGGCTTGGGCCTCCGCCTCGGCAAACAGCAGCGGGGGCAGCTCCGCGCGAGCGGTGGTGGTGTCCAGTCCGACGACGAGCGCTCCGGTGCCGCGGGTCCGCCGCTGCTCGCGCAGGTCGTGCAGAACCTGCGCGGAGGGAGTGTAGGACGACTGGACAAGGTCGAGGGCGGAGCATGTGTGGCCTGCGATGTCGACCATCGCGGCGTGCATGGGCAAAAGCGCGAGGCGGCCGGTTGGAATCCACCAGATCCGCGGCAGGCCGCCGGGAGCGGGCAGCTCGGTGTGGCCAAGGTGGTGCAGAACGGGCCCGACGATGCGCCTGCCGAGCCAGTGCAGGACGGCGTCGACTTGCGCGTGGTCGCTGGCGGTGAGCGCATCGCTGAGGATCGCGGCCAACTCGTCGACGTCGGCCCGGGAGACGTCTGGTAGATCGAGCGTGCTCACGCCAGCCGGCGTGGCGATCAGCGCTGCGCAGCCGAGGTCGCTGACAATGACGGCGACGAGCGGCCCGGCCTGGGCGGAGGCGGTGACCTGCGCGATGCTGATCGGCAACGCGAACCGCTCGAAGCCGGGCAGTCGCCGGATGTCGTCCAGTACCGCGTGCCAACGGCCGGACAGCGCCCGGCGTTGCTGCCCGGTGTGTCCGGCGGTGTCGTTGAGCTGCCGACGCAGATCGGTGACCTCGGCCGCGAGCTGGGGCGCGAGCGGTTCCAGGCTCGCGGTGTCGCGCCGCGTGGCGAAGGACTGCGCGAGCAGGATCGCCCGGCCTGCCTCGAGCGCCGTCCAGGCGTCTGCGGCGGTGCCTCCGGCACGCAGAACCGCGTATGCTGCTTCGGCTCCGAGGCCCTGCAGGTCGCTGAGGTGGTGGCGGCGGTCGGCCGGGCTCAGGTGATGCCCGACCAGCTGAGGCAGGATGTCGCGCAGAATGGCGTGCGCAGCGCCTGCTGATTCCCAGTCGCCGTCGACGGCCGATTCGCGCGCCCAGAGTCGCCCGGCCCGTGCCCGCAGTGCCGGCGGGCCGCCGTCGGTGACCGCGGTCTGCCGCAGCTGGACCATGGCTTCGGTCCGGTGGCCGGGCCGCTGGCCTATGCGGGCGCTGAGGAGCAGCGTATCGGCCAGGCCGAGGCGGAATCGGCTGATGTCGGTGTGGTCGGCCGGTGCGAGCTCGACTGCCTCGCGACCGCAGGCTACGGCGTCATCAAGGTCGTCGGCGGCGGATCCATCGAGGAAGCGGACTCGCAGCGAGAGTCCCAGGTTGGAACGGTACAGGGGTTGGTCGGGATGGCCGTCGGGCAAGGCTGCCACGGCCTGTTGCAGCAACGTCACCGACTCGTCCAGGAGCTCCGGGTCTGAGACGGTCTCGCCGAGGGTCCGCAGCACGATGCCGAGGTTGGACAGCAGCCCTGGCCGGCTGACGTGGCCCTCGGGCGTCAGAGCGAGCGCCTGCCGCCCGGCGTGGGCCGCGGCCGTGAGGTCTGCGACCGCACCGCTGCGGGTGTGCCGCTGCTCCAGCGCCAGTGCCAGACCGGCGTGGTAGGTCGCCAGGTTCGGATCGTCGACGGCGGCCAGGTCGACTGCCGCCCGGGCCAGGTCGACCGCCTCGTCGAGGTCTGAGCCGGCACCGGTCAGGCCGAAGCGAGTCCGCAGGGCAAGGCCCAGGCTGCTCAGGAGGCGGGCCCGGTCCGGGTCGTCCGGTTCCAGCTCGGCCAACCCGGTGCGCAGCACGTCCGCCGCCTCGTCCAGGTCATGGGGCGAGGCGAGGCGGTCGAACCGGCTGATCAGCACGATGCCGAGATTGCCGAGGATCGACGCCCGCGCCGCGTCGGGCGGCACCTGTCCGGTTAGTTCGCGCTGGATGTCCACGGCCTGTCGGATGTCGGCGGGCGCGCCGGACCAGTCGTACCTGGACTGCAGCATCGCGGACAGGGTGGTCAGGGCAGCGACGCGGTCCTCATGGCCGTCCGGCATCTGCCCGACCGCCTCCTGCGCCAGGACGATCGCCTCGTCGAGCAGGCCCGCCTCCCCTGTGTGCCGGAAGCGCCACCACAGCGCGTACCCGAGATTGGCGAGGTAGCGCGGCCGCGTCCGGTCGTCGGCCGCTGCCACGACCTGACGCAAAGTGCCGTGGGCCTGCTGCCACACGTGGTCGGTGATCGGCTCGGAGGTCGCGAAAAGCTGGTCGAGCGCACTGGTGTGCAGGTCCCGCAGCTGGTCGGCCTGCGGCCTGGCCAGCCACCGGGCGACGTCGTCCACGGTCGGGGCGGCTTCCGCGTCAAGAAGCTGCCGACCGCCGGCTGCCTCTGCCAGCGCACCGGCGATGACAGCCGCTGCGGCTCTCAGGTCGCCGGGATCGCCGCCGAGCCTGTATCTGGCCATCAGAAGCTCCTGCAAGACGTGCAGATGCTGCTGGTGACCGTCATCGTCATCGTCATCGTCATCGTCATCGTCGGCGTCGGGCCGCGCAGTCAGCAGCTCGCCGATCTCGATGGCACGATCGAGATCGCTGCGGCGTTCCTCGTGAGCGAACCGATCCCGCAAGCTCAGCAGCAGGAAATGGCTCACCACCGGAGAAGGATCGCCTTGAAGCGTCAGATGCTGCTCGGCCGCGGCGATCACGCCGTCGAGGTCCGCACGGTCGGCGGTACCGGTCCACCGGTCGCGCAGCAGTATCGCGAGCATGGCGGTACGCCGCGACAGCCGGTCGTCGCCGGGCTGCGATCCCTGCACCGCCGAACGGCACAGCTCCACAGCCCGGTCGAGGTCCTCGCCGTCGCCGTCGAGTTCGAAGCGCGTGTACAAGGCCGCGGCCAGGTTGGTCAGGGCGATGGCGGGATCCCCGCCGTGCTCGTGGGCCGCTACGGCATCCTCACCGCACGAGATGACGTCGTCGAGATCCCGGCGATCACGGGTCCGGTCGTAGCGGTCCCGCAACATCCGGGCCAGGTTCGCCAACCGGGTCCCGAGCTCGGGGTGGCCATCGGGGGTCAGCTCGACGGCGAGCCCCGCCGCCTCGATCGCGGCGTCCAGGCCTTCGAAGCTGTCCTCGAGGTCGGCGAGCAAGCGGATCGCGACGGCGTAGTCGGCGAACTCGCCGTGCGCCTCGGCGGCCGCGTCTTCGGGCAGGTTGCCGAAGGCCAGCTCATAGAGGCGCAGCGCCTCTTCGAGCGTGTCGCGGTCACGGGTCTCGATGGCGCGGGCCGTGTGCTGACGGGCGATCTCGGTGCGATCGTGGAAGAGGTCCAGCGGTCCGCGCTCCACCTTGATGCCGAACTTCTCCCCACGCTGGGAGTGCTCGGTCATCCACGCGAGTGCCGCGTCGTCACCGCCCAGCGCGGGCAGCTCGGCCATCAGGGTGAGGGGGGCGTACGCGCCGGTCAACATGAATACCAGCGGAAGCGTGTCAGCCCTGTCGTCCAGGCCGGGAGCGCCGGTCTCGATGATCCGGGCCAATGCGAAAGCCGACTCAAGCTCCTCACTGTCGACGTCGCCCGCATCGGCTGCCAGCCGCCACTGGTCGACCGCTCGCCGGAGGAGATCGAGCGCAGCCAGCCAGCGCTGCTCTCGCACCGTGGCGAGGCACGCGTACAGAATCGACTCGACCGACGAATCAGGCGTCTGCGCCGCCATCGTGACCTCCTGTGCCCGTACGGACCGCCCGGCCTATAGCCTGCTACAGCTGACTGCGTCGGCGGATCCATCGTCGGTCGTATCTTCCTGACGGACAGGCGCAGTACCTTCCCGGCTAGCGTGAGCCTGCGTAAACTACACACCCGTTCCTGCGTTAGGACTTCATCGTCCTGCATGCAAACAGTGGTTTGACGGTCAGAGGTCATGGTGACGGTCACCAACCGATACCGTCCACGGGTATCCGTGGCCGTCCGCTGTGGTTCGTGTCTGTAGTCGCTCAGTTAGCCACTACCCGGTTGGCGAGTCGCACACCTTGAAGGCAGCCTGGGCGCACTAATAACTGATGCTCGGAGATCGATGACGGCCGGTACCGTGACCCCGAGCCCTGGCGGCAGTCACTCACAGTGACGCATTTGGTCCTGGGACGCTGGGCTTTCGCCCGCCTGGCGATGTCACATGCTCGCGATAGCTTCCGGCCGTGAATCGCCACGAATTGCGGCGCCGGTCGTTGGAGGCCGCACTGGTCGACGTTGGTAACGCACGTGTCGAATTCGACGACGTCGACGGTTGGCTCGCCGCCGTCGGCGCCAGTCCAGCCGACCCGCTCGGGGCCGAGGTCTGGGTATTCGACACGAGTCTTTCCCAGGTGCTGCTGGTCCTCAATCCCTGGCGAGGCTGGGTCCCGCCCGGCGGGAAGGTTGAACCCGGAGAGGCACCTCGCGAAGCGGCACGCCGTGAGCCGCTGGAGGAGACCGGGGTGGATGCTGAGCTCCTGGCCCGTCCAGCCGCCGCGAGCGTCCGCTCGTATCGTCCGGGCATGCCGGCGACATTAGGTTTGTCCTACGCCGCGATCGTCGACATCGCGACTGCGCTGGTGGCCGAGCCAGGCCAGCCCGCCGCCTGGAAGAACCTGGATCACCCATGGGAAGGCTCCTTCCCCGACGACCCATCTCGCATTCGTCAGCACGGCCGGTGGTTGGCCGGTCTTGCTCGATCCGAGTGGCGCACCGCAGTCCACGATTGACTCCTCAGAAAGGCCGACCGAACACCACGGTGTGATGTGTTGTCCGCCACCCGGCGACCCGTTGTGGCTGTGAGAGTGAGTTCGGGCCCCACCTAGGAGCGGGTTCCGACTCCACATACCGACCTCTGGCGGCTCCGATCGGGAACGAGTAGCGGCCCCGGCTGTGCCGATCAAGCGGCAGGCGGCGGTAGCGGTCGGCGACCGCTCGCCGGAAGGTACCGACGAGGGCAGCATGTCCGGATCTGCCGATGAGCGGATGTTGCAGGTGTCTGGTCGGTGGCTGTGGCGGTGTTCGGGTTTGCGGGATGATTCTGGTGGTTCTGTCCTATTCGGATCTTGGGTTCAAGCTGGGCTTGTGGGGTCTGCCTGTTCGGTTCGGGGTTGCATGGCGTGGGGTGTTGGCGGAGGTCGTGGGAGGGGTGGGGGTTGGTGGATGTGTCGGCGTCGGCCGCGACCGGTGGGGAGGCGGGGCGGTTGGCTGGTGGTGGGTTTGGTGTGGTGGTTGCGCGGTGGGCGGAGGTGCATCGGCTGGCGGTGGCGGGTCGGGAGCCGGAGATCGCTCGGGCCGTAGGACGCCGGGTGGGCAGGGTGTGGCTGAGCCGGTCCCGGTTTGCCGACGTGGCGGCGATGGCGCAAGCGACGCTGACGTTGGGCCCAGACGCTGCCGCTCTGTACCACCTGGGCTGGGCACTGGCGTCCACCGGCAGCCCACGGCAGGCGTTGGACTGCTATATGCAGGCGTTGCCGATCTGGCAGGAGGTCGGCAACCGGACCGGGGAAGCGGCCACGCTGAACAACATCGGCTTGGCGTACAACGGGCTGGGTGACCGGCGGCAGGCACTGGCCTACTACGAGCAGGCACTGCCGATCATGCGGGAGGTCGGTGACCGGGCCGGGGAAGCGACCACGCTGAACAACATCGGCACCGTGTACAACGGGCTGGGTGGCCGGCGGCAGGCACTGACCTACTACCAGCAGGCGCTGCCGATCACGCGGGAGGTCGGCGACCGGGCCGGGGAAGCGACCACGCTGAACAACATCGGCATGGCGTACAACGGGCTGGGTGACCGGCGGCAGGCCCTGACCTACTTCGAGCAGGCGCTGCCAATCCTGCGGGAGGTCGGCGACCGGGCCGGGGAAGCGACCACGCTGAGCAACATCGGCGCCGTGTACAACGGGCTGGGTGACCGGCGGCAGGCACTGGCCTATCACGAGCAGTCGTTGCCGATCCGGCGGGAGGTCGGCGACCGGGCTGGGGAAGCGACCACGCTGAACCACATCGGCATGGTGTACGACGGGCTGGGTGACCTGCGGCAGGCACTGGCCTACCACGAGCAGGCACTGCCGATCCTGCGGGAGGTCGGCGACCGGGCCGGGGAAGCGACCACGCTGAACAACATCGGCGCCGTGTACGACGGGCTGGGTGACCTGCGGCAGGCACTGGCCTACTACGAGCAGGCGTTGCCGATCCGGCGGGAGGTCGGCGACCGGGCCGGGGAAGCCGTGACCCGGTACAACATTGCGATGACCCACCGGGCGGGCGGCGACCTCGACCAGGCCGTCAGCGAACTCGAAGTCGTCGTCGAACTCGACCGCCAGATCGAACACCCAGACCTCGCAGCCGACACCGCCACCCTCGAACAGGTACGCAGCGAACGAGCACAACACCTCGACAAGACCTGAACCACCCCGCCACCCGGTGACGCCCACCAGCAACACTCTGCCCGACGTCCGAACCTGCCGCGATCCGCTCGGCAGTCCGTACGACCAGGTCGGAGACGAGCGACCTCGGTCGTAACCGTGAGTGCATCGGCATACCAACGATGGGTGTCGGCTTGGGTGGGGCCAGCTCTCGCTCGTACGAATCCCCAAGGCGAGAGCCTGGAGCCAGAAATGGCGCGTAGATGGGGCCATCGTTCACCAACAGAGCCAACCAGTTGTCCATCCATTTCAAGCATCCTGCCTGCCCGACCGAATTCTCCGGTGACCGCCACCGCGCGGGCTGGTAGGCAAAGCTACTCTTCGCGCATGGTGTGGTTCACAGTTGATTCGACAACAGCGTGGTTCGTTGTAATAGCCGCAAGTGTCCTGTTGTTGGCTTTTGGGGTGTTAGTGCGCCGCGCCTCAATGCGACGCGATGGAACGCGTGACTGATCTGGATGGTCGAAATCGGCCCCGGGAACGGTGCTTACCTGTAGAACACCCCTTTGTCCCCTGATTAGGAGTATCCGCTCCGGCCGGCGTTTTGGAATGGAGCTGCACGGGCCGTCGCCTCAAGGGACACCCGGCCTCTGTTCCGTCATCGGGTCACCGTCGGGCTGTCCCTTCGATCCGGGACTGCACGTGACCCAGTGCGAGCAGCGCGAAGATATCCGCGAGCGCGGGGACGGTGAAGGTGAAGGGTCGGGGCCCTATCGAGTCCGGTACGGAGGCGATGCCGCCGTCGTCGCGCAGGCTGCCCAGCAGGAACTCCACTCCGCGGGCCGCAGCATCGGACTCGGGCCCGCGCGTCAGTGCGATCACGGCGTATGAGGTGCTGATCGCGTCGCTGGCGTCTCCGATGCGCTGCCCCCAGCCGCCGTCGGGATTCTGGGTGCCGAGGATCGCACCTGACACCTTCGCCGCGATCCTGACGGCGCGGGGATCGTCAGCGGTCTCCCGCTGGGTTGCGGCGAGGACGGCTCGGAACGGTGTGTGGAGCCTGCTGGCGCTCCAGTCCGCCGGAAACGAACCGTCGTCGCGTTGCGAGCGCATGAGGTGACCGAGTGCCTGATCGAGGTGGGTTCGATGGTGTTGCGGGGCGCAGAGGAGCGCGTTCGCCGCCGCCGCGGTCATGCAGGCTTCGGCGGGGGTCGCCGCGTAGGTGGGAAAGCCGCCGTCGGGGCCTTGCCTGCCGCGCAAGTAGGCCAGCCCGCGGCTGATGGCGTTGCGGTAGCGGTGGGGGTCGAGGGCGTGGAGGAACTCGACGGCCACCGACACGTCGTCGGTGTCGGTGAGCTGAACCGTATCGGTGAAGGACCAGCCGCCGTCCGCGGCTTGCCTGCCCACGAGGTGTTCGGCGAGGGGGTGGAGGGCGGCGGGGTCCGTCTGAGCGGCGGTGAGGGCCACCCCTGCGGTCGCGGTGCACCAGGTGTCGACGTCGGAGACGAACGGTATGCCGCCGTCGTGGCGCTGATGGTCGAGCGCTTTGGCGATTCCGGCTCGCACTACGTGGGTCGTGTCCGGGCGGTGGGCGAGGCCGTGCAGCACCGACAGGTGCACGAGCAGGTTGTGCTCCCACACTCCTTCGGCTTGCTGGGTGTCGAGGAGCCTGTTGTGATCATCTGGCGTGATGCTCTCCGGTCGCCCCGTGGCTGCGGCGAGGATCGCCTTCACGGCGGTGATCTGCACTCGCGCCCACGGGTGCAGGCCTTCGAGGGTCAAATCCGCCGGGTCGGGGGCACCGTGGGGCAGCGGTTCGCCCAGTGCGACGAGGAACGCGCACAGGGTGGCGCGCTTGCGATCGACGGTGAAGTCGGGCACCTCTCGGAGCAGTTGCTCGGACAGCAGGCGAGCGGGTTGTCGCCTGCTGTCCAGGAAGCGGGCCAGGGAGTCCCGTGCCGGTGAGGTGTACCCGACGCGGTCCATGAGGCTGAGCAGCAGCGCGGTTTCCAGCGCTCGGCCATGGCAGGGGTCGCGGACGGCCCCGTCGCCGGCGACGCGGGCGAGCACCGCGCGCCGGACGCTGTCGCGGGCCGCGGCCATTCCGTCAGGAAAGCCTTCGGCACTCCACGGGCGTTGAGAGGGGATCGCGGTCACCCTCATCGGTGACACCTCCTGTGCAGTTCCGGTTGCGGTGAGGTCGGGCCCGGGTCGAACCAGGCGACGTGTCGTTTCGTACCGAGGGACCGGTCAGCCGTAGCCGCCGTCGACGTAGACGATCTGGCCGGTGACGTACCGGGCCTCGTCGGAGCAGAGGAAGGACACCACTGCCGCCACCTCGTCGGGGTGTCCGATCTTGCGCAACGGGATCGAGCTCGCGCGGTCGTCGTTCTCAAGGTGGGCGCTGGTGCCGTCGGTGAGGATGAAGCCGGGACCGACGGCGTTGCAGCGGATGCCGCGGGGGCCGAGTTCGAGCGCGGCAGTCCTGGTGAGGGCCTCGAGGGCGGCTTTCGACACCGGGTACAACCCGAGTCCGCCGACCGGCCTGCGGGCGACGACCGAGGAGACGTTCACGACCGCGCCGCCTGCGGGCATGGCAGGGGTGAGCGCCTGCATGAGGTTCAGGGGCCCGAGCAGGTTGACCTGCAGTACTTCGCGTGCGGCGGTGGCGGACAGCAGCGGCTCGAACCGCCAGATGCCGGCGTTGTTGACCAGCACGTCGCACACCTGGACCTGTTCGGCGAAGGCGGAGACCGCGTCGCGGTCGGTGACGTCGACGACGGCTGGTTGCGCACCGCATTCCCGGCAGGTCTCGGCGAGCAGTTCGGCGTCCACGTCCACAGCCACGGTGCGGTGCCCGTCGGCGATGAGCCGGCGGAGGATGGCCCGGCCGATCCCGCGGGCCGCCCCGGTGACCACCGCCGTCACCGCTGCACCCGGACGGGGAGCTGTGCTCGGCCGCGCAGCAGGAACCCGGGCAGGTATCGCGGTTCGTGGTCGGCGACTTCGATCCGGCGAGTGCGGGCCGCCAGGGTTTGCAGGGCGATTCGGCCCTGCAGGAGTGCCAGTCCCGCGCCGAGACAGGCGTGGATGCCGTGGCCGAACGCGATGTGCCGGTGCAGGTCGGCGCGGTCGGGGTCGAAGCGGTCGGGCCGGTCGAAGACCGCCTCGTCGCGGTTGGCCGAGGCGAAGGAGACCAGGACTGTCGCTCCGGCGGGCAGTGCGGTGCCGCCGAGGAGCGTCGCGCAGGTGACCCGGCGGGGCATCTGCTGGACAGGGCTGCACCACCGCAGGGCTTCCTGGGTGACCCGGGTGGCGTGGGCCGCGTCGGCGCGGAGCCGCCTCCACTCGGCCGGGCGGTCGCAGAGCAGTGCGACCGCCTCGGCCAACAGGCGGGTGGTGGTTTCGTTCCCCGCGACCAGCAGCGGTCGGATCAATCCGAGGAGTACGGCCAGGCGTTCGTCTGGGTCGTCGACGGTCTCGTCGACGGCCGCCACCATCCGGCTCAGCAGGTCATCGCAGGTCATCGCCGGGATGGCGGCGGCGGGCGGCGCATTCGTGCGCCATGACGGCGTCGAACTCCGCCCGGTCGTGCTCGCCGCTCAGCAAAGCCTCGGGGCCGGGAGAGGCGCCGACCGACAAGGTCATGGCGGTGGTCCACCGCCGGACCTGGTCCCGGTGCTCCGGTCCGAGCCCGAGGACCCCGCAGATCGTCGACACGGGCAGCGGGACGGCGAGGTGCCGGACGAGGTCTCCCTCGTCGGGCAACGCCGCCACCAGTTCCTCCGCGACGGCCCGCACCCGGCCGGCGGTCCAGGCCAAAGCCCGGGGGGTGAACGCCCGGTTGACCATCCGGCGGTAGCGGTCGTGATCCGGTGGGTCATTGTTGAGCAGGGTGTGGATCGTCCGGGGACGGCCTTCACGCAGTCTCGCGAGCTGCTCGCGGACCTCCGGTGGCGGCGGGGGCCGCTTGTCGGTTCTGGAGGAGAAGCGGGCGGGGTCGGCGAGAACCTCTCGGGCCAGGTTCATGGTCGCGGCGAAGTACAGGTCGCGTCCGGGTACCGGGCACAGCGGTGCTTCGCGGCGCATCTGCGCGTACCACGGATATGGGTTCCGCTGGAACACCGGGTCGTCGACATCAAGCCGCGACAGCTCGACAGCGTTCACGAATCCATTAGCGGCCGGGTCGGGCACACGGGATAGTGCCTGTTCCGCAGGACGGAACACTATCTTGTCCGGCTCTGCCTGGCCGCGCACCATCACCGCATGGAGCTTGTCGGGTGGGCCCGCGCCTGGGACCTGGTCACCACCGCCGAACAGGGGCGGCGGTTGGACGCGATGCGCCTGGCGGAGTTCGCCGCGGACGCGCTGCCCGGCGGCGATACCGCCGAGCGGGACCTCGTCGCTCAATGGTCAGCTTTCATCTGCATCGTCGACGACGAACTCGACACGACCGAGCTGGGACGGCGGCCCGAACGTGTCCGCGCCGCGATGTCGGCCCTCATCGCCGTCCTCGACGGGCATACCGCAGCCCCCTGCCTGCCTGCAGCCGAGGCGGCACTCGCCGACCTGTGGGCGCGGACAGCACCGAGGATGACACCGCAAGGGCGGTCCGCCTTCGTCACCCACTACCAGGACTTCGCTGCCGCTCTCGTGGCTGAGGCCGACCTGCGATCCAGCTCGAGACGACCTACCCTCATCGCATACCTGCCGCTGCGTCACCGGACCATCGCCATCTACCCGGTGATCGACATCGTGGAGTGCCTGGCGTTGCATTCGGCACCGCCCGATGCACCGGACCTGCGAGAGGCCCTCGTCGACGCCATCGCCATCGCCAACGATCTCGCCTCCGCCGGCAATGACGCCTCGCACGGGCACCACAACCTCCTCACCGTGCTCGCCGCTGAAAGGAACTGTTCTGCCGCCGACGCCATCGCGGAGGCCTCCCGGATGCTCAGCCAGAGCCTGCAGCGGTTCCGGACCGCTGCCGCGCGATCGGATCCGGCTCATGCCGCTGCGCTCAGTTGCCTGCTGACCGCCTGCGTGAAGTGGAACGACACCACTGGACGCTTTCTGATCGACCAGCGTTCCAGCGCAGCCGGACAGCGCTGAGACGGCAGCCATCTGCCGGTGACGAAGCAGGGCGCGCTCCTCCCTGTCTCGACTGTCGGGGTTGCAGGCAGATGGCCAAGCACGATCCCGGTCGTGCGGGACCTTCCCCTCAGTGCCGGCCCACCGCGCCACCGACGCCGAGGAGGTAAGCCGTCCCGGTAGCGTCGATGACAAGTCGCACGATGGACTGCACGTTGACCAGCGCAAAGGGGACCTTGACTGCCTCTGCGCGCCGCGCGGCCGCTGTCAGACTGGCCAGTCCTGCCATATCCAGGAACGACAATTCCGCGCAGTCGACGCAGACGGCGGCGTGGCCGCCGTCGACGGCCGCCATGAGGCAGACGAACGCATTGGACGCACCGGATATGTCGAGCTCGCCCGCGATGGAAACCACACAACGCCCGTCCACCACGGACGACGCAAATGTCGCCAACTCGATCTTCACGGCCTCCTCCCTGGAGGCCCTTATGCCCCGTGGGTAGAGGGTGAAACACGCCAATCGCTGAACGGGCAACGGGCATGCGTCGTCGCAGCCGTTGCGGCTGTCCTCACGGGGGATAATCCGACCATGCGAATAGGAAACAGCGAGGTCCGCTTTCTGGGAGGCGGATGGGGATGCCTGATAATGCTACTGGTTTCAGTCGTCGCCTCGGTGCTTTTGACCATTCTGGTCAACTTCGTCCTCTGACGGCACGGCCGACGGCTTAGGACTGTTCCAGCGAGGTCGCAGTGCTGTTCGGAGACGGCACGACCCGGCGGCCGGCCTCGGTGGACCACTCCACCATCACGGCGCCACTGGTGCTGATCAAGTGCGGTCGCTGCGCTTCCGCAACGGGACCGGGAGCAACGACTCCCTCGACGCCCTCGCTGAGTGCGCTCGTTCTATGAGTGCACTCAGCCGAATCCGACGACCGCTACCGATGGAAGCGATTCACCGGACACGCTCGGCGAGCCTCAGCTCCGTCAGGTAGCGCTTGACGACCTGGCCCCCGTAGTTGACGTCTATGAGCCGCGCGATGGAGTTCAGCAATGCGCTCTGCTGCGGGTCCGGCAAGGCACGGTGGCCGGAGTAGGTCAACAGAAGATCCAGGTACTCCGCCGTCGAGTACGGCAACTCCCACTCGTATCGGTGGAAGCTCGCAGGCCCGAACCGCTCCGACGAGGTCAGCTCCCGATCATCCTCCGCGATGTCTTGAGCACCCGTAAGACGCAGGCCCGGCGGGGTCGACGGATCGAAGCGCTCGTAAAGCTTCTGAATCTCCACGAAGAACGCCTCGGTCCAGGTGCCACCGGCGATGTGGTGGGTTCCCACGGTGGCCAGCAGACCACCGAGACGCAAGGCGTCAGCAGACTTCGACACCCGCACGGCCGGATCGATCCAGTGAAACGCCGTCGCGGAGAAGACCACGTCGAACGGTTCCCCCGGCAAGGACCACTCCTCGAACGCTGCCGTCACGACCTCCACCGAGTCGAATCCGGCGAGATTTCGTCGAGCCACAGCGGCCAGGTCCGCGCCCAACTCGACGGCCACGATCCGGTAGCCCCGTTCCGCCAGCGGCACGGTCGCCTGCCCAGTGCCACAGCCGATCTCCAACACCCTCGCCCCGGGCGCCACTCCGGCCGCAAGGAGATCATCGAATATCAGTTCCGGGTACCGGGGCCGCGCACGGTCATACCGTTCAGCATCCTCGTTGAAAGTCTCTCGCAGACTCACATAGTCATCGCTACCGCTCACCCAGAAAGAGTACGAGTCCCGCTCCTACGGCAGGCACTCCATTGTCAGTGCCTGGCTCGCCGGGGCGCTGCAGCTCGCCCGCCTGTGACGCGTGCGGGTACCGGGCCGACCGGGGCCTTCATGCCGCGGTACCCCGTAGTCGTCGAGGACGGCGCGGCTGATGTCGAGTGCAAGCTGTAGCCCCGCGGCGCAGGCCCACCACACCGGCTGCCTATGCCAGGGCCGCCTGCACATCCAGGGCAGCGGCTATGCGCCGCGGGCAGGGCTCTGTGATCATGACGACGGTTCCTGGCAGTAGCATGCCGGGTTATGACTGATGGGCTCAAGGTGTTCGTATATCAGGTGAACACCGGTGAAGGTGAGCGCGGTTTCGTCTCCGTCCTCGAACCCGACTGGGTCTTCAAACACGGTCTGCATCCAGAAGCGATCGTGGGCTCACTGCGTGAGGGCGTACATCTCGACCAGGCCGGCCCGGAAGACTTCCAGGAGAATCCCGCGTTCGTGCGGCTGTTGTCGGGAGTGCTCTTCGACCATCTCGACCAGGACGAGAACCTGCAACGCGAGGCCGGGATCCAGGCCGAAGGGTACGTGTACCTGCTCGACGCGCGGACCACCGACCCCGGCGGCCGCGTGCCGCCGGAAGACATCATCGGCGCCGTCGCCGTCACCGGTGGTCAGATCGTGGCCGACTCCTACCAGCACAACTCCCGGCACCGTCTGCTGACCGGCAAGGGATGGTTCCGCCTGCCCCAGCAACTGGAGATCCTCCTGCTGCAGCAGCTACGGGCCCGGCCTGACAGCCAATGACGATGACCGTCGTCGTCACTGCGGCAACGGATACGGGCAGGCACCGGGCGGCTGGCGAGCTTCGCCGACAAGCATCCTGATGCAACAGGCCTGTGAGTTGTCAGTCTTGCGCCGGAGCGAAGCCGAGTATCACCGCCGCCGAGACCACCACATGTCCCGGGGCGAGGTCCTGATCCGAACCCGCTCCCGAGACGGAACCGTGGCCGCGATACCGTTCCGCGCCGACCCGGTCGGGGTCTACGTCCTCGATGTGGACCACGGCGCCGAGGCGGACGCCGGCCGCTTCGGCGACCAGCTCGGCCTACTGGCGGGCGGCCGCGACCGCCTTTCGGCGGGCATCGGCGCGGAGATCGCGCTTGGCAGCGACATCGAAGTCCACTCCTTCGATGTCGCGGGCGCCGACTGCGACAAGGTCGATCAGCAACGACTCCACGTCGTCCAGATGCGACGACTCCGCCGCAAACCCCGCCTGGCACCGGTAGCCCAGGAATACCCGTACTCCGTCCCGATGGGTCCAGGCCGTCGTGAGGTCCAGCCGGGACCCGTCGACGGCGGCATCCGGGACGCCCTTGTCCCGCAGCACACCCCGCACGCTGCGAATGGCGGCGCTGGCGGCCTCGAATGCGGCGGACGGCGTCTGCTCCGTTCGGACGATCTGGAACCGGACCCGGACGAGGTCGGGCAGGGCCTTCACGCTCGCCGCGCCGTAGGCGCTGACACCCCACGGCCGTTCGATCATCTGCATGACCACGATCAAGGCAGAGACGCTCAAGCGCCGAACGAGGGGAATCCCGCTCACCGCCATGCGCAACGGCACATGCACGGAACGTAGCCGGCCCGGCGACGAGATCGCCGGAGATGACACCGACCGCTCATTCCGGGCGGCGAGCGCCCCGTCGAGGGTCGATCATGCCCGGCGCGAACTGAAGGACCGCTCCACGCGGCCGGTGCCGCTCAGCGGGTGCGGTAGCGCGCGTAGATCAGTCCGCTGGCGAACGCACGCTCCTCGACCAGATCGAGGTCCAGACGCACGCCGTCGGGGAAGAACCGCTTGCCGCCGCCGACCACGCTGGTGGTGATGAACAGGTGGTATTCGTCCACCAAGCCGGCCTTGATCGCCTGGGCTGCGAGGTTCGGTCCGTCGACGGTGAGGTCGTGTTCGGCTTCGGCCTTGAGCGCGCGTACCGCGTCCGGGTCGAAGGTCCGCTCGATCCTGGTCTTCGCGCTGGACACCGAGTCCAGCGTCGTGGAGTACACGACCTTCTCCGCGGCCTGCCAGTCATGGGCGTACTGCAGGATGTGCGGCGGCTGGTCGGGCACGGTGTGCGCGGTCTCCCAGTAGACCATCGTCTCGTACATCCGCCGCCCGTAGAGGTACGTGCCGACCGGGCGGAAGAGGTCGTTGACGAAGGTGTGCACCTCCTGGTCGTCGGCCCCGGTGCCGAGGCCGCCCTCCGCCGCCTCGGCGTAGCCGTCGAGTGAGGTGATCATCGAATAGATGAGCTTCGCCATGTGTCTCCTTCCGGCTCGAACGCTTCACTCTACCGGCGGCGCGAGCAGCCTGTTGCCGTTGCGTCGAGGCGCGCGGTGTCGATGGCGGCCGAGCCAGCCGGACTCCGGTCGGTCGGCTTGCGGACAGGCTGCCGCTTTCCGCGGTGGCAATCTCGGCGGGGCCTGCGGTCATCGCGGCCTGGTGCTTTCCAATACCGAGCGCATGACAGGCGGCAGCGTGGGAGCGGCCGGGCTGCGTGCCTCGTTGATTGACGCTCACCGCTGAGCCACATACGTTCAACGCAGCCGGAAATACGGGGGGCGTGTTGAGGTTCAGGTTGCTCGGCTCGGTTGAGGTGTGGTCTGGCGAGACGTCGGTGCCGCTCGGCGGGGCGAAACCGAAGGCGTTGCTGGCGCTGCTCATGCTCGAACGAGGCCATGTCGTGGCCACCCACCGCCTGATCGACATCATCTGGGGCGAGGATCCGCCGGAGACGGTTCGGTCGCTGATCCAGGTGTACGTCTCGACGCTGCGCCGCAACCTGGCCGACCACGGCCTGCCTGACGTGATCGTCACCCAGGCGCCGGGCTACGTGTTGCAGGTTCCCGCCGAGGCGGTGGACCGAGACGTTTTCCTGCGCCTGGTCGAGCAGAGCCGTACGGTGACGGGAGCCCAGCGGGTCGGGCTGCTGCGCATGGCACTGGAGCTGTGGCGGGGCCCGGCGCTGGGCGGGCTGGAGCAGGCGGTGCTGGTGAGCGAGGCGCTCCGCCTGGAGCAGCAGCGACTGTCCGCCACGGAGGAGCGGATCGCCGCAGAGCTGGAGCTCGGACTCCACGACCAGCTCGTCGGCGAGCTCGCCAGGTTGGTGGCCCAGCACCCGGCCAACGAGCGATTGCGTGGGCAGTTCATGCTCGCGTTGCAGCGGCAGGGCAAGCAGGCCGACGCGCTGGCCACCTTCCGCGAGTGCCGCGAACACCTCGCCCAGGAGCTGGGGTTGGACCCCGGGCCTGAACTGGTCGCGCTGCATGAGGGCATCTTGCGTGGGGACCTTCAGCAAAGGCAGCATCGGGTACCCACCCAGCTTCCCCGCGTACCGGATGATTTCACCGGCCGAAGCGAGGAGATCACCGTCCTGACCCGCCCGGGTCGAAGCAGGCTGCAGATCATCGCCGGGCAGGGTGGCTGCGGCAAGTCGGCCTTGGCAGCTCACGTCGCCAGGTCCCTGGCATCGTGGTATCCCGATGGCCAGTTGCATGCCGAGCTGCGCGGAATGAGTGACAACCCGGCCGAGCCCGCTGAGGTGCTGGCGCGCTTTCTGCGAGCGTTGGGCGTGGAGGCGGGCCGGATACCGGAGTCCACCGTCGAGCGGGCCGAGCTGTTCCGGGGCCTGCTGGAGGGCAGGCGGGTGTTGATCCTGCTCGACGATGCGCGCAACCTGGCTCAGATCCAGCCGCTCATACCGGCGACACCGCAGAGCTCAGTGCTGATCACGTCTCGGGACCGGCTCACCGGTCTGGCCGGGGCGCAGCTGACCGAACTCGGCGTCCTCGCTGCGGGGGAGGCGATCGAGCTGCTCAGCCACGTGGTCGGGGAACAGCGTGTGCGCCAGGACCTTGATGCGGCGCGGCAGATTGTGGGGCATTGCGGTGGGCTCCCGCTCGCGATCCGCATCGCCGGTGCCCGGCTCGCCAGCCGCGGCCGACTGCCGCTGAGCTGGCTGGCCGATCGGCTCGCCGATGAGACACGCAGGCTCGATGAGCTGTCCATCCAGGATATGGGCGTACGGGCAAGCATCGAGCTGAGCCACCAGGCCCTCGACTCGGTGAGCAAACTGGCGCTGGGTCGGATCGGATTCTTCGGCGTACCCGACTTCGCGGCGTGGACCGTGGGCTGGCTTACCGGGGTGTCTGAGGCGGACGCGGAAGATGTGATCGAGCGCCTGGTCGATGCCCAGCTCGTCGAGTTCTCGGGAGTGGATCGGCTGGGCAACCTGCGCTACGGCCTGCACGACCTGGTCCGCATCTGGGCCAGGGAGAACGCAGAGGCTACCGAGCCGCTCGAACAGTTACGAGCCTCGGTGACCAGGGTCCTGATCGGCTGGCTGTCCTATGTAGATCGTGCCGCCAAGGAGACGCAGCCTGACGACATTCGCTGGCGGGTGACGCGAGATCACGGTGTGGTCGGTCCGCCGCTGGACGACCCGCGCGCCTGGTTCGAAGCGGAGCAGATCTGCATGGTGGCCGGGGTGGAACGGGCGGCGGCGCTGGGTCTGCACGAGCTGGCCTGCGACTTCGCGCCCGAGCAGTACTCGGCCGTGCTGAGCGGGGCCAATCGCTTCGACACCCGCGCCCGGATCATCGACGCGGTGCTCAACGCGGCCCGCACCGCCGGGGACCTGCGCATCGAGGCGGTGATGACCGCAGAGATGGGCCAGTTGCGCTACCTGCACGACCGGTTCGACGAGTCACGCCTGCTGTTCCGGGAGGCACTCGGGCGCTTTCGCGAGCTGGGTGACGAGCGTGGGCAGGCAGCCACCTTGGCCGGGCTGGGCGCGGCATGCCGCGAATCGGGCTTCCTGCTGGAAGCACTGCACTTTCTGGACCAGGCGGTCGGCCTGCTGCGGGGTCTCGACGACGACATCGGGATCGGCTATGCCCAGCGCCTAGCCGGATCGGTGCGCCTGGAAGCAGGTGATTTCAGCCAGGCCCTGGCAGACCTGCAGGAGGCCCTGAGCTGCTACCAGCGGGCAGGTAGCCGCCGCGGCGAGGCGCTGACGCTACGCACGCTCGGGCTCTTCCATCGGGCTCTGGGCAACTACGCCGAGTCGATCGAGCTGTGCGGCCGATCGCGACAGATATTCAGCGATCTCGGCGACGAACTGTTGGAGGCCTTCGCCGTGCGGGCCATGTGCAAGGCACGCTTCCGGCTTGACCCGAGCGACGACGTACGCGAAGAGCTCGAATGGGCGCTGGAGGTCAGCCGGACGATGGAGGACCGCTGGGGGCAGGGCGCGACGCTGCGCGTACTCGGCGAGTGGTATCTGGCCCGAGGCGAGCTGGACCAAGCCGAGGCCCAGCTCATCGCGGCCAGGGAGGTTCTATCGGTTTTGGAGGCCCCGCTGTGGACGGCGCGCACCGAACACGACCTGTCCCTGGTGTACGCCGCGCAGGGCAGAACGGACCTGTCGGCGGAGCTTGAATCGCGAGCACTGAGCGCCTTCCACGACCGCAATGCGCGGGAGTATGCCGAGCTCACCGGCACTAAACCGAGCGGTTAAGCCGCGCTTTAGCGGAGTTTTGGCGCCTGCCCGCAGTCTTTCGGCATGACAAACAAAGCGCTTACCCGAGTCCTCACCACCGCATTGGCCGCCATTGCCGCAGCCGCCTTCGGCATCGTCGGCGGGGCCGCCTCCAGCATGACGGCGACTCCGCAGGCCGCCCACGCCGCGTCCTCGCTCGGCGGACAGATCAGCCGCCAGGAGATCCTCGACCGCGCCGCGCACTGGCTCAGCACCAACCCGGTGACCTACAACCCGAATGCCACCGACAAATGGGACGTCGGCAATACGAGAATGTATCGACGCGACTGCTCCGGGCTCATCGACATGGCCTGGCACCTCAATGCCGACCCGAACTCGGTCGGCCTGGGAACGAGCACCTACGCCAATCCGGTCGCCAAGCAGGATCTGAAGGCAGGCGACATCCTGACCGTCGGCGGAAGCGGCCCCAGCGGACACGTGGTGCTCTTCGCCCGGTGGGCACCGGCGTATCCAACCTTCGAGTACTACTCGTTCGGCAGCAACGACGTCAAATACCGCACCGCCAGCCTCACGTCGGGCACCATCGATTCGTGGACCGCCACCAACTACAGCGCGTTCGGGTACAAGAACGTTGTCGACACCTACAACGGACACATCCCGGTAGCCGGGGACTGGAACGGTGACGGCACCACCACCATCGGCAGCTGGGACACCGCGTCGAGCACCTTCTACCTGAAGAACTCCAACAGCTCCGGTGCCGCTGACTACGTGTTCGGCTACGGCTGCAGCGGGTGCGGTGACATCCCGGTGGCCGGCGACTGGAACGGCGACGGCATCGACACCATCGGCATCTTCCGGCCCAGCTCAGGCCAGTTCTACCTGAAGAACTCCAACAGCTCCGGCACCGCCGACTACATCTTCAGCTACGGCGGCGCGGGGCACTACCCGGTGGTCGGCGACTGGAACGGCGACGGCATCGACACCATCGGCACCTACGTGGCCAGCGCGGCCACGTTCTACCTGCACAACTCCAACAGTGCCGGCACCGCCGACTACGTCTTCGGCTACGGCGGCGGCGGGCACAAGCCGGTGGTCGGCGACTGGAACAACGACGGCATCGACACCATCGGCACCTACGTACCCAGCGCGGGCACCTTCTACCTGCACAACTCCAACAGCGCCGGCACCGCCGACTACGTCATCGCCTACGGCGGCGGCAGCCACGTCCCGGTCGCCGGCGACTGGAACGGCGATGGCGTCACCAGCATCGGGACCTGGGAGACCGGCGGCCACACGTTCTACCTGAAGAACTCCAACAGTGCCGGCACCGCCGACTACGTCTTCGGCTACGGCTCGGCCGGTTCGGGTGCCCCGTACCCCTACTAGATCTTCGTAACTCGTCCCCGGGGGCACGGACCATGCGGTCCGTGCCCCCGAACGCGCGTTGACCCGCCGGGTTTAAGCAACTCTTTAGCGGCCCCGGTCATTGTGCTCGGAAAGCCAAACCCAACCCGAGGTAGATCATGTCCGACATCATGCTGCTAGGCGATCAAGCCATCAGCGCCATCGCCGTGCACGAGTGCGGTGAACCGCTTCAAGACCTGCGCCGGGCACCCGCCCTGCGCCTCGACCCGAGGCTCGCCGACCCGGCCGGCGAGTACGCCCACCTCCGCGCGGGTGTCGTGGACCGGCTCGTCACCGCCCAGACCATGCTGCCGATCGGCATTCGACTGCTCATCGTGGAGGGCTACCGTCCGCTCGAGGTGCAGGCCGACAGCTACACACTGCGGTTGGACAACCTCACTCGGGCCCATCCGCACCGCAACGCCGCCTGGCTGCGCCAGGAGACCAGCCGCTTCGTCGCCCCGCCGGAGGTTTCCGGGCACGTCGCGGGCGCCGCCGTCGACCTCACCCTGTGTGATGCCGACGGCGCCGAGCTGTGGCTCGGCTCGCAGCTCAACGACATCGCGTCCGAGGCGTGCTACACCGATTGCGCCGACCTCCCGCCGCAGGCCCGGCGTCACCGCAACGAGCTGGCCCGAGCCCTGCAAGCGGTGGGCCTGGTGAACTACCCGACGCAGTGGTGGCACTGGTCCTACGGCGACCGCTACTGGGCGTTCCACACGGGTGCGCAGGCGGCCAGGTACGCAACGATCGCACGCTGGATCCAACCGGACGACGCCGGTTAGCATGGCCCGCTCAACCTCGGCACGTGGGTGCACGCTGCGGCAGCGACGTGACCGGAGCAGATCTGTCTGTCGAACCAGACGGGCACACCGGCGGCAACCGGAACTCCGGCCAGCCGCTCGGCATAGGCGGTCCCGTTACGGCGGCTATAGCAGACGACCACGTGATCCGTTGAGATCGCGCCCGGGAGTCCGCCAAGCGGGTGACGTGCCTTGGATGATGTTGCCGGTGTAATCTCCGGCGTGGCTTACCATCCAACGGCGTCGTCGACAGCGGACCGACCGGTGTCGCCAGGGCGACTGCCGTTGACCGGTCCAGGACGAACCACGCCTCGGCCAGCCACCAGGCAAGGCCAAAACCGCCCACTCCCCCCATAGCAAGCATTCAGCACAATGACCTGCCCGCCACCTGACTCCTACTGGTCACCAGACTGAAGTTCCACCCCCGAGATCCGACACCCTGTGAGAAGGACCAGTAGGAAGGATGGCCTGGTGGCACACCCTTCGAAGTATCTGAAGCCCATTCTGGAGCGTGGATGAAGCCCGTCGTACGTGAAGTCGCCTGCCTGGTGATCGGCCTGGCCGGCGTCGTGCTGCTGGGCATCGGGCTCAACCAAGTGCTCGACATCGGCAGCTGCGCATCAGGCGGCCCGTACGAGATCGCGCGTCCCTGCCCGGAGGGCTCGGATGCCTTGTTCTGGCTGTCGATGGCCGGTGCGCTCATGTGGATCGCAGGGATCATCGTGAGCAGAAACAACTTCACCGCACCGGGCGCCGGGCAGTTCCTGTGGACGGCCGGCTTCGCCGGCGGCGGCGCGGCCATGCTGATCAAGGTGCTTACCCAGGAGTCGATGCCGCCGGACGCGCGCCTCGGTGCTTCCATCGTGGCTGCGGTGTTCATCCCGATGGGCCTGGTCGTCGGGGTCGTCGGAGTCGTTCAGCTGGTCCGCCGCCGGCGCGGCGACGGGTCACGGACCAAGGGCGGCGGCTCGCGGCGGTCCGGCGGTCCGGCGAAGGCCCCGCGCGACCCCTGGTCGCGGCTGAAGGCCCTCAACGATCTGCGGAGTACGGGAGCCCTCACCCGCGAGGAGTTCGACGCGCTCAAAGCCGACCTCACCGTCGCGGAACCGAGGATCGATCGCGTCGCGATGATCCGACAGTTGGCCGACCAGCGGGACGCGGGAGCCCTGAGCACAGAGGCGTTCGAGGTCGGCAAGCGCCGCATCATGCTCGGAGAACAAGCCGGCTCGTCCCAGCGGTGACCCACCGGCGGCCGATCCACACAGACCAGCCGCCACCACCGCGCCTGTGCGGGTTGCGCGATTCCGCCGCCGGCTCCGGGCGACGGTCTGGAATGCTCTGCCCATGCCTTCCTTCCCACCTACTTTCTCCGACCGGGTCGTCGAGCTGCCGCCAGGTGCCCAGTTCGAGGCGTTCCTCGACGAGCACCGCGGTGCGCTCAACGGCTATCTGGACGGGCTGACCGAGGAGCAGGTACGCCGATCGCTGGTCGCCTCCCAGACCACACTGCTGGGCCTGGTAAAACACGCGACCTTCGTCGAGAAGATCTGGTTCGACGAGGCCATCACGGGCCGGTCGCGGGCCGAGATCGGCATCCCCGCGGCATCGGACGAGTCGTTCGTCCTCGATGATGCCGACACCATCGCCACGGTCCAGCAGGCCCACCGCGAAGCATGCGAGGCATCCCGCCGCGCGACGTCGTCGCTGGGTCTCGACGACATCCTGACCGGCCACCGGCGGGGTCCGGTCCCACTGCGCTGGGTGTATCTCCACATGCTGCGCGAGCTCGCCCAGCACTGCGGACACGCAGAGATCCTCCGCGAGCAGCTCATCAACGTAGTAGCACACCCAGACGTCCGCTCGGCGGTCTCTCCGGACTCGGTACGGGCGCCCTGGCAGAACGGCACCGACCCCAGAACCAATCCTGAAGTCCGCTCGGATCTGCCGATGTAAGCGCGCCGAAGGCAGCCAACGGCAGGCGCGACACTTACGTGCGCGCCTGCCGCATGGGCGCTTTCAGTCTTTCGGTGCGACCCGGATGCGGTTTCCGTCAGGGTCGGCCGCGAGGAAGGTCAGGCCGAATCCCGCGTCGTGGGGCTCGTGCAGGATGGTGACGCCCTTGGACCGCCACTGCTGGAAGATCGCGTTGATCTCGTCGGGTCGTCCGCCTTCGATGGCCAGGCAGACCTCACTGGTACGCGGCACGTCGGGCGACAGGTCCTCGAACTGGCCGGACCACAGAGCGAGGTCAGCGCCTGGCCCGAGGTCGAAGGTGATGTATCCCGGAGTCTCGAGCGAAGGGGTGATGCCGAGCAGGTCGCCGTAGAAGCGGGCTGCGGCGGGCGCGTCGTTCACATAGACGATGGACACGACGGATGTGGTCATGGTTGTTCCTTCTCGCAGGTGGCAGGTACGCATCCACCAGCCTGACCAGAATATACGCCGTATGGTGTCGTAATTACTGGAAGACTTGGTCTGTGACCCCGGACCGCTTCTTCGCACTGATGCTGCTGCTCGAATCGAGGGATGGCGCGACCACCCAGGAGCTCGCCTCGGCGCTCGGGGTCTCCCTGCGAACCATCACCCGGGACCTGAACTGGCTCCGCGACGCCGGTCTGCCGGTGACCGCGCACCGGGGCCGACTCGGCGGCGTGGCGATGCTGCCCGGATCCGGGCCCGACCTCACGCGGCTCACGCCCGGCGAGCGTGATCATCTCTCGCTCATCGGGCTGGACGACAAGCAGCGCGCGGAGCTCAATGCATCGGGCGAGAGCCGGCGCGCGCTCGCCAAGCTCGCCGCGGCACAGTCACGTCGAGTTCACGAGCTCCTGCCGCTCGCCGACGTCGTGCACGTGGACAGCCGTCCCTGGCTCCAGTCGCGACCGTCCGGCGCGACTCCGGCTTCGCTGATCGGACCGGTGCGGCGCGGCCGACGACTGCGGATCGCGTACGACAGCCCACGCGAGTCACCCCCAGGTGGCGTGGTCGTGGATCCCTACGGGCTGCTCGCCAAGGCCGGTGTCTGGTATCTCGTCGCCGACTGCGCCCGAGCGCCACGGATGTACCGACTCGAACGGATCACGACGTGGAACGAACTCGACCAGCCACGACGGATCCGCCCGAACCAGACCCTGGCCACCGTCGCTGCAGCGCTCATCGACCAGTGGGCACACGGCCACGCGATCGAGGTCAGCGCCACCATCGACCAGACCCAGATCGAGCGGGCGCAGCGGATTTTCGGCCCGCGACTCGTCCGGGACAACCACGAGGAATCCGCCACCGGCCACACGGTGACAATCCGCTTCATGCAGCTTGAGGACGTGCGAGCGTTGCTGCCGTTCGGGAGCGCCATCACCGTGCACGGCCCCGCCGAAGCCAGGGCCCACCTCCGCGCCCTCGCCACCGACCTCGCCCGCCACTACGCACCGTCACCAACGCCCTGACCAGCAACAGCTGGTTGTCCGCGAGGATTGTCAGGCCGGAGCGATCGTCTGGATCATGACGCAGTTCTTCAGTCCCTTCGGCCGCTGGTAGGTGAAGCCGGCCTCCTCGTACATCCTGCGGGTGCCGTTGTAGAGGAAGGAGGACGACATCTTCTTGCCTTCGGGCTGCTTCGACATGTCGTGCGGGTATCCCTCGACCACCCCGCCGCCCGCCTGGGAGATCAGGTCCAGCGCTGCTCGTAGTGCCAGTGCAGCGACGCCGCCGCGGCGGTAGCGTCGATCCACGAAGATGCAGGTGATCCGGTAGTCGGGCGCCGTCACGAGGCCCGCCTCGTACTCCTGGCGATGGTGGAGGTTCGGCAGCTCCTCCGGCGGCCCGAACTCCGCCCAGGCCACGGCCTCGTCGCCGTCGAAGACCAGTGCGGCGTGTGCACGCCCCTGCTCGACCAGTTGGCACTTCAGGTCGCGATTGCTCTCGTAGGTGCGGTCCGGGTCGCGTGACAGCGAGTGGAAATAGGTGCACCAGCACCCGCCGAACACGCCGTTGTGCCGCTCGACAAGGTCGGCGAAGGCACGCCAGGTGTCAGGCGTCAGCGGCCGGATGGTGAGGTCGTCCGTCGAACGATCGGCAAGCATGCGGACAACGTAGAACACATTGCGGCCGATTTCGCCCCGTGATCCGACCACGGTCCCCCGCCGCCGGGGCCCGCGTCCGCATCGGCCGCTGTCCGCGTGCTCATGCCGATGAGCGTGCACCGGATCTTAGGCCGTCGATCCGGGCATCTCGCCACCCACGTGATGCCCTTGGAGACGGCCCGCGTGCCCATCAGATGCCAGCCAGATCCGGTACCGGGTGCGCCGTTGACCCGGCTCAGCCGAAGGTCACGCCGGTCAGCTCCTCGGACGCGGTCCACAACCGCGACGCGGTAGCTACGTCGCGCAGCGGCGCCCATGGCTTCTGCTCGCCGGGAGGGCCGCCGGCGTTGCCTGGGCCCTGCGGGCCGTAGAAACCGCCGTCCTCTGCCTGCGGCGACGTCGCGGCGAGCAGGGCCGGCAGCTGCGCGGTCTCCACAGTGCCTACGAGGATGCCGCGGGCCGACAGCCAGCGGATGACCCGTACGCCGGTGGTGTCCTTGGCCCGTCCCAGCTCCGGTCGGGCGGCCAGCAGGCTGGTCGGCGCGACGCCCGGGTGGCTGATGTTGCTGGTGACGCCCCAGCCCTCGGCCCGGCTGCGGCGGCTGAGCTCCAGTCCGAACAGCCCGACGGCGAGCTTGGACTGCCGGTAGGCGCGCATCGCGTCGTAGGACTGCTCCTCGTTGAGGTCATCCCAGTTGATCTTCCCGGTGCGGGCGGCGATGCTCGTCTGTGACGTCACTCGGGCACGTCCTGCCTTCAGCAGCGGCAGCAGCCGGCCGGTGAGCGCGAAATGTCCGAGGTGGTTTGTGCCCAGCTGCACCTCGAACCCGTCTGCCGTGGTCTGCCGCGACGGGGGCGTCATCAGACCGGCGTTGTTGATCAAGAAGTGGATCGGCTCACCCCCGGCGATGAGCTTCTCGCCCAGCGCCGCGACCGACGCCAGCGACGACAGATCCAGTTCTGCCAGCAACAGCCTCGCGCCCGAGTGCTTCGCCCGGATCTTCGCGACGGCCGTCTCGCCCTTGCGCAGGTTGCGCACGGGCATGACCACCTCGGCGCCCGCACCGGCGAGCCTCGCCGCGATGCCCAGCCCGATGCCGTCGCTGGCTCCGGTGACCACCGCCCGCCTGCCGCTCAGATCGGGTATCACGATGTCGTGCTGCCTGCGTGCCATGTTCCGCTCCCGGGTGTATGGGTGATCCGCTCTTGTCAACGACGATGCCTGGCATCGCGACGGTTATCCACGGCCTGACGATCCGTGGCTGAGCAGCCGCGGGCTGGGGGAGGATGCATGTGTGATCGATCGAGCAGGGCTGGCTCAGTTCCTCCGTACCCGGCGCGAGGCGCTGCAACCCGAGGACGTCGGCTTGCCCCGTGGCCGGCGCCGCCGCACCGGCGGCCTGCGCCGCGAAGAGGTAGCCGCGCTGTCCCACATGTCCACCGACTACTACTCACGCCTCGAGCGCGAGCGCGGACCGCAGCCTTCAGCCCAGATGATCGCTTCCATCGCCCAGGGCCTTCACCTGTCCCGTGACGAGCGCGACCACCTGCTCAGGCTCGCCGGTCACGAGCCGCCGCCGCGCGGCGGCGGCAGCGATCACATCAGTCCTGGCATGCTGCGCATATTCGACCGCCTCACCGACACTCCGGCCGAGATCGTCACCGAGCTCGGCGAGACCCTGCGCCAGACCCCGCTCGGGGTCGCGCTCGTCGGTGACGCCACGCGCCACGCCGGGCCGTCACGCAGCATCGGGTACCGGTGGTTCACCGACCCGGCCGCCCGCGACCTGCACCCGCCTGAAGATCACGAGTTCTACTCCCGCCTCTACGTCTCCGGGCTGCGTGGCGTCCTCACCCGCCGCGGCCCGGAGTCGAAGGCCGCCCACCTCGCCGAGCTGCTCACCGCGCGCAGCGAGGAGTTCCGCAGCCTGTGGAAGGAACACCAGATCGGTCTCACCCCCAGAGACCTCAAACGCTACCGGCATCCCGAGGTCGGCCTGCTCGAGCTCAACTGCCAGATCCTGCTCGACCCACAGGACTCGCACTCGCTTCTCGTGTACACCGCGGCACCCGGCAGCGAAAGCCACGACAAGCTGCAACTCCTCGCAGTCATCGGCCCGACCGCCCCCACCGGCTGAACTTCAGCCGAGCCGGCGGGCCCGTACCGCACAGGCAGATCCGCCACGGCACCCCGGACCGGATCTTCCACACGATCGCGTTGAGGACCTGCAGCCACCGCCAGGAGCACCGCCGACCATGGGGTACCTCACTGACGTAGATGCGGGTTCCTTGAGCGTCATGGACCGGCCGAGTCGTGCGCAGAGGGCGCGGTCCCGACATCGAACAGCCACGCCGCATAGCCACCACCCGCTGGCTATGCTCCGATCATGAGTGAGTCCGTGACAGATCCTTCGCTGTCGGCGTACTCGGCCGAGGCCGAGTCCTTGCTGTCCGTTCTTGAGCGCAACCGGCGGACCTTCGCCTGGAAGACGTCGGGGCTCGATGAGAAGGGATTGCGGGCGACGACGGCCGCCAGCACGATGACGCTCGGCGGTCTGGTCAAACATGTGGCCCTGGTCGAGGCGGACTGGCTGGCGGTGAAGCTGGCTGGTCGGCAGTACGGAGCCCCGTGGGACGCCGTGGATTTCGACGCGGACTCCGACTGGGAATGGCGGACCGGAGCGCTGGACGCTCCGGAGGAGGTCTACAGGGTCTGGCGAGACGCTGTCGAGCGGTCGCGTGAGCTCGTGGCCGAGGTCATCCGGGAACGCGGGCTCGACGGATTCGCTTCCTTCACCTGGCCCGACGGCCGCACGCCGACCGTCCGCGCCATGCTCCTGGACATGGTCGAGGAGTACGCCCGGCACACGGGTCACGCCGACATCCTCCGTGAAGCGGTAGACGGCCGCGTCGGCGAAGGGGCCCCGGAGGAATTCTCCTTCTAGAATGTCCGCATCTGCCGTATGCAGAGCGGTGCGGGATGGCATAGCGGTCGCGAGAGTACGTCCATCGTCGGGTGATGACCGCCTTGCTCGAAGGCGCTGCAGGTGCAGCCGACGCGCTGCTGCTTTACGGGTCGTCCTGGGCTGGTGCGCCGAGCGGGGCATCGAGCCGCTGGCGGCTCGGCGGCCTGGATGCCTCACCAGCTGCGTACGTGCGCCGGCCCAGCGCCCCGGCTGAGCCGCCTGCCCTGGGCCTGTCGCAGCTGCAGTTCGAGGCGATGATCGTCGCAGCGCGTACGCCGCTGAACCGGTACGACTTCGCGCTCGCCGCGATGCCGGGCCTGCTCGATCTGCGGATCTTCGAATGAGGCACGGGGCGACCGGACTCCAGGAGTAGCGAGTCGACCCGCATGCGCTCAAACCTGGTCGACGAGATGGCCGACCACGTCGGGGGCGGCCATGGCGGTGCCGGAGCCGTCCCGGCGCGGATCCGGGGCCGGAAGCTCCAGCGGGTCTCCGGCGCTGCTGGCGCCCGCCGGGCGCGGGCCGATCCAGGCCAGCGTCAGGCGGGCGTCACCCTTCAGGAACCGGTGGGCTCGTACGCCGCCGGTCGCCCGTCCCTTGTCGGGGTACTCCGCGAAGGGGGTGACCTTGACCGCACGGCCGGTCGAGGTGACGACCATGGGCTCGCCGTGTTGTGGATCGTCGGTGTGGACCGCCCCGAAGAACGCGACGTCGACATCTGCGGCGAGGTTGATTCCGATCATGCCGCCGCCCTTGAGGCCCTGTGGGCGTACGAGTCCCGCGCTGAATCTGAGCATCGACGCGTCGGATGCCACGAACGCGAGAGTCGCCGTCGTGTCGGGGAGCCACGTCGCGCCGACGACCTCGTCGCCGTCGCGGAGGGCGATGACCTCGAACTCGTCGGAGCGGACCGGCCATTCCGGGGCGCACACCTTGACCACGCCCTGCCGGGTGCCCAGGGCGAGTCCGGGCGACCCCGCGGTGGACTGCCCCAGCGGGGCAAGGCCGATGACTCTTTCGCCGGCTTCCAGGGGCACTATTTCGGATGCCGACATTCCGCCGCTCACCGAGACGGTGCCGGACTGTGCCGGCAGCACCGGCAGCGGCAGCACGTCGGCCTTGAATGCCCGGCCGCGGTTCGTGACCAGCAGCAGTTGGCCGCGGGCGGTGACGTGAACGACGGCCCGTACCGCGTCGTGCTTGGCCCGGCCCCTGTGGCGGCGACCCTCGGTGGCTTCCTCGGATTCGGCGGCTGTCCGGGCGACAAGGCCGGTCGCGGAGAGGATCACCTGGCAGGGGTCGTCGGCCACCTCCAGCGGCCCCGCTGGTGCCGAGGCTGCCAGCACCTCCTTGAGGTCCCCGTCGATCAGGGTCGTCCGGCGCGGGGCGGCGAACTCCGTGCCGACCGCTGTCAGCTCATCGGAGACCACCGCCTTGAGGACACTCTCGTCATCCAGAATCCGCGAGAGTTCCGCGATCTCACCGCGCAGGACGCCCTGCTCGTTTTCGAGTTCGAGCCGGTCGAACTTCGTGAGGCGCCGCAGCGGGGTGTCGAGGATGTACGCGGCCTGGATGTCCGACAGGGCGAACTCCCGCATCAGGCTCTCCTTGGCGGACGACGCGTTGTCGCTGCCACGGATCAGCCGGACCACCTTGTCGATGTCGATCAACGCGATCAGCAGGCCGTCGACCACGTGCAGGCGCTCCTGGCGCTTGCGGCGGCGGAAGTCGCTGCGTCGGGTGACCACCTCGTAGCGATGTGCCAGGAACACTTCCAGGAGTGCCTTGAGCCCCAGCGTCTGCGGCTGCCCGTCGAGCAGCACGAGGTTGTTGACGCCGAACGACTGCTCCAGCGGACTGAGACGGTACAGATCCGCCAGCAGCGCTTGCGGGTTCACTCCGACCTTGCACTCGATGACCAGCCGGGTGCCGTTCTCCCGGTCGGTGAGGTCCTTGATGTCGGCGATCCCCTGCAAGCGGGCGGGCTGACGCTGGCCCCGGCGGGGACCGGTGGTGATCGGCTTGCCTTTGACCTCCTCGGTGATCGCTTCGATGACCTTCTCGGCTCCCACGCCGTAGGGCAGTTCCGTCACCGTGATGGCGTGGCGCCCACGGCTGCCTTCCAGCAGCCCTATCTCGACCCGGGCCCGCATGCGGACGACACCCCGACCAGTCTCGTACGCTCGGCGTACCTCATCCAGGCCCAGCAGGAGCCCACCGGTGGGCAGGTCGGGGCCGGGGATGAACGCCATCAACTCGTCCAAGGTCGCGGTCGGGTGCTCGATAAGCCACCGAGCGGCCGCGACGACTTCGCCCAGGTTGTGCGGGATCATGTTGGTCGCCATACCGACCGCGATGCCCGACGTGCCGTTGACCAGCAGGTTCGGAAAGGCCGCCGGAAGCACCGTCGGCTCCTGCAGCGATCCGTCGTAGTTCGGCTTGAAATCGACGGTACCCTCGCCGAGTTCGCCGACCAGAAGCATCGCCTCGCGCGACATCCGCGCCTCGGTGTACCTGGAGGCGGCCGGCCCGTCGTCGGGGGAGCCGAAGTTTCCGTGGCCGTCGATCAGCGGTGCGTTCAGCGAGAAGTTCTGAGCCAGGCGAACCATCGCGTCGTAGATGGCACCATCACCGTGCGGGTGGTACTTGCCCATGACATCGCCGACGACGCGGGCCGACTTCACGTGCGCACGGTCGGGCCGATACCCCTGCTCACTCATCGAGAACAGGATGCGCCGGTGCACCGGCTTGAGACCGTCCCGGGCATCCGGCAGCGCGCGGGAGTGGATGACCGAGAACGCGTACTCCAGATAGGAGTCCTCGACCTCCGTGACCAGCGGATTGTCGAGAATCCGGGCCCCTGCCCGGTCAAAGGACGAGAGGTCCACTCGGGACTTGGTGCTCTGGCTGCGGGCCATCGTTGCGCGCTCCTCGGTGATCTTCTCAGGCGTCGATCGTTGCTTGGTCGACCCGGCTCGCCGAATCGATGAGCCAGTTCCGGCGCGGTTCCACCTTCTCGCCCATCAGCAGTTCCAGTACCCGCTGGGCGGCGTCGACGTCGTCGATGGTGATGCGGCGAACCGCGCGGACCGCCGGGTTCATCGTGGTGTCCCACAGCTCGTCCGCGTCCATCTCACCGAGGCCCTTGAACCGGGGAATCGGGGTCACCACCTGCTTGCCGGCCTTCTGCAGCCGGGCCACCACGCTCGACACCTCGACCTCGGTGTACGTGTAGATGGTCTCCGGGTTGCGGCCCTTGGTCACCACCTTGTGCAGCGGCGGAACCGCGGTGTACAACCGCCCGGCCTCGATGAGCGGCCGCATGTACTTGGCGAAGAGCGTGATGAGCAGCGTACGGATATGGGAACCGTCGACATCGGCGTCGGCCATGATCAGGACCCGTCCGTAGCGCAGCGCCGACAAGTCGAAGGTGCGACCCGATCCGGCCCCGAGCACCTGCACGATCGCCGAGCACTCGGCGTTGTCGAGCATCTGCTGGAGGCTCGCCTTCTGGACATTGAGGATCTTCCCGCGAATGGGAAGGAGCGCCTGGTACTCCGACGATCGCGCGAGCCGGGCGGTGCCGAGCGCACTGTCGCCCTCCACGATGAACAGCTCGCTCCGATCCACCCCGGTCGACCTGCAGTCGACCAGCTTCGGCGGCATCGACGCACCCTCGAGGGCCGTCTTGCGCCGGGCGGCGTCCTTCTGCTGCTTCTGAGTCAACCGCACCCGGGCGGCGTCGACGATCTTCTGCAGGACGACAGCCGCTTCGGACCGGGTCTTCCGATCCTCCAGCCACGCCTTGAGGCGCTGCTCCACGATCGCCTGCAGCACCTTGGTGACCCCGGCCGTCGACAGCTCGTCCTTGGTCTGCGAGGTGAACTGCGGTTCGGGGAGCCGGACGTGGATGACCGCCGTCATGCCCTCCAGGATGTCGTCGAGGATCGGCGGCTCCTCCTTGGGGCGCAGCAGACCGCGACTGTTACGCATCGCTTCGGTCAGCGCCCGCACCACGGCACGCTCGAACCCCTTGCGGTGGGTGCCGCCGTGCGCATTGCGGATGGTGTTGGCGAAGCACTCGATCGTCCGCTCGTATCCGGTGCCCCACCGCAACGCCACCTCGACCTCGGCCTGGCGCTCGACGTTGGCGCGCATGACGCCGTTCTCGTCCGCGGCGTTCTCCTTGTACGTGCCCGTCCCGGTCACCAGTAGCGTCCCGCACACGGCCCGGTCCCCGGCCGGAGTCAGGAAGTCCACCATGTCGGTCAGACCGTTGGGAAAGCGGAACGTCTCCTCGTCGACCAGGCCGTGGCGGACATCGCGCAGCTGGTAGCAGACGCGGGGGACGAGGAACGCGGTGTTGCGCAGCTTGGCCCGGACGGCCTCGACGTCCAGCACCGCCCCGGTCTCGAAATAGCGGGCATCATGCCAGTACCGGATCGACGTGCCGGTGGAGTCGCCGCGCTTCATCGGGCCGACGACCCGCAGACCGGGTTGCGCGGTGAAGGCCGCCTGGGGATCGGGGCCGTCGAACACCCCGGGAACGCCGTGCCGGAATGACATCTGGTGCACCTTGCCATCCCGTTTGACGGTGATGTCGAAGCGAAGCGACAACGCGTTCACCGCCGAGGCGCCGACCCCGTGCAGCCCACCGGAGGTCTTGTACCCCGAGCCGCCGAATTTACCGCCGGCATGCAGCCGGGTCAGGACCAACTCGACGCCCGATATGCCAGACTTTGCGTGCACGTCGGTAGGGATCCCTCGGCCGTCGTCGTCGACCTGTACCGAGCCGTCGGCGTGCAAGGTCACCTCGACCCTGGTCGCGTGACCGGCCACCCCCTCGTCCGTGGAATTGTCGAGGATCTCGTTGACGAGGTGACCTACACCGCGGCTGTCGGTCGAACCGATGTACATGCCGGGCCGCTTGCGAACGGCGTCCAGCCCCTCCAGGTGGGTAAGGTCGTCAGCCCCGTACATGCCCTGGGCTTCGAGTTCTCCGGTCACCTGGGTTGGCCTCCAGATCGTGGGGTGGATGTCGGCGGCGTCCACGGGGCTTGAAGCGCAGGCCACCGCGAGACCCCGCCGAGCCTATCCGGCGGATCTCACTCCCCTCGCCACCACCATGGCCGACCCGCGTCATGGTGACCGGTCACTCATCGTCTCTAATTCCCCTGTAGGTCTTTTGGCTTGCGGGCTGAGCTTCGGCCGTGCGGCAAGCTACCCGGTGTCGAGGGTGCGCTCCGGGTGGGACGGTGAACCGTTCTGGGCGAACGACGGCCTGCGGACAGTCGGCTCCGAGCCACAAGGGCCAACGGTAGCAATGTCGGTCCGAGCATGGCCGCCAGTGGAACCTGCTGGGCGTGGCCGTTGCCTGATCCACGGGTTCAGTAGTCGGCCGCCTCCAACGCGGTGGCGATCGGCCCGAGCCGCGCGATCAGCTCGTCGAGCTCGTCCACGCTGAGTACGCCGTACGCCGGCGCCGCCAGCTCGTCGGTGAGGGCCTCGATGCGTTGCTTGGTCTCCCGGCCGGTGTCGGTGAACTCGTCGGCGGCGTCCACCAGGCCTCGTCGGCGCAGCCCGTCGAGGACCGCGGCCAGCTGCGCCTTGGGCAGGTGGTGGACCCGGCCGAACTCCTGAGGCCGCATTCCCAGGGAGATGGCGAGCAGGACGTGGGCCTCGGTGCCGCCGATGCCATGGGCGAGCAGGGCGGCGTTGTGGCCGTCCCCTCGGTGCTCCCGCAGCAGTGTCGCCGCGTGCCAGAGCCTGGCAACCGGCTCCTGCGGCAGGGCGAGCGCCCGCAGCCCGGCGTACAGCGCTCGGCCCTCGATCGGGGCGCTGACCGCTGCCCGGGTAGCGAGCTCGGCGGCCCGCACCACACTCGGGGAGTCGGCGAGATCCCCGATCAGCTGCCGTAGCGCGGTGGCGCTGCCTTGCTCACGTACGGCGGTCGCCTCCTGCGGGGTGGTCTTCCCCCATACCCAGGGGATGTGGCGCGCCACCTCGCCGTCGGCGAAATTGTAAAAGACCGCGTGCACCACCTCGGCCGGTGCCAGTCCCAGCGGCGCGGCCCGGCCCGCGAAATACCCGTCCCAGTAGTTGCGCATGCCCAGGGCCAGGAACCCTTCGTTGGGCACCTCGGAGAACGTGACGGTGGCGATCGGCTCAACGAGCTCGAACATGCGGCGAACCTTCGCCAGTGGGTGCGGCATCGGTCGGGCCCTCCTGTGGTCGTGACGGCGCGCCCTCGTCGGCGACGTCCTACCCCAGCAACGATCAGCACGGCCCGGATCCGACAACTCCGGCCAATATCCTTGCAGCAAAGACCCGCCTTACCCTCGAGCCGTCGGCCGCGCGTTCCACCTGATCGCGAAGCCCAGACCCGGTGTAGACCCCCGTAGGATCCGCGCATGTTCTTCCGCTCCTTGCGGGATGACCCGGGATGCGAGCATCCAGATCAGAGTTGACGGCACGCCGAAGGTGGCCCCGGCTACGCTGAGTCCGACCAGGAGTCCGGGCTCAGCGACTCCACATTTCCGCGCGGGACTCGGAGACACCTTGAAGCTCTTGCTGACATCAGGTGGTGTCACGAACCCCAGCATCCACTCTGCGCTCGTGCAGCTTCTCGGCAAGCCGGTCGGGGAAGCCGACGCCCTCTGCATCCCCACGGCGGAGTACGGGCATCCCATGTGCAATCCGGCCTCGGCTTGGCGTTTCATAGCCGGCCGAAGCCCGTCGCCCATGTGTGACCTGGGCTGGAAGTCGTTGGGGGTGCTGGAACTCACCGCGCTGCCCACCATCGGTGCGGAGCGGTGGGTGCCCTGGGTCCAGGAGGCCGACGTGCTCCTGGTCGACGGCGGCGACGCGACCTACCTGTGTCATTGGATGCGGGAGTCCGGGCTGGCCGATCTGCTGCCCTCGCTGCCTGACATGGTCTGGGTGGGCGTGAGTGCGGGAAGCATGGTCATGACGCCCCGGATCGGAGCGGACTTCGTCGAGTGGCCGTCCGCGCCGGACGACCGTACCCTGGGAGTCGTCGATTTTTCGATCTTCCCCCACCTGAACGCCTTCCCGGAGAACACCCTCGCCGACGCGGAGCGGTGGGCCGCCGACCTCGGCGTCCCCGCCTACGCCATCGACGAACAGACGGCCATCAAGGTCGTCGGCGGCTCCGTCCAGGTGGTCTCCGAAGGGCAATGGACGAAATTCAACTGACATCCTGGGGCATCCGGAACTGCCGCGATTCGATCGTGAAGCGACGGCCGCCGACCGCTGGCTGCGAGATGGGGTCGCGGTAGCGACGGCGGGCTGTTCCACCGGGACTCAGCACGTGCAATCCGGCGCCGCGGCAATGGCTCCTTCCGTTCATCCCGGCACCGACGCGCGGCCGGCCCAGCGCCAATCGGTCACCGTGTCATGATCGACCAATGCCTTGTGTCCGCCCCGGCGCGTGTGCGGATGCCGTCCCGGTGGGTCGGACAGAATGACAGCATGACCATAGTCAAGATCAATGCAATCACCGTGCCGGCCGACAGCGGTGGCGAGTTGGCGCGCCGCTTCGCCGCGCGGGCCGGCGCCGTCGACGATCAGGACGGATTCGAGGGCTTCGAGCTGCTCCGCCCGGACGACGAGCGGACCACGTGGCTCGTCATCACTCGCTGGCGCGACGAGGAGGCATTCCAGGCGTGGGTCGGTTCGCCCGCGTTCGCGCACGGCCACCGCTCGGCCGCCGAGCGCGCCGGTGAGCCGGTGCCGCCGCCGGTCGGGGTGCACAGCGAGGTCTGGTCATACGTTCCCGCAGGCGGGTCGGGTCCGGCACGACCGTGACCGGGCCGTGTCCGCAACCGCGACCCGGCCGGACGTCCACGGACATCCCGGACTGGTTCGTCCGGGCATGACTTCCCGGTCACGTCGACGATTGATGCCCGCCGGTCCCCGCGCACCGCACGCTCGGCAAGGTGAGCCCTGCGCGGACATGCCGACGGGCGGGCACAGCACGAATCGTTGACAAGGCGTTCTTCGCCCGGCACTGTGCCTCCGCGCATCGGCACTCTTGAAGGATGTGCCTATAGCTGGGCTGCCGTGCGGACGAGCCGGGCGATGGCCGGAGACCGACTATGCGCAGGCCAGGCGAGAACGGTGGTGACGGGAGGCGCGCCGGTCAGGGGAACGGCAACGTGTGCGCTCCACAGCCAAGATCGGGCGGATGCGCTCGTGACGGCGACGGTGCGCCCGAGGGCGATCAGCTGCGCCAGCTGCGACTGGTCGTGGATCTCAGGGCCTGGACCGGGCGGGTAGGCGCCATCGAGGCAAGGCCAGCGGGCGAGCGGCAGGTCCGCCACATCGCTGATGTCGGCCATGGTGAGAGACGTGCGTGCGGCGAGGGGATGCCCTGCGGGCAGGATGGCGACCTGCTCCTCGGTACGCAGGTCTTCGGTGTCGAACCCGGCCATGGAGTGGAAGGGGCGCTGCATGAGCGCCACGTCGGCGCGGCCGTCTCGCAACATCGGTGCCTGTTCGCCCATTCCGCACAGCAGAACCTCGATCTCGGCGGCGCCGGGTTCGGCGGCGTGGGCGTCGAGAAGCTTCCGCAACAGGTCGTGATTCGCGCCGGCCTTCGTCGCCAGCGTCAGGCGGTTCGTGCAGGACGCCGCGCGCAGGGTGCGGCGGGCGGCCGCAGCGACCGCATCGAGGATGACGCGCGCCTCGGCGAGCAGCACCTGACCAGCATCGGTGAGGGCGACGCCGCGGCGGTTGCGTTCGAACAGGGCGACGCCGATACGCCGTTCGAGCTGCTGGATCGCCCGGGACAAGGGCGGCTGGGCGATGCCGAGGCGCTCGGCCGCCCGGCTGAAGTGCAGTTCCTCGGCGACGGTGACGAAGTACCTGAGCTCGCGGGTCTCCAGGGTGTCCACCGCGTCACGATACTGCGGTGATACCGGGAGGGTATGACAGCGCACCTGATCGGTGTTGGAACGCCGCTGGCCAGCAGCGCAGTATCAAGGTCATGAGCGACAAGAAGATCGCGCTGGTGACCGGCGCGAACAAAGGACTCGGGTACGCGATCGCCGCAGGGCTGGGCGCACAGGGCTACCGGGTGGCGGTGGGCGCCCGCGACAAGGGCCGGGGCGAGGCGGCCGTCAGTGCCCTGCACGCCGCCGGAGTGGACGCGCTCGCCGTCCCGCTCGACGTCACCAGCGACCGCAGCGTCGCCGCGGCAGCGGAACTGGTCGAGCGCCGATGCGGCCGCCTGGACGCTCTGGTCAACAACGCCGCCGTATCCGGGGAGATGGGACCGGGCTGGACGCAGGATCCGACCGCCCTCGACCTCGACCTCGTCCGCGCGGTCGTCGACACCAACGTCTACGGTGTGATCCGGGTGACCAACGCGATGCTGCCGTTCGTGCGGCGCTCGGCGTCGCCGCGCATCGTCAACATCTCCAGCAGCGTCGGGTCGGTGGCTCTGCAGGCGGACCCGGCCATCGAAGTCGGCCCGATCATGGCGGCCTATGCGCCGACGAAGTCGTACCTCAACGCCATCACGGTCCACTACGCGCGACAGCTCGCCGGCACGGGCATCCTCGTCAACGCCGCGTGCCCGGGCCTGGTCGCGACCGATTTCACCGGCTTCCAAGGACGCCCGCCTCAGGAGGCCGCGACTATAGCGATTCGTCTCGCCACACTGCCTGACGGCGGACCGACCGGCTCATTCTTCAACGACGCCGGCGCCGTCGCCTGGTGACACGAACCTCCCCGGCGGAACGCGACGGCGAGAACCAGCGATCGTCTTTCAGTGACGTGATCGTTCGGTGCACCCGCGCCCATGAGCCGACCAGCACGGCCGTATCCCTTCCGCAGGGCTTCGGCGCCCGTATCGTCGGAGTCGTTCGGCGCGATCCTCGGGGCGGGCGATGAGACCCTCGGCCGCTTCGTTTATCGCAGCCGCCCGCACGCAGTCCCTCGCCGCGGCGAAGGGGACGGCAGCGCCGTCCTCTCGGTGTCAGTCGCCGGGCTTCTTCCACAGCACGAAACTGAACGAGATGTCTCCTATGGTTCCCGCGCGCTCCTCGAGGAGGTAGTCCTTCGGAATCAGGTTCACCTTCTGAATCCTCAGGTACCCGTATCGTCCGGATGTGGTGAGCACGCAGAACACCGCCTTGGGCTTCAGATCGTCCTGATCGATCGCGGGCAGCCACTGTGCCACCGGTATGGCTGCGCACTCCGCGAGCGTGGGTACCCGGCCCGCGGCCAGCGGTGCGAACGCGGCTCCGTTCTGGGCTCCCAGAGCCCGCTCTGCGGCCTCGACGTCGGTGGTGGCCGCCGCCAAGACCCCTTCCGCACGGTTGAGGTCGAGATCCCACGCCTTCTCCGTGCCCATGCTCGACGGCGGCGTGTACAGGTGCAGGCTACCGCTCTTGAACAGGGCCGCCGGCTGCAGCGTCCATTCGCGATCGGTGGGTGAAGGGGCGGGCACACCGTCTGTACCGCTCGGTTCGTTCGATGACGCCGGTGGAGACACCGTCCCCGACGCCGCGGAACTCGGCCCGCCTGCCGCACCGGACGGAGACTGGGGCGTCATTTGCAACGTCGCGATGATGACCGTCGCGACGACCGCCAGCACCCCGGCGATGGCACCGATACCCATCCAGCCCGGATGCGTCAGCAACCAGGAGATCCGTCCGGGTGTCCCTGGCGGTGACGAGGCCACGGCTTCCCTCTCATCCGGTGATCGCTACATCGAGCTATCCCGATTATAAGGGAGGCGGGCCAGCGTACCGGTCTGCGGCCGGGTCGAGAACGCCGTGGCGCCAGTTCGGGTTGACGGCGCTGTCGGGGCCGTGCGAGCTCGGCGGCTCCCCCAGGGATACCCGCCCCAGTCGTCGGCGGGAAGCCAGACCGGCCCGGCAGGGTCGCTGTCGTGGCCCGAGGTGGCGGGTGCAGGTGCCCTTCCCGGGCGGGGTTACCCAGCCAGAACAGCACCGGGTACCGGGACCGCCGATGGCAGCCAGCCGGGCGTACCCGTCGAGTTTGGCGGCGGCGCGGTGCCGCCTGCGCGCGGCCCGGCTTCTGCGGGGTCGTTCAGGGACCTGACCGCCACCGGCCAGCCGTCCAGGAAGCACCCGCAGCTCCCGCGTGCGAGACATCACAAATAGATCATGAACTGACGGCGGCTGGGAGAGCGTCGAGCGGGTAGGCGTGTCCAGGCCGGCCGGGCTGTGGCGGACCGAGGGGCGTCGTCGCCGGTGACGAACCGTCACCCCTGGAAGTTCAGCAGGTTGTTGCTGGCGCGCTGGGTGTCGAGGTGTTCGGCGCCCAGGACCCGGGTGTAGTCGGCGACGAGGTCGCGGAACTGGCGCACCGCCTCGGCGAGGTCTCCGCCTCTGCCGATGTTGTACGCGAGGTTGTTGCGGGCACGCAGGGTGTCGACGTCGTCGACGCCCAGCGTGCGTGTGTAATCAGCCACGACGTCGCGGTACAGGCTCGCCGCCTCCGCCCAGTCCTGCGCCTCGCCGAGATTGCGCGCGAGGTTGTCGCGGGCGCGCAGTGCGGTGATGTGGTCGGCGCCCAGCACACGCGTGCGATCGGCGACGAGGTCGCGGAACAGGCGCACCGCCTCGGCCCGGTCCCCCGCCTCGCCGACGTTGTAGGCGAGGTTGTCGCGGGCGTTGAGGGTGGAGAGATCGTCGGCGCCGAGCACGCGCGTGCGGTCGGCGACGACGTCGCGGTACAGGCGCACCGCCTCGGCCCGGTCTCCCGCGTCGCCGGTATTGCGGGCGAGGTTGTCGCGGGCGCGCAGCGTGTCGGGGTGGTCGGCGCCCAGCACCCGCGTGCAGTCGGCCACCAGGTCGCGGAACAGGCTCACCGACTCGGTCCGGTCCCCCGCCTCGCCGGCGTTGTAGGCCAGGTTGTTGCGGGCGTTGAGGGTGTTGGGGTGCTCGGCGCCCTGCACCCGGGTGTAGTTCGCCACGACGTCGCGGAACAGGCGCACCGCCTCGGCCCGGTCTCCCGTCTCGGCGACGTTGTACGCGAGGTTGTCGCGGGCGCGCAGCGTGTCGGGATGGTCGGCGCCCAGCACCCGCGTGCGGTCGGCGACGACCTCCTGGTACAGGCGCACCGCTTCAGCCCAGTCCCCCGCCTCACCGGTATTGCGCGCGAGGTTGTCGCGGGCGCGCAGCGTGTCGGGATGGTCGGCACCCTGCACGCGGGTGTAGTCGGCCAGGACGTCGCGGAACAGCCGTGCCGCCTCGGCCTGGTCCCCGGTACTCCCGACGGTCCAGGCGAGGTTGTTGCGGGCGGTCAGGGTGTTGGGGTGGTCGGCGCCCAATACCCGTGTGTCGTCGGCGACGAGATCGCGGTACAGGCGTACCGCCTCGGCCTGGTCTCCGATGTCGCCCACGTAGGCTGCCAGGCCGTTGCGGGCGCGGAGGGTGACGGGGTGGTCGGCGCCCAGGACCCGGGTGTAGTCGGCGACGAGATCGCGGTACAGGCCCGCGGCCTCGGCCTGGTTCCCCGCGTTACCGGTGTTCCACGCGTGCACGGATCGGGCGTCGAGGGTGTGGGGGTGTTCGGCTCCCAGAACCCTCGAGTAGTCCGCCACGACGCCGGTGAACAGGCGCACCGCACCAGCCGGGTCTCCCGCTTCCCCGATGTTGTACGCGAGTCCGTTGCGGGCGTGCAGGGTGTCGAGGTGGTCGGCGCCCAGCACCCGTATGCAGTCGGCGACGACGTCGCGGTACAGGCGCACCGCCCCTGTCCAGTCTCCGGCGTCGCCCACGTACGCGGCCAGGGCGATGCGGGCGCGCAGTGTGTCGGGGTGGTCGGCGCCCAGCACCCGCGTGCAGTCGGCGACGACGTCGCGCAGCAGCTGTACCGCTTCGGCGGGGTGGACGGCGTATCCCAGATTGCGGGCGATGTTGTACCGGGAGTCCAGGGTGTCGGGGTGGTCCGGCCCCAGGGCCTGAAGGCGGTCGGCGAAGACGGCGCGGTGCAGCTTCTCCGCTTCCAGGTACGCGCCGCTCTCACTGGCGCGCAGGGCTTCGGCATGGCGGATACGCAGGAGGTCCGCGGCCGGCAGTGCGCGGACCGGTGCGTGGATGCGGGGCGGCGCCTGGTGTTCGCGCAGGCGTTCGAGGAACGACGGGCGGGGCATCTGGCCGTTGCTGACGTCTTCGAACTGCACGTCGGCCAGGCGGAAGAAGCGCCTTCCCGCCAGCAGCAGGGGTAGGACCGGCTTCGCCTCCTCCTCGGCCTGGATGAGTTCACGGCGCACCCAGGCCGACCTCTCGGCGTCGGGGGTCATGACCACGATCAGGGCGGCGCAGGTGGTGATCTGGTCGCGGATGACGGTCTCCCACTGGTCGCCGGGAACGATGTCGCGGTCGAACCAGACCCGGAACCCAGCCGTGGACAGGTAGTCGGCGAGCTGCCCGACGTACAGGCTGTCGGTGGCGTGGCTGTAGGAGATGAAGATGTGACCGGACACCCGCCTGACGCTACCAACGGATGTCGATCCCTGCGTATCGGCGGTGCGGTCCCCGCCCTCCCCCAGTCGTGGCATGTGCACGACCGACCCGTCCGTTGGCGACCACGCACGGTGGTCTGGGGCTCCGCGACCTGGTCAAGGCTGCTCCTCGGAAAGCCCGCCGTCGTCGTACCCCGACAACACGTCGCCATCGACAGCCGTGGTCACTACCTCGGTCATCGGTGCTCCCTTAGAGGGCTTACACCGTTGGTCGCGCAGATCCCCGACCCGCCGTCTTCCTGGCAACATCGGCGATTCGGCGTCGCGGCACCGGGTAGGTGGTTGCCGTGCCCGGCGGCGCTCCGCTCGTGGTCCTGAGGGTGTCGTCAGCAGGTGATGATCAATCCGGTGAGCACAGTGCAGGTGTGCGTGACGGTGTTGTTGCTGGGATCGGTGTCGTTGAGCGCGGTGGCGGCGATGGCCGTGACGGTGTAGGTGCCCAGCGCCAGCAGGTCGACCTGGATGAGGCTTCGAAGGTGGACAGGCCGCCTCCGGCCGCGTAAGGGCCGGCCTTGGTGCATATCGCCTGAATGCCCAGGGTGCAGGTGGCACCACCGGAGTCTGTGACGGTGACGAAGGTGCCCAGCCCGCCCGGGTCGATGACCGTGGTCAGCTCGTTGGCAGGGATGTCGCCGGGCCCGAGGTTGCCCACCAGGAACCGCAGCGTGGCCATGGTGAGACCGCTGGTTTTGGTGAACTTGAGCGCGAACGCGTCGACGGTGGGCTCGACGACGGTGATCGTCGGTCCCGCGCTCAGTCCGACGGCGCTGTTGCTGGAGGTGTAGAACTGGGCGTTGCCATTGAACGTGCCCGCCGCGGTGGCGGCGTCGACCGTGAAGGTGATGGTGTAGGAGAACGCCTGGTTGTTGGTGAGGTTGATCGGGTACAGCTTGTACCTGTTGGTGATCTCCGAGCAGGTCGGTGTGGACGGCGTGCCGGCGCCGCAGCTAGGGCTGCCGGTAAACGAGGTGAGCGTGCCGGTCGTGCCGCCAGTGCCCCAGCCTGCCGAGACCTCGATGCGGGCGTTGGTGTAGTTGCCGTTCGAGGTGCCGGTGATCGTCAGCGTCACCGTGGACCCGGCGGTGACGGTGGTAGGGCTGGCCGAGATGTTCAGGGCCGGGTGGGCGATCGCCCGTCTCGTCGAGGGATTGCCCGTCGTATAGGCCGCAACGGACCGTCGTTCCCGGCAGGCAGTGCCTGCCGGGAACGACGGCGGCTACCGAACATCAACCGCAGTTGATGTAAATCGTGTCGGCCCGGTTGCGCACGACTCCCATGTTCGGGTTGGCGCTCTTGCGGGACACGTCGACGGCCTCCCACAGGTCTTCGTCGGTGAAGATGGCCGTGTAGTCGTGGTTGTTGTGCACCGAGTTGAGCCGGTTGCGCCATCCCCAGGTGCCGAGATCCTGCCACCCGCAGTCCCGCAGCTTCCCGCGCGGGTACCCGTAGTTGTCCAGATCGTAGAAACACACCCAGTCCACCGGACAGTTCGGAGTGCCGAGCAGCGACACCTCACCGGACGGCGGCGCGTAGTCGATGACGAAACGGCCACCGTCGTAGCTGATCTGGGTCGCCGTGGTCTGCACCCCGCCGGGGTACCTGGCGAGCTGGCGCGCCATCTCCAACTGGAGCACACCACTCGCGGTGCCGGCCGGACCGGCAGCCGCCGGGCTCGGCACGAACCCGGTCAAAACGAGAACGGCACCCATAACGAGCGGGACCGAACTACGAAGGAGCCTGGACAAGGGACGGTTCACGTCGTCACCTCCGATAATGGGCTTGCATCACTGACACCACCCACCATCCGCCTCACGGCCTGTCCGTCACCAGGCGCTCGACCGGCAGTTGACCGGCGATTGACCGGAACCGTCGGTACCTCGCGCACAACCAGGACCCCGTGGCCGTACTCGAAGAGACGATCGCAGACCTCAGGCACAGCTCGAACCACCGGAATCATGCGGGAGCCGGTCGCCCACCCGTGAGCCACCGCCGTCTACGGCGTGGGGCGCTGCTCCGGAGCGAGTCCACGCAGCCGCTCCCAGGACATCAAAGCCAGGGTGACACCGAAGTACGCAGCGACAAGGGAGAAAAGGGGAGTCGGCTCATAGTTTTGGCGGCTGCCCGAAGGCGTCCAGAACAGCAAAGAGACGCACGGTGCCACAAGGAACAGTGCCCATACCGCCAGCGCCCACCCCGGCAGACGCCACAACGGTAGCGTGACTCCAAAGCCGCTGCGCTCGCCCGGCGCAGCCACACACAGCGTGTAGAACGCAGCCACCACCACAACGAGCACCGGACTCACCAGCGGCATCGAGACAGACATGACCAACGGTGCCTCGACCAGCCCGTATACCGCCAGGGCCAGCCCGGCCCCAACGGTCATCTTTGCCCTATTGCGCAGCGTCACGGCGTCACCGTAGGACCTGATCACCATCACAGGCACCGCCCATTCGGGCATCAATCACCGCTGTCACCGGCAGTTGACTTGCTCATTCGCCCCACGGCATGTCGGGCGGGGGGGTCTGCTGCACCGATAGGTGACAGGTGTAGTCACGCGGCCTGACTGGCCTGTGGGGTCATGATGGTCTCGAACTCGATAGGGGTCAACTTGCCTAGCGGGCGCTGGCGTCGACGGCGGTGGTAGGTGCGCTCGATCCAGGTCACGATCGCGGTGCGCAGCTGTTCACGGGTGGCCCAGGTGCGGCGGTCCAGGACGTTGTTCTGCAGCAGGCCGAAGAACGACTCCATGGCCGCGTTGTCGCCGGCGGCTCCGACCCGGCCCATCGAGCCGAGCATCCGGTGCCGGTGCAGCGCGCCGACGAACTTCCTTGATCGGAATTGGCTGCCGCGGTCGGTGTGCAGAACGCATCCGGCCACGCCGTTGCGGCGGGCGACGGCGTTGTTCAGCGCGTTCACGGCCAGCCGGGACTTCATGCGCGAGTCGATCGAGTAGCCGACGATCCGGTTGGACCAGACGTCCTTGACCGCGCACAGGTACAGCTTGCCCTCGCCGGTGCGATGTTCGGTGATGTCGGCAAGCCACAGCCGGTTCGGCCCGGCGGCGGTGAAGTCCCGGCGCACGAGGTCGTCGTGGACCGGCGGACCGACCTTGCGGCCCTTGCCACGCCGTTTGCGGGCGAAGGCGCTGAACCAGCCACCGCTGGAGCAGATCTTCCACGCGGTCCTGTCGGCCATCGGCTGCCCGGCCGCGGCGGCCTCGTCGGCCAGGAACCGGTACCCGAACTCCGGATCGTCGCGGTGAGCGTCGAACAGCGCGTCGGCTCGCCACGCCTGCGTGTACTCAGCCAGGGTGACCGGTTCGGCAAGCCACCGGTAGTAGTGCTGGCGGGAGATCTTCAGTACCCGGCACGTCACCGCGACGGGGATGCCGTCGGCGGCCAGATCCTTCACGAGCGGGTAGATCCTTTTCCCGGCAGGTGCGCCTGCGACAGGTAGGCCGCAGCCCGGCGCAGGACCTCGTTCTCCTGTTCGAGGAGCCTGATCCGCTTGCGCGCCTCGCGGAGCTCTGCAGACTCGGTGCTGCTCACGCCGGGTCTGGTCCCGGCGTCGACGTCGGCGGCGCGCAGCCACTTGAACAACGTCATCGGATGCACGCCGAAGTCATTGGCGATCTGCTCAACCGTCACGCCGGCATCACGGTTTTGCGCGACCCGCACGACATCGTCACGGAACTCACGGGGGTAGGGCTTGGGCACAGCGACATCCTTCCAGCCTGCCCACAGGGCAAGCCATCTCGAATGTCACCTATCGGTGCAGCAGACCCGGGTGACACCCAACGTGACGAGGCATGTGCGGTTGATCGGCTCGTTGCCGTGCGAGCGCGCTGCAGCCTAGGCAGTAGAGATGGCCATGTCCCAGGTGTCCCCCGCGGTTGCCACGGATCGTTGCGGACGAACACTTGCCATGAAGCTAGCTGGCAAGGGTTGCCGTAGTGGGTCCTTCGCTCACCGTGGCGCCGGTGGTGAGGCACGCCAGCGGCTGCATGTTGAAAGGGTGAACGTACCGGTGTAGGTGTCGCCAGCGAATTCACCGCTGGTAACAGTACCGGTCGCCAGGACGACGACCTCGCCGAGCGGCCGCACGGCCACCGAGTTGGTGAACGCGATGGTGCTGTACGCACCGGTGTTCCAGGAGATGGTGAACTGTCCGGCATGGCCGCCCGTCAGACAGCTGAGAGTGCCGTTGCCCGAAGCGGTATACGTGCCCGAGGTGATCGCGGCATCGGACGACACGCAGCTGGTCAGCGTACCCACCGCGTCGATGTGGACGGTCTGCGCCGTGAGCGTCAGGCCCGGGGTGAAGGTGGCGGTGTTCGTGCCCCCACAGATCAGGTCGACACCTGCGGCATCGGCCGGCGCTACGGCCAGAGTGGTCGCGAGAGTGACGATGGCGAGTACAGCTGCCGCTTGACGGAACATTGACGTCTCCTGTTCGTCGAAACGACAACCCTCACGCCGTACGCCGTGAGGCGTCAACGGACTGTTCCGCCACGCGTAACAGCCGAGCTACGCCCCAAGTGAGCCCGCCCGCCTGGTTCGGCTCGGAACCCTGCGGGACAACACACATAGTGACCTTGCTGTATTGTGATGAGCTTCTATGGCGAGATGGTCACGTACTCCACGTGCCGTGCCGCAGCCTTCGGTGGAGACTACGCATGCCCGGCTCAACGGCACACGGCTCGGCAGGTTCGGCGACCCCGCGCGACGGCGCCCGCTGGCTGCGGGAACTGATCGACGACATCCGCGCGCGGCCGACGGCGCGTGAAGGCGACCTGCCGCTGCCGACGCTCCTTTTCCGCGGCCAGGCCGACGATGTGGCCGCGGTCGCCGACGCGCTGGGCGACCGGCACAGCCGCGCGCCTCAAGCATCCGTCGCCGTCGACCCCGCCGTCGGCGGTCAGCCGAGATACCAGGTTTTCGCCGAGGTCCTCCGCCTGGCGGCAGAGAAGCTGTCATCGACGGCGCCGCGCGGCGAAGCCAGGATCCGATTCCCCCTGCTCCACCACGTCCTGTGGCTCATCAGCATGTCGCCCAACCCTCAGGGCACGGCCCTCGACACCCACGTCAAGCAGGAGGTCAGCAGCCGGCGCCGGGCGCTGACGAACGGCCACGGCAAAGACAGCATGCGCGCCAACATCCGCGCATACGTCGAAGGCCCCATCGCGGCATGGGTGCCCATCGCCTCCCTGACCAGCCTCGTCACGTTCGTCGCCTGGGACATGGCGGTCGGACCCGCGCTCGCATCAGCGGGCCTCGCCCTCGTCGGCGTCCTCGGCCAGATGTGGGTCAAATCGCGCAGCTGGGCCGGAGCCCGCCGGTACCGCTGGTTCAGCCGGCAGCCCTACGGCTGGACGGAGCACGAGCGGGCGCGGGACCGGCCGACCGACGTCGACTCCTTCGCGATCCGCGTCGTCACCCTGCGCGGCGCGGCCGCGGCGACATCCAGGTCGGTCACGGGGTATGCGGCACGGCGACGCGACGAAGCGCCGGCGGCGAACGACACCCTCGAACTTCTGCTGGTCAACGCGTTCCTCGAAGACCTGCGCCAGGCATACGAACGCAGGCTGTGGAAAATCTGGCGGCGGGTCACCTGGACCCGGACGATCTACCCGGCCGTCCTGCTCACCGGCCGCTGCATCCCGCTGGCGGGGCGGATCGAGGAGGTACGCGGGCAGACCGTCGCCTGGGACCCGCTGCTGCTGATGGCCCTGCCCACCGATGAGGATTCCGTCACGGACACCCTCGCGCCGGCCGACGCGTCGATCTCGGCCCTGACCCGTCCGGAGGAACTCGACGCGCTGTGGCAGGCATGGACGGACGACCTGCACCGGGTGCGCCGCGTCGGCTCCCGGCGAATCGTCCGTATCGACGTCGAAGCAGAGCATGCCGAGTTCCTGCGCAACGACGGCTTCACACCGCGGCCGGTCCGAGGCAAGCCCTTCCTGTCCCGGTTGTGGGTCGCGGCCACCGCGGCGGTCGCCCTGCTCGCCGCGCCGACCGTCTACGTGCTCGCAGTGCAGTTCGGGTCGTGCGTACCCGAGATCAAGCGGGTCCCGTCAGGCGAGTGCATCGGGATCGGCCGAGACGGCTTCGTCCTCGCCGATCGCCTCCGGTCGGTAACCGACCACATTGCCGCGAACAATGCCAAGATCATGGGTTCGAACAGCCCGTACGTCACCGTGTACCACTTCGGTGCCTTCAGCGCCCCGGCGTCTCCCGGTGCCGCGGACGACCTCCTCGCCGACGCACACGGCGAACTCGTCGGCGCAGCCCTGCTGCAGGACAGCCTCATCGACGTCAGCAAGGACGGCACCATTCCGCAGCTGGTGATCCTGCCGGTGAACGCGGGCAGCGAGTATGCGTACGCCGATCTGGCGGTCGACGCGATGCTGGCGCACATGGACGACGACAACGCCATCGGGGTCATCGGGGCGAACGAGAGCCGCGAGTCGGTCCGCACCGCGATACAGCGCCTCAGCGGCCGAGTCCTGCCGGTCCTGCCCACGGCCGCGACCTACGACGAGCTCGCGATGGTCGACGGAAACTACCTGCCCTCCGTCTTCCCGCTGGCTCCGCCGAACTCCGAAATGGCGAAGTACACGGCCAACTGGATGGTCCACGGGATTCCTCCGACGGCCGGACTGCCTCCGGAGAAGTACGTCCTCCCGGCAGCCAAGCGGGTCACCGTCGTCACCGACTCGACGAAGACCGACCTGTACGCGACCGACCTCGGCGCGGACGTCTTGGCGGAGTTGCGGAAGCTGAACCCGCAGATCAACGCCGACGAGGTCAACTTCGCCGGTGCGGCCAGTGTCGAATCAGTGATCGGACCCGTGTGCAGGTCGCGGAACCGGCCCGAGATCCTCTACTACGCCGGGAGGTCGAGCCAGTTCGGCGCGTTCCAGGCGGCCGCAGCGAAGTCCTGTGCCGGCATCATCGTGATCGCCTCCGACGCGGTGACCGAATACATCACCGACCGCAAGCCGGCCCTCACCGACTCCCGGATAGAGATCTTCTATACACCGCTGGCGTCGGCAGAGGTATGGCAGTCCGTGCCGGTCGCCCACCGGACACCCTTCTACACCAAGTTCCGGGAACTCGTCGACAAGCTGAAGGTGCCCGCCGCTCAGCAGCCCTCGCCGGTCTACGCGGCTATGGCCTACGACGCCGCCGACGCGATGACGCAAGCGGCCAAGAACGCCTTCCGCGTCCAGCGGGCCGGCGACCCCGAAGCGCACATCGTCGACCGCGCCGGAGTGGCCCTGGCCCTGACCAAGCTGGGACCGATCAACGGCGCGAGCGGACTCGTCGATCTGCACGGCGATCCGGACGGGCATCACGCGCGCCAGCGCCCCGTGATGCTCATCCGGATCGCCACACCCGCGAAACCCGGCGACACACCAGCATCCGACCAGCAGGTGGTCGCCCAGTGCGGTCAGCTCTACACCGACCAGCCCACCCAGCCGGACTGCCCCGAGGAGCAAAAGCCCTCCGGAGGCTGACGGAACCCTGCCGCCCTGGACGGCCGGGCCAGGTGTGTTCGCTCCCGGTGACACCCCGCCTGCGCGCCTCTACGTTTACCTCATGCCCGACACGCTGCTCGCCATGCTCCTCGACCTGGCCGTTCCGCACGAGGATGTCGCCGCCGTACTGTCCACGGTGATTCCGCCCGAACTGGCCGCCACCTTCGAGGCGCACGTCCGCCAGCTGACCGAGACCGTCGGCACGGTCACCGAGCTGCCGAGATGGGAGCTGCCGCCGGGCGCACCGGCGTTCTATTTCGTGCACGTCTTCGCCGCAGCACTGCCACACGTGCAGCGCTACCACCAGCAGCGGGACATCCCGCAGGAGCTATCCCGGTTGATCCTCACCGACCTCGGGCGCCAGCTGGCGGTCCACCGCCGCCGCACCGGCACGGCCGGCATGGACACCCACAACTGGATTACCCGCCACTTCCAGGGCCGGATCTACCAGCTGGGACGGCTCCAGTTCGAACAGATGACCCTCTTGGGGAGCGTCGCGGCGAGCATGGCCGCAGCCGGGCTGCCGTACCGGGAGGGGGACCCGGTGCTGTCCATCCACATTCCCGAGTACTGCGGACCGTTCACCCCCACCGCGGTCGACGCCGCCCTGGCACAGGCGCGGCCGTTCTTCGCCCGGCACTTTCCAGAGATCAGGTACGAGATCGGCGTGTGCGAGTCGTGGATGCTCGACCCCCAACTCACCGAGCACCTTTCGCCGGACTCCAACATCCTCGCCTTCGCCCGCCGCTTCGTCCTGTCGCACACGACACCCGGCGACAGCATCCAGCGGTTCGTGGCCGGAGGAAGCCGCCTGCACAGGGCGGTGGCGGCCGGCGGGACCTGGCACACCGGTTCCGGATACCTGCTGCTGCCGTCATAGGTGCGCTCCATTGCGGCACGGGCCCCGGTTCGGAAAAGCTCACCTGTCGACCCGCCCATGGACAGCTGGGGCGCTCGATAGCCCGCCTTGGCTCTCGGATGCGCGACGTGTGGCTCAAGGGGGTCGGCACCAGCCGCCATTCCGGTGCGGCTGACGAGTGCAGGCGGCGCGGCCATCGCGCGACAACGGTGGTTGTCGCGCGATGGCCGCTGGGATAGGTGCGGGATCAGGCGGCGAGGGTCTGCAGGTCGGCGCGCCCGCCACAGGTGTTCGGTCCGACGTTCTTGAACCAGATCAGGATCTGGCGCTGGGATGATCCGTCACTGTTGATGCGCTGGACGTAGACCATGCGCGTGACCTCGAACTGGCACGAGGGGTAGCTGCCCTGGGGTGTCACACCGACCAGGTAGGTCGAGGTGACGGGGTTGGCGTTGTTCCAGGTCTGGCCCCAGGTGACGCCGGGGGCCACGGTGGCGACGTTGAAGGTGTAGCTCACGGCGGTGGAGGCGAGCCGGATGTCGGCCTGGCAGGTGACCGTGCCGACGTTCTTGAGCTCCCACCAGAACTGGCGGCTCGAGCTGCCCGGCTGCACGTACCAGTTGCGTGTCACCTGGAACTGGCAGGCCGCGGAGCTGGTGGCGCCGGTCGGGTTGAGGGCGACTATCCAGTTGGTGTTCACCGGGATGTTCCAGAGGTGCACCTGGGTGCCGCCCGGGCTGACGCCGCCGGTGGAGCTGACGACCGAGCTGCTCACGGCGGAGAGCTGGACCGTTGCCGCGCAGGCGATCGAGCCGACGTTCTTGAGGGTGAACTGGAACTGCCGCTGCCCGCCCCACAGCTGGACGTACCGGCTGCTGATGGTTTCGAACTGGCAGGTGGCCGAGGTGGTGGCGCCGGCGGGGTTGTAGCCGACCACGTAGGCGGCGTCTGCTGGTGCGTTGTTCCAGGTCCAGCCCTGTGTGCCGCCGACGGCGACGGTGCCGGTGTACCACGTCGCGGCGAGGCCGTTGCCGCCCTTCGAGGCAGCGCCGATCTCACCGGTGGCGATCGCTGCGGCCCGTGCGTCCCGCGACGGCAGTTGTGAGGGCTGGTCGGCCTGTGCGGTGGCGGCCGACGTGATGACCATGCCGAGGGCCGTCGCGGTGAGGACGACCGCGCGGACTATTCCTCTCATTGGTGCTCCTTACACGCTGATCCGGGCCTGGTGCCCGGCGTCGATCTCAGGTTGCGCGGGTCGGTTTGCCATCGGCTATGCGTTCATTAGCCGCCCCACTAGCGATATAGTCATAATTAGAGATGCATCAATATGGGGGGTCCATGAAATGGCGCCTGCTCGGTCCGGTCGAGGCCGTGGTGCGGGGCGAGCAGGTGCCGCTGGGGCGGCCCCAGCAGCGCGCCGTGCTGGCATGCCTGCTGCTCAACGCCAACGTAGTGGTGTCGACGGAACAGCTGGCCGAGGCGCTGTGGGGCGGGGCCCTGCCCTCGAGCGCACGTACGCAGGTCCAGGTCTGCGTCTCCCGCCTGCGACAGCTGACCCGTGCCGCGGACGTACCCGACATGATCTTTTCCGATTCCGGAGGGTACCGCCTCGAGCTCGCCGACGACGCCCTGGACGCGGCGGTCTTCTCCGCGCTCACCGCGGACGCCCGCCGGCACGCCGACGCCGGTGAACACAAGCGGGCCGCCGCCCTGCTGCGGCAAGCGCTGGCGTTGTGGCGCGGCCCGGCGCTCGCCGGCGCGTCCGCCGCATTCGTTCCCGCGGCCGCCGCCAGCCTCTACGACAAAAGGCTGGCCGCCTATGAGGACCTGTTCGACGCCGAGTTCGCGCTCGGCCAGCACGCCGCCGCTGTCGCGCCGCTGCGCGGGTTGGTGGCGGAGAACCCCTGGCGCGAAAGTCTCGCCGCGCGGTTGATGACGGCGCTGGCCGCGTCGGGGCATCAGGCCGAGGCGCTGCAGGTGTTCGAGCGGATCCGCCACCAGCTCGCCGACGAGCTGGGCGTCGAGCCGGGAGCGCAGCTCGCGAACGCCCACGTGCAGGTACTGCGCCAGCAGTATCCGCCGAACGAGCCCCCGCTGGCCGTCCACGACAACGGACCCGGGGTGAGCCCGGCTCAACTGCCCGCCGACCTGCCCACCTTCACCGGCCGCGAGGACGCGCTCGCCGCGATGGACGCGATGCTCAGCCGGGCCGGAGAAAGCACCACCATGGAGGTCGTCGCGATCATCGGCACGGCCGGGGTCGGCAAGACAACCCTGGCGGTCCGCTGGGCGCACCGGATCGCCGAGCGCTACCCGGACGGCCAGCTCTACGTCAACCTGCGAGGATTCGACCCCAGCGGTCCGATGATGACGCCCGCCGAGGCGGTGCTCGGATGTCTGGAGGCCCTCGGCGTACCACCCGACCGCATCCCCACCCACCTGCCCGCGCAGGTGGGGCTGTACCGAAGCCTGCTCGCGCGCCGCCGCACGCTGGTGGTGCTCGACAACGCCCGCGACGGCGACCAGGTCCGCCCCCTGCTGCCCGGCAGCCCGCACTGCCTGGTGGTGGTGACCAGCCGCAACCGTCTCGACGGCCTGGTCGCCTCCGAAGGCGCCCGGCCGATCACCGTCGACCTGCTGACCTCCGACGAAGCAACACAGCTACTGGTACGGCGCCTCGGAGCAGACCGGGTGACCGCCGAACCCCAGGCCGTCGACGAGATAATCGAACGGTGCGCGGGGCTGCCGCTGGCGCTGGCCGTGGTCGCCGCCCGAGGGACGGCGAACCCCGCGTTCCCCCTGGCCGCCCTCGCCGCCGAGCTACGGGAGACGCACCGGCTGCTCGGCGGATTCAACGGCGGAGACTCCGGCGTCGACGTGCAGACGGTCTTCTCCTGCTCGTACCGAAACCTGACGCCAGCGGCCGCACGCCTGTTCCGGCTGCTCAGCTGCCACCCAGGGCCCGAGATCGGCGCCCTCGCCGCAGCCAGCCTGGCCGGACTCCCCCGCGACCGGGTGCACCTGCTGCTGTCCGAACTGACCCACGCACACCTGGTGACAGAACACGCACCGGGCAGGTTCGGCACCCACGACCTGCTGCGCGGGTACGCAGCCGACCTGGCCGCAAGCATCGACGCACCCGACGAGCGGCAGGCAGCCGGCGGGCGCGTCCTGGACCACTACGTGCACACCGCCCATGCGGCCGCACTGCTGCTGCAACCCGGCTGGGACCCGATAACCCTGACCGAGGCCCGCCCCGGGGTGACAACCGCGGAGGTCACCGACCACGACCACGCGCTGGCCTGGTTCACCGCGGAGTACCGGGTCCTCCTGGCCGCAGTTGTGCACGCGGAGCGCACCCGGTTCGAAGGACATGCCTGGCGGCTGGCCTGGACCCTGGTGGACTTCCTGCAACGCCGGGGCCACTGGCCGGACCTGGCCGCCGCACAGCGGACAGCCCTCGCGGCAGCACAACGCTCCGGCGACCGGCCCGGACAGGCCAGCGCTCATCGCGACCTCGCCCGCGCGCTCGCCCGACTCGGCCAGCCCGAGGAGGCGGAGGACCACTATCACGCGGCGCTGAAGCTCTTCGCTGAACTCGGTGACCGCACCGGACAGGCACGGACCCACCGGGCGTTCGGCGCGATGCTCGACAGGCTCGGCCGGCACACTGAGGCTCTGCACCACGCCGAACAGGGACTGGACCTGTACCGCGCCGCCGCTCACCTCCCCGGGCAGGCCAGCGCAGAAAACGGGGTGGGCTGGGCGCACGCCCAACTCGGCCAGTACGGACCGGCGCTCGACCACTGCCGGCGGGCGCTGGTGCTGCTACGCCACACCGCCGACCGGCACGGCGAGGCGAACACCTGGGACAGTCTCGGCTTCATCCACGACCGGCTCGGCCACCACCGCAGGGCGGTCCACTGCTACCACCGCGCGCTGGTCCTGTACATACAGATCGGCGACTCGTACGACGAAGCGGACACCCTGACACGACTCGGTGACAGCCGACTCTCACTGGATGACCGAGCAGGCGCCATACGCACCTGGCGAAGGGCCCTGCGCATCCTTGAGGAACTCAGCCATCCCGCCGCCGAGGGGGTTCGCGACCGGTTGAACCGCTCAGCCCTACGGCCGCCGGGCAGCGGAGGAAACGCCCAGACTCTGGATCTCTCGGTTGCCAAGACACAGAACCAGCTGGACGACGCGAACCAGTCTTGAGTGCCTGACGCAAAGCCAGGCCCATGTACGCCAGGGCCGTATTCGCGCGGAATGCGGCATGAGCGCGCCTTCCGCCACGTCACCGCCCGAACGCCCACGCCACCATCAGCGGGAACTCTCGTCGCCAGAACACGTCGCCATGCGACCCGGCACGCTCGTTCACGACGACGTCTGCGCCCGCGTGGCGAAGGGCCGTCGCCCACCGTGTTGCGTTCTCCAGGAAGAACGGCTCCTGTATGCCGGCGACGATGTACGTACGCGGGAGTCGAGCCGGCATCACCGCAGGGGGCTGGTAGCCCGCGCCCGGGGAGGCACAGAAGACAGCCCCGAAGACGTGCGGGTGTCGCAAGCCCATGGCGAGTGCGAACTCTCCGCCCGCCGAGACACCGAACACCGCGGTCCGCTCGGCGGGCAGCGCCACTCCGAACCGTGTCCTCGTCCACCGCCGCACGTCTCGGACGAGGAACGCCTCATGAGCGGCGAACCGCTCCGGATCGAAGCCCGGTGAGTACTCCTGGAGCCGGAGCGTTTCGTCGACCGGCCGGTGAACCGCCACCACCATCGTGGGCCGTACACCGGCCGCCACGAGGTCTGCACCCCATGACGAGATGACCTGCCCGTCACCTGCGAAAACGATCGCCTCGGGCGGATCGGGCGGCACGAACACCGTCACCTGCCGGCCACCGTCATGGTCGAAGACCTCGGTGACGAACCCGCCCGAACCCGCGCCGACAGAAGCACCATCAACCACCCCCATGTCTTCAAGTGTCTCGTCCCTACAGATCGTCGCACCGCTCGCCGCCCCGAGAGCAGCTCGGCGCGGTCGACCGCACCGAGGATGGGCAACCGGAACCGACGCAGCCGACGCCCGCGACAACTCCGATAAGGTCATGCAGTACTCCGCGAAGCCGCCGGCCAGCTCTCAAGTGGGCGTTTATGAAGGGGTTGTTGACGGGCTCGCGTGTTGTCGTTGTGAGCCTCCTCGGTCATGATCGGCACCATGAGCGGGAAGTTGACGTCTGGTCGACCGGCGGAGTCGTCCACGGTGACGGTCGTGGTCTGCGCGCCTGCGGGCCTGCCTGGCTACCGTGCGATCTTCGAGCCCGAGGGCAGTACGCGGGACATGGCTCCGGGCGACAGTGTGACAGTCGAATTCGCCGGCGGCGGGCCGAAGACGATCGAGGTCTATCCGTTCGAGGGTGGCCTGGTGATCTGGCGCCCGCTGGATGTTCCGTATGAGGACATTGTGGTGACGGACCAGGCCGGCAACCGTGTCGAGGACATCTACTGATGCGCCGGCCCCGTCATGACGGGGGCCGGTGGTGAGCTGGTCGAGGTTATATGCCTGCTGCCGGTGTGCCGGGGGTGGGACGACGGACCATGCCGCTGCTCTCGGGCCTGCGGATCGTGGCTTCACGATATTCCAGTGGCTCGGTACCGGCCGGTCGCCACCGGCCGGTACCAGCTCAGGCCTCTGACCTAGTCTTTAGGCGAATCAGTAGGGGCGAACGCGCTGTCAGCCGTTGACGACAGCGTAGCGATCGTCAAGGAAATACTTCTCGTGTTCGCGCAAGCTGAACACGGTATGCGACTTGATCAACCAGCGGTGGGCGAGCTCGTCAGCATCCCCGACGTGAACGACCTCTCGCCCATGAATGACCGACCGATTACAGAAGCTCACCGCATCTCCCGGGCGCGTCACACGCGTCTTCTTTACCCGGTGAAGCGCTTCGATGACGCGGCCGAACACCTCGTCGGCCTCATGGTCCGCGCCCCTCGTGCGTCCTTCGAAGATCTTCAGACCTCGACCCTCGGGGTCGATGATCGGATGGGCTCCGACGGGGTCGAGCTTCTTCAGCTTCGAAGCGCCCGAGGAGTCATCGACCGGTGTGGTGAAACGCGCTTCGGCCAAGATCTCGATATCGCTCGGGGAGAGCTCGCGGAGCACATCCACGTTCACGGCGAATGTCGAATAGACTTCATTTTCAGGCGTGTCGCGCAGGGTAATGGTGTTGATGAAGTCCGGTGCAACGAAGTGAGTTGGAAAGTCCCTGTGGAACTTCAGCGTCTTCAGCGTTTTCGCTGACTGCAGGTCGTACATCGAAGACTTCGGGTAGATGTCATGGAAGAAGTCACCATCGTTGACCGTCAAATGGGCGATCGTTTCGGTGTCGGTGAGTTTCGCGTAAGCAGCCAAGAATGCCTCGGCGACGAAGGTCGTCTTTCTCGCCAGCTTGTCCGACCGAGGATCCTCGTTGCTGAGGACGGGAATCACATCGTCGATCGGGCAGTTGGACATGACGACGATCGGATGGGTGTCGAAATCTCTGCGCGCGGTTTCCGCGGCAAAATCGACGAAGCGCTCCGGCAATTGTGAAGCGAGTTCATCGATGTCATTTTTGAAGTTGCGGTAGCTCTCGTAGGGGCTGGCCTTGACGCGCGCAAGCACCTCTTTCGCCGCCGCAAGCTCGTCACTCGTGAACTCGAAGTCCACTGGAATCAAACCGATTTCGTTGGCCACGTTGCTCTCCTCACACCCCGAATGCCGCTCGCCACGCGGGGGTAACGAGCCAGCCTGTGCGAATCCAACTGGTATGCAGTTATTTGGGCAGATCTAGTTTCTCCGCACGATCGCAAGATGTCAATGAGTCAATCTTGGTAATCAGGCATGACTGTGGTCACAATCCATCCTGACGCCGGTCGATTGGTTCTACTAGCGTTCGTCGATAGGCCCCGCCAGCCTCGCCCCCGTTGGTCCGGCAAGATCGCCGCCGCCCGTCCCGTGCTCCTCCAGGTCGAGCACAGCCGAACCACATGATCACACCAACGTCACGCCCGGCAACCGGGATGGGCTCAATGAGCCTCCGGCCGGCCGCGCAGCAGGAGCGCCGCAGCGCCCGCAGCGGCAAGGCACACTGCCGCGATGACGGGCATGCTCAGATAGATCGCGTGCTCCAGGCCCGAATCGCGCGCGAGCCATCCGATGACGACGGCGGTGCTCCCCTGCGCCAGGTACGCCGAGAGGTACATGGTGGACAGGGTGCCGGCGCGTTCGCGGCCCGAAGCTGATGCAGTGACCAGTCCGAGGCCGCCGTAGAACATGAGGCCGTAGCTGGCGCCGCTCAGAGCTGAGGCGGTGAGAAAGATGGGGAGCGAGTCCCACTGCCCGGCCGCGACGATGCCCGTGGCGCTGACCGCAGCGAGACAGCCTCCGATAGACACGGCCTTGCCGGATGAGAGCTTTTTGGAAACAAGCGAGGCGGGAAGGATGGCGACCGCCCAGATGGCGAGCGCCAGTGCCGCCAGAAAGACATTGCTGGTGCCGACCAGCTGCTTCACGATCTGCGCCCCGACTGCGAGGATGACTGCCCCTGTCATGAACGCTGCTGTGATCGAAGCGACGCCGACAGAGAACGCGCGCCGGTTCTGAACCGGAAGTCGGATCGCCACCGGGCGCCAGCTGTCAGTCCTCACTTGCCTGGTCTCCGGTAGGAACCACACGAGGATCAACAGCACAACCGCAGCTCCGAGCAGCACCGCGAACGGCAGTCGAGTGGGCAGGGGTGCGTACTGCACGAGGGCACCGCTTATGAGCAATGACGCTGCGGTGCCACTGGCTGTTGAAGCGGTGTTCACCGAGCTCGCCAGCCGCGTGTTGTTATCAGTGGTGAACTCCACCAGGGCCGCACTTGCCGCACTCATCCCGATGCCGACACCCATGCCTTGCAGAGCGCGAGCGACAAAGAGGGCGGGGACCCATTCGGTGGCGACGAAGATGCTGGTCCCCGCAACGATCACAGCGAGGCTTGTGAAGAGGACTCGCCGGCGACCAACGAGATCGGACATCGCACCACAAGCGATGAGCGTCGCGACCAGGGCCACCGGGTAGGTCGAGAAGAGCGCTGTTGTGGTCAGCTCGGTGACCCCCGGCTGCTCTGCGTAGATGGGATACACCATTGCCGGCGCGCCGCTCGTCCACAGCGCGACGAACAGCACAGCCGCCGCGGTAGCGAAGGATGCGGTCGGCGGAAGAACGGGACGTGGACGAGTGCGCTCCTGTCCGGGCGCCCACGGCCGCGGCCTCTGAACATGCCGGTCTGACTCCTGTGTCACGGTCCCCCCTGGCAGCGGATTGCCCTCGGCTGCTACCGAGGGCAATCCCGAGTGATGAAATGACGACCTGACTCGACAGCAATCCGGGCCTCCGCGTGTCCCGTCACCCGGAGGTGGCGCTTCTACATGTAGGCCGAGGACGCATGGGCGAGGTCAGTCAGTGGGAGCATTGGCCTCGACGAGTTCGGTGAATATCTCGGAGGGTTCCAACCGTAGATCTTACGGGCCTGGTCGTTAATCTCGGAAGCCACCATGGCCGGGTATTTGGGTCGGAGATGATGGAATGGAACGCCCCGGAGGAAATACTCGCGCAGGATCCGGTTGGCGTTATCGTTGCTGCCGCATTGGCCAGGTGAGGTATCCGACGGACACGATCGCCATACCCCTGAACCACCCATGCCATCCCCAGTACCGGCGCGGTTCAGAGCTGGTGAGTGATCTTCTGGTGTTGATCGCGACACATTCCTGGGTTTGTTCGTTGGCACTGCGGAGTACGCAGGCAACCGGGGGTAGCGCGATGGGATCGGCACGGGCGTACCGGCGACGCTGGACGAACGCGATCGGCCTGGCGGTGGCGGCCGTGGCAGGGATGTTCACGGTGGCGACTCCGGCTTGGGCTGCCACGGTGATCGTGGGCCCGGACGGGTTCGCCACGATCCAGCAAGGCGTCGATGCCGCTGCGGCGGGCGACACCCTGCTGATCCGTGCCGGTACCTATCCGGAGAAGGTGGTGGTGGGCAAAGCGCTGACGGTCTCCGCTGAGGCCGGTGCCCGGATCGAGGCGCCGACCGATTCGGCAGGTCTGCTGATCACCTCCGACGATGTCGTCGTCACCGGCCTGGAGCTATCGTGTCCGCAGAACGACCTAGGCTATAACCGGGCCATCGAGGTGGCGTCCGCGGACCGGGTCGAGATCGCCGGGGTGGTGTTGCGTTCCTGCCTGCGTGGCCTGTCGCTGGTCAACGCGACCGATGTCGCGGTCCGCGACTCGTCCTTCATCGGCAATGGCAGACCGAGCTCCGGGGCGAGCATCTGGGCGGACGACACCACCGGTCTGCAGATCGTCGACAACACTTTCGCCGCCGACCGCGGTTACGGCATCAACCTCAACGGCGTGAGCAGTTCCCGCGTGACCGGCAACGTCATCGGACCTACAGCTTCGGCGATCATCGCCACTCGAGTGACCGACGTGACCATCTCGACCAACACGATCGGGCGCACCACGGGAACCGCGGTCTTCCTCTCAGCCGCCGACCGGGCCACCGTGCAGGGGAATACATTCTCCGGCGGCGGTGGTAACGGCATCAGCTTGACGAGCGCCCTCGGCGGGCCGTCGTCGGGGATCCTCGTGGACGGCAACGACCTGTCCGGCTTCCGCAACGGCATCAGTGTCGGCGCTCGCGCGCTGTCCGGACCGATGGTCATCAGCAACACCCGCCTGCTCGGCGAGACCAGCAGCGGCCTGACGGTCGCGGCCGGCGCTGGAGCGACCGTCGACGCGACCGACGGCAACGAGTGGGGATCCTGCGGCCCGACCGCCCCCGACCACGGTTACGACGGCGGCGGTTCGAACCTGATCGACCCCGATCTCCTCGTCGCCTTCGAGAGAGCCACCTGCCCGAGCGGAGGACCGACTCGCACTGCCGTACCCGGCCCGCCAAGCTCCACCGCGGGACCCGGGACCGGCCAGCTGCCGGCAACCGGCTTCGGAATGCGCACCTGGCTCAGCGCCGGGCTCCTGATGCTCGGCGCGGGGATGCTGCTCCTTCTCACGGGCCGCACGCGCCGCCAGCTCCGCTGAGCCTCCCGACAGGGGTAATGGCTGCCGATTTGTCGGTTCCCCTCGCAGCGGAACCATCCGTTGTCGGCCCGGCCGCAGGCGGTCAGACTCGAATGCAGATGCTTCCCGGCGACTCCTGGGAGGGCCCATGGCTCGCGTATTGATCTGCGGCTTCCCGCAGCCGGGGCATTTCCGGCCGATGCTGTCCATCGCCCGCCGCCTCCTGTCTCGCGGTCACGAGGTCTGCTACTACACCTCCGGCATCCGGGAGGAAGAGGTTCGGGCGGCGGGTATGGATTTCGAGCCGTTCCGCTCGGCGGCGGCGGCATTCGATGAACTCGGCGCAGGTTTCACCAGCAGCTCCGTCAAAGATGTGAAGGACATGATCCGCCGCGTCGTCGTCGCTCCGGCCGCCGGCTACATCGCTGACATCAGCGATGTCCTCCGGCGGCGCCCGGCGGATGTCCTCGTCGTCGACTTGGCGATCACCGGGCCCGGCTGGCTCTACGAGACCGGGAACGCTCCGCCGTGGGCGACGGTCAATCTCGCCCTGTACGCGGACAGCGACCCCAACGCTCCTCCGTTCGGGTTGGGCATGAGATTCCGCAGCGGCACCTACGGACGGATGCGCAACGGCACCCTCCGCTGGATCGTCGATCGGATCTTCTTCCGAGAAGTCATGACCGAGTTGAACGCCCTTCGCCGGTCTCATGGGCTCGAGCCGGCAGCCGTGCTCTCTGCGGCGACCATGTCTCCCCTCCTCTACGTCCAGGCCGGCAGTTTGGCTGCCGAGTACCCGCGACGGCGGATTCCGCCGCAGGTCCACTTCGTCGGAGTGATCGACGAGTCCCGGGATCGCTTCGACCCTCCGCAGTGGTGGCACGAGGTAGCCGAATCGACCCGACCCGTCGTCCACGTGACCCAGGGCACGGTGGCGACACAGGCCGAGTCCCTCCTCATTCCCGCCATGCGCGCCCTGGCCGACGACGACGTGCTCGTCGTGGCCACAACAGGCGGTCCGGATGTCGCCACGCTCGGCGCCGTGCCGAGGAACGCCCGGGTCGCGCCCTTAATCCCCCACTCAGCGCTCCTTCCTCACGTCACGGTGATGATCACCAACGGCGGGTACGGCGCGATGCAGACCGCCCTCGCCCACGGCATTCCGCTGGTGATGGCCGGTACTTCCGAGGACAAACCAGACGCCTGCGCACGCGTCGAATACGTCGGCGCCGGGATCGACCTGCGCACTGCGACGCCCGATGACGCATCGATTCGCGACGCCGTGCTGCGCGTTCTCCACGATCCCCGGTTCCGCGCGGGAGCGGAGACGGTCGCCGCCGACCTGGCCCGGCATCACGGTGCCGCCGAGGCTGCGGCACTGATCGAAAACCTCGCCGCCGCACGTCGGCCCGTACTCAGACAAGAGCACGGCGATGGCACACCACGAGCAGGCTGAGGTCGAACCGAGCACCAGACCGAACAGCATCGCGGCGATCCCTGCGCCCCTATCGCGGCCGGTGGCGTGACCGCCCACCTGACATCAGCAGCCGGCACCACCCTGGGCACCGGTTCTGGACGCTGACCCAGCCGTTTCCCGTCAGGCTCCCCGTTCCCGTCTTCTGCCCCCAGATCGCGGTGCGGTGGCGCTGCCCGGTCAGCGTCCACCGCAGCGGAGGCGGACGCCGACCGGGCACGGACCCTTAGACGAGAAAGAAATTCCAGTCCTGGAACGTGGTGTGATCGCACGTCCGGAGGCGGACCCCGTTAGACGTGCTCGCGTCAGCGACCGCAGCAGCGCTGCGGCGTCCTGTTCGGTGGTCGGCAGCGCGCTGCCGACCACGCCGAACGCGCGGAGCAGGTGCTGCAAGGCCTCGGCCTCGGCCAACGGCGCACGGTGGTCGAATCCGTGCATGTTCACGAACAGGCAGCCGTCGGGGAACAGGTCGCGATGCGCGTGTGCCCAATGGCTCACCAAACGCGGTCTTGCCCGCTCCGGCCATTCCGGTGACGAGCACCGTTCGGACGCCACCGGCAGCCTGTGCCTGTCCTGCCAGGCGGGTCAGCGCTGCCAATTCAGCACGGCGACCGGCGAAGCCGCTCGGTCCCGGTGGCGCTGCCGCGAGCGGCGGGCCGACGCTGGGTAGCGCCCAGGGCCGGCCCGGCAGCGGGTCCTGTCGGCTGCCGCCCCGCCGCCACCCAGAGCCGGTGCAGGCTCACGGTCTCGTCCTGGCTGACCGATGCGGTTTCGGCCAGGCGCTGGACGATCAGGTAGTCCTGCGGCACAGCCTGACCCTGGCAGTAGCGGTGCAGCGCGGCCCGGCTGATGAAGGACCGTCGCGCCCAGTCGCGCAGGTTCAGCCCGGCCGCTGCCTTCGCCGAACGCAGCGCGGCCGCGAACTCCGCCATCGCCGGGCTTCGGCCGGTCACAGGTCCCCCGTTTGAGCTGTTCAGGCGCCATCACAGCACAGTCGTCAATGTCAACGAACCCTACCGACATTGCCCGGCCGTCGAAACCCTGTCCCCGCCCACCGTCGCCGCCGCAGGTCAGCTGGCAGGTCTTGTCCCGGGCCGTCACCCGTATGGGACAAGAGCGGCCGCACGACGACGAGCGCCCCATCTGTTCCTCGATCGGCATTCGAAGCCGGTGGAGGGTCCGACCCACCTGACGCACAGCACCGGCTGCGCGTCAGAGCCGCCTCGTCAGGCGGTGAACCGTCGCCTGATCTCCTTTACGGGTTGCAGGTGGGGACCGAGAGGTCGCCGCGGCAGTTCTCCGGGCACGACATGACCACCTTCGCGATGGCGTCGGCGACCGCCCGGGCGTGTGCGGCGAGGTCTTGGCCCAGGGACGCCGCCACCCGCGCGAAGATCAGCGTGCGCAGCCAGGCGATGGCGTAGATCAGCAGGAGCATCCAGAGAATCACAGCCAGGAAGCCCAGTCCGAGGAACCACAGGACGACGGCGAGGATCACGATGACGATGAGAATCCAGAGGTTGACCGTGATGAAGGGCCGCAGAACCGCAGGATGGCCGTCACCGTGGTCAGAGCGCGGCAGGCGCCGGCGAATGCGGCGCGGGCAGCGGTCAGTTCGGCCTTGGCGCCCGTGCAGGCCGGGGTGTTGCACAGATCCGGCGGGATCACGGGAGGAGGGAGGGGGTCGTCCCCCGGAGGCAGGGTACTCACGCGCGTCACTGTAAAGGCGGCCGGGCGGATGTGGTGTGCTGTGTCGCCCTTCCAGCAGGAGCGCAATGCACCGCCACCCACACCTCACTTAGGGTGATGAGCGTTTCACTGAATGAATGTGCCGCCTGTGTTCGGGAGATGCAGATGCTGGAACTGTCGAGTGGGTTGTCCTCGTGCGTGGTGGCGGTCCAGCAGCGGGGTGACGACCCGGTCGAGTGCCGCCAGCGGGTCGAAGCCGGGGTGCGTACCTACCTCGCGGTGTCCCGGACCGTGCCCGACGCCCGGCTGATCGTCGTCGGCGGCGCGTCCGGAGACATCGGCCCCGACACCATCGCGTCCTGGTGCGAGCACGGCGGCGCCGTCCCCACCGTCCTCAACACCTCCCAGAACACCAGGGACAAGGCGGAGTCCATAGCCGACTACGTCCGCAGCACCGGGGTGAGCACGGTCATCCAGGTGACCTCGCTCTACCACTCCCTGCGCGCCTACCTGACCACCCTGGCGGCCCTCGACACCACCGCGCCCGGCACCGCGCTGATGAACGTCGCCAGCGACACCACCGACCTCGACGTGATAGCCCACTGCGTCACCGACGAGATCTTGCTCGCCACCACCGCCGAGCCACGGCTGCGCTTCACCCTCGACGCCGGCGACGTCGCCGCAGCCACCGAGGACCCGGCGTACCGCACCTACCTGACCCGCCGCGAAGGCGAAGCCCGGCGCATCGGCGCATACGCAGAGACCGGCAAGCGACACCTGCGCACCGACCTGAGCGTCAAGGACATCCTGGCCACCTACCTCCCGCCCACCTATCCCTGACCCGGGGCATCCGCCAACGGGCACCTATGGCTGTTCCGCTTGCGCACGCGGGAAGCAGCCTGTCGTCGATGAAGGAGCAGCGCATGTTCTTGTCACTGCCCAATTGGGCGATGGCCCCCGTTCGCACGGGCTGGGCCGTCAAGCCGATCCAGTTCGGGCTGCTTCCGAGCGGAACGCTCGCTACGTCCGAGGTCGCAGGCACGGCACCGACCGAGGAAGAGGGCAAGATCTTCTTCTTTGAGGCCCGGATCGCCGAAGAGTCGGCTGGTTCCGACAACGGCGACACGGGCAGTCCCGGATGGCGGCTCATCGCCAAGGGCCCGGCAGCTATCACTGGCGGCTACTTCGAGTTCTACGGCAGCTACGGGCTGGATCTGGGGCGCAGCCTCAGACTGGACGGGCCGAAGCGGGAATTCAGAGTGCTCGCCCGCGAGTTGCGCGCCAGCGAACAGGACAGGCACAGCCGTCATACGCTGGAGTTGGCGAGTAAGAAGCCCGGAAACTACATCGGAGACACGTTCGTCGCCGGGACGGGCACCACGACCTTCCGACTGATCAGCTGAGCGGAATCGGTTCTCCGCCGTCGCCCGCGTACACGCATCGGGCCGGGCACCGGTCAGCGTAAGCGTCGGCGAAGCATTACCTTGATCAGGTGAACCATGCTTCCGCACCCGCACAGGAGGCGACCGGCGTCGAGCCCCGGGTCGTCACCGTCGCTCTCGGCAGCATCCTCGTGCGCTACCGCGAGTACGGCCGCCCCGACGCGCCCGCGCTGGTGCTGCTGCACGGGGGGACGAGCAGCGCGGCCACCTGGGACCGGCTCGCCTCCACACTCGCCGGGCAGGGGTGGCGGACCGTCGCGGTCGACCTGCGGGGCCACGGCGGCAGCACCCGCGCCCTCACGTACCCCCTGGACGCGTACCACGTCGACATCGTCGGCCTGCTCGACGCGCTCGGCCTGGACCGGGTGGCGCTCGTCGGCCATTCGCTCGGCGCGTATGTCGCGTCGCTCGTCGCGGCCGCACGACCCGAGCTGATCAGCCACCTCATCCTGGAAGAGCCGCCGGTGCCCGGCCGCGACGACACCGACGAGGACGGCCTGTACGCGCCACGGTTCCTGCTGGAGAGCCTCGCGCTGCTGGTGCTGCGGCGCGGCTACCACCGGCGTGCAGTCGTCTCCGCGTTGCGGCAACTGCACCGCCCCAACCCCGAATGGTGGCGCCGGCTCGCGACGATCCGGGCCCGGACCCTGGTGGTGTGGGGCGGACCGGCGAGCCACCTCTCGCACGAGCGCCTCGCCCTGGTGACCGCCGCGGTTCCCGGCGCCCGCCTGGTGACGATCGACGCCGGCCACCTCGTCCACAGCAAGCGTCCGGCGGAGTTCTACGACACGGTCGCCGACTTCCTGGCGTCCTGACAGGTCAGGCCGGCGGCCTGCCGGCTCCCCCGCCCACCGGCGGCAGCGGCAGCTCGACCCGCACGGCGGTCCCGCCGCCCGGCCGGTCCCCGACGGCGAACACGCCTCCGGCCAGTGCCACCCGGGCCGCGATCCCCCGCAGTCCCGCACCGTCCGGGTCCGCGCTCCCCCGGCCGTCGTCGGTCACCTCGATGCGCAGTACGGCCGGCTCCGCGCAGACCCGGGCCCGGATATCGGATGCCCGGGCGTGTTTGACCGCGTTGGTCAGCGCCTCGGCGACGACGAAGTACGCCGCCGCCTCCGTCTCCGGGGCGAGCCGCACGTCGGCCACCTCGACCTGGACGGGCCGCGGCAGCTTCGACGCCAGGTCCCCGACCGCGGCGGCGAGGCCCGACCGGACCAGGAGGTCCGGTGCCCGCCCGGCGGCGAGGCCGCGCAAGTCGTCCAACGCGACCCGGAGGTCGCCCACCGAATCCCGCAGCAGCGCCTCCGTCGCGGGGTCCCCGACGGCCTGGCGGGCCAGCTGCAGATTCAAGGCCAACGCCACCAGCCGGCCCTGGACTCCGTCGTGGAGGTCGCGTTCCAACCGGACCCGCTCGGCCAGCGCGGCCCGGTCCGCGCGCTCGCGCTCGGCGACGATCCGCTCCGCCTGGTCCCGCACGGTGGCACGGAACACCGCCCGTTCGATCAGCACCCGCAGCTCGTCGATCACACCGGCGGCACCGGTCTGGTCCGGTTCGGTGTCGGAGCCGTACAGGATGTACGCCATCACCTGACCGCCGACACCGGCGACCAGCTCGACGTGACCGCGGTGGCGCTCCGACGGGCCGGTCACAGGTCGGCCGTCGACGTCGACCCAGCCCCTGGCCCCCGGCAGTGCCAGGATCAGCTGCGCCCGGGGATCGTCGAGTGCGGCCCGGATCGCGTCCTGGGCGAGCTGCCCAGCCGTCTCGGCCGACGGGTCGTAGGGACTGTCGGCCAGCACCCGGCGTAGGTAGCGCGCGGCCAGGTCGACGGCGATCTGGCGGCGCGGATCGGCCCGCCGCAGCAGCCACCGCTGGCACCTGCGCAGGACCGGATGGACGGCGACCGCTACCGCCGACGTCAACACGACAGTGGTCCAGACGACGTCGCCCCGGGTCGCCAGGGCTGTAGCGGACCCGACGCCGAGCACCGCCATGGCGGCGAGCAGACCGGCCAGCACCACGATCGCGCGGCTGAGGAGACCGGGTCGTCGGCGCAGACCCGGCCCGGACCGCCGTGCCGCCCACAGGCCGGCGCTGCGGACGTGACCGCGCTTCACGTTCTGGATCACTGCCGGAGTGTCTCATCCGGCACTGAACGGCTTGTGCCCTCGGCGCGGCGACGAGGTCAAACAGCCGCCCGACCGTTACCCGAGACGGTCGGCGAGGCATCTGAGGTGTTAGAGCGCACCACGCTCATCGCGCGGTCGAGGTCGGGCACGTGGTGCGCGAGCCGCCTCGATGCTGCCCACTGCGCGAGGCGGCCTACCGGTCCTCACCTTCCGCTGCTCGGGAGCGTGCGGCGAGCGACCGCTTCAGCGGGTGCATTTCCAGGTGACCGAGCCGTTGATGGTGCCGCCCTTGCTGTCGGCCAGGCCGGTGAAGGTCCAGTCCCCGCCGCCGTCGGCGCCTACCGTGACGGTCGTCGTGCTGGAGTCGTTGAGCCGGAACACGCCTTTGGGGTCCAGCAGCAGGGTGTTGACGTCGACGCCGCTGGCTGTCCGGCGCTCGACCGAGCGGAGGGCGTAGGTCGCCGGGCCGGCGTAGTCGAGCAAGGTGACATTGACGGTGGGGGTGATGGTGCCGAGCTTGGCGAGGAAGATCTTGGGCAGCGGAAAGCGGCCGTCCTTACCCTTGACGTATTCGCCGCAGGTCTTGGGGAAGGTGGCATTGCCGAGGTTCGGGAAGACCGTCTTCAGCTCGCCCTTGACCGCGACGGTGCCGGAGATGTCGAAAGAGACCGTCAGGGGTGAGTCGCTCGCAGCGCTGTCGCCGGCGGCGCCTTTGGGGGCGGCGCCGGTGGGTGTGGGAGCCGGATCGTCCGGGCCGCAGGCTGCCGCGGCCAGTCCCAGCAGGGCCGCCACAGCCGTCAGGGTGAGTCTTCTCCATGAATCGTGCACGTCATCGCTCCCGCAGTTGCCCCCGTGCGGAACCTTCCGCTCGCGACGTCCGACGTTAGGAAATGGCGGCGGGCTTCGCATCGGTGCCAGCACCTAATTTGTGGTCCGTACTGGCGCGAAAGCCTGGTGCCCGCCTGGTCCGATTCAATATCATTCGGCAATGATCATCGGTACGACGCCGCGTTCCCGGAGCCGTCGGTCGCACGGCGCCGCGCTGCTAGTCCCGCGGGCGGCGGTCGTGTTCGCCGCCGGGCTCACCGGTGAGCAGGCTCGGGATCACCACGCCGGCGGCAAGCCTGCCGCTCACGGTATCGACGCCAGGCTGACCAGGTGATGCGGGTCGTCATAGCCGAAGACATGGTGCTGCTGCGCGACGGGATCGCCCGGATGCTCACCGCGGACGGCATCGACGTCGTGGCCCAGGTCGGCGACGTGGCAGCCCTACTGTCAGCGGTGGACGAGCACCGGCCAGACCTGGCGGTCATCGACATCAGGATGCCGCCGACGTTCACCGACGAGGGCGCTCGGGCGGCGTTGCGCCTGCGGGACACCCACCCGGACCTGGCCATCCTGGTGCTGTCCAACATCGTCGAACCCGAGCTGGCGCTGACGCTGGCCACGGAGCATCCGGCACGATTCGGGTATCTGCTCAAGGACCGCGTGCTCGATACCGCCGACTTCCTCCAGACGCTGCGACGCGTCGCCGAGGGCGGTACGGCCATCGACGCCTCGATCATCGACCGGCTCATGGGCACCGCGGGGAACTCGCGCCTGAACAGCCTGAGCGCCCGCGAGCGGGAGGTGCTGTCCTGGCTGGCACAGGGCCTGACCAACGCGGCGATCGGCCGCCGGCTGCACGTCTCCGAGCGCACCGTCGACGCCCATCTGCGGTCCGTCTTCGTCAAGCTGGACCTGGCGCCCAGCGCCGACGAGAATCGCCGCGTCCGGGCCGCGCTGTCCTGGCTGGGTCAGGACGGCACCCGCGACCCGGTCGCTAGTTAGGTGCTGGCACCGATGCGTCGGAGCCTGCGGCTTTCCTAGATTCGCTGCGCAAGACCTTTTGGATGAGGAGCGCAGATGAAACGAATGGTCTGGTCGGCAGTCATGGCCGGAGTACTGCTGTGTACCGCCGCCTGCGGGCCGGAAGACGCCCCGGCCGCGAACGCACCGCAGAAGGACGACAAGTCCAAGCGGGCTTTCACCACGGTCACCTTCGACCTCACCGGTGGTGTCACCTTGAAGGGCACGACCGAGGCGAACGCCTACGTCGAGGGCGAGATCCTGCTCGGCTCGTGCGCCAAGTACGCCGCCGGCGGCAGCAAGAACGGCAAGACCATCTTCACGATGCCGTACCAGGAGAAGGCCAAGATCGACGGCAAGACGGTTCACCTACAGGCCAACGTCTCCCCGTACCAGGGGCCGGGGACCTATGAGGGCAACAAGGTGCTGACCGGGGTGATGGGCAGCGAGCCCGGACTGTTCATCAACACCGACGGATACTCGGTCGGCTTCGAGAAGGAAGGCGCCACCAGCACCGTGACGGTCAATGCCGACGGCAGCGGGAGCTGGAAGTTCACGCACATGCTCCCCAACAGCTATGCGCTCAAACCCATCGACGGCACTATCTCCTGGACCTGCGGCGAGCGGGACCGCTAGGGTCGCGTCTCGCGGGGCGGCGGTGCAAACGGGTCTGCGGGAATCGTCGTACCGGTGGTGGGTGTCGCGCCGGACTCCCGGTCAGACTTCTCGCGCCGGTTGTCCGACAGGCCTCCCGGCCGAGGCTGCAGGACCGCGCGTCGTCAACGTTTGCGATCCCACGCACTGAGGGCAGCAGTAGGCATGGACACTCCGCCCGCCCCTCGCCTGCCGCGTCCTGCGGGGATGCGCCGGTTTGCCGGTTCGAGCATGGGCGGCCTCGCCGGTACCATGCTGGCGGGTACCGGCTTCGCCGTGCTGCTCCTGCTCGTCCGCGCCCGGTGGCAGCCCCTGGAAGACATCGACCACGGTGTGGCCGCAGCCCTCAACCGGACCGTCGCGGCACACGCCTGGATGCAGCAGGTGCTCCGCTTCATCACATCATTCGGCAGCACGCTGGTGCTGAGCTGTGTCGTCGCGGTCGTCGCCGCAGCCCTGGTCATCCGCGGCCGGACTCGGCTGGCGGTCTACCTACTCGTCACCGGCGTCGGGGCGATCATCATGGGCCCGGCCCTGAAGCTGTTCGTCGGAAGGCTGCGTCCGATCGTCGTCCAGACCGTCGAGCTCGCGCCCGGCAACAGCTTCCCCAGCGGACACGCACTGGCATCATCGGTCTGCTACGGAGCGCTGCTGCTGGTGTTCCTGCCGGTGTTGCGCGAGCGAGCCAGGCGGCCCGCCATCGCCATCGGCGCCGCTCTCGTGATGCTCATCGGGTTCAGCCGCATCGCGCTCGGCGTGCACTTCCTCTCCGACGTCCTGGGCGCGTGGCTGCTCGGCACTGCCTGGCTCATCATCACCGCGGCGGCGTTCGAGACATGGCGGCGCCACACCGGCCGACCGGTCACCGTACCCACATCCGAAGGTCTTGAGCCCGAGGCCGCGCGGGACATCCGCCCCGCACCGGAGCGAGAGCCCACCGACGCCGGCACCGGCTGGCGAGCCGCCGCCGGGCTGGTGGTCGGCTGGATCATCACCTTCGGCATCGTTCTCGGCATCGGCCAGCTCGTCTCGCGAGGCGCGGGATCCAACCTGCTGGGTGACGAGGCCGTCCCCCGCTGGTTCGCCGACAACAGGACGGCAGGCCTGGACACCCTCAGCGAGTTCGCCGCCCTGCTGGGCAGTACCCCCGTCATCGTCTCGGTAGGGCTGACTGCCATGGTGCTGACACTGGCGGCGACACGGCGGTGGCGACCCGCGCTGTTCGTCCTGGTCGTGATGGTCGGAGAGGTGACCCTGTTCCTGGCGACGGTGACGATCATCGCCCGCCGCCGCCCCGACGTTGCCCGCCTCGACGGGAACCTGCCGACGGCGAGCTTCCCGTCCGGCCACTTCGCCGCGACGACCTGCCTCTACGCCACCATCGCCGTCATGGCCCTCATCGCCACCCGCAGCTGCTGGCGGTGGTTCGCGGTCGGCGCAGCGGTCGTGCTACCGCTCATCGTCGGCTGGGGGCGGCTCTACCGAGGCATGCACCACCCGACAGACCTGCTCGGCAGCCTCCTGCTCGCGGGCTGCTGGCTGACGGTGGCGCTGCTCCTGGTCCGCCCCGCCGACGCATGGGCGGACCGGGGCAACGGTTGAGGTGATGAGGATGACCTGGCGAGCCTGATCAAGATCACACTGTTCCCCGCTCGCCGGGACCGCCGCCGACAACTGCCGTACCCGGGGGTGAGCTCTGGCCGCTGCCGTCGACAAACGCCGGGCTGTCAGGGTGGTTGACTTGGCGCCGATCGGGGTAGCCCAGCCGGCATGAGAATCGCCGTGGTTGCCCATAAGCGCAAGACGCTCGGCGGCGGGCTGGCCGAACTGCGCGAGCGGCTCGCCGAACAACTGCCGGGTGAGCCGATCTGGCACGAGGTGTCCAAGAGCCGCAAGGCCCCCAAGAAGGTCCGGCGAGCGGTCGAGGAGGGAGCGGAACTCGTGCTCGTCTGGGGCGGCGACGGCATGGTTCAGCGCTGCGCGGACGCACTCGCCGGGTCCGGTATACCCATCGGCATCCTGCCCGCCGGCACCGCCAACCTGCTCGCCGCCAACCTCCGCATCCCGCGCGACCTCGCGGAGTCCCTGCGGATCGCGCTGCACGGCGCCCGACGGCCGCTGGACCTGGGCAGGATCAAAGGGGAGCATTTCGCCGTCATGGCCGGGGCCGGTTTCGACGCGGACATGATCGCCGAGGCCGACCGCGACCTGAAGGACCGGGCCGGGCGGCTCGCCTACCTATGGACGGGGCTGCGGCACGTCCGGGACAAGCCGGTCGAGGTACGCATCACCGTCGACGGCGAGACCTGGTTCGCCGGGCCCGCGACCTGTGTCCTGCTCGGCAACGTCAGCACCATCACCGGCGGTATCCGCGTCTTCGACCGGGCACAGCCTGACGACGGGCTGCTCCAGGTAGGCGTCACCACCGCCGAAGGCGCGATCGAGTGGGCCCGCACCATGGCCCGGATGGCGCTGGACCGCAGCGAGCGCTCGCCCTTCGTACAGATCACGCAGGGACGGCGTATCGCCATCCGTTTCAGCGAGCCCACCGTCTACGAACTCGACGGCGGGGCGCGGACCGCCGTCAAGCGCCTCAAAGCCAAGGTCGTGCCCGGCGCCGTCGAAGTGTGCGTACCGATCACGTAGCGGACCATGGGCGGTCCGGCGGTGACATACGACGTCCAAGACACACGTCACCGAACTCGGCGCGGACCGGGCCCAGTTGGTGATCAACGCCTACCACAGCGGCCTGGCGGCATCGGATCGACGACCGATACCGCCAGGCCGCTGCCCGGCCGTTCTCCACCGGTTAGGCGGGCTCTGATCGCAGGATCTCGCTGACCGGGCGGCGAGCGGCGAGTCGAGCAGGCAGGGCGGTGAGTGCGCTCACCGCCAACAGGGTTCCCACCAGCACGGCGATGAGCTGCCACAGCGGCGGCACCACGAGTTCGGGCACCTGTGTCGCGGCCCGGTAGAGCAGGACACCCACTGGCAGGCCGGCGGCAGCGCCGACGAACGCGGGCAGAAGCTGCGCCACCGACAGTCCCGAGCTGATGTGAGCGGGTGTCGCCCCGAAAGCCCGCGCCAGCGCCGAGGAGTGCCTGGCGTCGCTGACCGTCGCCCACGCCATGAAGACGGTGTTCACCGTCGCGAGCACCACCAGCATCACCGTGATGGTCGTCGTGACCTGGGTGAGACGTACCGTACGCAGGTTGCCGAGCCCGGCGGAGCCGAGGCCGTTGACGTGCCAGCTCACCAGGATGGTAACCAGTCCGGTGACGGTGACAGCGGTGCTGAGTGTGTTCAGCAGCGCTCGGCGTGGCCGTCGAGCCAGGATCCGCAGCCCGAGCAGGAGTGGGACGGGCAACTGAGCGGAGAGCGCGTTCAGCCATGCCCGCCGCCGAGGCAGGCGGGCGGGGTCGGCGAGCGCAGCGACGGTGCTGCGGCGGACCGCGCGCAGGGCGGGTCCGATCGTGGCGGCGAGCGCCACGGCGAACGCGACCCCTGCGACGATCGTGATGGTCGAGATCGTGACCGCCGGTGCTCCCGGCGCCCCCACCAGTCCGGCGCCGGTGCTGGTGAACAGGGGTGTCAGCAGCCAGCCCAGGCCGAGCCCGGCGGCCGCCGCGATCAGGGCCAGCACCAGGTGCTCAGCGAGCAGCGCCGCGGCGATCAGCTCCGGGGTGGCGCCGATCGCCTTGAGCAGTCCGACCCTGCGGGTCTGCTCCGTCATCCGGCGACCGGCGAGCACCGTCATCCCTGCGATGGCGAGCAGAGCGAGCAGGACACCGCCGACCTGCAGTGCGGCCTGAGCGATCTGCACCACACCGTTGTCCTCGCCGCGGACGTCCTGCCAGGTGAACAGCGGCACCGTCAGACCTTGCCGCCGGGCATCGACGAACGCTTCGGCAGCGTCCGGATCGGCCAGTCTCAGGTTGACCAGGTAGGTCACCGGGGTCGTCGGAGTGGTCAGAGCGCTGAGGTCGGCCGCTGTCAGCCAGACCAGTCCGATGTCGGCTGCCCGTCCGGGCACGAATGACGGCGACATGCAGGCGAGGTGGCAGAGGTTGCTCGGGTATGCGGGCAGTGCGGCCGTGACGGCGGTGCCGGCGATCCGGAACGGCCGGCCGCCGACGGTCACCTCGTCGCCGACGTGGGCGCCGAGAGTGTCGGCGAAGCCGCGGTCGAGCACGACCTCGCCGTCGTGCACCCAGCCGCCCTGTGTCAGTTTCGGCTGGTCGATCGAGGCCGGCGCCTCCTCTCGCCCGATGGCCTCGACTTCGAGGGTGTGGCCATTGGCGGTGATGTCGGTGTAGACGAGCGGGAACGGTCCGCTGTGGTCCACGACGCCGGGAGCGTGGACCAGGTCATCGACGGTGGCGGGTTCGAGCGTCGAACCGTCAAGCGGCATGATGTTCGCCACCACGTCCGGCCCGGAGGTCACGACGCGGGTCTGCTGGTAGGGGTTGTCGGTCACGCCGGTCAGGGCGAGCCCGATGGTCAAGGTAGTGGTGGCGACGGCAATCACCAGCAGGGCCATGATGGCCTCGATGGGTCTGCGGCGCAGGTCCCGCCGGGCGAGTCGGACGATGAGGAGCAGGCGTCCCATTGGTCAGAGCTCCATTCCGACGAGCGTGCCGAGGTCGCCCTTGGTGCCGCCGGACAGGATGGTCTGGTCGACGAACGCGCCGTCGCGCATCGTGATGAGACGGTCGGCGGTCGCCGCGATCCGAGCATCGTGGGTGACGATCACAAGGGTCTGGCCAGCCTGATGGAGCTGGTCGAACAAGCGCAGCACCTCCAATGTCGCGGTGCTGTCGAGGTTGCCGGTGGGCTCGTCGGCGAGCACGACGCGCGGTTCGTTGCTCAGCGCGCGTGCGATCGCGACCCGTTGGCGCTGGCCGCCGGAGAGGGCGGACGGCAGGAAGCCTGCACGGTCGGCGAGTCCCACCCTGTCCAGCAGGTCGAGGGCGAGGGTCCGGGCCGCCCGGGGAGACCGCCCGGCGAGCAGAGCGGGGACTTCGACGTTCTCGACCGCGCTGAGCTCGTCCATGAGGTGGAACGACTGGAAGACGAACCCGACGGCGTCGCTGCGCAGCCGGGCCAGGGCTCGCTCGCCCATACGGTCGAGGCGCTGCACGCCGAGGTGGATCTCACCGTCGGTGGCGCGCTCCAGCCCGCCGAGCAGGTGCAGCAGGGTCGACTTCCCGCAGCCGCTGGGTCCCATCACCGCCACCGTCTCTCCCGGTGCGACGTCCAGGTCGACGTCGTCGACAGCTCGGACGAGCGCTGTGGCGGTGCCGAATTCCTTGCGCAGCCCGCGGGTGCGCAGGATTGACGTATCGGTCATGAATCCCTCCGTGTGGTCCAGGTCCGTTCACACGCCTCCAGCCAAGTGAGGTCCGCCTGCAACCGCAGCACGAGCCCTTCCACGAGCAGGGTGGCGTAGGAGCCGTCAGGTTCGTCGAGCGCGGCTCGCTGGGCGTCTCGCAGGCGGCGCAGCAGTTCCCGTCGCTGGACGTCGACCAGCGCGATCGGGTCCGCCAACCGGGCCGCCGCGACGGCCACGAGCTTGAGGTGGAAGTCGGCCGGCGCGAGCCGGGGCCAGCTCACTTCGGCGATCCACGCGGCGACCCGCTGGTGCCCTTCCGCGGTCAGCGCGTAGACCTTGCGGTCGGGCCGGTCGGCGAGTCCGTCGGACTGCACCCAGTCGACCAGCCCCGCCTTCTCCAATCTGGTCAGTGTGACGTAGATCTGCCCGGCGTTCATCGCGTCGCCGAGCGTGCCGAGCGCCTCCCGCAGCCGCGCCTTGAGCTCGTAGCCGTGTGACGGTTCCTTCGCCAGCAGTGCCAGCACCACATCCTGCATTTGGCCTCCCCTAACGGTTATCCAATTAGATAACAGTTATCTAAGGCGACTGTCAACGCTGCGGCCGGCCCTTAGGGCGGATATCCGGGTCAACCCTGACGCCCTGACCGGGGGCACGTCCTTCACCGCGCCCCGCCACGGTCGACATGGCCTGGTGCCTCACCAACCACAACGGGTATGAGATGCCGGGGCTCAACCGCCCCGGGGACGGCCGCCGTCGAGCCAGCCAGCCTCCGCCAGATAAAGTAACAATTAGGACATAATTCTCTGGGTGACAGAGACGATCAGACCACCCCGCCCAGCCAATGATGGGGCCTGCGCCGATGCGCGGCGGGTCGTCCTCGCTCGCGGGCTGCGCACCGTCGGCTACGGCGCCACCAGCGTCCTGCTCGCGGGAATGCTGCTCGAAGACGGCTGCGCGCCTGCCCAGATCGGCCTGCTCATCGCGGTGGCAGCCGCCGGGTCCGTCGTCGCCAGCATGCTGATGGGCGCCTTCGCCGACCGGTTCGGCCGCCGCAGGGCCCTGCTGGCGAGCGCCGCACTCATGGCGACCGCAGGCGCGATGTTCGCCGCCTGCGAGTCCTATCCCCTGCTCCTGCTCGCCGCCTTCGTCGGCACGGTCTCGCCGTCCACCAACGACAACACGCCGTTCAGCGGGGTCGAGCAGGCCATCCTCGCCCAGACGACACCGGACCCGCAGCACACGCGGGTCTTCACGGCGTACAACTTCATCGCCCTGCTCGCGGGCGCACTCGGAGGACTGATCGCGGCCGCGCTGGGCCGGCAAGGTTTCGTCTCCGCCGGCGACCTGGCCTTCTGCCTCTACACGGTGCTCGCGGCCGGCACGTTCGCGGTCTGCTGGCGGCTCTCCCCCGACATCGAGCCGCCACCCGCGGCACCCCTGGAGGTCAGGGTCGCAAACCCGCTGCCGGCACGCGTGCGCTGGCTCGCCGGGCTCTTCGCCGTCGACGCCTTCGCCGGTGGCCTCGCCGTCCAGACGATGCTCGCCTGGTGGCTGCACCACCGATTCGACGCCACCCCCACCCAACTCGGCCTGCTCTTCTTCGGCACCAACCTGCTCTCGGCGATGTCGCTGCTGGCGGCACCGGCCCTCGCCGCACGCCACGGCCTGCTCCAGACGATGCTCGTTCCGCACGCGACCGCCAACGTGCTGCTGCTCTGCCTGCCGCTGGCATCGGGCTTCGGCCTGGCGGCGACGCTGCTGCTCGCCCGACACGCCCTATCCAAGATCGACGTCCCGGCACGGCAGGCTTTCGTGGCGGCGATCGTGGCGCCGGTCCAGCGCACCGCCGCGGCGAGCCTCACCAGCGTCGCCCGCAGCGTCGCGGCGTGCGCCAGTCCCGTCGCCTGTACCGCGCTGCTGTCCAGCCCGGTCCTCGCCGCCGGTGCACCGCTGGTGATCGCCGGGGTCCTGTCGATGAGCTATGACGCCGGCCTGTGGGCGGCGTTCCGGCAGCCGGCTACCGATCCGTCGGCCGGGCAGTAGCGGACGGGCCACGGAATACTCGACGGACCGAAGGAGCGGGCGCTCAGGACGACGACGACGTGCACGACAAGACGGCCTCGATGAGGCGCGGCAGCGCCCGCTCACGGAGACCGAAGGCTCCTCAGGAATGCAGGGCACCGCCCGGCCCGGGTTCCGCGGTGGTGTTATGCGGGTGTCCTCGCGGTGCTCGCCGACCGGCCGCGGCGCGAGCGAGCGAACTCCACCACGACCGGGACCAGCGAGAGCACGACGATGCCGATCAAGATCAGCTCGATGTGGTCGGCGACGAACGGCAGTTGGCCGAGGAAGTAGCCCGCGATCGTCACACCGGCTCCCCACAGCGCGCCGCCGATGACGTTGAAAAGCAGGAACGTTCGGTACGGCATCGCACCGGCGCCCGCCACGATCGGGGTGAACGTCCGCACGATGGGCACGAACCGGGCCAGCACCAGCGACCGGGCGCCATGACGGATGAAGAAGTCCTGCGCCCTGGCCAGGTACTCCTGCTTGAACAGCCGGGCGTCGGGACGGCGGAACAGCGCCGGGCCGACCCGGCGGCCGAACAGGTAGCCGACCTGGTCGCCGAGGACCGCAGCCACGACGACGAGGAGGCAGACCAGCCACAGCGGCTGGTCGAGGTAGGTGCCCTCCGCCACCAGCAGTCCCGTCGTGAACAGCAGTGAATCGCCGGGCAGGAAGAAGCCGAAGAAAAGACCCGATTCGGCGAAGACGACGGCCAGAATGCCGATCAGGCCGAAGGCCGAGATGAGCTGGTGCGGATCGAGAAGGCCCGGTCCGAGCGCGGCGCCGGCCAAGACAGTCATGATGGGTTCCTTCTGAGGAGGGCCCGCCGGTCGCCCGGCGGATGGTCACTGGTGCGCGTCGGCGGTCGGGTACGGCGCGTCGGCCGAGCGGCTGCGCAATACCCGTTCTCCGAACCAGACGGCGGCCGTCGCGGCGATGGCGATGACGAGCGCCGCGAGGATGTCGCCCGGGTAGTGCACGCCGGCCACCACCCGGCTCAGGCCGATCACGAGCGCCATCACCGCCAGCACATAGCCCCAGGTGCGGTGAAGGAAGACCCCGATCGCGGCGGCCAGGGCAAACGCGGCGGTGGCGTGGTCGCTGGGCATCGAGATCCCGTTGCCGTGTGCGATGAGCTGCACCACGTGGTGGGTCTGAAAGGGGCGCAGCTCGTGCGAGAGCTGCGACACCACCGTCGCGGCCGCGAACGCCGCCGCCAACGACGCTCCGACGAGCAGCAGCGCCCGGATCTGCCCCGCGAGCAGAGCGGAAACGCCGATCACGGCGGCGGCTGCGAAGACGAGATAGATCAACCAGGTCGCGGAGAACTGCGCGACGCGGTCCAGGACCACGTTGTGCCCGGCCCAACCGTTGATCACCTCGAAGAGGTCGTAGTTCACCCTGCTCACCTGCTCTCTTGCCGTCAGAGCCCACCGTAGGAACCGGCACCTGAGAATGCGATGAGAAGCCCGCGCGAGGGCGGGGTACCGTCTGCGGCGGTACGCGGTCTGCGGCGAGGAGGCGACGGATGGGTTCCGGCTCGATCGTCATCGGTCCGGCCTACTGGGCGGTGCTCGCGGTGCTGACTGCAGCCGCCGCGGGCCTGGCGGCCGCGGCGGGGCTGCGCCTGTCCCGGCCGATCCTCACCGCCGCCGGGCGGGCCATCGGGCAGCTCGCAGCGGTCTCGGCCGCCATCGCCTGGGTGCTGACCGCCTGGGGACCCACCGTCGCCTTCATCGTGCTGATGGTGGCCGTCGCAGCGGTGACGAGCGCCCGGCGGATCAGCCGGCACCGCAGCGCGCTCTGGGCGATCGCGGCCATCGTCTGCGCAGTCGCCCCGGTCCTGCTGCTCGTCATCGGCGCGGGCACCGTGCCCGCGCGGCCGATCGCGGTGCTGCCGGTCGCCGGGATCCTCATCGGCGGCGCGATGACCGCGACCTACCTGGCCGGACGGCGGATGATGGACGACCTCACCGCTCGGCGCGGAGAATACGAGGCCCTGTTGGCCCTCGGCTTCACCGAACCCGCAGCCGTCCGCGAGCTGTGCCGCCCGTCGCTTCCCCAGGCCCTGCACCCGGCGCTCGACCAGACCCGCACGGTCGGCCTGGTCACCCTCCCCGGCGCGTTCATCGGGGTGCTGCTCGGCGGCGGCGGCCCGATCCAGGCTGGCGCCACCCAGCTGTTGGTACTGATCGGGCTGCTCGCCTCGGAAACGATCGCGATCATCATCGTCAGCGAACTCATCGCCCACGACCTCATCCGTCGCCCGCACGCGTACTGAGCACCCGGCCATGTCTCCACGTCGGTGGATGTCCCAGCCACCACCGCAGGACCCTGGACCTGACCACTGGGCGGGTGGTCAGGGTCTGCGGATGTGCGCCGGGTCGGGCCGGGCACTGGCCCGGACGGTGATCGCGGTCGCGAGCGCGAGGCTCGCCACCATGGTGGCGACCACGGCTGCGAGATAGCGCCACGCGACCGTCGGCTGGTCCGGCGGCGGATCGAAGACGCCCGTCAGCACGCTGAGGAGCATCCCGGTCACGGCCGTCGCGATGAGTGCCCCGAGGGTGAGCGCGAGGATCCCCACAGTGGCGGACTCCGCCGCCACAAAACCGGTGAGCTGCCTGCGGTCGGCTCCGAGCAGCGCCGCGAGGGTGAAGGTACGGCGCCGTTCGGCGAGCGTGAGCGCGAGCAGCAGGCCACTGGCGGTGGCGGCGAGGAGCAACGCCAGGACCAGTTCGATCCGGGTGAGTCCGGCGAGGTCGACGGCTGTGAGGCTGGACCCGATGGCAGTGGTCGCCGAGCCGATGTCGGTGACCGTCGCCGCCGCGCCGAGCCGCTGCCGGACCGCTGCGGCTACCTGCGCCGGATCGGTGCCGTCGGTGGTGACCAGCGCGGTGCTCGTGACCGGCGCTCCGACCGCGTGGTCGAGGTAGTCGGCGTTGGCGACGAAGAAGCTGTCGCTCGGGGCCGTCGGGAACTCCTTGACGATCCCCACGTAGTGGAAGGCTGCGGCGACCGGCCGACCGCCGGTGTTGACCCGCAGGGTGATCGTGTCGCCCGGCTGGAGCTGGTAGTCGATGACGGTCTCCGCGGCGACGAGGATGCCGTCGGGCTGGGCGGCGAGCTGCCGCATGAGCTCGGCCGCGGTGCCGCCCTCGAACCATCCGTCCTGCAGCCCGGTCGTGCCGATGGTCGCGGGCCGTACACCGTAGAGGTCCTGTAGGTCGGCACCGATGTAGGCGTACCGGTGCTGGAGGGGCTCGATGTGGGTGACGCCCGCTATCGCCGCCAGATCGGCCGGGCCGGTCGTGGTGACGGTGACATCGGCCCCGTTGGTGAGGCGGGCGTCGACGGCGGCCTGCGCTCGGTAGGTGGCGTTGAAGGTGGCGGTGGTGGCGGCGAACGCCAGGGTCAACGCGAGCACCGTGACGGTCTGGGCGATCAGGTGGCGTTGCCGCGTCAGGGTCGCGGTCGCCGTCGAGGCGAGGCGGCCCGTGATCAGGCGCAGCAGTGCGGTGAGGACAGGCGCGCCAACGGTCAGCATCCAGATCGTCAGCCAGTAGGCGCTGAGCCCGGCGGTGATCCACAACAGGGCCGGTGCGGCGAACGCCCAATAGTCGATCGAGATCGAGGCGACTCCTTCCGGCGCCAGGACCAGGGCGTAGCCGGTGCTCTGGGTGCTGCGCCAGATCGCGAAGCTGATCACGGCCAGGATCAGGATCCAGACCGGGTGGGCGCGGCGGACCGGCGCGGCCGCGGTGGTCCGAGCGGCCCGCACGGTATCGGAGCGCAGCTGCGACCAGACGGGCCAGGCCACGGTGGCCACGGCGATGAGCAGCCCGGCGCCGAACGCTGCCGCCGCCCAGACCGCAGCAGTCGCGGGGGTGGCGCCGAAGGACGCCGAGCCGAACTCCAGGCGGCCGATCCCGGCGGCGGCCCCGAGCCCTGCCGCGCCGCCGACGAATCCGACGAGGCCCGCTTCGGCGAGGACCAGCCGCAGCAACGCGCCGGTGGTGGCGCCCCGCGTACGCGCCAAGGCGTGGTCCCGGCGGCGACGCGCGGCTCCGGTGGCCGCCACAATGCTGGTGACGGCTGCGGCGAGGAGCGCTCCGGGCAGCCCGAGGAACACGAACAGGACCGTGGCGTAGGCAGCGTCCTTGCGGGCGGCGTCGAGGGTCGCGGCGAGATTGTCGCCGACCTGCCCATCGCCGGCGAGGACCGCGTCGAGGTGGTGGGCGGCGGCGGTCTCGACCGTGTAGGCGGCGGCCGGTGCGGCGGGGAGCAGATCGGCCCGGGCGATGTGGATCTGGACGCTGAGCAGCTCCGGATGGGTGGCCGCCAGCTGCGCGGTAAGGTCGCGGAAAGTCGTCGCGGGCAGCAGCAGCACGTTGTCCGGTGGCGCGGAAGGCTGAGCACCCGGCGGCCCGCCGACCACTTGGAACAGGGAGTTCGCCTGCGGCATGTCGACGACACCGCTGACGGTGACGCTGAAGGGGGGCAGCTGCGGCCGGGCGATGGTGATCGTGCTGCCCGGTGCGGCATGGAGGTTGGCTGCGGTCTGCTGCGCGATCAGGACGCCGCCGTCCGCTCCGTCGAGAGTGCGGAACTGGCCGGGGAACCGGTCGCGATAGCCGTCGGGAAGTCCGAGCACCACCGCGGCGCCGGTGGTGTGGCGCGCACCGTTGTGGCTGCTCGCCAGCCCTGTGGGCAGTCGGACGAATCCGACCGGCAGCGCCGTGTCCGTTCCCGCTTCGGCCATCGCCGCGGCGGCCACCGCCGCCGGATCGGCGCCAGGCGCGACCTGGATCTGCCAGTCGACGGCGACGCGGGCGGTGGCGCGGGCGGTCATGGTCGCCTGCGACGCGGCCAGGAACACTCCCAGCGACCCCAGCAGCGCGACGGCGGCGGCGACACCTGCCACGGCGCCGCCCATCCGGCCGGTTCGTCGGCGTACGAGTCCGCTGAGCCACAGGATGGTCATTCGTCTTCTCCGGTGTCGAGGTGGCGCGGTCGGGTCCGCAGGACGCCGTCGCGCATGCGCCACCGAATGGCGAGCCTCGCGGCTATCTCCTTGTCATGAGTGGCGACGAGAAGCGCGGCGCCCGTGCTGGTGGCGGCACCGATCAGTGCGGTGACCACCTGCTCGGCGGTGTCGTGGTCGAGTTGGCCGGTGGGTTCGTCGGCGAGGATCAGCCGGGGGCGCATCGCCAGAGCCCGGGCTGTGGCGACCCGTTGCGCCTGGCCCCCGGAGAGCTCGGCGGGCATCCGCGCGGCGAGCCCGGCCAGACCCAACTTGTCCAGGGCGCCGAGGGCCGAGGCCCGGGCATCGTCGGGTGCGGTCCCGGCCAGCAGGAGCGGCAACTGCACGTTCTGCACGACGTCGAGGGAGTCGAGCAGGCTCGGCGCCTGGAAGACGATCGCGGCCAGAGTCCGGTCACGGCGTGGATCGCCGCCGAGGTCGGGCCAGGTCACCGAGCCGGAGTTCGGCGCTTGCAGGCCCGCGACGAGATGCAGCAGGGTCGACTTGCCCGAACCCGACGGGCCGGTGACGGCGATGTGCTGTCCGGCGCGGATGGCGCAGGTCGCTTCGTGGACAGCCCGGACAGGACCGAACCAGCAGCTGGCGCGGGCGGCGGCGAACAGAGTGGCAGTGCCGACCGGATTCGCAGTCATCCCGGCACCTGGCCGTCTGCCACGATCTGCCCGTCGCGCAGCCGGATCACCCGGTCGCAGACTGCCAGGACCCGCGGGCTGTGGCTGGCCAGCACGATTGCGGTTCCGGCCGCCGCCTGGGCGGCGAGCAGGTCGAGGATCTGCTGCTCGGCGTCGGCGTCGAGTTCGGCGGTGGGTTCGTCGGCGATGAGCAGCGGCGGGTCGTTGACGAGGGCGACCGCCAGTCCGGCCCGGGCGGCCTGGCCGCCGGAGAGCGCGGCCGGCAGAACATCGGCCAAGCCGCCCGCGCCGACCGCCTCCAGCCGCTCGGCGAGGTCGAACCTCGTCCGGTGCCCGGCGAGGCCGTGCGCGAATCGCAGGTTCTGTGCCACGGTCAGGTGGTCGAGCAGGTTGCCGTACTGGTAGAGCATGCCGATGCTGGTGGCCCGGATGCGGGCGCGTTCCTCCTCCGGCCGGTGGCTGACCGGATGCCCGGCGACGCGGACGGTCCCGCCGTCCGGCTCGTCGAGGCCGGCCAGCAGGGACAGCAGGGTGGACTTCCCCGACCCGGAGGGGCCGGCCACGGCGACGCGCTCCCCCGCTCGCACGGTCAGCGAGACCCCGGCGACGGCGAGCGTCTCCTCGCCGGATGCGCGGAAGAAGCGGAAGAGCCGGCGGGCGACGAGGACCTCGGCCGACACGGCGCCGGTCACGGCGCCCAGGCCAGGGAGTCGGTGACGGTCCGCCACGGGTCGACGTTGTCAGCGCCGTGCGGCCCGGAGAGCGTGACTGTCACCAGGAGGCCGGCGTGGAAGAACTGGTACCGCTCGACGTCATCGTTGATGATCTTGCCGGTGACGGCGTCGGCCGGTGCGTCGATCCGGTAGGTGGCGAGCACCGCGGGGCCGGCCGGGCGGGCCACGGTCGACACCGCGCCCTCGGCGTACCCCGGCGAGGTCTTGATCGCGGCCAGGCCGGCCCGGGCCGTCGTCTCGTCCGGCGCCGCTGCGGCGGCCTTGGACTCCAACAGGATCGTGTTCAGCTTGTCCGTGAAGCTCACCGCGCCGTCCGCGCGCTGCGTGCTGGTCCAGCCCTCGGGGATCTTGACGTTGTAACCGCCCTGCGGCGGCGCATAGAGCACGAAGACCTGGTCGTCGGGGATGTCACCGATCGAGTTCGGCTCGCCCCCGCCGCCGCCGGAGGTGCCGCATCCCGCAGTCACCGCCGCCATCAGCAGCACCCAGAGCAGCCCGATCCTGTATCTCCTCATCACACGTGTCCTCCGCTGCGCGACCGCACCGGTCCGGCGGTCGATGGGCAGCGACGTTAGGCGCCGGGAACTGAGACACACCTGAAGAGACTTCTCAGCCGGCCTTCAGCTGCGAAGACCTACGCTGCTGAAATGACGTACAGCTCCGAGCGCCTGCAGCGTTCCTGGCGGTCCCGGCTGGGCGGGGTGCGCGTGCGGTCCGCCCTCGCCGCCGCCGGAATCGTCGCCGCTGCGGTCGGACTCGCCGGGCTGGCCCTGGTCTACACGGCCGAGACCACCCTGACCGGCAACATCGACGCTGCGGCATCGCAGCGGGCCGGGCAGGTCGTCGCCGCCATCAAGGCAGGCGACCCGACCCGGCTGGCCCAGACGCTGCGCACCAGCGCCGGAGACCAGACGATCGTCCAGATCATCAACCCCGCCGGCGAGGTCGTCGCGTCCTCCGCGGTGCTCGCCGGGCAGCGCCCGATCACCGCGATGCGCCCTGCGGCGGGTGCCAGCCAGTGGGAACAGCGCCTGCTCTCCCCCGACAGCGAGGACCCGTTCCGCATCGTCGCCACCGGTGTCGAGACCGACAGCAGCGCCCGCGTGGTCGTGGTCGCCCAGTCGGTGAGCCCGGTCAACGAGAGCATCGAGGTGATCACCCGATGGGTGATCGTCGCGATGCCGCTGCTCGCGCTGGTCGTAGGCCTCGCCACCTATGTCTTTGTCGGGCGGTCGCTGCGGCCGGTCGAGGCGATCCGGCGACGGGTCGCCACGATCACCGGCCGCGACCTCGATGCCCGGGTCCCCGTCCCGTCGGCCCGCGACGAGGTCGCGGCGCTGGCCGAGACGATGAACGAGATGCTCGACCGGCTCCAGGCCGCCGCCGACACCCAGCGGCGGTTCGTCGCCGACGCCAGCCACGAGCTGCGCAGCCCGCTCACCACCCTGCAGGTCGGCCTGGACCTGCTGGCCGGCTCCGCCGACACGTCGCGGCCCCAGATCCAGCGCATGCAGGCCGAGACAGAACGGCTCAGCCGCCTCGTCGCCGATCTGCTGCTGCTCGCCCGCGTCGACGAGTACGGGCTCACCCTGCGCCGCAACGACGTCGACCTCGACGACTTGGCCTACGCCCATCGGGACCGCATCCACGAACAGCACCCGCAACTGCGGATCAACGCCGAGATCGAGCCGGTCCGCGTACCCGGCGACGTGCACCAGCTCGACCGCGCCATCCGCAACCTCTGCGACAACGCGGCCCGACACGCCCGCCATGAGATCAACCTGACAGTACGCGCCGACGGCGGCACGGCTCACGTGATCGTCGCCGACGACGGGCCCGGCATCGACCCGGCCGACCGCGAGCGGGTCTTCGACCGGTTCACGCGCCTGGACGACAGCCGGGCGCGTACCGACGGTGGCGCCGGGCTCGGCCTGCCCATCACCAGGGAGATCGTCAACAGCCACGGCGGCAGCGTGGTGGCCGAGACCTTCGCCGACAGCGGTGTGGCACTCCACATCCGCCTGCCCCTCGACCCCGACAAGGCGCCCGGGACCGGGATCGCCGTGGAGGAACCATGCGGATCCTGATAGTCGAGGACGAAGTGGGGCTCGCCGAGACGATCCGCGACGGGCTCGTCGGCGAGGGCTTCGCCGTGGACCTGATGCACACCGGGCCCGACGGGCTCTGGGCCGGGACCGAGCATCCCTACGACGTGATCATGCTCGACATCATGCTGCCCGGCCTCAACGGCTACGAGGTCTGCCGGCAGCTGCGCGCCCGGCAGGTGTGGACGCCGATCCTCATGCTCACCGCGAAGGACGGCGAGTACGACCAGGCCGACGCGCTCGATCTGGGTGCCGACGACTACCTGACCAAGCCGTTCTCCTTCGTCATCCTGGTCGCCCGGCTGCGAGCACTGGCAAGGCGGGGTGCCCCGCAACGCCCGACCGTTCTCACCGCCGGCGACCTTTCGCTCGATCCGGCCCGGCGCCGGGTCGCGCGGGGTGAGGTCGAGATCGCGGTCACCGCCCGGGAGTTCGCCCTGCTGGAGTTCCTGATGCGACATGCCGGCGATGTCGTGTCCAAACGGGCGCTGATCGACAACGTGTGGGACATGCACTTCGACGGGGACCACAACATCGTCGAGGTCTACATCGGGTACCTGCGCCGCAAGATCGACCAACCCTACGGCCGGGCCGCCATCGAGACGGTCCGCGGCGCGGGCTACCGGCTCGACGCCGACGGCGGATAGGAACCGTCCGGGTTCAGCCGCGTCTCAGGCACGAGTGCGAACAATCGCCGCCGTGACCATCAATCCGCCGCGGGGCGACACCACCGCCGAGCGCTCCACACTGTGGAACAAGGTTCCCGAGATCACCGTCTACTTCTGGATCGTGAAGATCCTCTCCACGACGGTGGGCGAGACGGCAGCCGACTTCCTCAACACCAACCTCCACCTCGGCCTGACCGGCACCAGCCTCGTCATGGCCGCGCTGCTCGCCGCAGCCCTCATCGCCCAGATCCGGGCGCGGACCTACGTGCCGGCGCTCTACTGGCTGGTGGTGGTGCTGGTCAGCATCGTCGGCACGCTCCTGACCGACAACCTCGTCGACAACTTCGGCGTCCCGCTGGAGGCCGCCACCGGCGTCTTCGCCGTCGCGCTCGCGGCGATCTTCGCCGCCTGGTACGCCAGCGAACGGACTCTGTCGATCACGGCGATCACCACGACCCGCCGTGAGGGGTTCTACTGGCTGGCGATCCTGCTCACCTTTGCCCTCGGCACCGCCGCCGGCGACCTCGCCGCCGAAGGGCTGGGCCTCGGCTACGCCACGTCCGCACTCGTCTTCGCCGCGCTGATCGCGATCGTCGCGATCTCCCGCTATGCCCTGAAGCTGGACGTCGTGGTGGCGTTCTGGATCGCCTATATCCTGACCCGGCCGCTCGGGGCCTCGATCGGCGACTACCTGTCCCAGTCCACCGATGACGGCGGGCTGGGGCTGGGAAACGTCGCCACGAGCGCCGTCTTCCTCCTGGCGATCATCGCCACAGTCACCTACCTGGCTATCAGCGGGCGTGATGCCTTCGGTCCGGCCACGACGGCCACCGACGCCGCCCACCGGCGGGCGAAGGACAACGTCGCCAGGTAGGGCAGCGGCGCTCCGACCCGCATAGCGCACCGCCATGCGGGTCGGAGCGCCGCTCCGCACGTCACAGCAGCGCGATCAACCCCTCATCGCTCACAGCACCACAATTCCCAGCGCCGCGTAGGTGCGCTGGGTCCACGAGGCGACACCTACACGCTGTAGGAGTAATGTCGGCCGAAAGATCGCCCATCAAGGAAGGCGAGGCATATGCCGAACTGGTCGCCTCAGCCTGCCCCGGGCACGCGTCCGCCGTGGATCCCCATCGCGTCGGGGACCGCGTTCCTGGCGCTCGCCATCACGGTCGCCCTCCACGTCGACGTGCCGCACCGCCTCGACACTGCGGTCAGCCTCGCGGCCTACCGTTTCGCCGGCGCCCATCCCGCCTGGCTGACGACGATGGCGGTCGCGACCCGAGCCGGCGAGGCCGCGATCGTCATCCCTGTCGCCGCCCTCGCCGTCGCCCTACTGGCGCGGCGGCGGCACTGGCACTCGGTCATCGTCATCAGCGCCAGCCTGATCACGATCCCGGCCGTCAGATTCGGGATCAGCGTCGCCTTCCACCGGGCGCGCCCGCAGGATCTGCTGTCGACGGCCCACGGGTGGGCCTTCCCCTCCGGCCACACCACCACCGCCGCCGTGGCCGCACTGGTAACCGCGTATGTCGCATGGCCCTACGCCTGCCGGGCCTGGCACCGCGGCGCGATCGCCGCCGCCGCCGCGGCGTGGGCGATCACCGTGGCGGTCAGCCGGGTCGCCCTGGTCGTGCGCTGGCCGTCCGACGTGGTCGGCGGGTTGCTGCTCGCGACGGCGCTCGTCTCCCTGATCGTCTGGCTCACGACTGCCTTCGGACCGCCACGCGATCGGCCCGTCCGCCGAATCGACCCGACACCGCAGCATCAGCCGTCCGACCCCGCACCACCGAGTCCGCGCCGTTCATCGACTCCGGAGACGACCTGATCGCCCACCATGGCACGGCCGTCGACGATCATTCGCCGAACGGGCTCGCCGTGGTGACGGCGATGGCCATGGCACATTCGGTCACGGCATAGAAGGCACCCACGCAGACCGCGTACGGACGCCACAATTTCATCGTCACCGCAGCGTCGGGGTCCTGATGCGAAGAGATTCCAAGGGAGCGTTAGGCTCCGTGACCACATGGGCCAGAGGCCGGACCCTACTGATGAGCCGGAACCACAGAGGTGGTCCACCTCTGTGGTTCCGGCTCATCGGTTACGGAGTTGTTCGCGTCAGTCGGTGCCGGACTCCATCGCGGAGATGCCGAGCATTCCCTCGTCGTCGGCGGCGACCGTGCGATCCGTGATCGCCTCCGCCCCACCCTCGGGCAGCGCGCCGATCAGCGCCGCCGCCGGTCGCTCGTTCGGCACCGCGGTGAGTTCGGCGTGCTGGCGGCTGCCGACGATGCCGATGCGGGCATAGAGCTCCAGCTTCGCCCGCGAGTCGGCGATGTCGAGGTTGCGCATGGTGAGCTGGCCGATCCGGTCGACCGGGCCGAACGCGGCGTCCTCGGTGCGCTCCATCGACAGCTTGTCGGGGTGGTAGCTCAGGGCCGGGCCGGTGGTGTCGAGGATCGAGTAGTCCTCGCCGCGGCGCAGCCGCAGCGTGACCGTGCCGGTGACGGCCGAGCTGACCCAGCGCTGCAGCGACTCGCGCAGCATCAGCGCCTGCGGGTCCAACCAGCGGCCCTCGTAGAGCAGGCGGCCGAGCCGGCGGCCCTCGTTGTGGTACGCGGCCAGCGTGTCCTCATTGTGGATCGCGTTGACCAGCCGCTCATAGGCGGTGTGCAGCAACGCCATACCGGGCGCCTCGTAGATGCCCCGGCTCTTGGCCTCGATGATCCGGTTCTCGATCTGGTCCGACATCCCCAGGCCGTGGCGCCCGCCGACGGCGTTCGCCTCCAGCACCAGGTCCACGTCGGTGCCGAACTCCTTGCCGTTGATCGTCACCGGCCGGCCGCGCTCGAAGCCGATCGTGACCTCCTCGGGCTGGATCTCGACGGCCGGGTCCCAGTACCGCACGCCCATGATCGGGGCCACGATCTCCACACCCGTGTCGAGGTGCTCCAGCGACTTGGCCTCGTGGGTGGCCCCCCAGATGTTCGCGTCCGTGGAGTAGGCCTTCTCGGTGCTGTCACGGTAGGGCAGGCCGTGCGCGACCAGCCACTCCGACATCTCCTTACGGCCCCCGAGCTCCTGCACGAACTGGGCGTCCAGCCACGGCTTGTAGATCCGCAGCGACGGGTTCGCGAGCAGGCCGTAGCGGTAGAACCGCTCGATGTCGTTGCCTTTGAAGGTGGAGCCGTCGCCCCAGATCTGCACGCCGTCCTCGAGCATCGCGCGGACGAGCAGTGTGCCGGTGACCGCACGCCCCAGCGGCGTGGTGTTGAAGTAGGCCCGGCCGCCACTGCGGATGTGGAACGCGCCGCAGGCGAGCGCGGCCAGCCCCTCCTCGACCAGGGCGGCGCGGCAGTCGACGAGGCGGGCGATCTCCGCACCGTATGCGGTGGCGCGTCCCGGGACCGACTCGATGTCGGGTTCATCGTATTGGCCGATGTCTGCGGTGTAGGTGCAGGGCACTGCGCCCTTCTCCCGCATCCAGGCGACTGCCACGGAGGTATCGAGGCCACCAGAGAAGGCGATGCCGACGTGCTCGCCGACGGGGAGTGAAGTAAGAACCTTGGACACGGCAGTAGCATACAAGCGCCGGTATCTTTATGCAATTCGCCGCGTTGACCTCCACGCCAACGGGTGACAGGCCGGATGGCGGACGACCCCCGCGGCCCGCTTACTTGATTCCGCAATTCGTACAGCTGTACGATCCACTGATGTCGGCGGAGAGCGGACAAGACATGGTCGAGCACCGGGCTTTCACCACTGCGCACCGACTGAGCACCGAACTCAGTACGCGGTGGGCGCGCGTCAACCCCGGCCGGCCGGTAGGGTGATCGGTGGTGCGCCGGGAAGTCTGGTCGGCAACGATTTTGCCGACCGATCAGAACGGACCCGCACCCGATGCGCACTCGCGACCTCATGGTGGAATACCCCACCGTCGCCCTCACCGACCTGGCCGTCGACGCCGCCCGGCTCCTCGCCCGATCGAACCTCCCCGGCCTAATCGTGGTCGACGGCCGGGGCGCGCCGTTCGCGGTGCTGCCGGGTACGCAGGTCCTGCGCCTGGCCGTACCCGTCTACTGCCAGGACGACCCGAACCTCGCGGCGGTGATCGACGAAGCCGCCGCCGACGTGTTCCTCACCGAACTCGGCGACCGGACCGTCCGCGACTGCCTCCCGCCGCAACCGCATGAGCTGCCCATCGTGGGCCCCGACGACACCGTCCTGGAGGTGGCGGCGCTGATGGCCCGAACCCGGACTCCGCTCGTCGCGGTCGTCGACCACGGCACGCTGGTCGGCGCGATCACCCTGGACCGGCTCCTCGACCGGGTCCTCGCCGTATGACCACCCTCGCCTGGGCGACAGTCGCGATCTTCACTGCCGCCTACATCCTCATCGCCACCGAATGGGTCCACCGGGTCGCCGCCGCCCTCGGCGGGGCGGTATTGATGCTGCTCGTCGGCGCCACCGACGCCGAACATGCGTTCTTCTCCCCCGACGCCGGCATCGACTGGAACGTCATCGTCCTACTCATCGGGATGATGCTCATCGTGTCCGTGCTGCGCCGCACCGGACTGTTCGAGTACCTAGCGATCTGGGCCGTCAAACGCGCCCGAGGCCGCCCGTACCCGGTGATGGTGATCCTGGTCGTGATCACCGGGGTCGCGTCCGCCGGCCTGGACAACGTCACCACGGTCTTGCTCGTCGCCCCGGTGACTCTTCTCGTCTGCGACCGTCTCGGGCTGCCCGCGGCGCCGTTCCTGATCGCGGAGGTGATGGCGTCCAACATCGGCGGCACCGCCACCCTCATCGGCGACCCGCCCAACATCATCATCGCGTCGAAGTCCGGGCTGACGTTCAACGACTTCCTCAACGTCCTCGCACCCATCGTGATCATCCTGCTGATCGTGTTCCTCGCCCTGTGCCGGTGGCTGTTCCACAACGCGTTCCGCTACGACCCGGCCAAAACCGCCCGGATCATGGCGATGCGCGAGCGTGACGCCATCAAAGACCCGCGGCTGCTGACGATCAGCCTCGCCGTCCTCGCCCTGGTCCTGACCGCGTTCGTCCTGCACTCGGTCCTGCACCTGGAACCCGCCGTCGTGGCCATCGTCGGCGGGCTGGTCCTGCTCGCCGCGTCCAAACTGAACCCCGACGAGGTCGCCAAGGATGTCGAGTGGCACACCCTGGTCTTCTTCGCCGGGCTGTTCATCATGGTCGGCGCCCTGGTCAACACCGGGGTCATCGACCAACTCTCGAAAGCCGCGACCGAAGCCACCGCGGGCAAGCTGTGGGGTACCACGGTCCTGCTCCTGGGAGCATCGGCCGTCCTGTCGGCGGTCGTGGACAACATCCCCTACGTCGCGACGATGAGCCCGATCGTCGCCGACCTCGTCCGCGCCGACGGTACCCCGCAGGGCAACGTCCTGTGGTGGGCCCTGGCCCTCGGCGCGGACCTCGGCGGCAACGCGACCGCAGTTGGCGCGTCGGCCAACGTCGTCGTCCTCGGCATCGCCGAACGCGCCGGCCAGAAGATCACCTTCTGGGACTTCACCAAGTACGGGCTCATCGTCGCAGCTATCACCGTCGCGATCTGCATCCCCTACCTGTACCTGCGGTTCTTCTGATACCCGAGCGCCCGTGCCCGGCCACGTTCACATCGTGCCTGCCGGGCGGACATGTACACACCGGAGCACCGGGACGGTGGTGTCATGGTGGCGGCCTGTGGGTAGGTCATGCGGATGGGTTTACAGATGCGAGATGCACGAGGCGACCGGGCTCACGGCGGCCAGGTGGTTGACCGGCCGCCCGCGACGGTATTGCGGCAGGTGCGTGCGTGCTGTGAGGTCCCGCGACGCCATCGCGATGGGCGAGATTGTGTCAGCGTGACCGGCATCCTGCACGCGGTCGTCGTCGACGACGGGCGGTTTCTCGCCCGCCTGTACCCCGACGACGGAGGACCACCGATCCTGCTCGCCTTCACGACGGGCACCGCTGCGGCGGTACGCGGTCACCTGTGCGACATCGTGACCGCCTGCGGCGTGGTCCGACAGCACCCCGATGGCAGCGAGCGGCTGGAACTGCACCACGTCGGCGTCTGCGGTGACCAGCTGGCGCGCCCGGCTTCCGTACCCCCCGGCCGGGCGGCCCCGAGATGAAGGGGCACACGGGGCGTGCCTGCTCAGGCAAGCTGCTGTTGGAGGAAGAGCAGGACCTGGTCGGTCAGCGCAGGGGTGGAGAACTCGGGCCCGCCGTGTCCGGCGCCGGTGAGATAGGTCAGCTGCGCCGTCGCACCGGCGGCCTGCAGCGCGTCGCGGATGAGAGAACTCTGCTGCGGCGGCACGACGGGGTCCGCAGTGCCGTGAACGATGAAGAAGGGCGGGTCCGCGGGCGAGACGTACGTGATGGGGCTGGCCGCGTCGGCCGCCTGCGGGTTGTCGAGCACCGGTCCGCCCAGCAGCCGCGACTCGGCGGAGTCGGGTGACTGGTGCGAGGTGTAGCCCGGGGTCTGCACGAGAGCCAGCAGGTCGGTGGGTCCGTAGTAGTCGACGACGGCCTGGACGGTGCTGGCGGCGGGATTGGTCGTGAACAATCGATCGCCCGAGGTGGTACCGGCGAGGGCGGCGAGGTGCCCGCCGGCGGAGCTGCCCCAGATGGCGAACCGCTGCGGATCAAGGCGGTACTGGGCGGCCCGGCCACGCAGGAACACGATCGCCGACTTGACGTCCTCGATCTGGGCCGGGTGGATCGCCTGGCCGGAGAGCCGGTAGTCGATGCAGGCGACGTGGTAGCCGCGGCTGGTCACATTCAGGCGGGTGGGCAGGCAGTTGCTCTTGTCACCGCTCTGCCACCCGCCGCCGTGCACCCAGATGATCAGCGGATGGACTCCCGGCGCGGACGCGAAGAACAGATCGAGCTTGATCTGCGTTCCGGCCACCGTCTTGTACACGATGTTCGTGATGCCCGTCGGCGCTGCGGTGCCGGAGGCCTGCACCGCAGCGGGTGGCCCGGCAGGGGCGCCGGCGGTTGCGGCCTGCGCCACTGCAAGCATTCCGACCAGTGCCAGCATCAGCGTGCCCGGCACGGTCAATCGCGTACCCCACGGATTCTTCATACGGTTCCTCCGTCGCTCGATGAGCCATCACATCGAAATGACGCCGACTATTCAATCGAAATATGTAAGATTTATGTAAGTATCGCACCCGGTCCCGCCCGGCTGCACGTGTCAAGCCGCTGCAGGGCGACCGCCGACGCGACGCCGATGGAGGCGGCGGCGGTCGGGGGACAACGATCCGCCATGCTCGCTGCCCGCAATCACCAAGACCCGGGCGCGGGTTGTCAGCCGCCGACGTGGATGCCGGGTCGGCGGGTGCGTTCCGGTTCGTGCTTGCGCAGGATCTCCCGGACCACCGGCGGCGTATCGCCGCGACCGAGCAGGAGGTAACGCATCAGGTGCAGCAGCGGGCTGCCTTCGGACCACTCGAAGTAGCAGTGCGGTCGTTTGCCGGTGGCGTCGCGCAGGGCGAGCAGGATCGCCGCGATGGCGTTCGGGGCGGCGGGGCTGGATGCGCGCAGGATGCGGTACCCGTCGACCTGGACGCCGCGGACGTGGAGCACGTCGCTGAACTGCGAGGGGTCGACGACGTCGATCTCCAGGAACAGCACGTCGGCCTTGCCGGGTACGGGGTTCATGCCGCGCTGCTCGCGTTCCTTGGCGCGGTATTCGTCGCGGTCGCCGTCCTGGCGGCGGTTGGCGATAAGGTTCAGGGCCCCGTCGTAGGCGAGGGATTCGGTGACGAACCGCCGGGCCCGGTCGTCGAACTCGATGCGGTCGGCGCGCAGCTCGGTCGTCCGCGACACCCGGGAGACCAGGGACACGACGATGATCCCGGCGATGAACATGGCGGAGATGGCGATGCCGTCGGGCTTCTCCCGGATGTTCTCCACCAGGGCGTAGAGCAGGATGAGCGTGAGGAGCGCGAAGCCGACGGTGGCCAGGCGCTGCCGGTAGCGGATGGCGGAGATCGTGACGGCGACGCTGGCTGAGACCATCATCGCCAGGATACCGGTGGCGTACGCGCCGGCCTGGGCGTTGACGTCGGCGCCGAACATGATCGTGATGGCGATGCAGATGACGGTGTAGACGAGCACGACCGGCCGCACGGCGCGGCCCCACTCCGGTGCCATGCCGTAGGCGGGCAGGTACCGGGGCACGATGTTGATCAGGCCTGCCATCGCCGACGCTCCGGCGAACCACAGGATGAGGATCGTGCTGATGTCGTAGACGGTGCCGAAGCCCTCACCGAGCTGTTCGTGGGCGAGGTAGGCCAGCGCGCGCCCGTTGGCGTCGCCGCCGGGAGCGAATTGCTCGGCCGGGATGAGGATGGTGGTGACGAGGCTCGTCGCGATCAGGTAGACCGACATGACCAGTGCCGCGACGGTGAGCAGCTTGCGGGTGTTGCGGATCCGGGACCGCATCCGCTCCTTGGCGTCGGTGCCACCCGCGGCCACCAGCGGCATCATGCTCACCCCCGTCTCGAACCCCGACAGTCCGAGTACGAGCAGCGGGAACGCCAGAACAGCCGGGCCGACGACACCCGTCCACCCGCCCCGGCCCGTGGTCAGCGCGTCGACCCACCCCGACCATGCCCCGCCGGTGGTGAACACGTCGGCCAGGCCGGTGACGACCACTACGGCGTTGAGGATCAGGAAGGCTGCGACCAGCGGAATCGCGACCCCGACGGCTTCGGAGAACCCGAGCAGGAACACACCGCCCAGGACGATCAGCAGGATCACGGTGATCAGTACGGCGTGGCCGTGCAGGAACGCCGGTGCGAGGGGGTTTTCCAGCAGGTGGACCGAGGCGTCCGCGGCGGACAGAGTGATAGTGATGATCCACGACGTGGCGACGAAGCCGAGCAGGACGAGGACGAACAGCTTCCCGCGCCAGAACGGCAGCAGGTCCTCCAGCATCGCGACCGATCCCTGTCCGTGCGGGCTCTCCCGGGCCACGCGCCGGTACATCGGCAGCATCCCGAGCAGCGTCAGCGCGACGATGAGCAGGGTCGCCAGCGGCGACAGCGCGCCGGCGGCCAGAGCGGCGATGCCCGGCAGGTAGGCCAGGGTGGAGAAGTAGTCCACTCCGGTCAGGCACATCACCTTCCACCATGCCTGCGGTGTGCCGTGGCCTTCGTCGGACTCCGGCCCCACGGGCGCGACACGGTCCGCTACCAGCCACCGGGCCACGCGGGTACCCGGCACGGAGGGCTGGGCCGGGCTGTCCACGACTGCGGGAATCGCGAACTCGTTCGCTGTGCCACTCATTGCCTCTGATCCCATCGACAGGTCGGACCTCGTGCCCGGGCTGACCGCTTCGCTCGAGCTGTTACCCACAACCGCACCGGGCTCCAACGCGACCCCGCTGCAACCGCATGCCACCACGCACTATAAGCACAGAGATCATATCGCCAACGGCCGGTGACGCTTGCCCGCCCACGGCGCGATGCCGAAGCGACGCCGCTCAGGGACGGGCTCTCCACCACATTCGCTGGATGAGCAGGGTGAGTACTCCGGCGACGACGATCGCAGTGATGTTGACCAGGAGCTGGACCGCGGATCCCCATGCCTCGTGGGCGACGCCGTAGGCCAGGGCCACCGCGGCGTTGGCCGCGGCGGGCACGGTGGTGACGGAGATCAGTACGCCGATCAGGGCCCCCGACTTCGCCGATGTCAGCGACAGCATCCCGGCGACACCGGCGAGGAACGCGATCACCCACGACAGGGCGTCGGGACGCCAGATGAAGTCCGTCAGGGGCCGGGGGGCGGTCAGCATCGCCTCGTCGATAAGCCCCAGCCCGGTCAGGATCCACGTCGTCAGGACCGTCACCGCCATGGCCACGGCGAACCCCGCGACCAGGGTCGTCAACGAGCGCGTCACCACCGTCCGACGCCGTTGGACCAGGCCCAGGCACAACGCCGCGAGGGGTCCGAACTCCGGGCCGACGACCATCGCCCCGACGATGAGGATCGGCTGGTCCAACAGGACACCGATCCCGGCGATGACGGTCGCCACACAGAGGAAGACCAGGTAAGTGGCGGACAGGCGGGTCTCCTCGCCGGTCTTCTGGGCGATCTCCTCCCACACCACGGCGTCGGTGCCGAGCCCGGGTGCTGCTCTGGCCGCCCGCTTCGCCGACGCCGACAGCACCAGGTCCATGTCCTCAGCCGTGATCGCACCCTGCTTGTCGACGCCCAGGGACCGCAGCTCGTCGAGGACCGTGTTGGCTCCCTCGCGGGCCACATCGCACAGGACGAGATCGCCCGGTGGCTGCCGGGCCGCACCGGGCAGCACGACGACGTGGGTGACGGCCGGTTCAGCCTCCAGCACCTTGACGGTGCGCTCCGTGAGGTCTGTCGGCGTGATGATCCGTAGATGCAGCATCGGGCCCTCTCTCGGCTCGGTCTGGGTGAAGGCTACAGAAGCGGGCCTGCCCTCCTGGTCGGACGCGCACACAGCCGGACCCGGCCGCGGACAGGCCGGCCGCCAGTTTTAGTAAAGATTGTTGACCGATACGTGATGTCGCGGCGGCCGTCCGGTCGAGGGAGCGAATCGGACATCGATGTAGCCTTGATCGTCGTATCGATACCGTGAAAGTCGTCGCTCCTGGTACGCGGCGGTATCCGGGAACCCGAAGGGTTGCAATCGTGCTTGCGAATACATCTGCCGAGGTCCGCGTGTCGGCAGTCGTGATGACCCACCCGAGGCGCCGCCAGAGGGCCGAGGCATTGCGGGCCCAGCATCCCGAATTGGACCTGGCCATCGTCGAAGACCCCGATCCCGACGGTCCGCCCAGTGCTCTGCGCGCCGCACGGCTGGCCTGGGCCGCGGTCGCCGACGACGCGACGCACCACCTCGTCGTACAGGACGACATGGAACTGGTGGCGGGAATCGCGCAGAGCGTGCGGCAGGCCGCCGCCGCGATGCCCGACCAGATCCTCTGCCTGTTCAGCGAGTGGGGGTCGCGGACCGCTCACGCCGTGCGGCTGGGTGCCATCGAGGGCGTCTCCTGGGTTCCGGTGATCGACCCCTATATCCCCACGACCGCGGTGCTGCTCCCCGCACAGGTCGCCCGGGAGCTGGCCGTGGCACCGGCGGGCGAAACGGTCCCCGACGACGTGGTGCTTCTCGCCTATCTGCGCGAGCGCGGTCTCGTGGCCTATGTCTCGGTGCCCAACCTCGCCGAGCACAGGGGCTCAGCCAGCATCGTCGGCAACGACACGCTGTGGGGGCCACGGCACACCGCGCTCTACGCCGGCCGGCTGGAAACCGTACCGGTGCTGGATTCGACCATCTCCCAGCAGACGCTGGTGCCGCATGTGCTCGTGTGGGACGGACTGTCGGTCGCGCTGACGCGCGAGGCGCCCGCCGAGCAGACCCGCGGGCAGTGGTCGGCCATCCCGACCTACAGGTTCCTGGCCGAGCGCGGAGTCACGGTGCCGGACCTGCTCGGCTGGTTCGACACCGCCACCACCGACCTCTTCCAGGACGGCGAAGTCCGCACCCTCGTCGCCGACCCGATCCTGTTCCAGAGCTGGGTCAACCACCTCGCCTACGGAGTGGCCGCCACGAATGTGCTGCCCGACCTCGACACCCTCACCAAGCGGCTCAGCGACCCGGTGGTGATGGAGGCGATGCGCACCCTGATACCGGGAATGTTCCAGCGCTTCCTCCCGCTGGCCTCCGTGATGCGGCTCCGCGACATCATGGACGACTTCATCCGCGGCGCGATGCAGTTCGGCTTCACCGTCCCGGAGCTCCTGGCCGAGCGCGCCGCCCGGACGGCCGGACAATCCTGAGGAGAGATCCGAAGCTTGAAAGAGCCGATTTCCTGACGAGCCCTGCCGTGCCGGTGCGCGTGGAAGTGACACCCACTTCCACGCGCACCGGGCGACTTTACCGTGGCGCGTTCATTCCAGACTTCGATAGCGGATTCAGGGAAAGCGACCAGACCTCACCGAAGCCGGGCCAGCCGACCACGTCCTGTGGATCGTCGACGACATCGATCACGCATTCCGTCGCCGGAATGACATAACGAAGATAGTCACTCGCCGAGTCGTCGGCGACACGCTCAGGACCGAACCCCCTCTTTGTCAATGCGGTGAAGTACGGCCCCGCCGTCAGCCGAGCCGGCAACGGTCCATACCTCGCCTCGATGGCCGGCGGCACGAGAGACCGATCCCCCGCGAGCCGATGAACCTCCACGATGATGAAGCCGCAGCTCCAACCGTTTCGATCAAGAAAAGTGATCTCCAGCAGCCCGTAGTCCCGCCGAATGAAGCCGTCTCCATGATCGTCCAGGTAGTCTCCGCCGAGGCTGTCCTCGACCTCCTGCATCGTCGAGCCGCGGCCGATGCCCAGAATCAGGCCGGTGGCCGCCACGTCGGCGAAGAACGAATAGTCGGACACGGTCATGACAGGAAATCCACGAGGTGCTGCATGTCCATGGCCCTGTTCACCGTATTACCCCAATTGTGCTCGGCCATTTCTACCATGGCCGCGCTCGTCTTTTTGAGAAGGTCATGCTTGAGGCTGGAACACGACTGAACGCAGCCGACGACCTTATCGATCTGCTTCTGCGAAGGTACGCGACCGTTCTTCAGTCGAATAGGCGAACCAACCAGCTTGTTCTTGACCACACCGACCGCCACCTCGACGTCGTCGATGTGCAGGTGGGCGCCCTTGGTCGCCCAGTCCGAAGCCATGGGCGAGACCTTGATGCCGTTGCAGTTGTGGACCAGGACCGGCGTATCGCCCGCCAGCACGTAGAACGTGTGGATCTCGGCGACGGTGAGGTCGTACATGTACTGGTCACCGGTGTAGTTGCGGACGAGCACGACCTGCGCTGCTTCGCCGCTCCGAACGTGGAGCTCGGCACCGGGCTGGAGATCGCCGGCGTTGACCCAGACCTTGCGGACCTCGTCCCAGAAGGGATGGTTCTGCGAGGTCTCGATCGTGGTGGTCGCACCGCTCGCGGTCTTCACGACCAGATCGGTGAGGGCGGTGTCCCGGTTGAGGTGGACGGCGAGGACTTCCCGCGACTCCGTCGTGCCGCTGACCGGATCGGTGGCGGCCACGGTGTCGCCGGCCTTGACGTCCTTGATCGGCCGTTGGCTGCCGTCGGCCATCTGGACCTTGGTCTCCGGGGTGAAGCTCTTACCGCATCCCTTGAAGAGGTTGCCGAAGCCGCGGGCGATGTTGCGCGCTTCGGCTCCCGCGGCCTTCTTGCCCGCCTCGGCCGCACCCTTCACGCCGGCACCGGCCATCAGTCCCGAAGCACCGGCCTTGAGAGCCTGGCCGGCGATCGAGCCGACGCCGCCCATGACACCGCCGACGATCGCGCCGACCGCGCCGGTCTTGAGCATGCCGCCCCAGGAGAAGTTGCCCTTACCCTCGACTTTCGTCTCGATGGCGTAGGTGACCATGTTGGTGACGGCGCCGGCGAGCGCGCCGCAGGCGACCGCGCCGACACCGGTGATGCCGATCGCCGCGGCGCAGCCGATGCCGACGGCGAGCCCGGCGACGGTGCCGATGATGGCGGCCTTGTGCTCGTCGACCCAGTTGACCGTCGACGTCGCGGCCTTCTTGAGCCCGCACTTGATGGGGTTCTTCTTGCACCAGGCCCGCTGCTGCTGTTCCTTCGCCCGCTTCTGCCGGTCGAGTTCCTGCTGGCGCAGGCGGTCCATCTCGGCGGGGTCCACGTACTTGTTCATGGTTTCCGCGCCGCTCTTGCCGTAGTACTGCTCGTCGGTGCGAAGACCGGTCGGGTCGCTGTGGGTGACCGGGCTGTTCTCCGCGTAGGCGTAGCCCTGCAGCTGCTGCGGGTCGTTGTGGTCGACCACCGGGTCGGGCGAGATGAACCGGCCGATGGGGGCGTCGTAGGAGCGGGCCCCGACCTGCACGAGACCGGTCGGATCGTTGGTACCGCCGACGAAGCCCTTCTCGTTCACCCACGGACCGGGAGTGCCACGCGCCTCCCCGAAGGGCATCTGCCGCCGAACGGTCACGGTCTGGGCCACGGCGGTGACGGAGGCGTCCGCGGTGCCCTGGCTGTCGCTGGCCAGCCAGGTGATGCCGTTCGCGGCGGTACGCTGCCCGAGCGTGGTCCCGCCGAACGAGTAGAACCTGGTGCAGGACTTGGCGTTGGTCGCGGTGGTGTACCGCAGTTCGCTGTCGGGCAGATAGAGGGTCTTGCCGGTGCCGTCCTTGCGGATGAGCCGGTTGCCGTCGGGGTCGTAGACGAAGCTGACACTGCCGGCGGTGTCGGTGATGCTGGAGACACGCCCCTCGTAGTCCCACTGCAGGGTCTGGTTGCCGCCGGCACCGGGGCGGGTGAGCGTGTTCCCGGAGTTGTCGTAGGTATAGGAGGCCGTCCTCGTGCCGGCGCCGTCGGTCGTGCTCGTGCCAGTGAGGGTGTGCGGACGGGCGCCGCCGGCCTGATAGGTGTAGTCGGTGACGGCGTCCCCGGCCGCGGTCGCGTACCGGGTCTGCTTCTTGCGCCGGCCGACGGTGTCGTACTCGTACTGCACCCGGTACTGGGCCGGTCCACCGAGGGTCTTCGATCCGGTGCAGAGTCCGGAGGACGGCGTCCACGCCTCGGTCAGCCGCTCATAGCGGTCGTGTTCGAAGCACTGCACGTCGCTGGAGCCGCCGGCGGGGGTGTCGGCGATCTTCGTGATGGTGCCGTAGTCGTTGAAGGTGTAGTGCAGGTCCGTGACGGTGTTCGGTGCGACCTTGTCGCGCTCGGTCTTGAGGTTGACGATGCGCCCGGTCTCCAGCTCGTAGCCGCGCGACAGGTAGGTCCGGGGTCCGTCGCCGTCGTTGTCGTCGGTGGAGACGGTGCCGTTGAACAGCGAGTACTGGGTCGGCAGGGCGAGCGCGTTGAACGACGTCCGCTCCACGAGCCACTTCTGCGGATCGTTGCCGTAGAAGCTGCTGAGTGTTCCCGCCATGCCGAGCGCGTTGTATCCGAACATCAGCGTTTCGCTGGAGAGGTCGCCCACGGTCGGCGAGGTGGTGCTGTTCGGCGTGCCGTCGACGTTGTAGCCCGTGTAGTAGGTGTAGTCGCCGGCGAGCCCGGTCTCGGCGGTGGGGATGCTGACCGTGCTGACGGTGGGCTGGTACTGGTCGTTGTACTGCGTGGTGCTCGACTTGTACTGCCGCCCGTTGTCGTATCGGGTCCACGACGCGGCATAGCCCTTGGCGAGCGTGAGGTCGGGCAGCGGCGCGGTGTCGTAGCTCCACGCGGCCAGCTGGTTCGCCGCCGTGATCGACGTGTGGTAGAGGCCGGTCCTGCGGTTGAGGTTGTCGTAGGTGTAGTGCAGGACCTTGCCCCGGCCGTCGGTGGAGGACGTGGTCCGGCCGGCGTTGTCGAAGGTCGACGTCGTGGTGCCGGCGTCCGGGTCGGTGGTGGACCAGTTACGCCCGCGCAGGTCGTAGAGGTAGGTCCATTCGTATCCGGCCGGGTCTTTGACCTTCTCGAGCAGGCCGCGAGAGTTGTAGCTGTAGGTGGTCTTGTCGTAGGTGCTGGGAGCGGCGTCGAGCGGGCCCGGGATCCGGGTCGCGAATTGGCGCAGCTCGGTGGTCCGGCCGTTCTCGTCGACGATCGTGAGTCTGCCGGTACCGCCTTCCGGCGGCGTCACAGCGGTGTAGTCACCGCCGTACTTCGTGGTGGTGCGCCACCGCTCGGTGTTGTACGGCTGGAAAATCTCCGCGACGGAGCGGCCCGCGCCGTCGTACACCGTGCGGGTCTGGGTGGGGACGGTGATGCCCTCGTCGACCGGGGCGACGATCGTCGTGCCCGGCGCGCCCGAGGCGTCGTGGTACGGCGCGAAACTGCGCACCGTCCGCCCGGCCGTGTCGTAGAAGACGTCGGTGAGCAGCCGCCCGCCCGACGGTGACGCCGTCTGCGTCTGCCGTTGGCGCACGAGCCCGTCGAACAGGTTGTACGAGGTGGTGTAGCCCCCGGTGGGGTTGAGCTGCTTGGTGGTGACCACGTTGGCGCCGTCGGTCCGGATCAGGTACTCGTAGACGACGTTGGCCGAGTCGGTGCCCTTGACCCGGCCCGGCAGCCAGGCGCTGGTGAGCCGGCCGAGCCCGTCGTAGGCGAGATCGGTGCGGCGGCCGTTCTGGTCCACGGTGGAGGTCATGAGCCCCAGCGCGGGTTCGACGGTCGTGGTCGTGGTCCAACCGCGGGGGTTGGTGTCGACGGTCTGGGTGACCGGACCGGTGGTGGCGGGCGTGTACGCCGTCGCCGACCGGTAGTTCATCGGGTCCCACGACTCGACGACCCGGCCTAGTGCGTCGTAGGCGGACCTGCTGAGCTCGTAGTACGTCGGGTTGGTGGCGCTCCACACGCTGAGCGCCTCGGTCTTGGTGACGTCGCCCTTGGTGGGCATGGTGCCGAACGTCGTCGCGCCGTCGTAGTAGGTGCGGCCGTCGCCGATCACGTCCGCCTCGGTGGTGGTGCCCGCGACGACCTTGGCGCAGTCGACCGAGAAGCTCTGCGTGCGGTGCTGCGACGACATGAGCCAGAGCGTGGTGTTGCGCGGCTCGTACGTGGTGGTCATGCACTGCTCGTCCCCGGCCACGGCGTCGTCGCCGAAGTCGTCGGCGCGGATGATCATGCCGTAGGCGTCGAAGGTGTTCTTCGTCGAGGAGACGCGGGCGCTACGGCCGTCGCGGGCCGTCCGCGTGTGCACCGCCTGGGTGTTGACGAACTTCGACGTCGTGGTGACGCCGTTGATGACGCGGGTCGCGGTCGCGGCGGACTGCCAGGGATCGTTGATCGAGCCGGAGACCTCCGCGCCGCCGACACCGTTGAACGTGCGGGTCTCCCGGATCATCCCGGAGTAGGCCTCCTCGTCCGGAACACTGCCGCCCAGCGAGTCCGTGACGTTGGCGGTGCGGGTGCCGGTCGGCATCTTGTCCCCGTGCATGCCGCGGAAGTAGAGCGTCTCGCTGTAGGTGCGCTCGTCCGGGTTGCCGGGCGCGGTCGGCGCCTCACCGGAGGACGTGCCGACCTTCGCGTAGCCGCGCCAGTTCGACCAGGTCTTCTGGTCGGCGCTGATCAGCCCGTCGTCGTCGGCGTAGTGCCACGCCGGGTCGCCGATGTACGTGTACTGGTGCAGCACCCGCTTCGAGCCGCCGGTCAGGTCGTTCTCGACCACCTTGTCCACGACGTACTTGTGGAACCAGTCGGTGATCTCGCCGGTGATCGGATCCGGGGTCCAGCGCACCGGATAGCAGCGCAGCACGTTGGTGTGCGCCGCCGACGGCATCCGTGACCCCGCGACGCAGTCCGGGCCGAGGTAGGAGATCTGGATCAGGGCACCGGTCTCGGTGTTGATCGCGGTGAGCCGGCTCCAGTTCATCGACGGCGACGCGTCGATCCCGTCGACTCGGTTGTGCATCGGCGTACCGACGAACGTGACGTCCGGGATCGTCGTCGTCATGCCGACCAGCCCGGCGTGGGACACCCGGTCCAGCCACAGGCCGGCCCGGGTGCCGTCCTGCGGGTCGGGGTAGGAGTGGGTGAGCGTCCACCGCTCGACGTCACGGAAGTTCGACGCCGGAGCGTCCCACACCCGCGTGGTGATCGACGCCAGCCGTCGGGTCGTCCAGAACGACGGCGACGTCTGCGCGCAGGTCGCGCCGCTGGCGCAGTTGAGGTCCCACGGCGTGTCCGGCCAGTGCGCCTTGTCCTTGGTGGCGCAGCCCGACAGGCACCGGTCGGCGTAGCTGAAGCTCACCCGAGCCGACGCGTGCCCGGTGAACACGGTGTCCGCACCGGTGGCCAGGTCCGGCTCGACCCGGGTGCCGTAGTCGACGTGGTCGAGGTAGCCCTCGCGGACATACGACGCCTGCGGGCCGTTGTTCTTGCTGTAGTAGTTCGTGTCCATGCCGTACCAGTACGACATCGTGTTGCCGTGCGGGTCCACGACGTAGTCCAGGTTCCACCGGTACGCCTGCGTGCACGACGACGCGGCGAACGTCGCGGCGCGGCAGGGCTCGCCGACGTGGTTGCCGAACACCGGCGATGTCCACACCGACTGCGTCGTCGTCCCGGCCGGCGCGCCCGGCAGCTGGTTGCGGCCGAACCAGTACTGGGTGCCGTTGACGGTGGTGACCACCCACCACTCGCCGTCGTTGTCGCCGTTGGACGCCCCGGTCTTGCGCTCGATGCGGGAACCGTCGTCGTTGCGCGGGTGCCACTTGTTCGGGTCGCTGTTGTCCCGGATCAGCTCCGAGCCGCCGCCGTTGAGGCTCATCGTGGCGTTGTCGGTCGCCCAGCACTGGTCGCCGGTCTTGACCGAGTTGTTGCCGCCGTTGGCCTGGTCCTCGCCGCAGCTCTTGTAGCGGCGCTCGATGTAGCCGCTCGTCGACAGCTCGAAGCCCTCACCGACGATCGACGGCTGGTTGTTCGACGTGACCATCCGGCCGTCGACGGACTGCGCCGAGTACGTGACCTGCAGGGTCGGCGACGGGCCGCCCAGCGCCGGCGGCGTACGCATCGGGTACGACCAGGAGAAGTCGCCGGACGAACCGCCGGCGGACCAGGTGCCCGACGCCGACAGGCTGGTGGCGCCGTAGCTGCCGGCGGCGCCGGAGGCCCCGGCGGTCAGCGCGACGATCCGTGCCCCGCCGGCCGCCGCGGCCTGCGGCGACACACCGGCGGGCGTACCGACGACGACGTCGGCCGAGACCCGGTTGGCCACGGTGTCGTTGCGGCTGGGCAGCGCCGTTGCACGGCACTGCGGCAGCCCCGGCGTGGTCAACGCGCACGACGGCAGCTCCACCAGGCGCAGCCGGGTCGACCAGTCCGCGCCGTACGCGGTGGCGAACGCGGCGTAGTCGACCGTCACGTTGACCGAGCCCGTGCCCGCCTTGTTGTCGGCACGGTCGACCTTCAGCAGCAGGCCCCGCACGTTCGCCTTCGCCGACGCCTGCTGGTCGAGCACCTCGACGCGTACCCTCGCCGGCACCGCCGCGCTCACGGCGGCGGTCGAACGGGCCTGCTTCGCCGAGGCCGGTCGTGCGACAGTGACCGGACCCGTCGGCGCTGCGGCCTTGGCATCCGCCACCGCCCCGGGCTGGGCGGCGATGACGTCGAGCTCCGCTGTGGACGGCGCCGGCCAGACCGCGGCCGGACTCGCCGACGCCGGCCTGCTCGTGTCCGCCACCGGCTTTCCGGCGGCGATCGGCCTCGTCTTCACGCTCGGCACCTTGGCCGACTGCGTCGGCGCGAACGGCTTGGGCGGCGCCGCGAAGACCGGCGCCTGAGCGCTGATCGACATCGCCATCGCCAACGGCAAGGCGAGAAGCGTCCCCCACCGTCCGCGGCGAAGAGCAGCGGACCAGGCGCGCCGATGCCTCCAGGTCGCAGGGGAGTACGAGGACAGTTGGGGAACTTGCACCGAGAACCTCCGGGAAATGACGGTGACGTGCTGACGTTGACTCCGGACCTGGAAGCCGGTCATGGGGCCGGTGGCGTGTAGGTGATCGCGCGGTTGTCCACAAGGGACGGCTGGAACGAGGAGTACGTCTGCCCGACGGCGCCGGTGTGGTCCTCGATGCCGGCGACCGTGGTCGCGCCCCGCTCGGCGGTGTTGTCCAGACCGGTGTAGTTGAACGTGACGGTGCCGTTCTCACCGATCAACACCTCGAACGTCACCCGGCGCGACGTGTTGCCGTAGATGTAGACGTTGCGCCACTCGATGACGAACTTCCGGTTGGGCGCGGATCCGAGCGTCGTGGTCCGCACGCTCGCCGAACCATCGACGACCAGGTCGTCCCAGAAGGCGTACAGCGCGGCGTTGGGACCGGCGGCGTTCGGTACCGCCGTGCGGTCGTCGGCGTGTGCGCCACCGGGGTTGGTGAAGCTGGCGAACCCGTTGGTCGACACCCAGACGCTGCTGTAGCTCTGGCCGTAGTACGTCACCGGGAACGGCAGCGTCACCTGGGTGACGCCTTCGTCGCCGGTCAACGGCAGCACCGTGGTGTCCGCGTTCACGAACGACTGGGTGCTGGTCGAGCACGTGTAGCCGAAGCCGTCGGGGACGGCGGTCAGCGGCAGGTTGACCGTGGTGTTGCCGGCCAGGTAGACCGGTTGCGACACCGCGGCGCAGCCGTAGGCGGCCGTGACCGTATAGCCGTCCTGCTCCAGGTTGCTGAAGGAGTAGGCGCCGTTCGCCGCCGTCGTCACGGTCGTGCCCTGCGGCAGCAGCGTCACGGTGGCTCCGGCGACGGGAGACCCGCCCTGGGTGACCGTGCCGGACACCGTCCAGGTGCTGATCGGCTGGGCGTAGTCCGGGTAGTCGATGGCGATCGACTTGCCTGACGTCAGCATCGGCTGGTTGAAGGAGTACTGCAGGCCGTACGACCCGCCGTTGCTCTCCACGCCCACCGTCGCGGTCTCGCCGCGCTCCTTGGCGTCGTCGAGGCTGGCGTAGTTGAACGTGATGTCACCGTTCTCCGACAGCACCGCTTCGAAGGTGATCCGGCGCGGGAAGTCGTTGTAGAAGGCCGCGTTGCGCCACTCGACGACGAACTTCCGTGCAGGTGCGACGCCGACCACCGTGGTGCGGACGCTCGCGCTTCCGTCGATGTAGAGGTCGGCCCAGAACGGAGCCACGATCGAGTTCGGCACGCTGGGGTTCGGGATGCTCCCGTTGGTCCCGAGCGAGTCGCTGCCGGGGTTGGCGAAGGTCAGCAGGCCGTTGGTCGACACCCAGGCAGAGGCGAGGCTCTGGCCGTAGAACGGCATCGCGAACGGCAGACTGATCTGGGTGACGTTGTCGTCGCCGGTCAGCGGCAGCACGGTGGTGTCGGCCGCGACGAACGGCTGCGCCGACTCCGTGCAGGTGTAGCCGAACACGTCGGACTGCGGGAACAGCTGCAGATCGGCGTAGGTCTTACCGGTGACCTCCACCTGGGTGCTGGCGAACACCCCGCAGCTACCGGGCACCACGGCCGACACGATGTACAGCCCGGCAGTCAGGCCGGTGAACTCGTACACCCCGTCGACACCGGTCACCCTCGTGGCGCCACCCGGCTGCAGGGTCACGGTGGCCCCGGCGACCGCGCTGCCGGACATCACGTCCACGACCGTGCCGGTCAGCGACGGCGGCGTGACGACCTGGATCAGCGTGCTGGTGATCGCGCTCAGCCGCCCCGCACTGGTCACCGCCTGTGCGAACAGCCGCACCTCCCCCGCCGCCACCGGCGTGACCGTCACGGTCACCTGCCCGCCGGCGGGAGTCAGGGTCGCCGTCGAGCCGAGCCCGGCCGCGCCCAGGCTGTACTTGACCGTCGTCACCGCCGGATCGCCACCCCCGTTGAACGTGACCTGGATCGGCTGGTTGACCTGGGTGGCGTTGCCGTTGGGGAAGGTGACGAGCGGCGACTCCGGGTTCAGCGAGTTGCTGAACTCCGGCTCGGTCGTACCCAGGACCCGGCCGTAGATCCGCACGTCGTCGACGCTGCCGTTGAAGAAGCTGTCGACGCCGCCGGCCCACATCCGCCGGCCGAGCACCACCGGTCCGGTCGCGTTGAACCCGCCGGTGACCGTGGCGACACCGGCCTGCGCGACACCGTCGACGTAGAGCCGCATCTGGTGGGTGGCGACGTCGTAGGTCGCGACCAGGTAGGTCCACTTGCCGGCGGTCGGGGCCGCGTCCGACGACACCTGGTAGAGGGCCGGGGCGTCCACGTCCGAGCCGGTCATCGCGAAACGCCACCGGTTGGTCGGGCCCTGGTAGGCCAATGCCCAGGGCGACGTCCGGGTGCCGTCCTGGCTGACCGCGACGTACTGGCCGGTGCCGTTGAGCGTGTCGACCTTCACCCAGGCGGAGACCGTGAAGTTCGCATCGGTCCGCACCGTGGTGGGCGCGCCCGTCGTGGGTGACTTGGTGGCGACCGGTCCGCTCGTCACGGCCGTGGCGTTCGTGCCGTTGAACGACAGCGCCTTGCCGGTACCGCCGCGGCTGGCGACCCATACGGGGTTGGCCACCGTCATCGTGTTGCCGTGGTTCGACGCGTCGGCTGCGGTCGAGCCGGTCCCCTCGTCGAGCTTCCACCGCGCGTCGGGTCCGGCGCCGGCCTTGACGCTGAACGCGTAGGAGGTCGGCGAGGCCGAGAAGTTGCCGCCGCCGTCGCGGCTCCAGACCCGCAGGGTGAACGCGTCATCGGTCGGCGGGGTGATGCCTACCGTGGCTTTCTGGTCGCCGGGGTTCGCCGCGACCTTGATCGCGTTCGCCGCCGACGTGCCGGTGTCCAGCGTGTACGCGTAGCCGGCGAAGTCGGAGGGGATCGATGCCGGCGGGAAGAAGGTGAAGGTGCCCGCGATCCCGGCACCGCCGTGGCGCTGCCCGTCGGATGGGTAGTCGGTGGAGGTCACCTGTGACGGCGGGTTCGGTGGCGCGGTGTCCACCTTGAACTCGCACGTCTGGGAGAACTGCCCGGTGTCGATGCCGTCGTAGGCCTGGACCTGGAATACGTAGCTCACGTCGTTGACGAGCCGGCCCGGCGGGATGCTTACGATCGCCTGCTGGCCCGGCGTCACCGAGTTCTGCGTCACCCGGTCGTTGTCGTTGCGGGTGCCGCCGACCGGCCACCACCAGAAGGTCACGTTGTTGAGTTGCGCCGTGCCGTCCGGGTCGGAGGTGCGGGCACGCAGCTCAGGCGTCGCCGTCTTCACGACCGGGCGGTCGGCGCCGGTGACGCAGCCGTTGCCCGAGACCGTCATCAGGTCCGGTGCGTTCGGGTACGAGTTGTAGGTGACCGTGAGCAGCGCCGTACCCGCGTCGAACTTCTTCCACGCGTTGTGGTTGGCCTCGTCACCGGCGCGCAGGCCGAGCGTGACATCGCCCCACCAGTTCGCCGCGGCCGTCTGCGCGGCGCCGGTCGCGCCCCACTCCGAACGGACCCGGGCCCGGTTGCACGTGTTGTTGTCGAGGATCGCGATCGGGCCGCCCCAGCTGCCGGCGTTGTTGTTCCAGGTGGTGCCGGCGTTGATCGGGTTGACGAGGTGCAGGTTGGTCCGGGTCTTGCTGCAGGTCCACGAGTGCAGCAGGTCGACGGAGACCTTCGCGTCCAGGACGTGCTTGCCGGCGAAGCTGGACGTCGGGAACCGGAATATCGACCGGTAGATCATCGAGGTGCCCTCGTCGGTGTAGCCGACCTTGGCGCACTGAACGCTCGAATAAGGGCTGGGGCAGCCGTTGCGGTCATAGCTCCAGTACGACTGGTTCGGGTACCGGCTGTTGATCATCGTCCACGCGCTCGCGCCGAACGCCGGGTCGATGTACACCGGGAACTTCGTCGCCGCCCCGCGAAGGACGGCCAGGTCCGGCCGGACCACGATCTCCTTGCCCTCCAACGACAGCGGCATCACCGATGCGCGAGCCTCTCCCGCCGACCGGGCCGACACCATCGACCCGCCGGACGAGTCCCACATCGCCGGCGTCCCCGAACCGAACAGCGCGACGCCCTTCGCGTCGACCACGCTCAACGACCCGCCGTCCCCCGTCTTGAACTGCGCGCCGGTGACCGCCGTGGTGAACCGCACCGCCGTCAACGCGGGATTGGCCGCCGCCGCCGCGTTCTTCACCACCAGCACCTCGGAAAAGCCCTCGGTCTCGGCGGTCAGCTGCAGGTCGACACCCGGCAGCACCTCCGCGTAGGTGGCGGTCCTGCCCGACACCGACGGAACGGGCAGCGCCGTCGGCCAGCGCAGCGCGAGCTCGGCACCACCCCGCCGCAGTGTCACCAGCGGACCGGCACCACCACCGGAGAACGAGGTACCGAGCCAGCTGGCAGCCGGCTCATACGACCCGGTCTTGCTGCGACGCAACGTCGAGTCCGGTGCCACCCAGCCGCCGCTCGCGTCGCGGACCCGCTGAACCACCGCCGCCTCAACCGACGTGAACGAACCCGTCGGGTTCGCGAACACCTGCCTGCGCTCCGATCGCGCCGATTCCACCTCGACCCGGCCCTTGCAGGACACCGCGGCGCGCAACGCCGCCGGACCGTCAACCGCAACCGCCGGGCACGCCTCCGTTCGCGCCGGGGCCGCCTGAGCCGAGGAGGCCTGCGCAGCAGGCTCCACGACGGGCGCCACCAGCAACGACAGCGCCGTGGCCAGCACCGCGAAACGCCGCGACCACGACCGCGCCCGCAGGCGCGAAACACCAGGCCCACCATCCATAGCCGCGTCGGCAGCAGCCGAGCCGGCGCCGTCACGATGAAGTTTCATTCCGATCCGCGAACGCGCTTGGTGCCGCATGATCCACCTATCTGGGTACGCGGCACAGGCCGCCGGGGATGTCCACGTCCGACGCGTACGGCCACCCGTGCCACGCCTACAGCCGAGAACCTAGAGATCACCGCACGTCGGCACGCTGAACCGGCACTGAATCCGCGGCGTGCCCGCACAAACGATCTATCCGCCCTCCTACCTGCGCTGATCAAGCCCATGCAGCCGCAAACCGGCAGTGTCAGGCAGATCCGGTAAAATGTCGGCGGCAGATCAGTCAATGGCTGCCGAGGACCGGAGGCGCTTCGTGCACGGGGAACCGAATCCGCCGAGCGATCCGGGCGGGCTGCTGCGCAGCCATCGCCACCGGGTCGGCCTGGATCAGTCCGCGCTGGCCGAACGGGCCGGGGTGAGCCTGCGGACGTTGCGCGACATCGAGCACGGGCGCGTCAGCAAGCCGCGCGACACCTCTCTGCGCCGCATCCTCACCGCGCTGCCCATCACCGACCTCGACCGCGCCGCGCTGCACGACGCGTTCGCCGGCCACGCAGCCCGCAGGCCGGCCCGCGACCGACCCGGCCTGCGCCTCGGCGTGTTGGGGCCGCTGCTGCTCAGCCACCCGGACGGCCCGGTGGCGGTGGACCAGGCGATGCCCCGAACGCTGCTGTCACTGCTCGCGCTGCACCCCGGCCAGCCCGTGCCGGTGTCCGAGGCGATCGACACGCTCTGGGGCGACGACCCGCCGAAGACCTGCCACAATCTTGTCCAGGTCTATGTCGGCCGGCTCCGCCGACTGCTGCAGACCGGGCAGCGCCCCCCGTCCGCCGGCGATACGATCCGGTTCAGCGCAGCCGGCTATCTGCTCGACCCCGCGGCAGTGCACACCGACGTGGCGGACTTCGCCGTCCTGTGCGACCAGGCCGCCGCGGCCCAGGCCGCCGGAGATCCGGACACCGCCGCCGACCGCTACCTCGACGCGCTGCGGTGCTGGCGGGGACCGGTGCTCGGCGACTTCGACCCTCGCCTGCACCACCACCCGAGCGCGGTGCGGCTCAACCGTCGGCGGATCGAGGCCGCCACGGCGCACGCCGATCTGGCGTTGGCGGCGGACCGGCCCGGCGAGACGCTCGGCCACCTGCGCGAACTGGCCCTGCTCGAACCGCTGCACGAGGGCCTGCACGCCCGGCTGATCCGCGCACTCGCCGCCGCCGGCGAGCAGGCGGCCGCGCTGCGCGCCTTCACCGACCTGCGGGAGCGGCTTCTCGATCAGCTCGGTGTCCTGCCCGGCACCCAGCTGACCACCGCCTACCACCACGTGCTGACCACCTCGGCACCCCATGCCGAGCCGGCCGCGCCGCAGCCCCGCGCCGGGCAGGCCCACCCGGCCCAGCTGCCCTCGCGGGTGGCCGGATTCGCCGGCCGCACCCAGCACCTCGCCGAGCTGGACGACCTGTCCCGGCGGACGGACGAGACCGCCGCGGGAACGATCGCCGTGGTCGCCGGATCGGCCGGCGTCGGCAAGACCGCCCTCGCCGTGCACTGGGCCCACTCCGCCGCGCCGCACTTTCCCGACGGGCAGCTCTACGTCAACCTGCGCGGGTTCGACCCCGGCGGCTCACCCGCCCGCCCCGGCGAGGTGCTGCACGGCTTCCTCGGCGCGCTGGGCGTCGCCTCGACGCTCATCCCGGCCGGCGACGACGGCCGGGCCGCCCTCTACCGCACCATGCTCGCCGGGCGCCGGATGCTCATCCTGCTCGACAACGCCGCCGACGCCGACCAGGTCCGCCCGCTGCTGCCCGGCAGCGCCGGCTGTTTCGTCCTGGTCACCAGCCGCACCCAGCTGACCGGGCTCATCGTCAGCATGCGCGCCCACCTGCTCACCCTGTCACCGCTGCCGGAGGCTGAAGCACGCCAACTGCTGGCCGCGCGCCTCAGTCCGGACAGGCTCGCCGCCGAGGCCGACGCCATCGCCGACCTCATCGACCGCTGCCAGCGGCTCCCGCTGGCCCTGGCGCTGGTCGCCGCCCGGTTGGCCGCCCAGCCCGCCACGACGATCCGCGCGCTGGCCCGCCAACTCGACGACGCGGACCCCTCCGGCAGCCTCGACACGCTGTCGGTCGGCGACGCGTCGACGGACCTGCGTACCGTCTTCTCCTGGTCCTACCGCCACCTCGGCCCCGACGCCGCCCGGCTGTTCCGCCTGCTCGGCATCCACCCCGGCCCCGACGTGTCGCCCTCCGCCGTGGCGAGTCTGCTCGCGGTCACACCCAGCCGCGCCCGGTCGCTGCTGCGCGAGCTGACCGGCAACCACCTGCTGCAGGAGCAGCGGCCCGACAGGTTCGAATTCCACGACCTGCTCCGCGCGTACGCCACCGAGCTGGCCGAGGCCCTGGACACCCCCGCGGCCCGGCGGCAGGCCCTGCACCGGGTCCTCGACTTCTACCTCGTGTCGGCACACACCGCCGCCGCCCTGCTGGAGCCGCTGCGCGAGCGTCTCCCGATCGCCGCATCGCAACTGGGGGTCCTCCCGGAGACGCTCCGCACGCGGATGGAGGCGCTGTCCTGGTTCGCCGCCGAACGTGCCGCGCTGCTCGCCGCCGTGCGCCGAGCCGAGGCCGAGGGGTGGGACACCCGCTGCTGGCAGCTGGCACACATCGTCTCCACCTGCCTCTACGCCCGCGGCCACTGGCACGACCTGGCATCCGCCCAGCGCACGGCGATGCGGGCCGCGCGACGAGGCGGCGAGCACACCGGCGAGGGCCACGCGCACCTGGGCCTGGCCCGCGTCTACTCCGCCCTGGGCTGGTGGGCGAAGATGCAGCCGCACCTTCGGCGTGCGCTCGCCATCTTCGCCGACCCCGGCGACCACGCGGGCCTGGCGCGTGCCCACAACGCCATGGCGTTGAGCTACTCCCGGGGCGGAGACCACCTCCGGGCGCTGCACCACAACCAGCACGCCCTGAAGCACTTCCGCCTCGCCGGAATCGCCAACGCCTACGGCCAGGCCCTCAACGACATCGGCTGGGACTACGCGCAGTTGGGCCGCTACCGCCCCGCCCTGGCGCACTGCCGGCGGGCGCTGCGGGTGATCGACGCGCTCGCCGAACCGACCGAGGCCGCACACACCTGGGACAGCCTCGGCTACATCCACCACCATCTCCGTGACCACCGGCGTGCCGTGGCCTGCTACGAACACGCCATCCGCCTGTTCGGAGAGAACGGCAACCGGTATCACGAAGCCGAAACCCTCACCCACCTCGGCGACACCTACCGTGCCGCAGGAGTTCCGGACGCCGCCGGCGCCGCCTGGCGGAAGGCCCGGGACATCCTCGACGACCTGCACCATCCCGACAACAGGCGAGTCCATGCGCTGCTCAAGCGGCTCGACGCAGGAGAGCCGCCGCGGGAGCCCGCCCTCGGCCGAGGGACAGGTCGTGCAGCCGGCAGCCCGGACCTGTCTCAGGTCTACGCCGTGCAGTGACGGCTACACGGCCGGGCAATGCGGCGTCACGGCTCACGGAACGGACACTGCGCGGATCAGCGTGGAGCGAGGTTCCCAGTGACGACGACGCCGTCTCGAACGGTGTAGGTGCCCGTGTAGTAGGTGGTCGGGCCGCCCGTGTGCTGGGCTTCGAGGTCGACGTGGACGGTGTCGCCGTCGACGGCGCCGATGGTCACCCCGTCGAAGCTGGTGGTGGCGAATCCGTTGACGAACTCGGTGTACGACGGGGAGAGGTTCTTGCCGCCGAGGTTCCAGGCCAGCTGGAAGTCGCGGTCGTTGATCGCGTTGTAGTAGTCGAGGACGACCTGGACCGGGTTGGTGACCGGTGCGGCGGCCCGCACCTCGACGATGACGGGCGAGGGCGCGGAGTACGCGGCCGCAGGTACGGCGATGGCGAGTGCGCCCGCGCTCAGCAGCGCGGCCAATTTCGTAAGTGGCATGGGAACCTCCTGCCGACACCTCATTGTGTCGGCGACGACGGTCGGCCGCCCGGCTTTGCCGAGATCCGCGCCAGACGTCGCCCGGCGGGCCCGGCGTGGAATTTCGTACCAGGATGGGAACTATTACCGTTTGTTGCCATATCGGAGCTTGGGTAAGAGGGCTCGCCCACTCACGGACTTGTGCTGGTCCGAGCACCCATCCACCACTCGGGGTGAGGCGCGGACACCCGAGAAGGGGCGCTGTCCCATAATCTCCATGGTTTAGGAAGCCGTAGATTTGTCGATGAACGACCATGGGGGTCCGCGTGCGCATCTTCGTCTCATACAGTTCCCGTGACCGACTGGAAGCATTGCGGCTCAAGGAGATCGCCGAGGGCGACGGCCATCAGGTCTGGCTGGACGTGTTCGACATCCAGCCGTCGGCGCAGTTGGCGGAGCAGCTGAATTCGGGGATACGCAGTGTCGACATGATCTGTGTCCTGCTGTCGCCGACCGCGGTCGACTCGGCCTGGGTCAATCAGGAGATCGAGACGGCCCGGGCGTTGGAGACGCAGGGGGTTCAGGTGCTGCCGATCATTCTCCGGGCGGCGCCGCTGCCGGAGGGATTGCGCGATCTGGTGGCGATCGATGCGACGCTCGGGCTGAGCGACGACGCGGTGGCGCTGCGGGTCAGGCGGGCTCTGGGGACGCAGGTGCGTGACGGGGTGCTGCTGGACGCGTTGCGGGGTGCGGAACTGGCCGACCAGGCGGTGCGGGACGCGGCCGAGCAGGCGCTGCCGGATGTGCGGCGCAGGCTGGAGCGGGTGGCGGATCTGCCGATCACCGAGCTGTCGCTGACCATCGATCAGGACACGTGGCCGGGGCCGCAGGGGGCGTTGCTGGAACTGCTGTTCACGATCGATCACCTTTTCTTGGGTTCCGCGGTCATCGTGGCCGCGCCATACGACGGCGAAGCGACCTGGCGAGGGTATCCGGGGCTGGAGCCCAGCCCCCGGGAGGAGTTCTTCGCGTCGACCAAGCCTCGGGCCGACGCCCGGTTCTCCTGGGCGGGAAGGGTGGTGCTGCCCAATCGGGTGATCGACGGGACCGACCTGGGAGAGCAGCCGCTTCGATTCTCGTTCACGCTGGGCGGGGAGTATTCGGCGGCCGAGCGCAGGGCGACGATGGCGCAGCTGGAGAGGTTCGAGATCCCGTCGTTGCGGAAGCTCATCGACCGTCATGCCAAGGTGCGGCTGCGGGTGTTTCCGCTCAACGGCGACCCTTACGACGTCGACCCGCTCAGGACGGACCTGGTCGCGACGCTGACCGTCCCGTTGCGCCACTCCGACCATGGGGTCTACGGGTTCACGCTGTGGCGTACCCATCAGGATCATGAAAGTCAGGTCCTGCTCGCCTCGCCGAGTCTGCGCGACTGCGCCACCGACATCGAGCGGGAGGCGCTGCTGTCGCTGTACCGCGATGTGCCGCTGCGGGCGGCGCAGACCTCGCGGGAGCGGGTGCAGCGGCTGGCGGCGCTGCTGGCGCAGGAGGCGCCGATCCCGGACGAGGACCGCTGGGCGGCGTTCACCCTGCTGGTCGGCCAGGCCCGGCTGCTGGCCATGCGCGGCCAGAGATTCGAGGCGGGGCAGCAGATCTACCAGGCGCTGCGGTTGACCGGAGACGCATACGACGTCACCGGCGCCGACTATGTCGAGTTCTTCCGGGTGTGGTCGGCATTGATGTTCATGGCCGACCTGCTCAACCCGGAGCACGCCGGGTTCTACCTGAACGCGGCGAGTCAGCTGGCCTCTCAAATGAGCCAGCTGCACCCGGGCGAGCCGGACTATGCCAGTGCTCTGGCGCTCAGCCGAGCGTGAGCACGGTAACGGCGGCGAATTCGGTGGACGACCGGGATAGCGTGCTGTCATGTCGGCACACATCACTCGGATCAACCCTGCTGAGCTGCACCAGCCGCCGGGCTACACGCATGTCACGATCGTCGAGGCCGGTCGGACGGCGTACATCGCCGGGCAATGCCCCATGGGCCTCGATGGCGCCCTCGTCGGCCCCGGCGACCTCGGGGCGCAGATCGACCAGGTCGTGGCGAATTCGCTGGCCGCGCTGTCCGCGGCCGGTGCGACTCCCGCCGACGTGGTCCGTTCCGTCATATACGTGGTCAGCTCCGACCAGCAGATGCTGGGCGAGGCATGGTCGCGGCTGACGCAGTCGCCGCTGGGCGTGGCCTTCACCACGGCGAGCACACTGCTCGGCGTCGCCAGCCTGGGCTTTACCGGCCAGCTCGTGGAGGTCGACCTGACCGCGGCGCTGTGAACCGGCGGATCGGTGACGGTCGCCGCCGAACTCCGCACGGCCCGTCCGTGTGGGCCGGGGCGGGCGGTTCGACCCGCCCCGGCCTCGGCTCAGCGGGTCGTGCAGAGCTGCCCGTTGAGCGTGAACAGCGCCGGAGGCACGTTCGGCCCCTGGTAGTTGCCGACGAGCCCGACGTTCGCCGACGCAGCCGGCGCGAGGACCTTGTTGAAGTCGGCGTTGGTCACCCGCACCGACCCGGCGGTCTCGGTCCAGGTGCCGTTCCAGCCGCTGCCCAGCTGCTGCCAGGCCGTCGGCCAGCTGAACGCCAGCGACCAGGTGTCGATCGTCGCCGTGCCGGTGTTGGTGATGTCGATGCTGCCGACATAGCCGTTGCCCCAGTCGCTGGTGTCGGTGAACGTCACCGCACAGGTCGAGGTCGCGGGCGTCGTCGTGACGAACGCGACGGGCGGCGACGCCCACGAGACCCGGCCGGCGCTGTCGCGGGCGATCACGTTCGCCGTGTAGCGCGTACCCGGCGTGAGGTTATGGATGGTGAACGAGGTGCCGGTCGTCTCACCCCACTGCTCGCTGATGGTGCCGTTCTGCCGGTGGATCTCGTACTTGACCCCCGCCGCCGAGGCGGGCCAGGTGAGGGTCGCGTCCCGAGCGGTGATCGCGCTCGCGACGGGCCGTCCCGGTGCGGCCGGGCGGGTGACGGGTGCGGACTGCTTCAGGATCAGCGTGGTGAGCGAGTAGGGCGGCAGGGTCACCGACGTGGCGCTGCCGGTGGCGGTCGTGACGGCGGCGCCGCCGTTGACGTAGCTGAGCACCTGCGCGCTCGCCGCGGGCGAGTAACCCGCGTAGCTCAGAGTCACCGGCTTGGCGGCGGCCGGGTCCTGGTTGAGGAGCAGAACCGCAAGATCGCCGTTGGTACGCCGGGCCGCGTGCACCTTCACCAGCGGGTCCGAGGCGCCCGCTCGCAGCAGTTGGTCGCCGGGACGGGCGAACTTCGACGTCATCGCCAACGCGTGGTAGGGCGCGAACGGCTTGTTGAGGACCGGCTCGCAGGTGGTGCCGTCGGCGAGGCAGGTGCCGCTGGAGAGCAGGCCGAAGTCCGCGTAGTCGGGCTGTCCCTCGACCGTGCTCGCGGCGGTGATGCCGTTGTGGACGTTCCACCAGTCGATGGTGAAGACGCCGTTCTCGATGAGGGTGGCGTACGCGTCGGCGGCGAACAGGGCACCGGGCTGCGTGTTCATGCCGTAGCCGGTGTTGACCTCGGTCATCGAGATGGGGAGGTCCTTGTGCGCGAAGCGGTCGATCTGCTTGCGCGCCAGCGCCGTCATGTCGCCGATGTGGGCGATCTTCGACAGCGCGTCGGCGCCGTTGGAGCCGCCCGGGTACCAGTGCAGGATCGCGAAGTCGACCGAGGGACCGGCGATGGTGAGCACGACCTCGTTCCAGGAGCCGGCGTCGCCGCTCGCCACGATGCCGTCGGGCCAGTTGCCGGGCGTGGTGAGCACGACACCGATCTTGATCGTCGGGTCGACCGCCTTCATCGCCTGTGCGAAGAGCTTGACGTTGCGGGCGTACTCGGCGGGGCTCTTGTCGGCGTGGTCGTCGGCCTCCCAGGCGCCGCCGTAGTGGCCGTTGCCGTAGATCTCGTTGCCGATCTCCCAGTACTTCACGCCGTAGTGCTTGTCCACGTTGGCGTAGCGGACCCAGTCGGCGGCCTCCTGCGGCGTACCCGTGCCGTAGTTGGCGATCACCATCGGCCTCGCACCGGCGCGCTGGACACCGGCCATGAAGTGGTCGAAGTCGGTGTCGGGGGCGACGTAGCCGCCGGGGGCGGTGTTGTCGCGCCAGTGGTAGATGTCGGCGTAGGAGCCGCCGGGGTAGCGCATGAGCTGCACTCCGGCGTCGTGCATGAGGTCGGCGACGGGCGCCGAGCCGAGGTGGGTGTCCCAGACGGCGTGGTTGACGCCGATCGCGGCGTCGCTGACCGTCTCCAGCCCGGCCCGGGCGTTGACGGTCACGGTGACCGCGGGGTCGGCCTGGGCCGGGGCGGTCGGCAGGGTGAGGGATGCTGCCGCCAGGGAGAGGGCGAGCAGGATGGTGCGACTTGTTCTCATCGTCGGGCGTCCTTACGGGATCGATGAATGGAAGCGCTCCCAAGGGTGCTGCACGCACTTGAATGTGTCAATCACATGAACGGAACCGGCAATCTTACCGATGTCTGGACCCGTCCCGGCAGCGAGACTTCTCCGCAACGCCCCGTCCCTATCCTCCCCGAAGGGGGTTCGTCCCATGCGTCTGCGCCACCGTCTCGCCGCACTCGCCGTCGCCCTGGTCGCCACGTCCGCCGTGGTCCTGGCACCGGCCACCACGGCCAACGCCGCCACGAACACGCCCGTGATCTTCGTGCACGGCTACACCGGCAACGCCTCCAACTGGACGACCGCGCTCTCGGTCTTCCGCGCCGGCGGATTCACCAAGGTGTACACCTACGACTACAACTGGGCCGGCTCCAACGAGATCAGCGCGGCGGGCCTGCGTACCTTCGTCAACCAGGTCCGCAGCCAGACCGGCGCCGCCAAGGTCGCCATCGTCAACCACTCCATGGGCGGCCTGGTCACCCGGTGGTACCTCGAAGAGCTCGGCGGCTCCCAGTACGTCAGCCACGTCGCGTCGATCGCCGGCGCCAACCACGGCACCACCTTCGCAGGGGCGTGCCTGATCAACATCTCCTGTATCGAGATGTACCCGGGGTCGCTGTTCATCCTCGACCTGTCCGACGGCGACGAGACCCCGGGCAGCGCCAAGTACGCCAGCTGGTACTCGGCCTGCGACGGCATCATCCTGCCCTACACCAGCACCCGGCTGACCGGGGCCACGAACAACAATGTGGCCTGTGAGACCCACATCGGGTTCCTCACCAACACCAGCGTGCTCACCCAGATCCGCAGCTTCATCGCGGCCTGACCCCGATCCGTGCTCCCCGCCTACGGTGGTAGGCGGGGAGCACTTCTGCGAATGAACGGAGATCCACCATGACCGCCTCCTGGACGCTGGCCGTCGGCCGCGACGACCTGGCGCGCACCGCGCTGGTCGCGAACCCGCTGCCGGAGCCCGCCGACGGCGAGGCGGTGCTGCGCGTGCACCGGGTCGGCATCACCGCCAACAACGTCACCTACGCCGTGCTCGGCGACTCCTACCGCTACTGGGAGTTCTTCCCCGCCACGGCACGCGGGCTCGACGAGCGGTGGGGGCTGCCGCCGGTGTGGGGGTTCAGCGAGGTCGCAGCGTCCACCGTGCCCGGTGTGGAGCCGGGCCAGCGGTTCTACGGCTACCTGCCGCCCGCCACGCACCTCGTCGTGCGGCCCGGCCGGGTCGACGGGCAGGGGTTCCGGGACACCAGCGGGAACCGCGCCGACCTGCCCTCGCCCTACAACGCCTACCGGCGGACCACCGGCGACCCCGCTTACGAGGCCGAACGCGAGGACCTGCTCATCCTGTTCCGCCCGCTGTTCTTCACCTCCTACATGCTCGCCGACCACCTCGCCGACCAGGGCTTCTTCGGCGCCCGCACGCTGGTCCTGTCGTCGGCGTCGAGCAAGACCGCCTACGCCGCCGCGTTCGAGCTGCACGGCACGGGCCCTCGCGTCGTCGGCCTCACCTCGGCGGACAACGTCGAGTTCACCCGGGGTCTCGGGTGCTACGACGAGGTGCTCGGCTACGACGACGTGGCGTCGCTCGAGCGGGTGCCCACGGCGTACCTCGACCTGTCCGGCCGCCCCGGGGTGCGGGCCGAGCTGCGCGAGCACCTCGGCGACCGGCTGGTGCACGACATCGCCGTCGGGCTCACGTCGCAGACCCCCAACGCCACCAGCGCCGCGGCGGTCTTCTTCGCGCCGGACCAGATGCGCAAGCGGACCCTCGACTGGGGCCGGGCCGGGCTGGACGAGCGCTTCAGCGCCGCCTGGCAGCGGTTCGCGGGCACCGCCGAGACGTGGGTCGATGTCGCGGTGGGGCGCGGGCCGCAAGCGCTGCGGGCGGCGTGGCTCGACGTGCTCGCCGGGCACACGCCGCCGCGGACGGGCCACGTCCTGGACCTGCGCTGAGTGCTGCCGGCGCAGCCGTTGCGAACCAGTCGGCCCCTACCCGGCCATCGGCCGGTCAGGGCAGGTGGCTGAGGAAGTCGCCGTAGAAGAAGCCCAGCCCGGCGAGCACGCCCGCGCCCGCGATGATCCAGAACCTGGTCACAATCGTGACCTCGGCCCAGCCGACCAACTCGAAGTGGTGATGCAGCGGCGACATCCGGAACACCCGCTTGCCGGTGGTCTTGAAGGAGACGTACTGGATGATCCGCGACATCGTGATGATCACGAACAGCGCGGCCAGTACCGGCAGGAGCAGCACGGTCCGGGTGGCGACCGCCTCCCCGGCGATGAGGCCGCCCAGCGCCATGGAACCGGTGTCGCCCATGATGATCCGCGCCGGGGAGGTGTTCCACCACAGGAAGCCGAGCAGGGCTCCGGCGGCCCCGCCGGCGACCAGCGCCGTCTCCAGCGGATCCCGGGCCTGGTAGCAGAACGCCGACTGCATCGCCGGAGCTCCGCACCAGTGCTGGTACTGCCAGAACGAGATCAGCCCGTACGCGGACAGCACGATGATCGATGTTCCGGTCGCGAGGCCGTCGAGCCCGTCGGTCAGGTTGACGGCGTTCGTGGCCGCCATGACGATCGCGATGAAGACGAGCACGGCACCGACCTGGCCGACGTCCAGCCAGCTGATCTCGCGGACGAACGACAGCCGCGTGCCGGACACCGACCACCCGGCCGCGTTCGGAAAGCCCAGCGCCACCACGCCGAATCCCGTGCCGACCACCAGCTGCAGGACCAGCTTCCAGCGCCCGCTCAAACCGGCGGTGTTCTTCTTCGTGACCTTCAGGAAGTCGTCGACGAACCCGATGCCGCCGCAGAACACCATCAAGCCGAGCAGGACCAATCCGGTGATCGTCATCCCCGACGGGACGATCTGGGCCGCCGGGAGCGCGTTCATCACCATGTGGCCGGCCAGGTAGGCCAGCACGGTGCCGACGACGAAGATCAATCCGCCCATGGTGGGGGTGCCTCGTTTGACCTGATGCGCGGCCGGATTGATGTCGCGGATCGGCTGGCCTGCTCGCAGCCGCACCAGACCCCGGGCGGCCAGCGGTGTGCAGACCAGAGCGAAGGCGAACGCAACGGCGGCGGCCACGACCAGGGAGAGCATCGGCGGTGTACCTCCTGGTGGGGACAGGGCAGGCTCGCTGAGCGGCTCAGTTTACGGTGCGTGCCCGCCCGGCGGTGCCCCTCCGGGATTGGTGCGACTCGGTGCCGGTCATGTCCTGCGGCACGGGCACGATCGCCTGGTCGATCAGCGCTTCAGGAACACGAGCCGGTGGGCCGCGCTCAGGGGACGCGCAGCTCGGGGAGGAGCGAGGCGGGGCTGACGGGCTTGAACAGCGGTCGCGGCTGGGCGGAGAAGTCGAGCGAGTACAGCGACTGGTAGCTCGGCAGCAGCGCGGTGCTGCGGATCGGCGCCCCGCCGGGCAGCGCGACCAGGAACTTCCAGGCCTTGCCGTCCACGAGGGTGTCGAACGCGAGAACCCACTCGACGTAGGAGGTCTTCGTGATCCCCATCAGCCGCAGCGGGACCGTCTCCTGGGGCGCGACGTTGACGACCTTCGAGTCGAAGTAGGCGCCGCCGAGCTTCGCCGTCGTCGTGTCGTAGGCGAGCGCCGCCGGGTCGCGGGCGTCGAGGTCGAATCCGATCTCGACGACCTCGGTCTCCCCCTGCGACCGGACGAAGACCAGGCTGCCCCCGAAGGGCTTGTCCCGCTTGGAGACGACCGGACGCAGATTGGTGATGACCACCGGCCTGGGGCCACACCCCGTCACCGCCACCTTCAGCGAGGTGCCGGCCTTGCCCATCGACTGCACCGGGGTGAAGGGCGCGAGCGTCGCGTCGGTCGCCTCGCTGTTGTCGGCCCGGTTGAGTTCGTCGATCACCTCTGTCGGCAGCTTCGCCGGCGTCGCCCACCACATGCTGGGCCGGAAGGCGTAGGAGAGGCTGATGCTGGCGGCCGGGCCACCGGACCGGCACGGCTCGCCCGCGACGACCGCGCCGGGGAGTTCGGCCTCGGCGGCGGGCCAGATCAGGTCGGCGATCTTCCCGCCGAGCGGCGAGATCACGGCCCCGACGACCAGCAGCGCGATCGTCCCGAGGGTGGCGATGAGCTTGGTGCGAAACCGATGGGTGGGCGCGTCGGCGCGGGGCGAGTTCGGCACTGGGCGGACTCTACCGGCAATGCATCGTCAAGTCTCACTCCAACCAGGGCCGCTGCCTCGGGTACGCTCCCACGCATGGAGCCGAGGATGGTGGCCGACGGCAACGCCGCCCGCCGCGACGCCGACCACAACGCGACGCTCCACACCGTCTACCGCGCCTTCGGCGACGTCCGCCCGACCGACGCGGTCCTCATGCTCATCGCCTCAGGTCAGGCCGCTTCCTCGTAGCGGGCCCGGCGGGCCACCGTGGCGAAGCCCAGCCCGGCGAAGAGCCCGGCCGAGGCGGGGTTGTCGACGTTGACGTCGAGGAAGACCTCACCGTCGGGCGAGGCCTCGCGCATGCGCTCCAGCCCGGCGACGGCGAGCGCCCGCCCCAGCCGGCGCTGGCGCCACTGCGGCACGACACCGACCTGGATGAGGAAACCCTCGGCGCAGGTGACGAACCCGGCCGGGGCGCCGTCGGCATCGCGGGCGAGCAGCGAGGAGGCGGGGAGGAACTCGTCGTCGACGGTCCAGTCGATCCACTGCTGCGCGGTCCAGTTCGGGAAGCCGGGGCGGTCGGCGAACGAGGCCTGGTAGGCCTCGAAGAACGCGTCCTGGTTGTCGGCGGTCCACGCCTCGACGGTGAGCTCGCCGGGGAGCGGCTCGCCCTTGAACGGCTCCCGCAGCGAGCGGTAGAGCACGTCCTCGGCGAAGGTCTGGCGCAGGCCGCGCGAGGCGAACAGCTGGTGCGCCTCGGCGCTGAGCGCCTCGGTCTCCACCCGCAGGGCGCCGGGCAGCGGGCGCGCCTCGGCGATGAGCCGGTCGAGCAGCTCGCCGCCGATGCCGCGGGCGCGCTGCTCGGGGTGGACGAGGCCGACCGCGACGGCGGTCTGGCCGACGGTGCGCACGGATCCGACGGCGATGAGCTGCTCGGTCTCGAAGGCACCGATCGCGGTGACGCCGTCGGCCGTGTACCGCCGCTCCAGGAAAGCGGGCGAGGCGGTGGAGACGAGCCCGCCGTCGGCGGTGACGGCGGCCTGCGCCAGCTCGGCGACGACGCCTAGGTCGTCGGGGGTCAGCGCACGCCAGTGGATCGTCACGTCAAAGCCTCTCTTCGATGCCGGCGGGCTCCCCCGCACCGGCAGCACACCACGATAGCGGCAGCGCGCCCGTGTCTCACATCGAGTTACGCCGAGGGCGAGGGTTCGCTGGTCGCGGCGGGTTGGCTGCCGGAGAACCAGTGGACCCAGACGACGACCGTGTCCGTGCCGTCGAGGTCGAACATGAGGCTGCGGCAGGCGGTGGGGGTGCAGGCCGAGGCGATGCCGGAGACGGTGGCCGGCTTCTCCGGATGCCACCAGCCGGGTACCTCGCTCGCCGGGACACCCCTCTCCTGTGCCACGGCGGCGGGAAGGTCGTTGGTGGACTGGAAGGCGGCGAGTTCGCTGCGGGGAAAGGCGATCCGGGCGTAGAGAACCGTGTCCGTCCACTCGCTGAGCGCGGAGTCGAGCAGCTCGCTGTCGGCGGGGAACCGCAACTGCGAGATCGCGGCGACCTCGCCGAGACTCGGCTCGGACGGGCAGCCGAGAGCACAGTGCGCGACCGTGAACCCGGCATAGCCGCAGCCTGCCAGCAGGATCACGACGACACCGATGATGACCTTCGTACGCAGCCGGAGTCCGGTCTTGAGCAGTGGCACCGGCGCAGCATAGCGACGCGGCGGCAGGATGTCTGAGGTCGTGGCCGGCGAGGACGAGCGCGTCAGGCGGCCCGGTGCCGTCCGACCACGGCCGGCCGCTGCTCGCCGCCGAGCAGCTCGTGCACACCGCCGAGGTCGGGGATGTCGGGGACCAGCTTCGCGATCGCGGCGGCGAGCTCCGCCCGGCGGGGGTAGTCCGCCCAGAGCTGCGGCGACCGCTGGAGCAGGGTGACCGCCGGGCGGGCCCAGTTTGTGACGCTGAACCAGCCCTCCGCCGCCCGGTAGGCCGCCTCTCCGCCCAGCACCGGCGTCAGCTTGACGACGGCGTCGCGCAGGTGCTCGTCGGCCTCCTCCGGGTCCGGCAGCTTCGGGTCCGAGCTCGCCAGCGGCCACGAGACGCGGAACCGCACGGCCTGGTCCAGCGCACGCAGCAACCCGTCGGCGACGGGCACGACCAGAGACCCCGGCTCCGCGCCGAGGTCGACCAGGGAGCCGCAGAGGATCGAGAATCGGCCGCCGGCACCGACGCTCTGGCTGGTCAGCAGCCAGGCGCACCGTTCGAGCGCGGGGGTCAGGTCGCGCGGCGAGGCCTTCTGCGCGGTGCTCCACAGCCCCTGCGCCGCCTCCTCGAAGGCCACCGCGCCGTCGGCCTCCTCGAGCTGATCGCAGTATTTGGCGAGCTTGCGGGAGGAGCCGAAAATCATGGGCGGATGCTACCGCGCGGCCGATCACCGCGCGCCCCGCGGTGGGGCTTCATCAACTTATTGACAGCCATGGCGGCGAAGGGCGACCCTGTCGCCCATGACCCCGCGCCACGCTGCCGCCCTCGTCGTCGCCGTCCTCGCCGCGCTCGCCGTCCCGGGGACGGCATTCGCGCTCCCGCCGGAGCAGAGCGGCTTCGGCGGCGGACCGGCCGTCCACGGTGCGGCCCCGGCGAGTTGCGCTCCCGGCGGCACCGTGGGCGGCCTGCACCAGGCCCCCGCCTCGTGGGTGGCCACGGTCTGCGGCGGCCGGACCGGGCTGTGAGCTGAGAAGATCACCAACCCCGGGCCGGTACGCCGACCGCTCGCTCAGCACCCCGCCCGGCGCGAGCGCGTCAGCCCGATGATGAGGATCACCGCCACTGTGGTGTGCAGCGCGGCGAGGCCGAGCTTAGAGGCGGTCGTGACCCCGCCGAGGGTTCCCGCCAGCGACACGATGAAGACGGCGACCGCGACGATCGTCCACACTCGACGCGGATGCGCCACCGAGCGCTCCAGCAGCGCGAGCAGCGCCCACCCCGCCAGCCCCACCACGACGGCGGCGATCGCCACGGCCAGGGCGCCGACGCGGGTGACGGAGCCGCCGGTGCGGGCGGCGAGGTCGATGTGCGAGAGCTCGTGCAGCGAGGTCCAGGTGATCAAGGCGGCGACGGTGGCGCCGCCGACGGTGGCGGCCCGCCCGATGCGGGTGCGGTTCGTAGAGGTGTCAGTCATGCCCACAGCTTCCGGCCGGGTGCCGTACCGCCACATCGGCCGCGGCGCGAGCGGGCGTACGACTTTGGTCGGTCGCCGCCGACCTGCGCCGACGCATAACCTGGGGTCATGCGATCGCGATCTCTCCTGCTTCCCATGGTCGCCTCGACCGTGGCGGTGGGGGTGCTCGTCGCAGTGGCGCTGATCAGCGTCACCGGCGACGCGGCCAGGTCGATGCCGGTCCTGGACCTGGCCGTCGCCATCGTCTCGGTGGCCCTGGTCCCGGTCATGGTGCGGTGGCCGGTGCCGGCCGGGCTGGTGCTCAGCGCCCTGGCCGCGCTCTCCCCCGTCGCCACGGCACCGGCGACCGTCGCCGCCCTGCACACCGCACGCAGGCGCCCCTTCCGCGCCGCCCTCGCCGTGGCGGCCGCCGGGATCGCCGGGCACGCGGTGCTGGGGTGGTGGCGGCCCACGCCCGGCATCACCTACGGGTGGTGGCTGCTGCTGGTGACCATCGCGTACGCGGCCCTCGTCGGCTGGGGCGCGCTGGCCCGGTCGCGGGCGGATCTGCTCGCCTCGCTGCGCGAACGGGCCCGCCGGGCCGAAGCGGAGCAGGAGCGCCGGGTCGTCGAGGCGCGGATCGCCGAACGGGCCCGCATCGCCCGCGAGATGCACGACGTGCTCGCCCACCGGCTGTCCCTGCTCGCCACCTACGCCGGAGCACTGGAGTACCGGCCCGACGCACCGCCGGAGCGGCTCGCGGCGGCGGCCGGGGTGGTCCGCGCCGGTGTCCGCCAGGCGCTGGAGGAGATGCGGGAGGTCGTGACGCTGCTGCGCGAGGACGGCGACGAATCGGACCGGCCCGCACCGACCCTCGCCGACGTCCCCGGTCTCGTGGCGGAGGCCCGCGACGCCGGGCTCGACGTCCGCCTCGACACCCGGACCGACCTCGCCGCGCCGCTGGCACCGTCGGTCGGCCGCACCGCCTACCGGGTGGTGCAGGAGTCGCTGACCAACGCCCGCCGCCACTCCCCCGGTAACCCGGTCACCGTCGTCATCGGCGGCGCGGGAGGCGCCGAACTCACCATCGAGGTCGGTAACCCGCTGTCTCCCGCACCCGTCGGCCATACCCCCGGCACCGGCCTGATCGGGCTCGCGGAGCGGGTGCACCTGGCCGGCGGCGAGATCACGCACACCGCGGCGGACGGCGAGTTCCGGCTGCGGGCCCGGATCCCGTGGCGGCAGCCGTGACTCGTCCGGTGCGGATCCTGATCGTCGACGACGACCCGCTGGTCCGGGCGGCGCTGACGATGATGCTCGACGGGGCGGACGGCATCGTCGTCGCCGCCGTCGCCGCCGACGGCGGTGCGGCGATCACCGCGGTCGACGCGCACGCTCCCGACGTGGTCCTGATGGACCTGCGGATGCCCGGTGTCGACGGGATCACCGCCACCGCACGGCTGCGGGCCCGCAGCCACCCGCCCGCGGTGATCGCACTGACCACTTTCGACACCGACGACCACGTGGTGCGGGCGCTGCGGGCCGGGGCGAGCGGGTTCCTGCTCAAGGACACCCCGCCGGACCGGATCGTCGAGGCGATCCTGCGGGTCGCCGCCGGGGACGCGATCCTCTCCCCCGCCATCACCCGGCGCCTGATGGACCGGGTGGTCGCCGAGTCCGGGACGGCCGACCGCGCCCGCGCGGCGCTCGCCGAGCTCAGCACGCGGGAGCGCGAGGTCGTGCTGGCGGTGGCGACCGGGCTCACCAACGCCGACATCGCCGCCGAGCTGACGATGAGCGTCGCGACGGTGAAGGCGCACCTGACGCACATCTTCCTCAAGCTCGGCGTGACCAACCGGACCCAGATCGCGCTGCTCGCCCACGACGCCGGCCTGGTCTGAGCGCCTAGAACGCCCGGGTGGCGGGCGGCCGGTCCAGCGCCAGCGCCACCGACCGCGTCGTGTGGAAGGTCATGACTGCGTTGAGTACGCCACGAGCCGCCCCCGGATCCCCCGCCGTCCGTTCGGCGAACTCCAGGCAGCTCACGACCACCACCGGGCGCCCGGCCACCGAGACCTGGTCGGCGGCGAAGACGAACTCCTGGTCGGCCTGCCCCTCGGCGGCGAGCGCCACCCGGTAGGTCGTGCCGTCCACGGCCTCGATGGACCGCAGCACCCATCCGGTCGATTCCCTCATTGCTGTCCCCCGAACACGGCGATGCCGTTCCACACCTGCAGGAAATCCGCGCGGGTCATGGCGTAGGTGCTGCCGCCGTCCCACGGATCGCGGATGAGTATGAGTCCGTCCTCCCGAACACCGTCGACCACCACCGTGTGCGCGATCTCAGCGCCAGGGCCGAACAGCTCGGCGGCCCACGGCGGACCGGTGAGGAAGATGTCGAGAACATCCGGTCCGACATAGCCGCCGCGCCACGCCCCGCCCAGCACCTGGACGAGCCGCCCAGCATGGCCGGGCACCCCCACCAGCTCCATCAGCTCGGCCTGGGGCCGTCCGCTGAGCATCTCCCCGCAGGCGGAGACGCACGACAGGGGGTGGAGCTGCGCGACCGCGCCGCCGTCCACCGCGTCGACGGTCGGCCAGTTGCCGCCCGGGTCTCCGCCGGCCGGCGGCGTCGCGTCCGGATGGACGGGCGCGACGGGGATGTTCACCGGCGGTGTGGCGGTGTGCGGAGTTCTTACCGGCGCGGTGCCGGCGGGAGGGGCGATTCCCGGCGTCGCGGCGGGTGGCGGGACGGCCTCCGGGGCGTTCTCCTGCGCCGCAGTCTCCGATCCGTACCGCAGGATCTGTCTGCCGAGGAAGCGGGCGGCCGGCCCGTCGAGATCGCCCTCCACGGCGATGTTGACGGCGACCTCGATGTTGTTGTTGAGGCCCAAGCCCCACGGAGGGCCCGTCATTCCCGGCAGCAGGTACTTGATCCAGGTGCCGATGGCGATCTCGGCGATCTGGTACTCGGTGGAGACCGACACCGACGGATCGGAATGGAATCGCGGTGACGTCCACCATTGGCGCAGGTCCCGGCGTGCCTGGGCGAACAGCTCGCCGAACTCGGCGAACTCGCCCTGGTCGCCGCGGACGACCGCCTCGAAGTGCTCGGCGCTGATGCGGCGGCTGACGGCGATGTCCAGGCCGGTCATCAGCCAGCCGTAGACATTGACGCTGGACAGGTAGGGCACGCCGAACTCGACGCTGCCCGACGCTCCGTAGAGGGGCGAGATGACGAGCTGGGCGGCGTGGCTGACCGACTCGACGCCGTCGGGGCGGCGCTGGCGCAGCAGCACCCGAGGCCCCCCGCCGCGGCCGAGCCGGAGGCCGAGGAGCCGCTGGCGGCCGAGGATGACGGTGGTCGCGCGGCGGACCTGGAACAGGATCGGCCCGCCTACGTTCGAGGTGCTGACACCGACCCTGATGAAGTCGTTGATCCGGACGGTTTCGGTGGGCTCGACGAGGTCGCCCGTGTCGACGGTGTAGGGGTCCGGGATGTCGGAGGGCCCCCCGCTCTCGTGCAGGCGCACGTTGGCGAACAGCGCCCGGGTCCGGGTGAACGACAGGCCGGGCAGGCCGACCGCCGCGTAGCGGGTGCCGTCGGCGAGGGTGACGCGGCCGACGTAGAAGCGCCCCGTCACCGAGTAGCCCGCCGTGTGCCGAGTACCGGCGACCGCGCCCGCGACGCCGCTGCGCAGACCCGGCCGGAAGCGCCGGTGCAGCTGGTGCAGGATCCGGATGCGGCCTCCCGCGCGCTGTCCCGGACCGCGCATCCGCCACACGCGCCGCAGGGTGGCGCCGAGGATCAGCGGCGAGCGGATCGACCTGCCGCTGACGCCGTCAGGGACGGCGCGCAGCAGCGCCTGCCCCACCCGGGCGGCCCGGTGCTCCCGGGCCGGCAGGTCGGACAGCGCCCGGGTATAGGGCTCCACCTGCTGCCACACGGTCTCGCCGACGATCGTCCGGACCCAGTCGCGCCGGGCGGTCTCGGCGCGGCCGTCGCCGCGCAGCCCCAGGTTGTCGACGACGGCATGGACCTGGCCGCGCGCCGGGAAGTCGTCGGCGGCGGGCTGCCGGCCGGCGAGGCTCACCAGCAGGGCGATGTTGGCCCGGTCGGTGGGGCTCAGGTCCTCGGCGGAGCCGGCCAGGTCGCGGGCGGACAACGGTCCCTGGCCCAGGCGGTTCGGCGGCGACGTCGGGCGGCCCTCGGTGGCGCGGTCGAGGTTGGCGCGCAGCAGGGTGGTCGCCGCGGCGATCGTCGGGCCGACCAGGTCCGCGGCGAGGCCGTCGGCGAGCACGATCGCCTGGACCGGGCGGCCGCCGACGAGGTCCAGGTGGATCCGGGCACTGACGCCGTCGGGCAGTGCGGCGGCGGTGACGGTGATGATGCCGAACATCCCCGCCGTACGCACGGCCACCGTGGTGCCCTCGGTGTGCACGTCGCCCCAGGCGATGCCGAGGTCGCCGCGCAGGTGCCGGGCGAGTGCCGTGGCACCGGCGGTGGCCAGACCCGCTCCCGACAGCGGCGGCGCCAGCCCGGTGAGGCCTGCCAGCGCGGCGATCTCCGTGGCGGGCACGTCGGCGGGCGGGCCGAACATGGTGTCGAGCAGCGCGTCGGCGGCGATGTTCTCGCGCACTGACCGGCGGATCTCGCGCACGTCGTTGCGCCCGGTATCCAGCGGGTGGTCCGGGTCGGCGAAGCGGTCCAGCATCGCCGCCAGCTCGGCGGCGGCCTCCGCTGAGAAGTGGGTAGCGGCGTGGGCGAGCAGGACCTCGCGGCGGTGCCCGGCGAAGGGGAGGTCGGTATGCAGGCCCATCGCCTCGACGAGGGCGTGGATCTCGGTGCCGAGCTCCGGGGCGGGCTGCCAGCCGGACGGGTCGGCCGGGGCGAGGACGAGCAGCTGAGCGGCGAGGCCGGCGTCGCGGGCGCTCAGGCCGCCCAGGTGCGGGGCCGCGCCCGGGGCCAGCAGGTCGCCGTTGATCGCCGTGACACCGCTGGCCTGGCGCAGCTCGATCGCCTGGGCCTGGGCCAGGGCGTCCGCGATCACCCGTTCCAGGGCCCGGCCGTTGACGGGCAGGTCGGGCCGCACGACCAGGGTGTAACCGCCGTTGTCGTGGCGCAGCTCCGCGGGCGCGTCGTCGCGGGTGTTGCCGACGGTGAGGCGCACGGGCGGCGTACCCGGCAGAAGGGGCGCGACCCGGGCCTGAGCCGCCGCGAGCGTCTCGGCCGTGACCTGGTCGGAGCCGGTGCCGCGCAGGTCGGTGGAGCCGCCGATGCCCCGCACCGCGACACGCTGCGGCCGGGGTCCGATCGCCGGCTCGCCGGCGAGCAGGGCGGGATGGCGGGTCACGTCGGTCAGGGCCAGCGACAGCTCACCGTCGGTGACGGTGGCGGTGACGGAGACGACGAGGACCCCGTCGGCGCCCTGGTGCTGGAAGTCCAGGATGGTGCTGCCGTCGGGCTGGTAGCGGACCGTGACCAGGGTCGGGGTGGTGACGGCGTCGACCAGGCGCAGGCGGAAGTCGCTCAGCCGCGCCTCCGGCGTGCGGCCGGTGGCGCCGGACTGGTGGATCATCCGCGCGGCCAGGGCGGCGGAGCCGGTCCGCAGCAGCAGGATGTCGTGGCGGATCTGCTCCTGCAGGATCTCGTTGATCTCGCCGGTGCGCAGCTCGTCGGAGAGCCGCGCCACGGTCAGGGCATCGCCGTCCAGCCCCGACAGTTTGACCAGGGCCAGGTCGGCCACGATCCGCCCGGCCAGCGCTGTCCGCGCGGCGTCGGTGAAACGGCCGGTGGCGAGGTCGAGCATCCCCGCCGTGGCGTTCGGGTCGGCGGCGGCCAGGGTCTGGACGAGCAGGTAGAGCTCGGCGCGGACGGTCAGGTCGGCCTCGGGGTCCAGGTCGGGGACGAGCTCGTACACGAACCGCAGGGTCGCCGCGGCCAGCGCGTCGGCGACCGGCCCGGTCAGGCCGGACGGCACCGTCGTCACAGCGGTGGCGAGGGCACGCCAGGCGGCGCTGTCGGGGACGCGGGTGTCGAACGGGGCGAGCGCGGCGATTGTCGCCGCCAGCCCCGGATCGGGGAATCGGCCCAGCAGGGTCCACAGTCGCTGCTCGCCCTGGCGCGACAGCGTCGGCTCGCGGGCGATGAGCGCCGCCAGCGCCGCGTCGGGGCCGCCGTGCAGCGCGCTCTGCTGGCGGAGCAGGTCCTCCAGGCGGTGTGTCGAGTGGACGCGGTATTCGCCCTGGTGGTCGGCGAGCAGCTCGGCGAGGGGCGTATGGGCGCGGGTGCGGGCGAGCTCCGCGAAGCCGGCGCGGTATTCGCCGGGCAGCGACCACCGCAGCGACAGCGGGGAGATCGTCCGAGCCGGGGCGCTCCACTCGGCCTGTGCCGCCAACACCGACCTCGCCTGGCGCAGCGCCTGCTGCTGCGGCAGGCTGAGGGTATCCGGCAGCCCGCCATGGGTGTCCAGGACGGACAGGTCCAGATCCGCGCCGATACGCAGCCGCGCGGCGCGGAACCCCTGCTGGCCCTCGCGGAGGCCGAGCTGGTCGATCAGCTGCATCACCTGCGTCAGCAGTGCCTGGTGGTCGTGGGGCCGGGCGGCGGGATCCACCGTCGCCAGCTGCTGCGCGGCCACCCGCAGCGCCGCGACCCGGGACGCGCGGACGGAGCTGGCGTGGTGCACCACGATCCCGCTGCCCCGCAGCGTCGTCGCGTCGGGCAGCAGGTGCAGGTCGCGGGCGAGTAGCGCCCGCAGCCGGACCGGGTCGAGGTTGACGTCGTAGGAGAGCACGTAGGTGCCGCGGCGCAGCGTGACGCTGCGGTCGAGGACCGGCGACGGGACGACCTGCTCGGCGATGCGGACCCGGAACGCGCGCCGCCCCGGCAGCTGGACCTCCAGGTCGCCGCCGGGCAGCTGGCGGACCGTGCCCCCCAGGTCGTCGGCGACCACGGCGGCGGCGAGCGAGCGGGCGGTCTCGGCGATCGACACCGCCGAGACCGGCTGGATCGTGGGGCGGCCCTGGCGCAGCAGCTCGAGCACCTGCGCGGCGCCCGGCGGCGCGTCGGCGAGCAGATCGGCGACGAGGCTCCAGCGCCGGTGGGCGCCGTCGCCCCGCAGGCCCATCCCGTCGAGCCGGGCCAGCAGGCGGGCCAGCTCCGCCTGGCGCAACGCCGTGTCGTCCTCGGCGGCGATGCGGCCCGCGCTGTGGATGGCGAGCTGCATCCGGCCCCGGTCCTGCGGCGACAGTGACAGCGGGCCCGTCGGCAGGCCCGGTACCAGGGAGTCCCCGGACGTCCTGGTGCGCCACGGCAGTAGCGAACCGCGTTCGGTGGCCCCGTCGATCAGGCCGAGCGCCTGGGCCAGAGCCAGCTCCACATCGGAGGGTGCGACGCCCTCGGAGATGGTCGCCCGGTGCGCGGCGCCCGGACCGGCGGCGGCCTCGACGACGGCCCCGGACGGGGGGACGCCGATGGTCAGCTCGACGGTGTAGCTGCCGCCCCGGGCCGGCTCGACCGTCAGCAAGACCCGGGAGGTCCCGGCGACCGGGGCAGCCGTCACGGTGGCGGTGCCGATCGGTGCGGCGGACAGGGACTGGACGCGGGCCAGGACCGCTGCGGCGTCGGGGGTGCCGCTGGTCGCGAGGAACGGGTCCTGCCCGGCGGGGACGGGCTGGCCCTCGAACCGCTCGCGGGAGGCGGGGACCGGCGGCAGGTCCGCTCGCACGCTGCGCAGCGGCCGGCCGGTGGCGTCCAGGGCGAGCGCGCTGACCGGCCCCACCAGGTCGGTGCCCGCGTAAGGCGGGGTCATCGACACGGTGCCGAGCGCGCCGTCGATCCAGACGACGGTGCCGTGGTGGTTGACGGCGAGCAGCATGTGCCCCGGCGCGCGGGAGCCCGCCCACCGCAGCGCCACCACGGTCGCCGCACCGTGCCCGGCGGCGAGCAGCTGCGCGGCGATGCCGGCGAGCGCCTCCTGACCGCTGCCCTGCGGCGACAGGCGCCCCTGCACCCAGGACTCCAGGCGCCGGGCCCGCTCGCCGCTGCCCAGGCGCTGCGCGGCGGCGACCGCCGGGTGTCCCAGCCAGGTCGACAGCGCCGCGATCGTCGCCTCCACGCAGTTGGTGCCGCGTCCCGGTCGGCTGATGCCGCCATCGTTCAGCAGGCTGACCCACAGGCCGCCCAGCGGGTCGGGGTGCGGGGTGAACCTGTCGCCCTCGCGCGGCAGCTCCGCCCGCAGCGCCTCCTCCTCATTGCCGGAGGCGGGATCGAAGCCCAGGTCGGGACCCGGATAGGTGAGCCCGGACTCCGGCGTCGACTCGCCCAGCAGCTCGCTGGTGAGCCGGTGCACGGCGAGCTGCACCGCCGCCTCGGCCGCCACCGCCGGGTCGGTCGTCGCGGCCAGGGCGGCCTGCGCCTGGAGGCTCTGCTGCCCCAGGTGCTGCAGCGCGGGGGTCAGGTTGTCGGCGGAGATCGAGGCGAGCAGGACCGCGCTGCGGGCGATCGACGGATCGGCGAGTGCCAGCATCGCCTGCCGCTGCGCGGCGGTCTCGGCCGTGCGGACCTGGCGTGCCAGTGCCGTCACCCCGGCGGCGTGGACGAGCTCGGCCCGCAGCGGCGCGGACTGCTGCTCGGTCAGCCCGGCGAGCTGCGGCACCCGTTCGTCGATCATCGCGGTGACCAGGCGGTGCCGCTCGGCCTGCGGCAGGGTCGCGGCGAATCCGGTGCCCTGCACGAGATGCCCGACCGCGAGGTCCCACCGTCCGGCCAACGCCGTCAGCGACTGCAGGGCCGCGGTGTCGCCGAGCAGGGCGGCGGCCGCGAGCTGGGGCACGCTCTCCTGACCGTTACGCCCACCGGGCGCCACGGCACCGTCCGGACCGTGCTCGGGGTGGCCGGTCCGATCGGCATCGCCGACCTGGTCGGTGTCGCCGAGCGGGGTGTCGGCGGCGACCGGACCCGCTCCGGCGACAGGTGCCGCCGCATCGGGCTGCTGCGGACCGCCCATGCCGGGGTCGCCGCCCTGCGGCACCCCCTCGACGGCGCTGGGGGAGCCGGTGTCCACAGGGGATGGTGTCGGGTCGGGTCCTGGTGCCAGGCCCGAGTCGCCCGTGGCCCCGGGCGCCGGTGAACCGGCCGTGTCCGTGTCCGCCGGAGCCGGGGTCGGCGCGGCGGCGCCGGGCCCGCCGTCTGGTGCCGCGGCGCCTGGCTCGGCGGTGTCAGGTCCGCCGTCCGGCGCCGCCGCGTCGTCACCGGGAACGGCACCGTTGCGGCTGTCCCCCGGCGCGGCACCGCCACGAGCGTCCCCCGGCGCGGCACCGCCACGGGTGTCGCCGGGCGTCGGTCCGCTGCCCGGCAGGCCGGGCGGTGTCCGCAGGCCGCCGGGTGGCGCGCCCGCCAACCCGCCGCTCAGCGAAGGTGCGACGAGCGGCGGCACGAGGGGCGCGCCCGGCTCGCCCTGCTCCCCCGCGCGCGGTGCCGGGGCTGGAGCCGGCGCCGGCGCGAGTCCGGACCCCCGCCCGCCGCTGGGCTGGGTGCCGGTCCCGCCGGTGGGTTGCGTACCCGTCCCGCCGGTCGGCCCTCCCGTCCCCGATGGCGGGCCGGAGTAGGTGGGGCCGGGCAGCAGCCCGCCCAGGAACCCGGTCAGGTGCTCGGTGATGCGGTCGGACAGGCGGGCTCCGGCACTGAACCGGTCCCGGGCCATCCCACCCAGCGTGTTGGCGAGCAGGTTGTCGAAGTTGGCCTGCCACTGGCCGTAGCCGACGCCGTTGACGACGAACTGCGCACCGGTCTCGGTGATCACCTCGTCGCCGAAGTCGTTGAGGAACCGCGCCGCCGCGCGGGCCACGACGTTGTCCAAACCGTTGACCAGGTTGCCGCCGATCAGGCCCGGTACGCTCAGCGCCGCACCGACCGCGCCGCCGAGCCCGGCGAGGAAGGTCTTCTTGCCGTCCCAGTCGACGCGGGTGCCCATGAGGAACTGCGACACCTGCGCGGTGACATCGGTGCCGGTTTCGGCGCCGACCTCGCGCAGGATCTCCAGCGGCAGCCCGCGCACGACGGCGCGGCGCAGGAACTGGCTGAGCGCGACCCGGCCGAACGACTGCGTGGCCTTCTCGACCAGCAGGCGGAACATCGTGGTGACCGCCGCCCGGGTCATCGCGATCCGCACGCCCGCCGCGGCCATCGCCCCGTAGAACGCGATCACCGCCATGACGATGATGACGAAGATCTCGATCATCAGGACGACGAGGGAGACGATGGTGCTGATCTTCTCGTACTCGATGTCGAGGGCGGCCTGGTCGGCGTCGGCGACGACCTTGCCGATCAGCTCGTAGAGCTCCTCGGACAGCTCCGTGCCGCCCAGCTGCTCCCAGTTGGTGCGGAACAGCGCCCCCGAGGGACCGCTCCACAGGATGCTCAGGTCATTGCCCGCCGACTGCACCGCCGGCAGCCCGTCGCGCAGCGCCTTCTCCACCCCGCGCCAGGCCTCGGCCAGCTCACGGATCTGGGTCTCGTCGCCGGAGGGCCAGGTGCCGCCCCCGTTGGCGACGAAGATGACCATGTCGCGGATGCCGTTCCACGGATCCCCGAAGTCCGGAAGCTCGATGCCCATCGGCGTTAGTCGGGCAGCGCTTGCCGGGACCGCTCATCGGCGTGGACCAGGGTGTCGACGGCGACCGCGCTGACCTTGGCGAGGCCGTCGAGGACCTCGGTGATCTGCTTGGTCGCCTTGAGCAGCTCGTCGGTCGGCACGTAGCGGGCCCGGTACTGCCGGCCCGCCTCGTCGTCGCCCCACAGCGGCGCGACGGCCTGCGTCCGCTCGACCAGGTCCTTGGCCGCCGTGACGGAGCCCTGCAGGTGGTCGGTGCCGGACTTGAGCCGCGTCGCGGCGTCCAGTGCACCCGCCGGATCCGGCAGCTCGGACTCGCTCATGGCCGCACTCCCCCCATGGTGGACAGATCCTGCACCATGCGCTGCATGATCTTCTCGTGGTCGCGCTCGAGGTAGGGCGCGATGGTCTCCTCCGGCACCAGCGGCGCGCAGATCTCGACGACCCGCCGCTGCGCCTCGGCGGCGGCGGCATCGATCGTCTCCTGGATGGAGCGGGCCAGGTCGCTGGCGTGCGGGTAGTGGTAGATGCGCGGGTCCAGGCGCAGCTTGCGCAGCCGTCCGTCGCTGCCGACGGTCGCGGTGACCAGGCCGTCGCCGGAGGTCGCGGTGACCATGACGGCACGGGTCTTGGCGGCGATGTCGTCGAAGGAGCCGATCATCTGCTGGAACTGCCCGGTGAGCTCCTCGGCCCGGGCCCGCAGCCGCGCGACCGCCTCGGCCGTGGCGGGTCCACCACTGGTCTCTGCTTCCTCCCCGTGCATATCCTCAACGTACGGCACCCGCCCCCACCTGCGCCAGGAATCCACTATGGAGTATGAGACCGTGATGGACATGCACGAGGCGCGGCGGATAGCGGCGGAATGGGCCGAGCACCCCGACGGCGTGGAGCTCTACGAGTTCGAGCTCGGTTTCGTCGCGCAGCGCATCGACATCCGCCCCGAGCAGGAGCAGGATCTCGGCGCGGCCAGCGCCGTGATCGACCGGGGCAGCGGCGCGCTGACCCTGTGGCCGTCGCTGGCGGCGCCCCTCGTCGCGGACCTCTACCGCACCGAGATGCTCGCGCAGCACCGGTTCCCCGAGCAGACCCGGGCGATGCTGCGCCTGGGCGGGTGGCGGCCGGGGCGGGACGTGTCGCAGGTCGTCCGCGACTGGTGGGGCGGCGGTGCGGGTCCGGCGATGCCGAGGGCGGCCGCCGCGGTGCTGGGGGAATTCGGCGGGCTGCGGATGCGTACCCTCCGGCTGGAGCTGGTGCCGCAGCGGACCGCGACGGCACCGCCTGCCGTCGGCGACGGCGACCGCGTCCTGATCGGACGGCTCGGCGGCGATCCACTGTGGCTGGATCCGGCCGGCGCGGTGTGGCGGGGCGAGTCGATGGCGGCTGCCGGGTTCGACGAGCTGCTGGTGGCGCTGTGCGAGGACTGAGCCTGATCGCCGCCGCCGCGCTGCTCGTGGGCCTGGGCCTCCCGGTGCCGGCCGCGGCGGCCGGTGCGGCGGCGTGCCGCAACGGGTTCGCCAAGGGCGACACCGCCATCCCGGCCCGGCCGTGGGCGCAGCGCTGGCTCGCCCCCGAGCGGGCCTGGCCGCTGAGCGACGGCGGACACGCGGTCACGGTCGCGGTCGTCGACACCGGCGTCGACCGGGTGCACCCGCAGCTGGCCGACGCGGTGCTGCCCGGAGTGGACCTGCTGGGCGACGCCGGGGCCGGCCGGGTCGACTGCACCGGGCACGGCACGGCGGTGGCGAGCCTCATCGCCGCACGCCCGGCCGACGGCATCGGCTTCGCCGGGGTCGCGCCCAAGGCACGGATCCTGCCGGTACGCGTCGTCGAGCGCGCCGACGGCGACATCGACCCGGCGAAGGTGGCGGCGGGCATCCGCTGGGCCACCGCGCACGGCGCCACGATCGTCAACATCGCCCTCGTCGTGCCCGACAGTGCTGCCGTCCGCGACGCGGTGGCCGACGCCGTGCGCCACGATGTGCTGGTGGTGGCGGGCGCCGGGACGCTGGGCACCGGCACGCGCGCGAGCGGGCCGTCCTACCCGGCCGGGTACGACGGCGTGCTCGGAGTCGTCGGCGCCGACGCTTCCGGCAATCCGCCAGAGGCGGCCTGGACGGGCTCCCATGTGGACCTGACCGCGCCCGGGCTGGACCTCATCGCCGCCGCGCCCGCGCTCGGGCACACCACCGCCTGGGCCCGCGACGCGGGGCTCGCCACCGCGATGGTCAGCGGATCCGCGGCCCTGCTGCGCTCGGCCCGGCCGGGATTGACCGCAGCCGCCGTCGCCGAGCGGCTCACCGCCACGGCCGACCCCGCTCCAGCGGGACGCCGCAGCGACCGGTTCGGGTGGGGATATGTCAACCCCTACCGCGCGCTGAGCGAGCCCGATCCGTCGGCGACGGCCGGTGCGCGCGGTGCCGAGGTGGTGGAGCGCGCAGCGGTCGCACCGGCCGACGGGCGGGTGGCCGCCGCCGCGCAGGTGCTGACCGCGGTGTTCCTGGCGGTGGCGCTGCTGCTGCTGGGGCTGCGCGGGGTGCGGTCGCGCCGCCGGGCCGCCCGCGGTGGGCGCTGAGCACCCACCGCGACGACGGTGCCGGTCAGACGCTGAAGGACCGCTGCAGCGCGACGGCTGCCTGCTCGGTGTCCCACATGATGTTCTTGGCCTTGATGATCTGGTTGGCGAGCTCGATGCCGGTCTGGTTGAGCAGCTCGGCCTTCTTCTGCCACTGCTCCTGGTTGGCCACGTAGGCCTGCTGTGCCTCGAAGCTCCAGGTCTCCACCATCGGGCGCAGCTTGTTCGCCATCGACACGAGCTCCTGCTCCATGTTGACCATGGCGTTCTGGATGGCTCGCGCGGCGCCTTCGACGGACTCGAAATTGACCTTGAGATAATCTGGCGAACCCACGGTTACCCCCTCGGAATCATGGCTGCGGTGATGTTGGTCCGGGGCGTTCCGCTGCCCAGGTCCGCTCCGACGGAGTCGAACGTCTGGTGCGCGGAGTACTGCGCGTCGGAGTACTGCGTGGAGTTCTTGTCGATGAAGGACGCCAGCTGCTCCAGGCTCGCGTGCAGATCGCGCAGCCGGGTGTTGAAAAGCTGCTTGAGCTCGTCGAACCTGGCTCCGGCGCGTCCGCGCCACTCCTCCTCCAGCGGCCCCAGGCTGGTCATCAGCGCCGAGAGCTCCTGTGCGAGCGTGTCGGCGGTGTTGTCCACATCCTTCGCGGCCTGGTGCATGAGATTGGTATCGGTACGAAATTCGCCCGCCATCCCTGGGCCTCCCCTCGTTCGTGAATCGGCCCTACGCCTGTCCACACCACGATGACATCGATCCGCTGCCCCATAAAGGTTCGGCGCCGAATATCAACCTGCTGCGGTATGCGCGAAGATCCGCAACGCCGCCGACGCGTCCAACGCCGGGCCCTGCGGCAGCAGCGCCAGCAGTCCCGCCGGGATCACCGCGATCGGGGTGCCCCGCGGGTAGCCCAGCGACTGCGCGGCCGCGTCGTCGGCGCAGGCGTAGCGGACTCCGAGGTCGGTGACGAGCATCAGCGTCCCGGCCGGGGCGGTGGGGGTGGCCAGCGCCCGGATCAGCGCACCGTGTCCGGGCTCGACGAGGACTGCGTCGGCGGCGAGCGGCCTGCGGGCGGCGGCGGGCACAGCGCGCGCACCGGCGACCGGGAGCGTGCCGTCGACGGTCAGTCCCACGGTGTCGCCGAGGTACGCCGCGCAGACCGTCTGCTCCTTCGCCGACGGCGTGGTGTAGGCGGGGATGCGGGTCGGGGGCTGGATCCCCGCGTAGGCCATCGGCGGCATGATCACCACGCCGGGGGCGGTCAGGTCGGTCGGCGACAGCGCCACCGGGGTGCGGTCGGCGGTCCGGACGAGGCTGCGCTGCACCTCGGTGACCTCCTGCAGGCCACCGGCCTGGGCCAGGTACCACCGGGTGGTTCCGTCGGCCGTGGCCACCGTGGCGAAGCGCCCCACCCGCAGGGACGGCAGCCCCGGCACGGCGGCCCCGGCACCGGTGACCTCGATCGGGCCCAGCGCCGGGCCGAGCGGGAGCGGCGCCAGCCAGCTCGCGGCGACCGGCACGCCCGCCTCCGGGGTCAGTCCCAGCGCCGACAGCACGAACCGCGCGTCGGTGAGCGGGAAGCGGGCACCCTGCCAGATCAGGTGCCGCCCGCCGTCGGGATCCGCCACGACCACCGCACTGGCGTCGGCCGGCCGCGCCCCGGCTGGTCCCGACCCGACCAGCACGACGCTGGCGGGTCGGGCGGTGCCGCTGCCGTCGTCGCGCAGCACGCTGCACAGGTTCCACGCGCCGACCAGCAGGCCGCCCGCGCCGGGGAGGTTGTCCGGGGCGTCGGGGATGCCGACCATCGGCCCGCGCGGCCAGGTCAGCGACGAGCGGGCTGCGGTGACCTGCTTCGTCGTGCCCTTGATCAGCGCCGCCGAGGCGAAGTTGAGCACCGGGTGCAGGGTGTCGGGTTGCAGGCCGCAGACGTACTTGGTGCCGGTCTCCCGCTCCACGATCACCGCGTCGCACTTGTTCCAGGCGCTCGACCCGCCGGGGAAGATCTTGCCGAGGACCGCCGTACCGGCCAGCGCGATGACCAGGATCATCACCCCGGCGAACGCGGCGGACCCGGCGTTGCGCCCGGCCCAGTCCAGCGGGTCGGCCCGATGGGACACGATGGCGCACAGGTAGCGCTGGCGCAGGTACTGCCGGGAGTGGATCAGATCGCGACGGGTCAGCATCGGTTCACGACTCCCAGATCCCGCGCATGACACCGAACAGGCCCAGGACCAGGGCGACCAGGATCGGCACCGCGATCGTCACCAGCGTGTCGGCGATGTCCCCGGCCCGGCCGAAGTGCGGCGACGGCGCCCGGCGCGACACCCGCGACCCGGCCGCGGCCACCGCCCCCGCCACCACCAGCACCACCGCCAGCGCCGGGATCAGCGCGACCGGCCGGTCGGCGGCGGCGACGCCGGTCCAGCCGAGCCATCCCAGTGCCGCCGCACCGGCGGCCGCGGCGCACAGCAGCGGAACGCGGTGCCGGACCGCCGCGAACGCCCGCGCCCGCAGCGCGCACAGCGCGACGATGGCGGCGGCCAGGTAGGTCGCGCCGGTGCTCGGTGTCAGCACCAGCAGCCACACGCTCAGCGCGATGCAGGCGCCGATGCCCAGCAGCAGCCCCGCCAGCAGCTCGTCGGAGCGCTGCACGGCCTGCGAGAGCTGCGCCGCCACCGGCATCGGCTCCTCGGCACCGGTCAGGCTCGGGATCGGCGGAGCGGGCACACCGCCCTGGTTCATCGCGAGCCGGGGCAGCGCGAACAGCGACATCGCCAGGGCGCCGCCGACGATCGCCGCCGCACCCGCGGTGGCGGTCTCCTGCACGGTGGCGAGGAACCCCATCGCACCGCCGCCGACGGCGAAGACGACCGCCGCGATCGAGTAGCGCCCATGGCCGGTGACCGCGAAACGGCCCGCGATCCCGGCGCAGACCAGTGCCGCGGCACCGCTGACGACCTGCCAGGCGGTGATGCCGTCGGCGAGCGGGCGCAGTGCCGGTGCCGCAGCGCCGCCGACGGCCGCGTAGAGCGTGCCGAACCCGGCCAGCAGGACCGCGGTGGCCCGGTCCGCGGCTGCGGTCCGGGACAGGAACGCCGCGGCACCGAGCAGGACGACGGCGGTGGCGAGGGCGGCGTACCCGGCGATGTGCTTGTCGGCGGGCGTGACCCAGACCAGCAGCAGCCCCAGTGCCAGCGCGACCCCGGCGGCGGCCAGGCCGGTCGCGCGGGTCGCCTGCGCGTTCCAGCGCGCGCCCAGGCGCTGCGCGGTGGCGGCGATCGCCTCGGCCACGTCGTCGTAGGCGGGCTCCGGCCACTCCTGGTCGCGCGGGGCCAGGACCAGCATCTCTCCATCGTGGACACCGAGGGCGGCCATCGACCGGTCCGGCTCCAGAGCACTGCCGTCGAGCCGCCGCAGCACCCATCCGCCGCGCTCCACGCCGTCCTCGGCGAGCGTCGGCCCGCCGTGGCGCAGCAGCGTCGGCAGGAGCCCGACGACCGGAACGTGCTCGGGTACAGCCATCTCGACGCGGCGCTTCGGAGCAAGCATGATGATACGGACGAGGCCACCATCGGTTGTGGTCATGGAGACGACCTTAAGTGCCGGGGGGCTTTCGCGTGAGCACAGTTGTACGCCGACGACCGCCACGCCGTCCGATGCCTCCCTATCCGGCTGGTGATGTCGTCATCGAGCAGCCCTCGGAGATCCCCGAGGCGGAGGGCAAGTCCTGGAGCCGGGTGCTGATGCTGCTGCCGATGGGCGCGGGCGCCGTGGCGATGGCGCTGCTCTTCGCCGGGCAGAGCGGCAGCACGCTGCGGCTGATCACCGGCGGCCTGCTCGGCGTCTCCATGCTGGGCATGGTCGCGATGCAGTTCTCCCAGCACTCCAGCGGCGGCAGCAAGTCCGAGATGCGGGCCCTGCGCCGCAACTACCTGTTCGAGCTGGGCGGGCTGCGGCGCAACGTCCGCACCGCGATCCGGGCACAGTGGACGGCGGAGTACTACCGCCACCCGCAGCCGCAGGCGCTGTGGTCGCTGGTGGACAGTTCGCGGCTGTGGGAGCGGCGCGCCGACGACGCCGACTTCGGGCAGATCCGCATCGGCTTGGGCCAGCGCGACCTCGCCACGCCGCTGATCGCGCCGCCGTTCATCCCGATGGAGAAGGCCGAGCCGGTCAGCGCGGGGGCGCTGCGGCGCTTCCTCGCCACCTACCGGCAGGTGCCGCAGCTGCCGGTGGTGTTGGCCGTGACCGGCTTCGCCAAGCTGCACGTGCTCGGCGACGAGCGGCAGGCCCGCAGCCTCGTCCGGGCGATCGTGGCCCAGTCCGCGTTCTTCCACGCCCCCGACGACCTGCTCGTCGCGGTCTGCGCGGGCAGCGAGGAGCGCCTCTACTGGGAGTGGGCCAAGTGGCTGCCGCACGCGGCGCACCCCACCGACACCGACGCGCTGGGACCGCTGCGGCTGCTCGCGCCCTCCGTCGTCGGCCTGGAGGCGCTGCTGGACACGCTGCTGGCCCGGCGGCCCCGCTTCAGCCCCAGCGCCGTGGAGACCGAGATCGACGGCCCGCACCTGCTGGTCGTCATCGACGGCGGCGAGACCGTGGGCTCCGACCACCTCACCGCCGACGTGGGTCTCGAGGGCGTCCTCGTCGTGGAGATCAACGGCCGCCCGCCCCGGCACCCCGACCGGTCCACGCTGCTGCTGCGCATCGCCGCCGACGGCACCCTGACCGCGGGCACCTACGACAGCTCCGAGACGCTCGGCCTCGCCGACGGGCTGTCGCTGGTCGCCGCAGAGGCGCTGGCGCACCAGCTCTCGCCCCTGCGGCTCGCCGCAGCGGCGACCGGTGGGCAGGCGATGGCCTCGGTGCACGGGCTGTCGGAGCTGCTCGACATCGGCGACCCCTACACGCTGGACCCGGTGCAGACCTGGCTGACCCGGCCCAACCGGGACCGGCTGCGGGTGCCGATCGGCATCGGCGCCGACGGGTCCCGGGTGGAGCTCGACCTCAAGGAGTCCGCGCAGGACGGCATGGGGCCGCACGGGCTGCTCATCGGCGCGACCGGGTCGGGCAAGTCGGAGCTGCTGCGGACGCTGGTGCTGGCGCTGGCGATCACCCACCCGCCGGAGGTGCTCAACCTGGTGCTGGTGGACTTCAAGGGCGGGGCCACGTTCGTCACCCTGGACAAGCTGCCGCACACCAGCGCCGTCATCACCAACCTCGCCGACGAGCTGCCGCTGGTCGACCGGATGACCGACGCCATCAACGGCGAACTCGTCCGCCGCCAGGAGCTGCTGCGCAAGGCGGGCAACTACGTCTCGCAGCGCGAATACGAGCGCGCCCGCGCCGCCGGGGTGCCCCTGGCCCCGCTGCCGAGCCTGCTCATCGTCTGCGACGAGTTCAGCGAGCTGCTCTCGGTCAAGCCCGACTTCATCGACATGTTCGTGCAGATCGGCCGGGTCGGCCGGTCCCTCGGCGTGCACCTGCTGCTCGCCAGCCAGCGCCTGGAGGAGGGCCGCCTGCGCGGCCTGGACACGCACCTGTCCTACCGGATCGGCCTGCGCACCTTCTCCCCGCTGGAGAGCCGCACGGTGCTGGGCGTCACCGACGCCTACGAGCTGCCGCGCGCCCCCGGGCACGGCTACCTGAAGTTCGGCACCGAGGAGATGACCCGCTTCCGGGCCGCCTACGTCTCCGGCGCCCACAAACGCGACGAGGCCCGGCCCGCGCAGGTCGACGGCGAGCAGGTGCACGCGTTCGTCTCCGGCTACGTCGCGCCGCAGCGGCAGGGCGCCGACGCACCGGCGGTGGCCGCGGCCGAGACGCTGGAGGACGTCACGGGCGAGACGCTGCTGGACATCCTCACCGGACGCCTGGTCGGCCAGGGCACCCCGGCGCACCAGGTGTGGCTGCCGCCGCTGGACCTCGCGCCGTCGCTGTCCGAGCTCACCGGCCCGGTCGCGGTGACGGCGGGCCGCGGACTCGCCACGGTGGACACGGCCGCGCACCGGAGCGTGACGGTCAACGTCGGGCTGGTCGACAAGCCGTTCGAGCAGCGCCGCGATCCGCTGCGGCTGGACCTCGCCGGCGCCAACGGCCACATGATCGTGGTCGGTGCGCCGCAGTCGGGCAAGAGCGGCCTGCTGCGGACGATGATGATGAACCTGGCGGTCACCCATACCCCGCGGGAGGTGCAGTTCTACTGCCTCGACTTCGGCGGCGCGCTGACGCCGCTGCGGGAGCTGCCGCACGTCGGCGGCGTCGCCACCCGCCACGAGGCCAACCAGGTCCGGCGGACCGTCGCCGAGCTGACGCAACTGCTCACCGAGCGCGAGCAGCTCTTCGCCAGCCGCGGCATCGACTCCATGGCCACCTATCGGCGCCTGCTCGCCCGCGGCGAGATCGACGGCGCGCACGGCGACGTGTTCCTCATCGTCGACGGCTGGCTGTCCCTGCGCAACGACTTCGAGGACCTCGAGGGCGACGTGATGGAGCTGGCCAACCGGGGGCTGGCCTTCGGCGTCCACGTCATCGGCACCTGCGGGCGCTGGATGGACCTGCGTCCGTCCATCCGCGACGTCTTCGGCACCCGGCTGGAGCTGCGCCTGGGCGACCCGTCGGACTCCGTCATCGGGCGCCGGGCCGCCGCCAACGTGCCGCAGCAGGCTCCCGGCCGCGGCATCACCCCGGAGTCCTACCAGTTCCTGACCGGCTACGCGACGCCGGATGAGCTGGCCGAGCTCGTCGGCGCCGTCCGGGCCGCCTGGGACGGCGACGCGGCGCCGCGGGTTCGGCTGCTGCCCGCCGAGGTCGCCTACACCGAGCTGCCGCAGCGCCCCGACCAGCCCGGACCGGTGATAGGGCTGGCCGAGCACGACCTGCAGCCGGTCTACCTGGAGGCCGACGCCGACCCGCACTTCCTGGTCTTCGGCGACACCGAGTGCGGCAAGTCCGGCTTCCTGCGCACGCTGGCCCGCTCCATCAGCGACCACTACCGGCCCGAGCAGGCCCGCATCATCGCCGTGGACTACCGCCGCAGCCTGCTGGGGGCCATCCCCGACAGCCACCTGCTCGGATACGGGATCTCCGCGAAACCGGCCGCCGACCTCATCGCCGAGATCGCCGACGTGTTCCGCCAGCGTCTGCCCGGGGCGGATGTCACTCCGGACCAGCTGCGCAAGCGCGACTGGTGGAGCGGTCCGGAACTGTTCCTGCTCGTCGACGACTACGACCTGGTCGCCGGGGACCGCAACCCGCTGGGCGCCCTGGTCGAATACCTGCCCCAGTCCCGGGAGGTCGGCCTGCACCTGGTGCTGGCCCGCCGCAGCGGCGGCGCCAGCCGCTCGTTCTTCGATGCGTCGATGTCCCGGCTGCGCGACCTCAACACCCCGGGCCTGGTGATGTCCGGCGACCGCAACGAGGGACCGCTGCTGGGCAGCGTGCGCCCCAGCACCCTGCCGCCGGGGCGGGGGTGGCTGGTGACCCGCAAGCACGGACCGCGCCTGGTCCAGCTCGGCTGGTCTCCACCTCCCCTGTAACTTCGGCACGCGCGCCGTTACTGTGGAGTTCGCCGAGATCCGGGGGGAGGACGCGAGCGTGGCCGACGACAACGACGGCATCACCACCAGACCGGCGAGCCTGATCACCTTCGGCGACGCCGCCATCGCCAACGGCCGGCACCTCGCCGCCGAGGCGCTGCCCCACCTGCGCGGTTCTCATCCCGACGACACCGGCGGCACCATGCCCCAGGTGGCACAGGGGATCCGCGCCCCGGCCGGGTTCGCCGAGTGGCGGGCTCTCGGCGACATCAGCGTCGACAACGTGCGCATGCTCGCCATCTTCATCGGGGAGAGCATCGACGGGCTCGACACCACCGGGCGCATCGCGACCGCCAGCGGGCGCGACTACCGATCGTCCGACAAGGACTCCCGGGACCGGCTGGACCACGTCGAGGAGTCCCTCCTGGCCGGTCAGGCCGGATCGTCGGAGTTCGCGCACCTGGGCAGCCGCCCCAACACCGTGGACCTGCCCGCGATGTGGCCCGAGCCGGAGTACCCGGTGCTCGACTACCACGAGCAGCGCACGGACTGGGCCGCGCTGGACCTGGACACGATCGGGGAGCTGATCCTCGGTGCCGACGCCGGGCTGCCCGCGGAGCTGGCCGACCGGTGGCGCGAGGTGCGGCGGGACCTGCGTGCGGCGCACCGCACGCTCGCCGCCGACGTCCCCGACCTGTCCTGGGGCGGCACCGCCGGGCGGTTCTTCGCCGCCCACGTCGAGCGTTCACTCTCCACGATGGACGCGTGGGTCGACGCCATGCCCCGCCGCGAGGCCACCCTGCGCGCCGCCGCCAAGGCCCTGCGCGCGGAGCAGGTCAAGCTGCGGCACATCATCGACACCCTCGCCACCGACCTCACCGAGCCGCAGGCCCAACGGGCCAAGGCCACCGACGCCACCGCGATCGCCGCGTTGGACCGCAAGATCCGCGGCCTGACGACCGATGCGACCAACGCCGCTCGCGACCTCGGCCGCCGCCTCGGGGAGAAGCTGGTCGACGCCGGTCCCTGGCACCCGCCGGGCCGCTTCCGCGGGTTCCTCGGCTCCCCCGACCCGGCCGGGCAGCGGGTTCCGCCGCAGCACACCACGGCGCCTCCCGTGGTGCCGACGCCGCCCGGGCCGCCGGACCTGCCGGACGTCCCCGACCCGCCAGCGCCGCCGACCCCGCCGGCGCCGCCGCCGATCCCCGATCCGCCCGCCCCGCCGGTGCTGCCGGGCGTCGCGCCCGTCGTCACCACCGGCGCGGGAGCCGGTGGAGTGCTGGCCGGCCGACCCGTGCCGTCCGGGCTGCGTGCCCCTGGCGCCCTGGGCGCCAACCCCAACACCCCCGGGGGTAAGCCGACCGCCGCCCCGCGCGGTCTCGGCGCCTTCGGCGGGCTCATCGCCGGCCGAGGCGGCGCCCTGGCCCGGCGGCGATCGGCGAAGGCCCCCGATACCGTGCTCGGGCCGGGCACGGAGCTCGCCGGGCAGGACGGGCTCCTGCGCGGACGGCTGGAGGCGACACCCCAGCGCACCCAGGACGACGCGGCACCGGCATCGGGGTTCGTGCCCCCGCTGGCGACCGGGGCGGCGCTCGGCGGGCGGATGGGGCCCGGCGCGGTCCGCGGCACACCGCAGTCCACTCAGGCGCGTACGGGCACGCCGGGCGAGATCGCCGCCGGACGCCGTGCCGCAGCGGCACGGGACGACCAGCAACGCCGGCGGACCGTCGCCGACACACCGGACACCGGCGAGCCGCAGGCCGAGCAGGCAGCCGAGGCACCGGACGTTCACACCGTCGACGTTAGGGCGAGGTAGCAGCAGTGGGAGAGATCGAGGTCCGCGGCAAGGAACTCGCCGCCTACGGCGGGACCATCAAGAAGCTGGGGACCGGCTTCGGCGACGACGTCTACGGCGAGTTCAAGGGCCACGGGGACACGGCCAAGGGCTCGGACGACCTCATCAGCCTGCCCCGCAACACCACATCGCCGAACGCCAAATACACCCCCGACAATCAGAATGTCATGCACCCCAAGACCGCCGAGGCGCGCTTTCTGGAGTACAAGGATCTCACCGAGACCGTCGCGCAGGACGCCTACGTGATGTACCAGTACCTCAGCGACTCGGCCAGCGGCCTGAACGCATTGGGCAACGCGGCGATCCAGAGCTCCAACATCTACCAGGGCGGCGACGTCAAGTCCAAGAAGGTCGTCGGCGACGTCGACAAGATGCTCGAGTCCTGGGCGTGGACCGGACACACCCGCCCCACCATCCCGGCCGACGACTACCTCGCTCAGACCCAAGTGAAGGTTCCGCCGCTCGGAGTTCCCCACCAGACGGGTTATTACAAGCGCTACAACCCCCACAGCGGCACGACGCCGTGGGAGAGCTTTCCCGTCGACACGATCTTCGACCTCCTCGACGGTCTCAGCGCTGCGTACTTCACCAACCAAGCCACCCGGTGGCACGCGATCGCCGATGCGACGACGCGGGCCCACGCCAAGCTGGAGGCGGAGTCGACACACCTCGGCCACGCATGGCCCGCGAACTCGCACGCCAAGCTGATGTATGCCGCCGAGACCCGCATGGCCGTGGACTCGCTGGAAGCGTGGGGCAAAGCCATCGAGCAACGCAGCCACGTGCTCAACGTGCTGCCCGGCGTCGTCGAGTCGATGAAGGAATGGTCCAAGGAGATGCGGACGTCGCTGAACGAGTGGCGCAAGGAGAACTACGCCCTCCCTCAAGAGGAGCTCGACGCCCTCGAAAAGCCCTTCAAAGACAGTGCCGTCACCACCATGCAGAGCTTCGCCAGCCTCATCGTCTTCCTCACCCCCTGGGCCGGCGAGCCGCAGAAGTACCCCGCCATGCTCGGCCTGCCCGGCGCCGAGCCCAATCCGTTCCCTCCGATGGGTCCCGTCGGCGGCGGGCCGGGTGGCGGGCCCGGCGGCGGCGCCAAGCCGCCGAAGATCGGGCCGAACCCCGGCAACGACAAGAACCTCAAGGCGCAGATCGCCGCCCAGGCCAAGGCGATCAAGGACCTCCTCGCCCGGTTGGCGAAGGAGCGCAAGGAGGCCGAGGCACGCCTGGCGAAGCTGCAGAAGGAGTACCAGGCGCAGGTCGACAAGATGCGCAAGGAGGCGGAGGCCCGGATCGCTGCGATGCAGAAGCAGCAGGAGGCCCAGATCGCCGCCCTGCAGGCGAGCCTGAAGGCGGCCCAGTCGGCCAAGAACGGGATCGCCGGCATCAATCCGCCGGTCATGCCGCAGGCACCCGCCGTACCGCAGGCGCCGGTGGTCCCCACCGTGCCGCAGGTCTCCGTGCCCGGCGTGCCGAGGCCCGGCGGGGTCAGCCTGCCCAGCTCGCCCGGCAGCGGCAGCCCCGGCGGCGGTCGCGGCGTCACCCTGCCCGCCACGCCGGGCACCGGCGGACCGGGCAGCAACGCGCTGTCCGGGCGGGAGCACGCCGCCCGCGACACCGACCTGGCCGGCCTCGGCGCCGGTCAGGGCCAGAACACGCTGCTGGGGCGCGACGGCCTCGCCGCCACCCCGCTCGGCGCGGCCGACGCCAACCAGGCCGACGCGGCCAATTCCATGCCGATGATCCCGCCGATGATGCCGCCCGGCGGCACCGGTGGCGGTGCGGGTGGCGGCGGCCGTCCCCGGACCGTCCGGCGACCCGGCGGTCCGAAACTCGTCCTCGACGCCGACGAGGCCAGCAAGGCGCTGTCCGGCCGGGGACGCGACGAGCGGCCGAAGCCGAAGATCGTGGCGCTGGAGACCGAGAGCTGGACCAACGACGCGCAGGTCGAGGAGCCCGAGACCGAGGGCACCCAGCGCGGCACCTACGGCGTGGGGAACTGACGATGAGCGGCGAACTGCTCCAGTGCCCGGAGTGCGGGCGCGAATCGTCCGGCGAGAGCCCCTACTGCCTGGACCCGGCATGCGCGGCGCTGCTGGTCGCACCGCGTCCACAGCCGACGGCAGCGCCGGTGAAGCAGGTCGCGTCAGCGGTGGAGCCTGCTCCCGCCCCCGTCACCAGGCCCGCCGAGCGGATCGAGCCGACGGCTGTTCAGACCCCCACGACTGCGGACCGGGGCGAGCAGGTCTCGCCATCACCGGTGGAGTCCGGATCGGCGAGGGCGGTCACTTCCGGCGGACCGGCGCCGACCGTGCCCGCTCCCGTGGGGGCGGCGGCGGGCGTACCCGTCGAGGTGGTTGCCGCACCGGTCGCTGCCGCACCCGCCGCACGGGCACGGCACCGCGCGATCATGGCGCGGGTGGCCTGGCGGCCGACGCTGCCGCGACCTCGGCTCCCGCAGCTGCACCTGCCCCGACTGCACCTGCCCCGCCTGCGACTCCCGCAACTGCGGCTGCCCCGGCTCGCCCTGAGACGACCGGAATGGACCGTGGCGCTGCCACGGCCGCGGCGCAAGCCCACGCTCATCGCCGCCGCGACCGTGGCGGCGCTCGCCGTCGTCGTCGCGGCCGGGATCTGGGCCGGGTCCGGCAGCTCCGCCGCCGATGCGCTGCCGCCACCGGTCGCGGCCACCGCGAGCCCGAGCCCGACCGTTGCGAGCCCCACGCCCGATCCCGATCCCGTGCAGTCGGCGACCGCGGCGCCGACGGTTGTGCCCTCCCCGCCGCTTCGGCCGGTGCAGGCCAGCACCGCGCCGGGCGCCTCGCCGAAGGCACCGCAGCGCTCGACCGCACCGCCCAAGCCCGCCACGTCGCCCAAGCCTCCCGCGCCGGGCCCGCTGCTGAGCAACGGCAGCTTCAGCAGCGGCACCTCGCCCTGGTGGGGATCGAAACCGGTCGTCGCCGTCAGGAGCGACAGCGGTCGGCTGCGCGCCGATGTCAGCTCCGGCACCACGCAGGCGTGGGACGCGATGGTCGCGCACGACTTCTCGCCACTGATCCGGGGGAAGTCCTACACGCTGTCGTTCGACGCCGCATCGTCGGTCACCCGCAGCATCGCCGTGACCGTCCAGATGGGAGGGTCACCCTTCACCAACACGATGTGGAAGAACCCCTCGGTCGACTCGTCGATGAGCCATTACAGCTACACGTTCACGTCGAACGTCAACACCGACTGGGGCCTGGTCTCCTTCCAGCTCGGCAACAACGGCGCCTTCACCTTCTGGCTGGACAACGTGACCCTGGTCGCCCACTGATCAGGCGAGCTCCGTCACCGCCGCGAGGTCGTCGAGCACGAGCAGCTGCAGCTCGTCCTGCGACGGCATCCGGCGCAGCTGGCGAAGCCGCTGGGCCTGCGCTTTGCGCATGCCCTCGAAGAGCTTGCGGGCCTCGCGGCCGTTGCCGAAGTTGCGGTCCCTCTCCAGTACGCGGAAGTAGCCCTTAGCCGCCATCAGCGTCTCCGGGTGCAGCGTGTACTCGTTCGACTCGGCCATCGTGGCGAGGATCTGCACCAGTTCGTCGCCGGTGTAGTCCTCGAACTCGATGGTCTTGTTGAAACGCGACGCCAGACCGGGGTTGGCGTCGAGGAAGTTGCGCATCTCCGTGGTGTAGCCCGCCGCGATCACCGCGATCGAGTGCCGGTGGTCCTCCATGAGCTTGACCAGGGTGTCGATCGCCTCCTGGCCGAAGTCGCCGCCGGAGCCGAAGGACCGCGACAGGGTGTAGGCCTCGTCGATGAAGAGCACCCCGCCCATCGCCGACTCGAACGCCGCGGCGGTCTTCTCGGCGGTGTGCCCGAGGTACTGACCGACCAGGTCCCGGCGGGCGACCTCCCGGAAGGCGCCCTTGGGCAGCACGCCCAGGGCCGCCAGCAGCTGGCCGTAGATGCGCGCGACGGTCGTCTTGCCGGTGCCCGGCGCTCCCGCGAAGATCAGGTGACCGCTGGACGGGGTCACCGACAGCCCGCCGCTGCGCCGCCACTCGTTGACCTGGATCTCGTCGATCACCGCGCGGACCTCCGCCTTGACGCCCGGCAGCCCGACCAGGCGGTCCAACTCCGCCAGGAGGGTCTCCACCCGGTGCGCGTCGGCGCCGTTGGCGGAGACGAGCGGCGCGCCGGTGCTGTGCTGGGCCACCCGCGCCCGCTCCGCCGAGGAGTAGCGGATCTCGGCGGTGCTGTCGGGTGCGACGAGGATGCCCGGCAGCGCCGTGTTCTCCGTCTTGCAGTCGACGATCTGGCCGCCGCAGCCGGGCCCGACGCTGATGCCGTGGCCGGGGGTCTCCTGCACCCGGCAGCGGCGCAGGATCGGGGAGCTGGCCTGCGCGACCGCGATGCCGACCTCGCCGACGCGGAGGATGTCGCAGTTCTCCACCGTCGGGCGGGCATAATCATAGATGTAGATGCCGCGGTAGCCGCAGTCGCTGATGGTCGTGTTGCGCAGGGCCAGGTCCGCGGAGCGGATCAGGATCCCGTCCTCCACGACGTGGCTGATCTCACAGCCGGAGGCGACGCCGTTGCAGTTGTCGAACTGGAACCCGAGCTGCGCCCCGGTCACCCGGCAGCGGTCCAGCTCGAACGTGCTCCCGGCACCGATCTGCACGGCGGCGGCGAGGCCCGCGGAGAGTTCGCAGTCGACGACCTTCACCGTGCAGCCGACCGCGGTCACCGCCGGGGCTCCCGCTCCGCGCAGCACCAGATGGCGCAGCTCCACGCTGCCGCCCCGGCACTCGACGACCGGCTGGTCGTCGCGGCGGGAGTGGATGGTCGCGCTGCCGGGCTCCTGTGCGGCGAGCGTCACGTGCTGCCGGGCGAAGGTCAGGTTCTCGTAGTACTCCCCCGGCGCGATCACGATGGTCGCGCCCGCGGGCGCGACCGCGATCGCATCGGAGATCGTCGGGTACGCACCCGTTTGGGCTGCTGACACGAGCAAGGTCTGCGACATGGCTCCCCGAGTGGACGTTCGTGAGGGTCGGCCCGGCAGCTCGAACCCGGTGGCCAGACTCTATCCCAGATGACCGCCGCGAACCTCCTTCGCCTGCACCGCAGGGTCATCCGGTGGCCTCTCGCCCGTCGGGTAACAGGTCCGGTTGGGAGGAGTCAAGGGTTTGTGGCACATATTGCGTACGTTTGTCATCGCTCAATGCCGATGTAACGATGATCGCTGCCTCGTCCCATGTAGACGGCATGCGGGCGATTTGAGCGATTGGAGTTCCATGTTGCTTCGGCGACACCTCAGCCTCGCGCTGACCGGCGCACTCCTGGCGACCGGCCTCGTCACCACCTCGACGTCGGCCGCGGGCGCCGCAGGCGATCCATGTGCCCACCCCGACCCCGGGGCGAGGCCCGCCTCCTGCACCACCGCCTCCTACGACACGTTCCCCGGCTCGCGGGTCGGCGAACGCACCGGTCCGGCGGCCCTGCCGGCCGCGGGCCTGGCCGCGGCACCGGTCACGCCGCAGCTGGTCGCCTGCGACGGCGACGGCACCTCGGGCAAGCGGGTCGAGGTGCTCTACCTGCGCGAGGCCACCATGCCCGACCGCTACACCCAGTTCCTGCCGATGTTCCGCGCCTGGCTCGCCAACGCCGACGACCAGTTCAACGACCAGGCGGCGACCAGCAACCGCAGCCGGCACCTGCGGTTCGTGACGACCGCCGTCGCCGGCGGCTGCGCGGCCGTGGTCCGCAACCACGTCGTCCCGGCCGGCGCCCTCGCCACCCTGGACAGCAGCAAGCTCGCCGCGCAGGCGCTCGGCTACAACAGCGCCGACCGCAAATACCTGATGCTGACCGAGGCCACCACGATCTGCGGCGTCGGCGAGATCAAGAACGACGACCTCACCACCGGCTCGGGCAACCTCAACAACGGGCAGAGCTTCGCCCGGGTCGACGCCATCCCGGGCTGCTTCGGCGCCAACGCCATCGCCCACGAGCTCGGCCACACGCTGGGCGCGGTGCAGCTGAGCGCGGCGCACAGCGACGGCAGCTGGCACTGCCTGGACCAGTGGGACCTCATGTGCTACGGCGGTACGCCGACGTGGGACTGCCTGCAGTGGAACGACTTCCGCCTGCCCGACTGCAACCGCGACGACTACTTCAACGCCAACCCGACCGGCGGCAGCTACCTCGCCACGCACTGGAACACCGCCAACAGCGCGTACTTCATCGCCGGCGGCACCGCCGACGTCACCACCCACCCCAAGGTCGGCTGGACCTACGCCATCACCAGCGTCTCCACCGGCGAGGCGATCGAGCCGATCGGCGCCTCCACCAGCGGGCTGGTCGAGATGAGCCAGCGGACCCGGGTCGACACCCCGAGCCAGAAGTGGCTGATGGGCTACACCACCGGTCTGCAGTTCATCAACATGGGCAGCCGGATGTGCATGGACAGCGCCTACAGCGGCACCACGCCCGGCACCACCACCCTGCAGTACAACTGCAACGGCCAGGACGGCATGCGCTTCGCCTACCTGCCCGTCGGCAGCGGCCAGTACGCGATCTTCGACTGGCTCTCGGGCCTGGCGCTGACCGTCGCCGGCGCCTACCCCGCACCGATCCAGCAGCAGGTCTACACCGGTGCCAGCAACCAGAAGTGGGTCTTCAACCGCATCACCGACCCGGCCCCGGTCAACAACGGCGTCTACTACCTGCAGGGCATCAACAACCTGGAGAACGCCCAGGTGGCCGGTGCGTCGACCTCGTCCGGCGCGCTGATCAACCACGCGGCGCCCACCGGCGCCACCAGCCAGCGGTGGAAGCTGCAGACGAGCGGCTCCTACTGGAAGCTCCTCAACGTCAACAGCAACCTGTGCCTGGACCTGGTGTCGGCGAGCACCGCCAACGGCGTCCAGATCCGGCAGGCCACCTGCGCCTCCGGCACCCGGCAGGAGTGGACGCTGCGGCGCGTCGCCGACGGCACCTACTTCCTGGTCAACCGCTACAGCGGCAAGGTCCTCAACATGACGTCCGGCTCGCTGTCCACCCTCGACCAGCAGACGGTCGCCGGGGACAACCGCGACCTGATCTGGGCGCTGCGCCCGGTCTAGCCGCCACGACGGGCGGCGGCCTCCGCGCCTGCGGGAGCCGCCGCCCGACGGCCCTGACCCGACCGTGACGCCACCGTGAGCCTCCGCCGGAACCTCATCCCTGCGGCACCTCGCCGCAGGGATGAGGGAGAAGCACATGCTCACAGCACGAACCCGCCTGACGAGCCTCCTGGGCGCGATGGCGATCACCGCGGCGGCGGTCGCCGCGGTCCAGCTCACCGGCGCCACTGCCGCGTCGGCCGTCGCCGGACAGCAGGTCGTGAAGGCGATCTCGTCGATCAACTCCACCGCGTCCAAGAGCGCCACCGCCTACTGCCCGGCCGGCAAACAGGTCCTCGGCGGTGGCGGCGGCCTGGTCTGGGACCTGCAGCACCACAGCCGGGCGGTGGCGCTGACCCGGATGGAACCGGTCCACCCCGGCGGCGGCGCCCTGGACTACTTCATCGTCACCGGTGCGGAGACCTCGGCCGGCGAGACCGGCGACTGGTGGCTCGACGCGTACGCGATCTGCGCCGACCCGATGGCCGGCTACACGATCGTCAGCGCGTCCACGGCGACCTCCTCCACCTCGGCCCAGCTCGCCCAGGCCACCTGCCCGGGGGTGAAGAAGGTGATCGGCACCGGGGCGTCGGTCTCCACGACCAGCGGCCAGGTCGCGCTGCAGGTGATGCGGGCTTCGCTGACCACGACATCCTCCTACGCCCAGGGCCACGAGGACGCCGACGGCTACCTCGGCCTGTGGTACGCCACGGCGTTCGCGGTCTGCGTCAACGCGCCCGCCGGGTACGAGATCGTCCAGGACCCCTCCGCCTACTCCGACTCCGAGGCGGAGAAGGTCGCCGCCTCGCAGTGCCCGGTCGGCAAGAAGGTCCACGGCGCGGGCGGCGCCATCGCGTTCACCGCGCCGGGGCACGTGGCCCTGACCCGGATCCTGGTCGACCCCTACCTCGACGGGCGCGAGGTCGACGCGGTCGCCGCCGAGCTCACCTCCACCGGCACCGACTGGGACTTCATCGTCTCCCAGGTGATCTGCGCGAACTGACATCGCACGGTAGGAGGCGGCGCCGCACCGGCGCCGCCTCCCGCCATGGCGGCGCACGGGTCGGCATGATCGGATCGGTCCGCCACGATCGGGCGCAGCCAGAGCGCTCCAGGCCAGGCTGGAGGTCGAAGGGAGGCCGCATGATCTCGGCACTCAACCGGCTCGTCGACCTCGTCGAGCAGCACCTCACCGAGGAGCTCGACCTCGGCGGGCTGGCCGCGTCGCTCGGCACCACCGAATACCACCTGCGCCGGATGTTCTCGTCGCTGTCGGGCATGCCGCTGTCGGAGTACGTCCGCCGCCGCCGCATGACCGTCGCCGCCGCCGACGTGGTCCGCGGCGAGGACGACCTGCTGAGCATCGCGGTCCGGCACGGCTACGGCTCGACCGAGGCGTTCGGCCGCGCGTTCCGGGCCGTGCACGGGGCGAGCCCCGGCGATGTCCGCCGCGACGGCGGCCCCCTTCGCACACAACCGCAGCTCAGGTTCCGCCTGACCGTCGAAGGGAGCATCCCCATGGACACCCGCATCGTCGAGCGCCCAGCATTCCGCCTCATCGGGTACGCGGCCCGGGTGCCGCTGATCCACCACGGCGCCAACCCGCACATCCAGCAGCACATCGCCTCCCTGCCGGCGGAGGAGCACATCCGGCTCAAGGCCCTCAGCACCGCCGAGCCGGCCGGCCTGCTGCAGATCACCGACGGCGTCGACCCCGACGCGGTCGAGGGCACCGAGCTGACCTACCTGCACGGCGTCGCCGTCGCCGCGGACACGCCCACTCCCGGCGGCCTCGACGCCGTCGAGGTGCCGGGCGGGCGGTGGGCGGTCTTCAGCGCCGCCGGGCCGTACCCGCAGACGCTGCAGACGGCGTGGGCCGCGACGGCCACGGAGTGGTTCCCGTCCAACCCGTGGCGGCTGCGGCCGGGGCCGTCGATCGTCGCGGTCCTCGACCGCGCCGACGACTTCAGCACCGCGACATGCGAACTGTGGCTGCCCATCGAAGCGGCGTAACTCCGCCCCCACGCAAAAAGGGCGCATAGCCGCTGAAATGCAATTGCAAGCCTCAACTAGTAGTTGTGTAAACGCTCCTACTGACTTCGCCGACGGGAGACGACCTCAAGCATGTCCAGAACTCCGGATACGAGATCGCTTTCGTGGCTCGTGAATCGCCCTACCAGCCGGTACGCATTAGAACTCACTCAGCCCATGATCGACACAGCAGGGATTTGAAGATTGCACCCGCCCACTACGCTGCAGACTAACCCAATTCTCGGAGCGGTGATCGCGTTGTCGGACGTATCTGCAGAATCTAGAGGCAATCCCGCTACAGTACGAGACGGCATAGCCGACCTCAAATTCCCCGCCCCAAAAGGAATTGCTCGCAAATATGGAGCAATTGCCACAGGATCCGGAATCCTCATACTGATCTTGCTCTCACCGCTATTTTTGATAGGCACAAGGAAGGGTGCGGTCGCTAGCGACATAAGCCAGGCATACACAATTATGTCCACAATGATTGGCGCCCTGGCCCTTGCTGGAGTCGCACTGTCGCTTGCGCTTCAAAATAGGCAAAATGGAATCCATAGAGTTGAGCTCTTAAGAAACATGCAGCTTGAGCTGACAAAAATGGGAATGAGCGATCCCGCCCTAACCCGCCCCTGGGACGAAGCCGACGACGTTCCGACCGGTCATATCGTCGAACATCGCTACATAAACATGTGGTTTATGTACTATTTGGCTGGATATCGAATCGGCGAGTTTTCCGAAGGAACTATTCGCCACATCGCCCGCCGCGACTTTACCTCGGAAAGAATTGTTCAGTATTGGTCCGAGGATAGGGCGCATCATGCCGCCGAAGCCCACGACAAGGTTAAGAGGAAGTTCATTATCATCATTGAGGCCGAGTACAGGGCGCGCATGATGGGGCCGAGGGACCAGGAAATATCTAACAATAACTAGTCAGCCGCGCGACGAAGCAGAGCGCTAAATATCGCGGGAGCGCTACACCGTGCGGGCTGTTCCAGCAGCTGTTGCCTGCTGGCACAGCCCGCACGGTGTCACTCAGATCTCCACGAGCCACACCGCCATCCGGGACGCCGATCAGTAGTTCCTGAACTTCCTCCCGGCCCTGGCGGCAGAGATCTACGGACGGATGCCGAACGGTCCGAGGACGCCGAGGTCGATGCGGACCGATTCGATCATCGCGAACGCGTTGTCGACGGTGAACACGTCGACGGCGGCGAGCTTCCCGGCGTACTTGGCCACCACCGGAGCCGCCGCCAGCCGGGCCGCCTCGTCCAGGTACGCCTTGAAGACCGCCCAGGAGTTGCCCGACGGGGAGTACTTCTCGAAGAACGGCGTGGGGTCCAGGCTCGCCAGCGTGGACCGGGCGCTCGCCTCCAGGTCGGCGATGTAATGCCGCTGCACGTCGCCGTCCGCCCGGACCCCGAGCCGGCCCAGGTGCCCGCCGACGAGCGTCGTCCACGGGTAGTCCATCGCGACGCGGTGCATGCGGACCCAGGCCGGCACCTCGTGCGACACGGCGAGGTTCTTGAACGGCACCCAGCCGGGGTAGAGCACGTCCACCACCATCAGCGTCGCGTGGTCGGGCGCGTAGATGAAGATGTTGTCCGGCGAGTGGTTGGGACCGTGGTAGTCCAGCTCCAGCCGCTCCCCGCCGACCCGCAGGACGTACCTGTCCTCGAACGTGACGGTCGGGTCGGGCCGGTGCGGATCGCGGGCCACCCGCAGCAGGCGGCGGGTCTCCGCGTGCGCGATGCGCTCGACGTGCGGGCCGAAGATGTCGGCCGCGCCGATGTGGTCGGCGTGCGAGTGCGAGTAGACGAGGTGCGTGACCCGGCGGGGGCGGCCGTTGGCGCGGGTGACCTCCTCGATCGCCCGCAGCAGGTTGTGCCCGATCGTGGGCGGCGCGTCGACCAGCACCACGCCGCTGCGGGTGCTGAGGAACATCGCCTGATAGAAGCCGTCGGTGACCCAGTGGAGGTGGCCGTTGATCCGCCCGACGTGATAGCCGTCCGCGTTGAGCGCAGGCCCGGCCGCACCCGCGGGAATGGGCAGGTAGTCGGGCAGTCCGGCCGGCGGTTGCGCGTGGGCGGCGCCGGGCAGCAGGATGCCGACGCTCGGCACCGCCGCAGCGGCCGCCACCACTCCCAGAAAGGTACGCCTGCTCGACGGGTGCCCGTCACGGTCCATGATCATTACTGTCTCCTTCGGCGATGCTGACAGCGCGATGACGCCTGCGGTCACGGTAGGGAGACTGCGGTGGGCAAAGAGTGGACAAAAACTGTGCCCCGGGCCCGCGATGGTCCCCGCGGATCCGGCCCGAATAGGATCAGGGCTCGGACCAGGGACGATTGTGCGAAGTGGACGGTGACGTGGCATGGCGGGGGCCGGACCGGGGACGGTGCTGTTCGGTCGCCAGACCCAGCTGCGCCACCTCGACGACCTGGTCCGGCACGCGGCGGAGCGCGGCGGTGCGCTGGTCCTGCGCGGCGAGGCCGGCATCGGCAAATCCGCCCTGCTCAGGGCAGCCCGCGGCATCGCCCGTGACAGCGGCATGCTGGTCCTGTCGACCAGCGGAGTCGAGGCGGAGTCGGTGCTGCCCTTCGCCGGCCTGCACACGCTGCTGCGCCCCCTCCTCGCGCGGGCCGAGGACCTGCCCGGACCGCAGCGAGAGGCGCTGCTCGCCGCGTTCGGCATGGCCGAGGCCGCGACATCCGATCTCTTCCTGATCGCGCTGGCGGCGCTGAACATGCTGGTCGACGCGGCTGCCGACACCGCGGCGCTGCTGATCGTCGAGGACGCGCACTGGCTGGACCCGGCCAGCGCCGAGGTGCTCGCCTTCGTCGCCCGGCGGCTGGAGTCCGACCCCGTCGTGCTGCTCGCCGCCGTCCGCGACGGTTTCGACAGCTCGCTCGCGGCCGGGCTCGCCGAACTGCGCCTGGAACGCCTCGACCCGACCGCTGCCGCTGCCGTCCTCGACGCCCGCGCCGCGGACCTGCCGCCGGATGTCCGCAGCAGGCTGCTCGCGGAGGCCGACGGCAACCCGCTGGCCCTCGTCGAGCTGCCCACCGCAGCTCGGCTGACCGACCACGACATCCTGCCGCCCGCCGACCGGCCGCTGACGATCCGGCTGGAGGAGGCGTTCGCGGCCCGCGTGTCCGGGCTCCCGGACAGCACCGCGACGCTGCTGGTCGTCGCCGCGCTGAACGACGGCGACGCGATCTCCGAAGCGCTCGACGCCGCCACCGTCATCACCGGCACCGCGGTCACGGTCGACGACCTCACCCCCGCCCTCGCCGCGCAGCTGGTCACCGTGGACGGGCAGGCGGTGCGCTTCCGCCACCCCCTGATGCGGTCGGCGATCCAGCAGCGGGCCGGCATCGCGCAACGGCACGCCGCGCACTCGGCGCTGGCCCGGGTCCTCACCCGCGACCCCGATCGCCGGGTCTGGCACCGGGCCGCGTCCAGCCACGGACCCGACGAGAGCATCGCGGCCGAGCTGGAGGAGGCCGCCGCCCTCGCCCGGCGCAAGGGTGCGGTGGTGACCGCGGTCGCCGCCCTCGAACGGTCCGCGGTGCTCAGCGGCGATCCCGACCGGCGAGCGGCCCGGCTGCTGCTCGCCGCCGAGGCCGCGGTCGAGCTGGGCCGCCACGACGTCGTGGTCCGGCTGGTACGCCAGGCCGACGCACTGCCGCTGTCCTCGCGCCAGCGGGCCCAGCTCCTCTGGATCGGCGCGAGCTTCGACGGCGGGCTGCGCGACGAGAGCCGCAAACCCGGCGCGCTCGCCGACGTCGCCGAGCGGGTCGCCGCCGACGGCCACACCTCCGTGGCGCTGCGGCTGCTCAACCTGGCGGCACTGCGGTGCTTCTGGACCCACGACGACCCGGCGGCCCGACACCGCATCGTCGGCGTCGCCGAGAGCCTCCCGGTCGGCCCGGACGACCCGGATCTGCTGGCGATCCTGGCCTTCGCCGCGCCGATCGAGCGGGGCACCGCGGTCATCGACGGCCTGCGCAGGGGCGCGGCGCGAGCGGCCGGCGACCCCGAGGCGCTGCGGCTGGTCGGCAGCGCCGCGGTCCTGGTGGGAGCCTTCGACCTGGCGGCGAGGTGCTGCGGCGAATCGATCGGCGAGCTGCGGGCGCAGGGCCGGCTGGGGCTCCTGGTGCGGGCGCTGGGCGCGCAGGCGTGGAGCGCGGCGCACCTGGCCGATCTGGGCGTGGGGATCCCCGCCGCCGAGGAGTCCAGCCGCCTGGCCCGGGAGACCTCGCAGCCGCTGTTCCTCGCGATCGGCCAGGCGACGGGCGCGGTCCTGGCCGCGCTGCGCGGTCACGAGGACCACGCCCGGGACCTCGCCGCCGAGGCGGAGCGGGCCGCCCTGTCCGGCGGCATCCGCCCGGTCCTCGCCACCGCCCAGCTCGCCCGCGGGCTCGCCGCCCTCGGGGCCGGGCGCTACCTCGACGCGTACGAGCACCTGCGCCGCATGCACGATCCGGCCGACCCGTCGTTCCACCCGGCGCTGCGCTGCTTCGCCCTGGCGGAGCTGGCCGACGCCGCCGTGCACTGTGGACGCCGTGCGGCGATCACCGAGCTGGTGGCGCAGCTGGAGGTGCTGGGGGGCATGACACCCGCACCGGCGCTGCACGCGGGCCTGCGCTACGCCAGGGCCGTCCTCGCCGACGACGCCGATGCGGAGGCGCTCTACCAGGCCGCGCTGCTGGCAGAGTCGGTCCAGTGGCCGTTCACCCGGGCCCGCACCCAGCTCGCCTACGGCGAATGGCTGCGCCGGCAGCGGCGCATCGCCGAGTGCCGGGCACCGCTGCGAGCCGCCCGGGACACCTTCGACACGCTCGGCACGATCCCCTGGGGCGAGCGGGCACGCCAGGAGCTGCGGGCCTCCGGTGAGGCGAGCCACCGTCGCAGCGACGAGGTGAGCGACCGGCTCACCGCCCAGGAGCTGCAGATCGCCCAGATGGCCGCCGAGGGCCTGACCAACCGGGAGATCGGCCAGCGGCTCTACCTCTCCCACCGCACGGTGAGCTCGCACCTGCACCGGATCTTCCCCAAACTGGAGATCACCTCCCGCTCCCAGCTCGGCTCCCTCATCCGCAGGCCGCAGGCGACGACCGTCACATGACGCTCGCGGGCGCGTCGTCCGAGGCCCTAGCGTCAGCACCATGAGCAGAAATCGAGCTGCGGCGATGCCGTCGACGGGACAGCTTGCCGGGCACCAGCCACTCCCCGAACCCCTGTGGTTCACCGTGCTCGGACCGGTACGGGCCTGGCGCGGCGACGCCGAGATCGACCTGGGCGCGCCCCAGCAGCGGGCCGTGCTGGCGCTGCTGCTGGTGCGGGCCGGGCAGCCGGCGGGCATCGCCGAGATCGTCGACACGGTGTGGGGGCAGGATCCGCCCGCCACCGCCGTCAACGCGGTGCACCGCAGCATCGGGCTGCTGCGCCGGGCGCTCCAGCCGGAGCTGACAGCCCGCGACTCCGGCCGGTGGGTGGTCCGCTCCGCCGGCGGCTACCGGCTCGATGTCGATGCGGACACCGTCGACCTGCTGCGGTTCCGCCGGCTGATGACGCAGGCCCGCACCGCCATCGCGGACGGGCGACCCGCGGCGGCGCAGCTCGCGCAGGCCTTGGAGCTGTGGCAGGGACCGATCGCCGACGGCATCGGCGCCGACGTACGCTGCCAGCCCGTCTTCACGGCCGTGGAGCGCGAATACCTGGCCGCGGCGAGAGCGGCAGCCGATCTGGCGACGGCCACCGGCGAGATCGAGACCCTGCTGCCGGCCGTGGAGCAGGCGGCCGACCGGGCGCCCCTGGACGAACCGCTGCAGGCCCGGCTCATCCTCATGCTCGCCGCGTCGGGCCATCAGGCGGCGGCCCTGGACCGCTACCAGGCGGTTCGCGGCAGGCTCGCCGACGAGCTCGGCGTGGACCCCGGTGCGGAGCTCAGTGCGGCCCGCGACGAGGTGCTGCGCCCGCCCTCCCCGCAGCTCCCGCCGGCCCGGGCACCGGAGCCCGCCGCCACCGTCGCTCCCGCCCAGCTCCCCGCCGACCTGTCCACATTCATCGGACGCGAATCGGAGCTGGCCGAGGCGCTGGCCCTGCACAGCGGTGACACAGGCGCACCCACGACGGTGGTCATCGGCGCGATCGGCGGCATGGCCGGCATCGGCAAGACGACCCTGGCCGTGCACTGGGCGCACCGCGTCGCCCACCGCTACCCCGACGGGCAGCTCTACGTGAACCTGCGCGGTTTCGGCCCGGACGCGCAGGTCATGGACCCGGGCGAGGCCATCCGCCGCATCCTGGAGACCTTCGAGGTGCCGCCCGCGCGGATCCCGGCGGACCTCGACGCGCGGGCCGCCCTCTACCGCAGCACGCTGGCCGGGCGACGAATGCTGATCCTGCTCGACAACGCCCGCGACACCGCCCAGGTACGCCCGCTGCTGCCCGGCGCCGCCACCTGCCTCGTCCTGGTGACCAGCCGGGACCGGCTGCCCGGCCTCATCGCCTCCGACGGCGCCCACCCCATCACCCTCGACCTGCTCTCGACCGACGAGGCCCGGCAGCTGCTGGTCCGCCGCCTCGGTGCCGACCGAGTCGCCGCCGAACCCGAAGCGGTCGAGGAGATGATCACCCACTGCGCCCGGCTGCCGCTCGCGCTGGCGATCGTCGCGGCCCACGCCGCCACCCGCCCGCAGCTGTCCCTGGAAGCCCTCGCCGAGGAACTGCGCGACACCGGCAGCCGCCTGGACCTGCTCACCACCGGCGATGCGCACACGGACGTGCGAGCCGTGTTCTCCTGGTCCTACCGGTCGCTGACCCCGCCAGCAGCCCGGCTGTTCCGCCTGCTGGGGCTGCACCCCGGCCCGGACATCTCCGCTCTCGCGGCGGCGAGCCTCGCCGCGCTCCCGGCACGCGGAGTGCAGCCGGTGCTCGCCGAGCTCGAACGGGCCGGGCTGGTCACCGAGCACCTCCACGGCCGGTACACGCTGCACGACCTGCTGCGCACCTACGCCGCCGACCTGGCGACGACCGACGAGACCGGCGAGCAGCGCCGCGCCGCCGTCGGCCGGACCCTCGATCACTACCTGCACATCTCCTACGGGGCGAACCGGGTGCTCAACCCCGTCCGGACTCCGATCGCCCTCGCCGCGCCGCAGCCCGAGGTCGTCCTCCAGCCCCCGACCGACTACCCGCAGGCCATCGACTGGTTCGCCACCGAGCACGCGGTGCTCCTCGCGTCCATCGACCACGCGGCGGCCCACGGATTCGACGCTGCGGCATGGCAGCTCGCCTGGACGCTGACGGACTTCCAGCAGCTGCGCGGCCTGTTCGACAACGAGATCGCGGCGCAGCTGGTGGCGGTCGCGGCCACCGAGCGGCTGGGCGAGGTGACGATGCGCGCCTACGCACACGGGCGCCTCGCCTACGCGCACACGCGGCTGGGCCGCTTCGACGGTGCCCGTACCCATCTGGATCTCGCCCTTGATCTTCAGCGCGAGACCGGCGACGCGGCCGGGCAGGCCTATGTCCAGCTCAACCTCGGCATGCTCGCCGAGCGGCAGGGCCGCCACACGGAGGCGCTCGGCCATGCCCGCCAGGCGCTGGACCTGTTCCTGCTCGCCGACCACCGGCGCGGCCAGGCCAACGCCCTCAGCGCGATCGGCTGGCTGCACGCGCAGCTCGGCGACGACCGCCAGGCCCGGACCGCCTGCCGACAGGCCCTGGCGGTGTTCCAGGAGCTCGACGACCGGTCCGGGCAGGCCAGCACCTGGGACAGCCTCGGCTACGCACACCACCAGCTCGGCGAGCACGCCGAAGCGATCAACTGCTACCAGCAGTGCCTGGAGCTGATCCGGGAGCTCGGCGACCGCCACGGCGAGGCCACCGCGCTGACCCACCTCGGCGACACGCACCAGGCCATGGGCGCTCCCGACCTCGCGGGCAAGGTCTGGCAGGCCGCCCTGGAGATCCTGGACGACCTCGGCCATCCCGACGCCGCCGCGGTCCGCGTCCGGCTCGACGGCTGACCGCGCCCGTCCGGCCGTCGGCTCGGCCCGCTGCCGACGGCCGGGCGCGACGTCACAGGGTGGCGATCAGGCCGCCGTCGATGACGAAGTCGGCGCCGGTGACGTTGGCGCTGCGGTCGCTGGCGAGCAGCAGGACCAGGTCGGCGACCTCCTCCGGGCGGGTGAACCGACCGGTGACCGAGCCGCCCGCGGCCTGCCTGGCGATCGCGTCCGGGTCGCCGCCCTCGGCCCGGGCGATGGTCTGCGCCACCCCGCCGTCGCCGAGCCACAGCCCGGTGCTGACCGGCCCGGGACTGACCGTGTTGACACGGATCCCGCGCGGGCCGACCTCCTTGGACAGCGACTTGGAGAAGCTGCCCAGGGCCGCCTTCGCCGCGCTGTAGTCGATGACGAGCGGGTCGGGCAGCGACGCGTTGACCGAGTTGATCGTCACGATGCTGCCGGCACCCCGCTGGATCAGGTGCGGCAGGGCGGCGCGGGTGGTGCGCACGGCCGCGAGGAAGTTGAGGTTCAGCGCCGCGATCCAGTCCTCGTCGGTGACGGACAGGAATCCGCCGGTACGCGGCCGGACCGCCCCGACGTTGTTGACCAGGATGTCCAGGCCGCCGAACTCGGCGACGGCGGCGGCGATCAGCCGGGCCGGCCCGTCCGGGGTGGCGAGGTCCACCGGGACGGCGAGGACGGTTCCCTGACCGGCGAGGTCGGACAGCTCCGGACCGGCGGTCCGGGCACCGGCCACGACGACCACCCCCTCACCGAGCAGGGCCCGGGTGATGGCGAGGCCGATGCCCTTGCTCGCACCCGTGACAACCGCGATCTTCCCCGACAGGTGCAGATCCATGGCGGATCCCTTCATGATCGATGATGGTTTCGATGGTGTCAGGCACGCACGGCCGCAACCGGCGTTTCCGCGGAGAGGGGGCCCGCCGGATGAGCGGCGGACCCCCGGTGCTCAGCGGGCCGAGCGGGCTGCGGCGATGATGATCTTCTCGACCGCCTCGGGCTTGGACAGCATGGACAGGTGCGAGGCGGCGACCCTGGTGATGCGGCTGTGCGCGCGCTCGGCCATGGTCTCCTGCAGCGACGGCGGCAGGATGTGGTCGTCGGTGCCCAGCAGGTACCAGCTCGGCAGGGTCTTCCACGCCGCGGTGGCGGCGGGCTCCTGCAGTGCGCCGAAGGTGATGGGCCGCTGCGCTGCGGCCAGGGTCGCCGCGGTGGCTGCCGGAAGGTCGCCGGCGAACGCGCCGGGGAACACGGCGGTCTTGATGTAGAGGTCGGCGTCACCGGCGGGGGCACCCGGGTAGCCCACGAAATCGAACAGCGCGCTCGGGTCGCCGCCCCCGCCCTGCAGGCCGAGGATCGTCTCGCCCTGGTCGGGGACGAACGCGTTGATGTAGACGAGGGCCTTGACGTCGGGGTCGGTCAGCGCTGCGCTGCTGATGACCGCCCCGCCGTAGGAGTGGCCGACGAGGATGACCGGCCCGGTGGTGCGCTGCTGCAGGAACGCGGCGAGGTAGGCGGCGTCGCCGCTCAGCCCGCGCAGCGGGTTCGGCGGTGCCAGCACCGGGTACCCGTCGTCCTGGAGGCGGCGGGTCACCTTCGCCCAGCTCGACGCGTCCGCCCACGCACCGTGCACCAGCACGATCGTCGGCTTCGGGGTCGAGGGCCTCGTGGTCGTGTGACTCGACGCCGGCGTGGCGGCGACGAGCGCTCCGGTGACCGCCAGCGCGGCCACGGCTGCCGCGGTGGTGATGGCGAGCCGGGTGCGGCGACCCGGTAGGAGGGCGGACGGCTTCAACATGACTGCTCCAGATCTCTGACTGTGAGGGGATGGCGGTGTCGGTGGAGCACGGTCAGAGGCCCTGCTGCCGCAGCCAGGCGAGCGTCGCGTCGGCGACCTCCCGCCAGCCGCTGTCGATGGTGAGCGAGTGCGCGCGGTCGGCGAACTCCTGGATGTCGGTGACCGCGTGCGAGTGCCGGTACTGCTTGAGGGTGGATCGGGTGATCGACTCCGGTACGGTGTGGTCGCGCCCGCCCATGATCAGCAGCAGCGGGCCGCGTAGCTCGTTGGCGGTGTCCACCTTCGCCGGTGAGTGCGGGTCGAAGTTGGCGGCGGCCGCCTCGAACAGCGGCTTGCCCGGCGCCGGGATGGCCCACCGCTCGAACAGCTCCAGCGACTCGGACTCGGAGACCGCGTTGCCGAACGCGTACCGGAACTGGTCCGCCGTCAGCGAGACGGACTTGTGCTTGTTGGCGGGGTTGCGCAGCACCGGCAGCCCCACCCGCAGCGTCGACAGCGGCAGCGGCAGCACGCCCTTGATCTGTGCCGCGTCGATCGCGACGGCCGCCGCGGCCAGGTCCTGGCCGAGCAGCTTCTGCGCGATCATGCCGCCGAAGGAGTGGCCGACCAGGATCGGCTTGGCACCGCCGAGCTCCGCGATGAGCTTGGCGTAGTGCTCGACGACGTCGTCGATGCCGTGGTCGGCGATCTCCTCCGGATGTTCCCGGGCGGCGGAGACGCTGTCGGGTACGCCGGGCCAGCCCGGTGCGGTCGGCTCGTAGCCGGCCTCGCGGAACAGCTCGACCCAGGGGCCCCAGGAGGTGGCGTGCAGGAAGAGTCCGTGGATGAAGATGACAGGCGTGGCGGTGGTCATGATGGCCTCTCCGGTTCGTTCGCTCGATTGGCGTGTCCGCACGCTAAGCCGCCGCCTGTGGGCAAAGAGTGGACGAAAACTTGTCGCCGCCCTCTGCCGGGCCGGTGTCGCACCGGGCTGATAGCGTCGTTGATCGTGACCGAGGAACGGCTGGATATCGACAGGTTGTCCAAGAGCTACGGCGACGTGGTCGCGCTGCGGGAGATGACTTTCGACGTGCGGGCCGGCGAGCTCTTCGGCTTCGTCGGCAGCAACGGCGCGGGCAAGACCACCACGATGCGGATCATTCTCGGCGTCCTCTCCCACGACGCCGGCGAGGTCCGCTGGGGCGGCACCAGGCTGACGCAGGAGATCCGGCGCACGATCGGCTACATGCCGGAGGAGCGCGGGCTCTACCCGCGGATGAAGGTCGGCGAGCAGCTCACCTACCTCGCCCGGCTGCACGGGATGTCTCCCGGCGCCGCCCGCGCCTCCGTCGCCGCCTGGACCGAGCGGCTCGGCGTCGCGGGCCGCGTCGACGACGAGGTGCAGAAGCTCAGTCTCGGCAACCAGCAGCGCGTCCAGCTCGCCGCGGCGCTCGTGCACGACCCGCGCATCCTCGTCCTCGACGAGCCGTTCTCCGGCCTCGACCCGGTCGCCGTCGACGTGATGAGCACCGTGCTGCGGGAGAAGGCCGCCGAGGGGATCCCGGTCATCTTCTCCAGCCACCAGCTCGACCTCGTCGAGCGGCTCTGCGACCGCGTCGGCATCGTCCGCAGCGGGCAGATGGTCGCGGTCGGCCCGGTCGACGAGCTCCGCTCCACCGGCCCCACCCGCCTGGCCATCGAGGCGCCCGCCGCCACCGCGGGCTGGACCGACGCCCTGACCGGGGTGCGGGTGATCGCCCAGGACGGCGCCCAGACCGTCCTGGAGCTGGCGGAGGGCGTCGACGACCAGACGGTGCTGCGGGCGGCGCTCGCCACCGGCCCGGTGCACGCCTTCGGCGAGCGCAAGCCGTCGCTGACGGACCTGTTCCGCGATGTCGTCAGCCAGGAGGTCCACCCGTGAGCGCCACCCATCAGCCCGTGACCCCCTGGGGCGCCGTCCGGCTCGTCGCCGGGCGCGAGGTCAAGACCCGGCTCGGCTCGAAGGCGTTCCGCATCACGACCATCGCCATGCTGCTCGTGGTGATCGGATTCGTGCTCACCCTGAAGCTGAGCGGCGGCTCCTCCGGCAGCGAGGTCGGCTTCACCGCCGCGTCGGCACCGGTCGCGGGCCAGCTGCAGGCCGCCGCGGTCGCGGTCGGCACCACGGTCACCACGCGGACGGTCGACGCGGCCGAGGGCGATCAGCTGGTACGCGACGGAGAGCTGGACGCCTTCGTCACCGGCACACCGGGCGCCTTCCAGGTGGTCGTCCGCAAGGACCTGTCGTCGGAGCTCACCCGGGCCTTCACGGTGCTGGTCCAGCAGCAGGCCCTCTACAACGAGATCACCCGGGTCGGCGGCGACCCCGCCGCGGTCGACGCCGCCGTGCGGGCGGCCGCCGTCACGATCACGAGGCTCGAGCCCGCCAGCGAATACCAGACCGAACGGCTCGTGCTCGGCATCATCGCCGGGATCCTCGTCTACCTCTCCCTGATGATCTACGGACAGGTCGTGGCGCAGGGCGTCGTGGAGGAGAAGGCCAACCGCATCGTCGAGTCCCTGCTCACGACGATCCGGCCATGGCAGCTGCTGCTGGGCAAGGTCGTCGGCATCGGTGCGGTCGGATTGGGCCAGCTCATCGTGGTCGCGGCGGCGGGTATCGGCTTCGGCCTGGCGTTCGACGTCATCGACTTCCCCGCGTCGATCGCGACCGGCGCCGCGATCTGGACCGTGGTCTGGTTCCTGCTCGGATTCCTCGTCTACGCGCTGATGTTCGCCGCGCTGGGGGCGCTCGTCTCCCGCCAGGAGGATGTCGCGGGTGCCACCGCGCCCGCGCTCTTCCTGATCATCCTGCCCTACATCCTCGGCATCTCGATCCTGCCGTCCGACCCGGACAACCCGATGCTGACGATCGCCTCGCTGATCCCCTTCTTCTCCCCCACCCTGATGCCGATGCGCATCGCGATGGGCGTCGCCCCGGTGTGGCAGATCGCGCTCTCCGTGGTGCTCACGATCGGCCTCGTCGTGGGGCTGCTCTGGCTCGCTGCCCGGATCTACCGCAACGCGGTGCTGCGCACGGGCAGCAAGGTGCGGCTCCGCGACGCGCTGCGGGCGGCTTCCTGACCTGCTCTGTGCCGGGCTGGACCCGGTAGTGGTCCCGGGCGGGGTGCGTCACCCGTTCCGGGTCGGCTATGCGTTCGCGTGTCACCTCGAACGGTCACAGCCGTCGCCGCACCGGCCGATCCATCCCCCGCGTTCTCGCTGCTGACGGCTGTCCACATTCGCCGCCGACACCGCCGTTACGGAACCGGACGCATCCACTCACATGATGATCTGCGTGCGTCCGGTCCATACGATGACGCAGGTTGCCGGCTGACTGAACAGGGATGGTGGGGCAGTGAGCGGAACATCTGCGGCGGATGGCGTACTCGTGACGGAGTTGGCGCGCACGATGCTGGAGCGCGTCGTCGCGGTCGAGACCGACCAGGCCGCAGCGCGGGTGATCTTCCCCCAGCAGGCCGAGGCGTACCTCGCCGACCCGGCACGGGCGCTCGCCGGGCGGGACCGGCGCGGGCGGCCGCTGGAGTTCGGCCTCACCGGCGTGGAGGTCCTGCTGGTCCCGGTGCTGATGGAGGCCGCCGTGGAGGTCCTCGGCTACCTCACCGGCCACGCCCTGCTGCGCGGCGGTGCCGCCTCCGCCGCGGTGCTGCGGCGGCTGTTCGGCCGACCGGCCGTTGCCCCAGCCGACGCCCCGACCGACCCGGAGCCGGAACCGGAGCCCGTGCTCACCCCGGCGCAGTGGGCCGAGGTGGCGCGGATCGTGGAGTCCGTGCTGGTCCGGCACGCCAGGATGACACCGGAGCGGGCCGAACGGCTCGCCATCGCCGTCGTCGGCGCGGGCGTGCTGGGCAAGGGCGACCATGGCCCGCGGTGACTCCGCCCGCGTGCCGTCGGGTACGGACACCCGGTTCCTGCTGCTGGTCATGGCGGTCCTCGCGTCGAGCATCGGCGCGTTCTACTTCGCCTACGCGTCGATCCCGGCGAAGGCGGACGTGATGGGCACCACCGCCCCGTGCGTGCAGTCCTACAACCGCGAGATCGAGAACGTTCCCACCAGCCTGTGGTTCCAGACCAACGTGACCGGTCCGGCACTCGGCCGGGCGACCGCCTGCATGCAGCCCGCCTACCAGGACAGGACCGCGTGGATCAGCAGCGGGATCGCCGTCGAGTGCCTGATCGCCGTGCTGCTCTACCTGCTGCACCCGTGGCTGATCATCCGCCGGCGGCGGTTGCGCCCCCTCGCCACCGCCGAGGCCGCCGACCTGATCCGCGACCTCGACGCCCTGGCCCACGGGATGGGGCTGCACCGGGCGCCGGTCTGGATGGTGGACCCCTACGTCGGCACCGCCGGGGCGCAGGCGTTCGGACTGCCGTGGCGGTACCGGGTGAGCCTCGACGCAGGTCTGATCATGCGGTACGGCGTCGACCCGCCCGTCGCGCAGGCCGTCGTCCTCCACGAGCTCGCCCATATCCGCAACCGCGATGTCGGCCGGACCTACCTCACCATCGCGGTGTGGCGCACCTTCCTGACGGTGCCCCTGACGCTCCTCATCGCCCTCACCGTCCATCCAGGACTCCTCTCGACACCGACGCGATGGGAGCCGCAGCGCAGCGCGGAACGCTGGCTCATCGACGGCGGCAACGCGGTCGCGATCCTCGCCCTCGGAATCGTCGTCTACCTCGCCCGCAACGGCATCCTGCGCACCAGGGAGCTCTACGCGGACGCCCTCGCCGCCCGCCAACCGTCGGGCCAGGCGCTGCGCGCCGTCGTCGGATCGCTGCCCTGGCCGCCGCCGAGCACGCCCACGTGGCTGAAGCGCGCCGCCCGGGTGGGTACGCACCCGCCGCCCGCCACCCGCCTCGCCACCATGGACGATCCGACGCGCCTGGCACGCGTCAGCCCCTGGGAGTTCGCCGGCGTCGGCTTCACCGCCAGCCTCGCCACCCAGAACTTCGACACCCTCTCCGTCGCGCTCTCCCGCAGCGCCAACCTCGCCTCGGTGCTGGGAGCGCTGCCCGCCGGTCTCCTGATCGCCGGCTACCTGGCGCTGACGGTCTGGCGCGCGGTCACCGCCGATCCGCGTCACCGCCCCGGGCGGCGAGCCTGGCTGGGCGCGCTGGCCGCGATGACCGCGGGGGTGGCTGCGGCGATACCTCTGACCCTCTTCGCCAGCATCGCCACGGGGCCCAACTACCTCTCGCCGGCCGTTCTCGGCTCGGCGATGCTCGTCCTGCTCCTGGGAATGACCGCGCTGACGGCATGGCTCTTCTCGGCCATGACGGCGGCAGCAGGTTCGGGCACCGGCGCCCGCGGCCGCCGGGCCGTCAGCGGCGTCGCCGTGGTGACCGGTGCCGCGCTCTTCACCATCTGGCACTGGGCCTTCTACACCGGATCGATCTCCGCCGCCACGTGGGGCGCCATCGAGTCGCCCGGAGCCGACATCGGCTGGTACGCCGCGGTGGCCAAGGCCACCGGCGTCGTCTACCTGCCGTTGCTCTACCTCGCGCAGAACCCGCTTCTCATCCCCGCGCTGGGGTCGCTGTGGCTCGTCCCGTTCGTCATGGTCGGCCGGCGGGGACCCCGGCAGGACGAACCCGGGATCCCGACCGGCCGCAACCCCTTCGGCAGGGCCATGCTGGTCGGCTCCGTCGCGGCGCTGGCAGCGCTCCTCGTCAGCACCGTGCTGCCCTTCCTGGCAAAACGGCTGCTGCCCGAATCGGTGCGCCTTGAAGGCGACGTCCCAGCACAGCTGATCACGGACAGCGGGACGTTCAACGTCGTCCAGATCAACGTCCACGCGGCACTCTTCGTGCTCGCCGCCGCCGTCGCCGTGGCCGTGGTCACCGCCGGCAGCTCGCGGCTGCGCCCCGCGCTGGCGGCTCTGACCGTCAGCACCGTCGCGCTCATCGGCGCCTGCGGCTGGTACCTCGTCTCGACCGTGTCGAGCTGCATCGATCTCACCGGAGAGTTCGGCTGCGCCGTCCCGCCGATCCGCCCGCATGTGCTCGGCGGCTACGTCCACAACCAGCTCCTGCGCGGCATCATCGTCGCGGTGCCGGCGGTCCTGATCGGGCTGGCTGTCCGCAGGCGGCGACGCCGACCCGCCACGGCGGAAGGACCCCTGGGCCGGGCCACCGCAGTCGCCGCGGGCCTGGTCGCGGTCGCGCTCGCCGCGGCCGCCGTCGCCACGGCGAGCCTCAACATCAGCCTGTGGCTGCCGCAGCCCGTACCCGCCGCGGTGGCGAACAGCTCGGACCCGCAGAAGTGCGTCGTGGGCACCTGGCAGGAGGAGGAGTGGGCGAACCCGGTCCCGGTGCCACAACTCGGGACCGTGGTGTTCCAGACCAGCGGAGGCCGAGCCACCTACGGCGACGGCGTCGTCACCTACGACTTCACCGGCCGGCGTTACCTGCCCGCCACGGTCAACGGCCGTCGTGTCGAGCGGGCCAAGACCGGATCGGTCACTCAACGCTACTCCGCGGATTATTCCGTCATCCACGAATACCTGGAGCCGGATTCGCAGGCCACCGGCCTGACAACCACCACTGTTCACGGTTTCGATCAACTCGTCGAACCGAACGGGAATTTCAACGACGTCTACGCTTACACGTGCCTCGGCGACACGATGCGCCAGTTCGGCCTCGGCTTCGACGTCACCTACACGCGCGTGGCATGACGGCCGGTGCCGGTGCGGCTCGACGGCCGGACCGGCACCGGTGCGCATTACGGGCAGACCGGTGGGCGGGACCCGATCCAGACTTTCACGGCCGTGCCCGGCGGATAGACCCCGGCTCCCGGCACCTGCGACACCACCAGGCCGAGGTTGTTGCAGGTCGCGTCGACCTGCTCCGCGACCGTGCCGACGACGTAGCCCGCGACCCGAAGCGTGTCCCGCGCCTCGGCAAGGGTCATCCCCCGCACGTCGGGCACCCGTGCCGCGTTGCTGCCCGGATCGTTGCCCGCGAACGGTTTGCGGGGCGCCATCGGCAGCAGCGCCTCCAGCCGCTGGTCGGTGCCGAGGCTCGCCGGGTAGGCCTCGCCGAGGAACTGCCCGCCGTTGAGGAACCACACCGCGACCTGCCCGCTGGTGTGCCGCCAGACGAAGTCGGCCCGGCTGTCGCCGTTGACGTCGCTGAGCCCCGCGAACGCCCACGCGGCGTCCGGCAGCGCACCGTTGTTCTGATAGGTCGGCCGGGCGCTGCCGGTCTTGAGCCACACGATCAGCTCGAAGGTGGTCGCCGAGCGCCACACCAGGTCGGCGAACCCGTCGCCGTCCACGTCGCCGACTCCGACGAGCCGCCACGGCCCCTGCGGATCCTGCGTCCAGTAGATGGTGTTGCCGGTGCGCTGCGCCCCCGCCATCAGCCAGGCCGAGACCTGCCCGGTGGCGGCATTGCTCCACACGATGTCCGCGTGGCCGTCGCGGTCGACATCGCCGATGCCCTTGACCTGCCACTCCGGCTCGACCGGCTGCCCCGGCCAGCTCCAGCCCGGCGACCCGCGCCGCAGCTCCCGCCCGGCGAACCACAGCTCCAGCGCACCATCGGACAGCCGCCACAGCACGTCGTCGGTGCCGTCGGCGTCGAAGTCGCCGATGCCCGCGAGCACCGCGCCGGGCAGCGATTTCTGTTGCTCGACGGTGCCGTTGTCGACGAACGCGTCGCCGGTGAGGAACGCCAGCGAGATCATGGTCCCCGACCGCAGCACGAGATCGCTGTCACCGTCCCCGTCGAGGTCGCCGGAGCCGAGCACCTCGCGCCCGCCGAGCGACGCCGCGGTCCGCTGCCCGGCCAGCCCGCCGTCCTGGCCCACCCGCCACACCGTCTCCGCGGTCCGGTCGCTCTTCCTGACCAGCATGTGGGTACGCCGGGGAAGCTGACCGGCACCGTAGGCCATCCCGTCCACGCTCGCGTCGCACCGGCCGTCGCCGTTGGTGTCGGCGAGGGTGACGGCGGACCGCCGCCGGGTGGAGGTGTTGAGGTAGACCCAGCGCCCGGCGAGGCTGGACTGCGCCCACCAGGTCGCTCCGGTGGCGAGGAACCGGTCGGCCCGGCCGTCGCCGTCGAAGTCGCAGTAACCGGTCTCGTCATAGGTGTTCAGATCGAAGGTGTTGTCCCACGTGCGGAGGTTGTCGCCGTCGGTCTGGTCGACCGCCGGGGGATCCACGCCCGGCTCGGCGGCGAAGACGTTGTGCGCCACGTCGGCCCGGATCGACGGCTTCCCGCGCAGGCGGAAGCCCACCCCCCGGGTGTAGAGCACGGTGTTGTAGCGGAGGTCCAGGTACTCCCCCGCCGGACCGCACCAGAATTCGATGAGCCAGCAGTCCTCCCGCCCGTGCATGTCGATCTGGTGCGTCTGGTTGTACCAGGAGTTGTCGCCGCCGCCGGTGAGGATCAGGTTGCGGTAGGCGAGGAACCCGGTCCCCGGTCGGCCGTCACCGGCGATGGCGTGCCGGTTGCTGTCGAAGACGTTGCGCTCGATGAGGGCGTAAGCGCCGTTGGAGACGACCACGCCGTAGCCGTTCTCGTGGAACTGCTGGTTGTGGTGGATGTAGTTGTCGCGTACGCGCACGGTGGAGGCGTTCTCGCCGAGGCTGATCCGGCCGCCGGTGTCGCGTACCTCGACCCCGGCGCCCCGCCAGCCGTAGATCTCGTTGTCGTGGATCTCCACCTCCCGGCTGGAGCTGACGACGATGCCGTCGGAGTCCGCCACCTCGCTCGCGGCGGGATCGGTTCCCTGCCCGCCGTCCAGGCGGATCCCGGTGATGCGGACTCCGTCGCTCGGCGCGGTCTCCCCGTCCGCGCCGATCAGCAGCAGCTTGCGCGGGAAGCCGGTGGTGAAGACGCGCGGGCCGCGCGGAAAGGCGGTCCGGTCGCCGATGATCTGCACACCGGGCGCCACACGGATCGACGCCAGCCCGGTGAGGTCGAGATCGACATCTCCGGCGATCAGGACCCGGGCGTTCGCAACGCCCACCGCCTGCTGGAACAGCTGCTTCTGGTCGTTGGCGAAGATGTGCACGACCGGCTTGCCGTCGTGGGGCGGCAGCGGCACCGTCACGGCGGCGGTGGCGGTCTTCGAGGTGTTCTGCATGCGGGCGGTCAGCGTCCAGGTGCTGTCGCCCCACGGCGTCACGGTCCGGCTGCCGGTGCTGGCGACCGCCTCGGGGTAGCCGAAGCCGTGGCCGGTGATCTCATGAACGATTCCGGGGCAGTCGGACGTGACCCGCCACGACACGGTGACGCTCTGGCCGGGGCCGACCGTCGACGACGACACGGTCAGCCCCACCGTCGCGTTGCCGATGCAGAACAACGGGTCCGGCTCGTCGGCGAAGGCCGCCGGCGCCGGGGCCAGGGAGGCTGCGGTCAGCACCGACAGGAACACGATCACGGCCTGGAGGATCGGCCGATGTAAGGACACGGGAACTCCTTCCTCAGGTGCGAGGCGAACTGCCCCGCACCTCGAGTGCGTTCCACCCCGTTCCACGCCGTGACACCGCAGGCGAGTTAGGCTCACCACCCGACCCGGGCAGCCGAGCAGTGGAGTGTGACCGTGATCCAGGCCGCCGACCTTCTCCGCGAGCTGGTCCGCATCCCCAGCGTCGGCGGCACGCCGGACGAGGCCGGCATCCAGGCGTACCTGGCGGATCTTCTGCGCGACAGCGGCCTGGAGGTGGACCACTGGCGGCTCCCACTGGCGGAGCTGACCGCCGAGCCGGACTTCCCCGGCATGGAGGCCGAGCGCACCGAATCGTGGGGCCTGGTCGCCCGCCTGCCCGGAACGGGCGGCGGGCGCAGCATCATGTTCAACGGACACGTCGACGTGGTCCCGCCCGGTGACCTGGACGCCTGGCACGGCGACCCCTACAGCGGGGCCCTCCACGGCGACCTGCTCTTCGGCCGAGGTGCTTGCGACATGAAGGGCGGCCTGGTCTCGGCGCTGCTCGCGGTCCTGGAGCTGCGCAAGGCGCGCCCGCGCGGCGACGTGCTGATCGCCTGCGTCGTCGGCGAGGAGGACGGCGGCCTGGGCACCTACGGCCTGCTGCGACGCGGCTGGCGGGCCGACGCCTGCGTCATCCCCGAACCTACCGGCCTCGCCGTGGTCCCCGCCAACGCCGGGGCCCTCACCTTCCGCCTTCGGGTGCCCGGCCTCGCCGCTCACGCGGCCCGCCGCGGCAGCGGGGTCAGCGCGATCGAGAAGTTCCTGCCGGTCTTCGCCGCGCTGCGGGAGCTGGAGGCACGCCGCTGCGCGGAGGTGGATCCGCTGATGCGGCGCTGGGACATCGCCTACCCGATCGAGATCGGCATGGTCCGGGCCGGGGACTGGGCATCGTCGGTGCCCGGCGAGCTCGTCGCCGAGGGCCGGCTCGGTGTCGCCCTCGACGAGTCGCCCGCCGCGGCGCAGGCGGCGCTGGAGGCGGCCGTCGCCACCGCCTGCGCCGCCGATCCATGGCTCGCCGACCACCCGATCACCGTCGAGTGGTGGGGCGGCCAGTTCGTGCCCGCCCGCAACGGCGACGCGGAGCTGGTGCAGCGGCTGGTCCGGGCGACCGGCGGGCAGCCCGAGCTGTGGGGCGCGCCCTACGGCAGCGACCTGCGGCTGCTCGCGGCGGCCGGGATCCCGACCGTCCAATATGGTCCCGGCGACATCGACCTGGCGCACGCGCCCAACGAGCACGTCCGCATCTCCGAGGTCGTCACGGCGACGGCGACGCTGGTCCGGCTCGCGGCCGACCACTGCGGCTGATCGACTTCGGGTTCCCGGATAGTAGGGTGGCGCAATGGGGTCCAAGGCCGGGGAATTGGCGCGGGAGCAGGCGTACTTCGACCTGGCCCACAAACAGCGTGAGCAGTCCCGGGCCGCGCTCGACGAGGCCACCCGGGCCGCCGCCCACGGAGGTGCCGCCGCCGGCATCCGCCGGGACGCGAGCGCGTTGCAGTCACAGCTCGGCTCCCCCGGCGACCAGGTCGCGTTCGGCCGCTTCGACCACGAGGACGGCGAGCGGTGGTATGTCGGCAGCCACCTCATCCTCGATGACGAGAAGAACGTCCTGGTCATCAACTGGAAGCTGCCCGCCGCCGCGCCCTTTTACAAGGCCAGCCACCGCGACCCGCTCGGCGTCACCCTCAAACGCACCTTCGAGTGCACCGGCAACACCATCGACGACTTCGTCGACGTGCTCTTCTCCCAGGTCGCCCTGGACGGCGACGGCCCCGACGGCAGCCTGCTGCGCGAGCTGAGCCGCAGCCGCACCGGGCACCTGCGCTCCATCGTCGCCACGATCCAGGCCGCGCAATATGACCTGATCCGGGCACCGCTGGACCAGGTCCTCGTCATCGAGGGCGGCCCGGGCACCGGCAAGACCGCGATCGCGCTGCACCGGGTCACCTGGCTGCTCTACAACCACCCCGACCGGCTGCGGGCCGCCGACATCCTGGTCGTGGGCCCGAACCCCACGTTCACGCACTACATCCGGACCGTCCTGCCCGCCCTCGGCGAGCAGGAGGTGCTCCAGCGCGACATCAGCCTGCTCGCGCCCGATGTCCGGCGGGGACGCCCGGAAGCACTGGCCGTCGCCCGGATCAAGGGCGACGCCGGGATGGCCACGGTCCTCGCCCGCGCCCTGCGGTCCCGGGTCGGCTCCCCCGAATCGGCCGAACGGCTCCAGATCGGCAGCAGCTTCCTCACCCTGCCCGGCGCCGATGTCGCGCAGGCCGTCGTGTCCTGCAAGAACACCCCCGGCCCGTACGCGCAGCGGCGCGCCCGGCTCCGCGACCTGATCATTCGGCTGGTCGAGGAACGGGGCGGGCACCTGACCGGTGGCAACCCCAGCCTGGACAACCTCGTCGAGCGCCTCTGGCCGCAGCTCACACCGCAATCGTTGCTCAGCAGCCTCTTCGGCTCCCGCGACCGCCTCCTCGCCGCCGCCGGTGACGACTACTCGGCCGAGGAGATCATGCTGCTGCGCCGCCGCTCCGCCGACCGCCTCTCCGAGGAGGTCTGGAGCCGCGACGACCTGCCGCTGCTCGACGAGGCCGCCTTCCTCATCAACGGGCAGCCCGAACGCTTCGCCCACATCGTCGTCGACGAGGCGCAGGACCTCTCCCCGATGCAGCTGCGGTCCATCGCGCGACGCTCGTCGACCGGATCGCTCACGGTCGTCGGCGACATCGCGCAGTCCACCGGGGTCTGGGCCCGTGACGCCTGGGACGACGTGCTCGCCAGCCTCCCCGAGACGCTGCCCGCCTCGGTGCAGAGCCTGCGCTACGGCTACCGGGTGCCGCGCCAGCTCTACGAGTTCGCGGCCCAGCTCCTGCCGATCGCCGCCCCCGGCGTCACGCCGCCCGTCGTCGTCCGCGACGGCCCGGCGCTGCCCGGCATCCACCGTGTCGACCCCGACGAACGCGCGGGCCGGGCGGTCTCGCTCGCCCTCGCGCACAGCGAGGAGTTCCGCTTCGTCGGGATCATCTGCACCGGGGAGAGCCGCGTCGAGGTCGAGACGGCGCTCGCCGCCAACGGGGTGGTCTGGAGCAGCGCCGACCGCGGCGAACTCGGCCGGGCCATCAACCTGGTCAGTCCGCACGAGGCGAAAGGGCTGGAGTTCGACGCCGTCATCGTGGTCGAGCCCGAGGAGATCGTCGCCGACGACGAGCGCGGACACCGTCTGCTCTACGTCGCATTGACCCGGACGGTCGGCTACCTCGACATCGTGTGCGTCGGCGATCCGCTGCCGCTGCGCCCGGTGACGCCCGGCACCGAGCCGGAGACCGAGACGCCGTTCGACCCGGCGCTCATCGAGAAGGTGGCCGCGGCGATCGCGCTGCGCATCCGCGCCCAGGTGCCGCCGGCGCAGCACGACGACGTCCTCGCCGAGCTGCGCCGACTGCTCCAGGAGTAAACCGCCCTACCTGCTGTTGAGGATCGCGTCGCTGCGCAGCCGGCTGCCGACGGTGTAGTCCACCACCAGTCCCTGCACCGCGGCCGCCGTCGCGCTCGCCTTGAACGCGACGCCGAGCTCCTTGGCGAGAAGCACCGTCTGCGGCTTGGAGAGCTTGAGGTCCTTCAGGTACTGGACCGCGGAGGCGCGGTCGGTGAACTTCGCCAGGTCGGCGGCGATCAGGTTCGCCGGCACCGGCAGCTCGACCGGCGCCGCCGCCTTCGCGGGGGCGGCTCCGGTGATGCGGGCGCCCTTCGGCAGGACCTCCAACTTGGCCTCGCCGCTGAGCAGCGCCTCGTACTTCTCGGGGGTGAGCTTCTTGAGGAACTCCCCGATCCGCTGCAGCATGTCGTACGTCCGGTCGACCGGCTCGGTCATGTCCGCTCCTCATACCCTGATCTTGGCGATGAACTCATTGGTGAGCTGCTGCAGATCGTAGTGAACGTTCTCGTTCGTCTGCGCGCCGAGGACCGCTGGGACGCCGTGCTCGCCGGAGTCGGCGAAGACACTCTTGCTCTCCCGCAACATGCTCTGGAACACCGGCACCTCGGTCGCACCGGCCTGGTCGATGAACTGCCGCAGCTTCGTCATGATCCCCGGACCCGCGTACTGGATCATCGTGAAGACCACGCCCAGGATCACCGGGTTGATCGCCCTGGCCCCGTCCGGGCCGACCACACCGTTGAACTCCTCGACCAGCTTCGACAGCCGACGGCGCAAGTAGTCGATACCCAGAGTCGAAAGGTAGTCCGCCTTCGCGGGGATGAGCACGTAGTCGCTCGCCACCACTGCGGTCCGGGTGATCAGGTTGAAGTTCGGCGGGCAGTCGATCAGCGTGATGTCGTAGTCGCGGAACGCCTGCTCAGAGAACGCGTCCGTGAGGAGCCGGTGCAGGCGTAGGTAGTCAGGGTGCATCGCCTGGTGCCGCGCCCCGCCGACGACCGCCGCCAGATCCATGTCGACGTCGACCAGGCGCAGGTCCGATGCGATCAGATCGAGGCGGCCACCACGCCCGCGCAACCTCTCGTTGACGGCAGGCGGCGTCGTGATGAACGGCGACAGCTCCTTCACCGAATAGGAGTAGCTGAAGGAGTCGTACCAATGCATGATCGTCCGCGCGGGCGCCAGATCCGCGGCCCACTCGTCCGGCGAGTAGAACGAGAACGTCAGGCTGGACTGCGGGTCCAGATCGATCAGCAGCACTTTCCATCCTCGATGGGCGAGATCCGCGCCGAGGTTGGCGGTGACGGTCGTCTTACCCACGCCACCCTTGTAGTTGAGGACCGAGACAACACTCACGGCGACCAGCCTGTCACGAACCGTGGGGTCGGCGCCTCCCCCAACCGGCGGCTACAGCCCCCACGGCGGCGGTCAGGAGATCGCCATCGGGCCGGTCGTGCCGGTGACCCGCCAGCCGCCCGCGCCGGAGTCGTTGTGCACGGTGTAGGTCAGCCACGTCGCGCCGAGGCAGGCCACATAGCCGTAGACGCCGACCGTCACGTCGTTGTCATCGCCGTCGACCGGGCCGAGGTTCACCAGGATCCCGCCGTCCTTGACCTGCTCACAGCCGTCCTTCTTCACGATCACCGTGGCGCGGTCGGCGATGAACCTGATCACGTGGAGGTCGGCCAGCGCAGCGACGACCTCGCGTTGCGTGGACTCGGCGATCGGCTCGCCACCGGTCTTGGGCGCGACCGGGTCCGCCGCACCGGGAACGGCCCGGTCCAGGACGTAGACCGCGGCGATGGAGCCCGCCGGGAAGGAGTTCTCGCCGGGAGCCGACAGGTAGCGGCGCAGGACCTGCGCGTAGACCTCCGCCTCCTTCGCCCCGGCCGGCCAGTCACCGGCGGCGGCGGGCGGCTCCGCAGCGTTGCCCACGGCCGTCACGCGAGCACAACCGGCTCCCGTCGCGGCGAGGACGACGGCGGCGAACACGGAGAGCACGGCGCGCATGAGAGGTCCCTTCACCGATCAGATGTCCACCCTCCGACGCCTGCGGCGCCCGGGCGGTTCCCGCTCGGTCATCGGTCGTTGCGGAGGATCCGCTCCTTCTGCGCCCGGTACTCCTCGTCTGTGAGCGCACCGCTCATCCGGAGCTGGTGCAGCTTCTCCAGCAGCACCACCGGATCGTCGCTCTCCTTCTGCGCCCCGACCTCGCGGCCGACCTTCTTCGCGAGACTCGAATCGCGGATGTTGCCGAGCACGATCGCGACGATGACCAGCACGATCACGACGGGGAGGATGGCTTCCACAACGCGAGATCATAGGAGCGGCGGTCAACACCGCATGTCCCTCAAGGTCGGATGTGCGACCAGACCTGGGAATGCCACCACGATCAACTTAACCTTTCGGCCATGAACTACTCACCGCTGCCCCGCGCGCTCGCCGACGCCGATCACCCGCACTCGCCGAACCATCGCGGACAGCACGCCCGCGTCGGGCGCCGAGGACTGGCCGTGGCGGGACTGCTCGCCTTCGCCCTCCTCGCGACCGGTGCCTGCGGCAAGAAGGACGGTGGCGCCCCGCAGGCCGACGCCACGGTCGGCACCACCCTCGACGAGACCCCCACCGCGAGCGCCCAGGCCACGGCCGGTTCCAGCGCCGCCCCGAAGCCGTCCGCGACGAGCGGGGGCGGCGGCCAGCAGCCGGTCAGCTATCCGTCCACCGCCAAGGAGTACGGGCTCGCGACCCTGGCGGCATGGGCGACCGGGAGCAGGTCCCGCCTCGACCTCTACGCCACCCAGCCTGCGGTGGCGCAGTTCGAGGGGCACGGCAAGCCGAACAGCCAGTGGACCACCCTGAGCTGCGAGGCGGCGGGCTCGGGCTTCACGGCCTGCAACTACCGCAACGCCCACGGCGACGACGCCCGGCTGACGATGATGAAATCGCAGCTGGGCCACCCGACCGCCACCACCGACGTGTTCGTCAACAGGACCGACTACGCGACCGACGCGGCCGGCTATGTCAGCTACTTCATGGCCGCCTGGGGCGACGACAACCGGCAGCGGATGGCCCGCTTCTCCAGTACCTCGATCGCCGAGAAGTTCTACGGCAAGACACCGCCGACCGGCAGCCAGACCAACGCCACCCAGTCCGGGGGTACGTGGACGGTGGAGGTGACCGGGCTGCCGGTCGGCTCCGGCACCTGGACGTTCACCGTCAGCAACTCCAAGCTCGGCGGCGGCAACGCCATCACCGGCGTCAAGACGAGCTGACCGGCGCAGAAAGCGGCGCCCGGCGGACCCGCGTCCGCCGGGCGCCGCTGTCGTCGCACCGGCGGCGGTTGGCGTACGCGGCTATGGTGTTGATCGTGGACGCACTGACGAGCCGGATCACGGCGCTGTGGGCGCACCCCCGGGTGGGGCGCGATCCGGAACTCGCGCTCGGCGACGCCGCCCGCGACTGGCTCGCGGCGACCGGGCAGCCCGCGTTCGCGGCGGCGCTCGCGTTCGAGCGGGAGGCGGGCGGGCTGATCCTCGGCCGGCTGCGGCTCGGGTTGCGGACCAGCGCCGAGATCCCCGCGGCATGGGAGGTGGCCCGCGCCGGCGACCCGCCCCATCCCGGCCTCGTCCACATCGGATACGCCGACTATCTGGTGCTGTGGATCGGCGAGGACGGGCGGATCTGGGCCGAGCCCGACTTCGAGGACGCGACGCCGGCCGCCGACTCCTGGGTGGCCTACGTCGAGGGCGCGCTCGCCGAGGCGCCGCCGGCTCAGGCGGCGTAGCGCCAGAGGTCGCGCATCATCTGCGGCGGGGTCGGTCCGGCCATCCCCACCTGGGTGAGCAGGATCGACACCGTCGCGGTGGCGGGGATGACGTGCGCTGCCGTGCCGGTGCCGCCGACCCAGCCGTAGCGGCCGGGAACATTCCACTCGTCGATCGGCTCGACGTCGACCGAGCCGCCGAATCCCCAGCCCTGACCCTCGATGAAGAGCCCGCTCGCCTCGCGCTGGGCCCGGGTCAGGTGGTCGGTGCCCATCAGCCGCACCGACTCGGCCGACAGCAGCCGGCGCCCCGACGCGGAGCTGCCCTCGGCGAGCAGCATCCGGCCGAAGGCCAGCCAGTCGTCCGCGGTGCTGACCAGCCCGCCGGCACCGGAGGGGAAAGCGGGCATGCTGCTCCACTGCCCGTCCGGCGTGTCGGCGAGCTCCAGGCCGCCGTCGGGGGTCGGCGTGTAGTAACTGGTGAAGCGGTCGAGGTCGCGGGCGGGGACGGCGAAGCCGGTGTCGCGCATGCCGAGCGGTTCGAAGATCCGCTCAGCGAGGAACTCCGGCAGCGGGCGGCCGCAGGCGCGGGCGATGAGGACGCCCTGGATGTCGGAGCAGGTGTTGTAGAGCCAGGCTTCGCCCGGCTGGTGCAGCAGCGGCACGCCGCCCAGCGCCGCCATCCACTCGTCGGGGGCGGCGACGGCGTGCGGCACGGGCGGCCCCTGCCGCAGCTCGCTGAAGAGCAGCCCGACGGCCGGGAGGGTGAAGTCGGACGGGAAGCCCCAACCGGCCCGGAACGTCAGCAGGTCGAAGACGGTGATCGGCCTCGCGGCCGCGACGAGGTCGGTGGCGGGGCTCTGCGGGGTGCGCACGACGCTGGGCTCAGCGATCTCGGGGAGCCATGTCGCGACCGGCGCGTCCAGGGCGAGGACGCCGTCGTCGACGAGCATCATGACGGCGGCTGCGATGATCGGCTTGGTGGTGGAGGCGATCCGGAAGATCGAGTCGCGGGCCATGGGCGCCGTGCCCTCGACATCGACGGAGCCCGCCACCGCCAGCTCGATCTCGTCGCCGCGCGCGACGAGGGCGACCGCACCGGGAACCGGGCCGGCCTTCACATGGCTGTCGAGGATGTGGCGCAGATCGGTCATGACTCACCTCTCGGGCATGGGTTCACGCCGAGACTATCGGGGTGGAGTGACACCCGCAGGGGAACCGCCCGGCACCCATCGAAGAGCCGCTAGATCACTATTAACATTGCGTTGACATTGAAGAATTTCTCGACAATGATCTACCTGTCCATGGGAGCGCTCTCCCGACCATGGGCACACGCTCGGGCGTTGAGCGCTCAACGACGACCGCTGCCTACGCCATCCCACACCAGCCAGACACTCCGAATCGTCGTCCTCCGGCCGACGATCGCATCCTGGCGCCCGGGATCCCCCGTGCCGCTCCGGCGGTCATGCGGGCTGCCGGTAAGCCGAACACCGGCCCGCCCACTCCCGGTCAGGAAGGCTGGAGGTCCCATGCGACGCACCACCAAGCTCGACCAATGGAGCCAGGAGCTCCAGCGCGCCCGAGACCCGCAGGAACTCTTCGGCGCCAGCGCCCACCACGGCACCGTACGGCTGCTGACCATGAGCGGGAAGATCCCGTTCCGCTCCGCCGTCGACGGCATGACCCCGCGCGAGCAGTCCGTCATCCGGCACCTGCTCGGCCGCGACGAGATCACGCTGACCCCGGTGGACTCCCCGGGCCTCGCCGCCTGCGACGTGCTGCTCGCCCACTCGGCGCTGGGCAAGCTGACCCTGCACGAACCCGCCCTCGGCGACCACCCCGACAGCGAGGTCGTCGCCGGGCTGGCCCTGCCGGACTGGCTGCGCGAGATGGTCGACGAGGAGGACCGCGCCGCCCGCGCCGCCGAGGACAACGAGCGCCGCCAGCTCGAGGAACTGCTCACCGGCTGGGTCGCCGACGGCTCCCTCGCCCGGCGCCTGGAGGAGGTCATCGACTGGGTCGAACGCGTCGAAACCGTCCTCGTCTACATCGGACGACGGATCTTCTCCCGCTCCGACTCCGGCTCCAGCACCCTGATCCGCGACGCCGTCCTGCCGGCCCTGCGCGACCGCGACCCCGCGGACTGGGCCCCCGAGGAACGCCTGTTCGTCGCCGCCATCCAGCTGCTGTTCCGCACCGGGCGGGCGGTGCGGTTCGAGGAGTTCAACGGCCGCCAGCTCAGCGCCGTCGGACTGCGCCAGGTGCTGCTGGGCCGGTGCGCCGCCTACCGGACCTCGCTCGGCGCCGCCCCCGCCACCGACCTGAGCACGGCGACGCTGGCGGAGCTCGCCGCGATCGCCGGCGACCTGGTGCCGCTCGTCGACGGCGGCGACGCCATGCGCTACCGCCGGGTCAACGGCCTGACCTACGCCAAGGACGAGTTCCTGCTGCCCTGGCCGCAGCACGACCGGGTGCTCGCCGAGCCCGCCCCGGCCATGCTCGCGCTCGCCTCGGCCCGGCGCTGGGACGACGGCGCCGCCGACGACGCCGCGACCTGGGTACGCCGGATGACCGGCCACGCCCTGCGCTCGGCCGCCGACGGCCTGGGCGTCGACGACCTGCAGGACGTGCTGCAGAGCATCGTCCTGGCCGCCGTCGTCGCCGGGAAAGCCGACTACGGCATGTCCAGCGGCGTCCGGGACCTGGCCCGGCTCGCGCAGGAGGCGGAGGGCTTCGGCGAAGGGATGCAGGCGCTGAAGAAGCCCGACTTCTTCTGCTGCGTGCTGCCGAGCGCCGCGATGGCCGAGGACCTGCCGGAGGAGGAGGTCACCGACATCCTGTGGCAGGTCGCACAGCGGATGATGTACAACCGCTGGCACTTCGTCCCCGGCAACTTCGACCGCGCCGAGGTCCCCCGCAACCGGCACTACTTCTTCCCGCCGCTCGTACCCGACATCGGCGAATGGGCGGACCTGCGCCACGGCGGGCACAGCACCGCCCGGGTCCGCTTCACCCTGCGAGCGCCGGGCGCCGCGATGTGGCTGCCGCCGCTGAGCGTGGGCGGCAAGAACTACCGGGGCGCCTACGACATCCGGCTGGTCCGGATGGACGGGCCGCCGTTCACCGTGGACGACATGCGCACCGCCAGCCGGTTCTCCGCCCTCGTCGACATCTTCTGGCGGGAGATCGCCGCGCACACCGACGCCCACGGCGGCCACGCACCGGTCTTCACCGGCTTCACCGCCGAGTGGTACGCCAAGACCGCCTGGCTCGACACCGTCCGCTCCCTCGGCGGTGGCCAGTGAGCCCCGACCGGTTGACCGTCGTCGTCAACGGCGAGGACCAGTATTCGCTCTGGCCCGCCGACCGCGACCGACCCGACGGCTGGAGCAGCACCGGCGCCGAGGGCGGGCTCGACGAATGCCTGGCCTACGTCGCCGAGCACTGGACCGACCTGCGGCCGAGGTCGCTGCGCTCGCCGCGGGCTACCGCCGCGGCCCCCGTCGACGAGACCGCGGCCGCCGTGGACCCCGCGACGGCGAGAGCCCTCGGCCCGCGGGTGGCGATCGACGAGCAGCCGGTGCAGGTGCTGGTCGAGCGCGCCTGCACGGCGGATCCGGACCGGATCGCGGTGCGCTGCGGCGACGACACCGTCACCGCGGGCGAGCTGATCAGCCGGGTCCGGGAGTGGTCGCGAGTGCTGCGCGGCCACGGAGCCGCTGCCGAGACGCCGGTGGCGGTGCTGCTGCCCCGGTCGGTCGACGCCGTCACCGCCATCCTCGCGGTGCTGCACAGCGGGTCGGCGTACCTGCCGATGTCGTTTCTGGAACCACCCGACCGGCTGGCGCGGATCCTCGCCGACGCGGGCGAACCGGTCGTCATCGCCTCCGCCACGACAGCCGGGCTGCTGCCCGGCTACGGCGGGACGGTGCTCGACATCGCGCACCCGCCGGCACCGGAGTCCGATGCAGACGACGGCGATCCGGACTGCGGCATCGACAACCTCGCGTTCATCATGTACACCTCCGGGACCAGCGGCACCCCCAAGGGCGTGCTGGGAACACACCGGCAGCTCGTCAACTACGTGCGGTGGTGCGCGGCGGAGTTCCCGTTCACCGACAAGGAACGGGCGGTGCTGCACGCGCCGCTGCACTTCGTCGGCTCGGTGATGACCCTGTTCACGGCCCTGATCGCGGGCTGGGAACTGGTCGTGGCACCGGAACCGGTGCCGTTCGACGCCCTGATCGAGCTGACCGCGCAGGCGCCCTGCGGGTTCCTCAAGCTCACCCCGTCGCACGTGCGGGCCATGACCGCGCTCGGCGGGGTCGACGACATCGCCCGCCAGGTCATGATCGGCAGCGAGCCGCTCTACCTGACCCCGGAGTTCGACCGGTGGATCTCCGCCAGCCCGGCGTCGGGCTTCGGCAACCACTACGGCATGAGCGAGACCGTCGGCGCCACCTGGTGGTGGATCGGCGCGGACCGCACCGTCGGCGAGCGGCTGCCGGTCGGCGCGCCGATCCGCAACGCCGAGGTCTACGTGCTCGGCCCGGACGGGCAGCCGCTCGGGTTCGGCGAGGCCGGCGAGATCCACCTCGGCGGGTCGGTGATCGGGCGCGGCTACCACGGGCAGCCGGTCCTCACCGCACAGCGCTGGGTGCCGCACCCGTGGGGCCCGCCGGGAGCACGGCTGCTGCGCACCGGCGACCTGGGGTCGATGCGCCCCGACGGGGTCCTCGACGTGCTGGGCCGCGCCGACCGGCAGGTCAAGATCCGGGGACAGCGGGTGGAGCCGCCCGCGGTCGAGGACGCGCTGCGCCGCTGCCCCGGGATCGCCGAAGCGGTCGTCGTCGCCGAACCCGACGGGCACGAGGTGCAGCTCGTCGCCTACCTGCGCCCCGAAGGCGAGGACCTGCCGACCGAGGCGGAGCTGCGCCGGCACGCGGCGAGCCTGCTGCCCGAGGCGTCGATCCCGGCCCGCATGCTCTACCTCGCCGCCTACCCGCTCACCCCCAACGGCAAGGTCGACACCCGGCGCCTGGCCCAGGCCCAGACGATCCGCCCCGCGCTGACCACGGCGTTCACCGAGCCCACCGGGCCGGTCGAGATCGCCGTCGCCGCCGTCGTCGCCGACGTGCTCAAGACCGACCGCCTCGGCGCCCTCGACGACTTCTTCGAACTCGGCGGCGACTCGATGCAGGTCGTCGAGGTCGTCACCCGCCTCGACGAAGAACTGGGCCTGCCCGCCGCGATCAGCGACGTCTTCGACCACCCGACCGTGCGGGCGCTCGCCGCCGCGCTCGCCGGGCGCGGTCCCGGCCGCGCGGCGGCTCCGGCCGCCGGGCAGCGGCCACCGCGCACGAGCAGCACGCCGGTCGCGCCCGCCCCGCCGATCGGCACCGACACCGGTGGGGTACGCGCGCCCTTCGCCGCGGCCGACAGCGGCGACGCTCCGCTGACCTGGGGACAGCAGGCGATGTGGCGGCCGCTGCAGTGGTTCGGCGACGCGAGCGCGGACTTCAACATCAAGCGCGTCCTGCGACTGGGCCGCCCGGTGCCGATCGCCGACGCCGTGACCGCCTGGAGCGAACTGGTCGGGCGGCACCAGGTGCTGCGGACCCTCGTCACCGACGACGGCACCGGCCCCCGCCAACGGGTGCAGGCATCCGGCGACCACCGGCTGGAGCTGCGCGACGGCGACCCCGACGAGGCGGCAGCCGCGCTGGCGGCGGCGCCGTTCGACCTGACCTCGCAGTGGCCGGTCCGGGTCGCCCTGATCACCGCCGACGGCCAGGCCGACGCGTTCGCGGTCGCCGCCTCCCACGCGGTGCTCGACGGCTGGGCGCTGGAACTGCTGCTGGGCGAGTGCCGCGACCTGCTGGAATCGGACCAGGCCCTGCCGCCGGTCGGCTGGCGGCCGCTGGACCAGGCCGCCTACGAGCAGTCCCCGGCCGGGCAGCGGCGGGCCGAGCAGGCCCTGGAGTTCTGGCGCGCCCAGCTTCCCGCCGCCCCGCAGCGGCTCTTCGCGGGACCGGACCTCGACGGCGGGGACCTGCCGATCGTGCGCTGGCGGCTGGAGTCGACCGCCATCCCCGCAGCGGCCGCGGCCCTCGCCCAGCGCACCGGTACGTCGTCGTCCACGGTGCTCCTCGCCGCCACCGGCCTCGTCCTCGGCGCCGCCAGCGGCCGCGACGACGTGGTTCTCAAGCTGATCGCGGGCAACCGCTACACGCCCCGGCAGAAGGAGCTCGCGGCGCAGGCCGCCCAGGACGGCATCTACGTCTTCCGGCCCGGCGGCGGCGATGTGCTGGCGGCGATCAGCCGCTGCTACCGCGACTCCACCGAGTCCTACTTCCACGCCGCCTACCCGCCCGACGACCTCGCCGCACTGCTGACGGCCGAGGCGGCAGACCGGGACCTGTCGGCGTTCTTCAACGACGCGCGGATGGGCCGCGACTGGGAGCCGACGCTGCCCGCCGAACCCACCCGGGCCGACCTCGACCGGCTGCGCGCAGCCACCACCGTGGCGCAGGTCGCCGCCCTCGCCAAGCACGACATGACCTTCTACCTGCAGATGCCCTACCTCGCCGACGGCTGCGCGCTGCAGCTGCTCGCCGACACCCGCCGGATCTCCCCGGCGGCGTGCCTGCGGGCGCTGCGCGGCATCGAGACGCTCCTGTGCGAAGCGGTGCTGCGCGACGTCGCGGTCAGCGAGGTCGGCGAGCTGCTCGAACTGCCCTGAACCGCTTGACCCCACCGACACCAGCAGGGAGAACATAGATGACCGAGACCTTCGCGACGCTGCGGGAGCTCGCCGCCCAGGACGCGCCGGAGCTGCTCGACACACCGCTGCCGCCCGACCACCGCTACCAGGTCGTCACGACCACGGTGGCGGAGGTGACCGCGCAGATCGTGGCGACGCTGCGGACCGGGTTCGCCGGGGTCGCCGCGGCCGACTTCCCGCTGCTCGTGGTCGGATGGGGCCGCTGCCGGGTCGGGTCGACCGCGGTGACGAACCTGTTCGGCATGGCCGGGGCCGCCTCCTACTACCAGCCGGTCAAGACCATCGGCCGGTTCGTGCTCACCGGCGGCCAGGGCGCGCCGTGGAAGCCGCCGGTCGGCGAGCCGGTCGCGTTCGCGAAGGAGATGGCCGGGCCGTACGTGCCGTTCGAGGACCTCTTCAACCCCGCCCAGTGCCTCATCGAAGCCGGGTGGCCGGTGGAGAAGCTGCACCTGATGGTGCTCGACCGGGAGCCGCGCGCGTCGATGGACTCGTGGATGGCGAAGTGGGAGGGCAAGATCGGCCGCGAGCGGGTGGCGGAGAACTTCTACCTGAGCACCCTCAACTACGCCCGGATGCGCAGCTTCGCCGCCCGTGAAGGACTCGCCACGACGCACTTCCCCTACGAGTGCAGCAAGCGGCCGGAGGAGACGGTGTCGCGGCTGTTCGCCCGGATCGGGATCAGCGACCTCTACGACCCGGCGATGCTCACCGGATGGGGGCAGGCCGGCGACCTGAACTCCGAACAGTCGAAGATCCACAACCCGGTGGAGCCGGAGCCCTACATCGTGCCCGGCCTGCACGGATCCGGCGACGAATACCGCTACCGCGCCCGCGAGATCACCTGCCTCACCGCCGAGGAGCTCGCCGTCGCCGACAGCCCCGAGGTGCGGTCGGCGTACCAGGCCTCGGTGGGCGCCTGCACCACGGAGCTGGACCTGCCCGAGCCGCTGCGGGCCGAGATCTTCGGGTGACCCGGGACCGATGACGAGCACAACCACCCAGCCCCGGGCCGGGCTCTGGTCCGACGCGGTCGGCGCCCGATGGCGGATCGCCCGCCTGCTGCCCGCGGCCGGCATCGGCGCCAGCACCGCCGCGATCGTCCTGAGCCTGCTGCGCGGACTGCTGCCGGTGGCTTTCGCGCTCGCGGTCAGCACCGCCGTCGGCCGCATCCCGGCCGCCCTCGCTGGCGGCGCGGTCGACCTGTCCGGGCTGTGGCGGGCGCTGATCGCCGCCTGCGGCGCGCTCATCGGGCTGCAGCTCGCCGAGGCCGCGCAGAAGGCGCTCGGCGAACGGCTCAGCCGCCGCGTCGACGGCCACATGTACGCCCGCCTCATCCAGGCCGCCCTCTCCTCCCGCGAGATCACCCCGCTGGAGGAGAAGGCGGTCCTCGACGAGCTGGGCGAGGCGAGCCACGAGCTGCGGTTCGCGTTCCGCACCCCCGGCGCCGCCTACGCCGGGCTGATCGCCCTGGTCGGGCCCTACACGCAGGTCGCCGGATTCACCGTGGTCGTCGCGGCGGCGCTCAACACGTGGGCGGCATTGGCGGTGCTCACGGTCGTCCTGCTGTTCCGGCAGGGTCAGCGCGGTGGGCTGCGCCGCTACGCCCGGGTCATCCGGGACGTGGCGGCGATCCGCCGGGAGAGCCGCTACCTGCGGGAGACCGCGATGGGGGCCGGTGCGGCGAAGGAGCTGCGGATCTTCGGGCTCACCGGCTGGTTCGCCGACCGGTACCGCGAGGTCTACCTGCGTACCCTCGCCCCGGTCTGGGCCGAGCGGCGGCGCATCTACCTCAAGCCGTACCTCGCGTACACCCTGGTGGGGTTGACCCTCACCGCCGTCGTGCTGGCACTGGCGGGCCGCCGGGCCGCCGGCGGCGCGCTGGACCTGGCCGGGCTGGCCCTGGTCCTGCAGGCGGTGATGGCGCTGCTGCGGCTCGGCGAGTTCTACCCCGACTCCGACACCCAGACCCAGTACGGCATGAACGCCGCCACCGCGATCAGCAGGTTCGAAGCAGCGATGGCCCGCCACACCGAACCCGACGACCCGGCCGCAGCCGGTGCGGCCGCCCGGATCGGCACGGCACCGCAGATCCGGTTCGCCGGGGTGCGCTTCGGCTACCCCGGCGCCGACCGGCCGGTCCTCGACGGCCTCGAGCTGACGCTCGCGTCCGGCACGTGCACCGCGATCGTCGGAGTCAACGGCGCCGGCAAGACCACCCTCGTCAAGCTCCTCGCCCGGCTCTACTCCCCCACCAGCGGCGCCGTCCTCGCCGACGGCGTCGACCTCGCCGGGCTCCCGACCGCCGACTGGCAGGCCCGCATCGCCGTCGTCTTCCAGGACTTCGTCCGCTACGAACTCTCCGCAGCCGCCAACATCGGCTTCGGCGCCGTCGGCCACCTCGACGACACCGACGGGATCCGGCGCGCCGCCGACGCCGCCGGGATCCTCGCCGCCCTCGACGGCCTGCCCCACGGCCTGGACACGCTGCTGTCGCGCGCCTATGACGACGGCACCGACCTCTCCGGCGGGCAGTGGCAGCGGATCGCGATCGCCCGCGCCCTCTTCGCGCTCTACCACGGCAGCTCGATCCTCGTCCTCGACGAACCCACCGCCGCCCTCGACGTCCGCGCCGAAGCCGAGTTCTACGCCCGGTTCGCCGAACTCACCCGCGGCCGCACCACCGTGCTCATCTCGCACCGGTTCGCCAGCGTCCGGCTCGCCGACCACATCGTCCTGCTCGACGGCGGTCGCGTCGCCGAGCAGGGAACCCATGACGAGCTGGTGGCGCTCGGCGGCCGCTACGCGGCGATGTTCACCCTCCAGGCGGAACGGTTCGACACGGACACCCCGGTCGAATCGCCAGACGACGCGGCCCAGCCGCAGAAGGTCCGGTAGCAGCGGTGTTCCGAGCGATCCGAGGACTCCTGCTCCTCTCCTTCCGGCAGCACCCGCGCAAGATGGCGATCGCGATCGCCCTGATGGCCGGCAACGCCGTCGCCGTCCCCGCCGGCGCGCTCGCCCTCAAACACCTCACCAACGAGGCCATCGCCGGGCACGCCGACCGGGCGGCCACCGCCGGGATCATCGTCGCCGCCTGCGCGATGGCCGCGCTGACCTGCGCGCACTTCGCACACATCGCCTACTTCGAAGTCTCCGAGATCAACGTCCTCACCATGGACCAGCGGCTGATCGCCGTCAGCAACGGCTCGCCCTACCTCGACCACCACGAGCGCCCCGAGCACGCCGACCGGATGGCACTGGTCCAGGAGGAGCTTCAGCGGCTCGGCGAAGGGCTCCAGGCCCTGCTCACCGGAGCATCGCTCGCCGTCGGACTCCTCATCACCACCGTGCTGCTCACCCTGGCCCACCCCGCGCTGATCGCCCTGCCACTGCTCGCCGTCCTGCCGCTGCTCGCCGGGCGCAAAGCCCAGGCGGCCGCCGAGCAGGCCCGCGAGCGCAGCGCCACCGACACCCGCCAGGCCCGCCACCTCTTCGAGCTCACCACCGCCGCCGCCTCCGCGAAGGAGCTGCGGCTGCTCGGCCTCACCGGCGAACTCCAGCAGCGCTACGCACGGCACTGGCAGCGCTCCAGCACCCGCATCTGGCGCGGCGAACTCGCCGCCGGACTGTGGCGGGCCGGCGGGCAGACGGTCTTCGCCTTCGGCTACGTCGGCGCCCTCATCCTCGTCGTCGGCGAGGCGGTCCGCGGCCGGGCCGGCATCGGTGACGTCGTGCTGGCGATCGTGCTCGCCGCGCAGCTCAACCAGCAGGTCGCCGCCGCGGTCACGATCGCGCAGCAGCTCCTGCGCAGCGGCCGGTCGCTGCAGCGATTCGACGAGGTACGCCAGACCGTCACCAACCTGGTCGGATCCGACCACACGATGCCGCCGCCGGACCGGCTCACCGACGGCATCCGGCTCGAACACGTCTCCTTCGCCTACCCAGGGACCGACGTACCGGTGCTTCGCGGCATCGACCTGCTGCTGCCCGCCGGAAGCACCGTGGCGATCGTCGGCGAGAACGGCGCCGGCAAGACCACCCTCGTCAAGCTGCTCGGGCGCCTTTACGAGGCGAGCAGCGGCCGGATCCTCGTCGACGGCACCGACCTGCGCCGCCTGGACCTCACCGCCTGGCGGCAGCGGATGTCCGCCGGGTTCCAGGACTTCGCCCGGTTCGAACTGACCGCGCGGACCGCCGTCGGCATCGGCGACCTGCCCCGCGTCGCGGACGACCGGGCGGTGCAGACCGCGCTCGCCCGTGCCCGCAGCGGGGTCGTGACGGCACTGCCGTCCGGATTGGACACCCGGCTCGGGCGCAGCCACGCCGAGGGCGGCACGGACGTCTCGGGCGGCCAGTGGCAGCAGCTCGCCCTGGCCCGCGCCATGATGCGGGACGAGCCGCTGCTCATGATCCTCGACGAGCCCGCGTCGGCGCTCGACGCGGAGGCCGAGCACCGGCTGTTCGCCCAGTACGCCGAGACCGCCTCCCGGGTCGCGAAGGAGACCGGCGGGATCACGGTCTTCGTCTCGCACCGGTTCTCCACCGTCCGGATGGCCGACCTGATCATCGTGATCGCCGGGGGCACCGTTCAGGAGTGCGGCACCCACGAGACGCTGATGGCGCTGGCCGGGACGTACGCAGACCTCTACAACATCCAGGCCGCCGCCTACCGCCCCTGACCCGCGGTGTCCCCCGCCCGGCTGACCTGGCGCAACCGGTGGATTTGACGAAACGGCGGCCGATACCGAAGGCTTCTCCCATGCTGGACCGGGGGTTGACGCTCGGCGGCCGCTACACGCTCGTCACCCTGATCGCCCGCGGCGGGATGGGCGAGGTGTGGCTCGCCGACGACATGGTGCTCGATCGCCGTGTCGCGGTGAAGATCCTGCTGCCGAACCTCGCCACGGACCCCGGGTTCGCCGCCCGGTTCCGGGCCGAGGCGCGGGCGATGGCGGCGCTGAGCGATCCCGGCATCGTCGAGATCTACGACTACGGCCAGACCGACTCGCTCGCCTACCTGGTGATGCAGTTCGTCGAGGGCGAGTCGCTGCTCTCCCTCGTGGACAGGGTGGGCCCGCTGGAGCCGTCGCGGGCGATGCGGATCCTGGCCCAGGCCGCCGACGCCATCCACGTGGCTCACAAGCAGGGGATCGTCCACCGCGACGTCAAGCCCGCCAACCTGCTGCTCCGACTGGACGGGCGGCTGGCGCTGACCGACTTCGGCATCGCCCGGATAATCGCCGCCGACCGGCTCACGGCGGCCGGGGAGTTCTTCGGCACCGCCTCCTATCTGGCCCCGGAGCAGGTCACCGGGGCTGAGATCGGTCCGGCGACCGATGTGTACGCGCTCGGCATCGTCGCCTACGAGATGCTGGCGGGACGCAAGCCGTTCGCGGGCGACAACCCGCTCGAGGTGGCACTTCAGCACGTCAACGAGGCACCCCCGGAGCTGCCCGCGAGCATTCCGGGACCGGTCCGGGCCATCGTGATGCGGGCGCTGGCGAAGGACCCCGCCCAACGCTGGCCCAGCGCCGCCGCACTCGCGCACGCCGCCGCCACGGCCCGCCGGGAGCTCACGGCGACGGCGACGCTGCCCCGTCCTGTCGCCGCCCACGCGGCAGCTCCTCGCCGCCGGAGATGGGCGGTGCTCGCCGGTGCAGTGGCGGCGCTGGTGCTCGTACCCGTCGCGATCTTCGTTTTTGCCGATGGCGGCGCTGACGACGCTCGGCCGCAGGGCGCCGCGGCCTCGCCTTCCGCGAGCCCTGCCGTCGCCGCCTCGGGCGTGCCGACGCCGAGCGTGTCGCCGTCCGTGCGCGTGACGCCCAGCCGCCGCGCGCCCTCGGCCTCGGCCGCGCCCAGCGGCGGCGGGCCGTCCGCGACCGCGTCCCCCACGGCCGAGCCGAGCCCGCTGCCCGCGAAGCGGATGGTGCCGGGCATGTACGGCTGGCGGGAGGTCGAGGTCCGGGCGGAGATGAAGCGCCTGGAGCTCGTCGCCCGCATCGAGTACAGGTCCACGTTCGACAAGTGCTATGTCATCGATCAGTCCCCGCCGGGAGGCACGGTCGTGCCCGCCGGTTCCACGGTCGACGTCGTGATCGCCACGGCGACCGGCATCTGCATCGTCGTCTAGGGCGCCAGCACGCAGGTGGGGCTGGGCACGGCGAGGGTCGACACGACCGCCGGGACACCGGTCGCCGGGTCGATGAGCATCGTGGTCAGCTCGTCGGACTTCTGGTTGGCGACGTGCAGGTGCGGGCCGACGACGGCGATGTGCCGGGGCCATGCGCCGGTCGGCACCTCGGTGACATACTCCGGCAGCTCGGCACCGAGCCGGAACACGCTCACCGTGTCGACACCCCGATTGGCGACGTAGAGGAAATCCCCGCCGACGGCGAGCTCCGAGACGAGGCACTCGCCGGTGGACCGGGTCGCGGGGACCTGCCCGACCAGCCGCCAGTCCGCGTCGTAGACCAGCACCTGCGTGCTGAGCTCGGCGGTGACGAGCCACGCGTCGCCGACCTGGACCAGGTGGCGGGGCCCGGATCGCGCCGGTGCCTCGATCAGCCCGTCGGCGATCAGCTTCCCGTCGCGCAGGCGGTAGCGGTAGATCGCGTCGCCGCCGAGGTCGGTGACGAGCAGCGCGCCGCCGGGCAGGGCCCGGACCTGGTGCGGGTGCCCGCCGTCCTGCCGCTCATGATCGCCGTGGCGGTCGTGGTGGACCAGGTCCGTGCGCTCCAGGATCGCGCCGCCGCCGTCGAGCCGGTGCACCGCGATGCTCCCGCCGGTGTAGTTGACGGTGACGAGGAACCGGCCGGTGGAGTCCACGGTGAGGTGGCACGGGTCGGCGCCGCCGGAGTCGACGACGGCTCCGAGCGGCGCGTCCGGCGCGTCGCCGCTGGTCGACCAGGCCGCGATGGTGCCCGTGTCGGTCTCGGTCTCCCCCACGGCGTAGAGCACGGGTCTCGTCGGGTGCCGGGCGAGAAAGGACGGTGAGGCGGCGGGCACGACCCGCTCCACCCGCACCGGCACGCCGGCCTCGGTCGCGACGACCGCGACACCGGCGCCCTGCCCTCGTTCGGGGGTGTAACAGCCCACCAGCAGCACGATCAGCTCCCATTCGGACGGTGGAGATACTCCGGTCGAAGGCCCAGTATCTCCGTCGCCGGGGCGAGGTCCAGCGGCACGGTCCATCCTGGCAGCTCACGCCGCCTAGGCACGTCCGGCAGCCACCGCCGCAGCAGCTCCTCGGTGGGCGCTGCGGCGAGCGTCTGCGGCGCGGCCACGGTGAACATCCGATAACCCGACAGCTGCGCGGTCAGCGCCAGCCACGCGGCGGTCGCGGCATCGCGATCCTCCAGGTACGCCCAGAGCGAGGCCGCACCCCGCTGGGGCTCGTACCGGTAGCGGTCGGCGTAGGTGGGCAGCCGGTCGCCGAGGCCGCCCAGCAGCGGGTACCGCAGGGTGATCACGGTCATCCCGTAGCGGCGGGCCATCATCGCCCCCGTCGCCTCGTCGGCCTGCTTGCCCAGCGCGTAGGAGTCGGCGGCCTGCAGCGGGTGGTCGTCGTCGATCGGCAGGTAGGCCGGGACCAGCGGCGACGGCGCGAACGCGAACCCGAGGATCGACTGGCTGCCCGCGAGCACCGCCCGGGTCACCTTGGCCCGCGCCGCCTGCTCCAGGACGGTGAAGGTGGCCAGGGAGTTCCCGCCGAAGACCCGCTCGGCGGTGTCGAGGAACGGTGACGGGATCGCCGCGCAGTGCACCACCGCGTCGGCCCCGTCGAGGGCCTCCCGGACCGCGTCTACATCGCCGGCGGCGCCGATGACCATCCGGTCGACCGGGGCGTCGGCGACCGGCACCAGGTCCAGGCCGGTCGAGGCGACGCCGCGTTCGGCGAGCAGCCGCAGCACGGCCCGCCCGAGCCGACCGGACGCACCGGTCACCAGGACCCGTCTCACGGTGCTTCGATCCCGCCGTCGGGACGGCGCACCCGAGCAGCCCATCGTTCGTGCAGGTGGGTGCTGGGCGGGTATTTCGCAGCTTCCGCCTCGTCGAGGTCGATGCCCCAGCCGGGCTGGTCGGAGGGGTAGAGGTAGCCGTTGACGGGCATCAGCGCACCGGGGAACACCTCGCGGACCGCGTCGGGCCACAGGTGGCCCTCCTGGATGCCGAAGGCGGGGGTGCTGACGTCGAGGGCGACGTTGGCGGCGGCGCCGATCGGCGAGACGTCGGCGGGCGCGTGCCAGGCGGTGCCGACGCCGCTGAGCTCGCAGAGCGCGACGAGCTTGCGGGCCGGGGTGAGGCCGCCGATCGCGGAGATGTGCACCCGCAGCAGGTCCACGCCGCCGCTGGTCACCAGGCGGGCCGCGTCGGCGACGGAGGCGACCTGCTCGCCGACGGCGATCGGCATCGGCGCCGCCGCCCGGATCTCGGGCAGCCGGTCGTAGAGCTCCAGCGGGATCGGGTCCTCCAGGAAGAACAGCCGGTAGGGCTCCAGCGCCCGGGCCAGCCCGATCGTCTGCTTCACGGTGAGGCGGTGGTGCACGTCGTGCAGCAGCGCGGGCTCCTCGCCCAGCACCTCGCGGGCCTTCTCGAAAAGCTTCGGGGTCTGCCGCAGGTAGTGCTGCACGTCCCAGCCGTCCGGGTAGGGCGCGTCCGGGTAGGAGTTCGGCACGCCCCGGCCGCCATAGGTGCCGACGCCGGGACCGCCGGTCTGCAGCCGCACGTGGCGGAACCCGTCGGCGAGGATGCGCTGCGCGTGCTCGATGGTGTGGTCGATCGTCGGGCCCTCGGCGTGCAGGTAGGTGTCGGCCGCCGCGCGGACCCGGCCGCCGAGCAGCTCGTAGACCGGCATCCCGGCGCGCTTGCCGGCGATGTCCCACAGCGCCTGGTCGACGCCGGAGAGCGCGCTGTTGAGGACCGGTCCGCCGCGCCAGTAGGACGACAGGTGCACCATCCGGGTGATGTCCTCGATGTCGGCGGGGTGCCGGCCGATGAGCATCGGTGCGACGTGCTGGTCGACGGCGGCCACGACGGCGTGGAAGCGCTGGGTGAAGGTGGCGCAGCCCAACCCGTAGAGGCCGGGGTCGTTGGTGTCGACCCGGACCACGATGACCGGGACGCGCTCGGGGGCGGTGACGATGGCCCGGACGCCCGTGATCCGCAGGGAGTCCCGCGCGGGCCAGGGGGCCTGGGTCTCCGACATGATGTTGTGCACGCCCTGACGGTAGCCGCTGCCGCGACCGCCGGGCCATGGACTGTGCGGACGGGTCGGCGCGGCCCCGCGGGCTACCGCCGGACCGGGGATCCGGCCTGGGCGAGGACCCCGTTGCCCGGCAGCGGGGCGACGGCCGGCAGGCCTCCCGCGGCGACCAGGCCCGCGATCCGGTCCGGGGGCAGGGCCGGTGCCAGCAGGTATCCCTGCATCAGCGAGCAGCCCGCCGCCTGGAGGTGCCGCCGGGTCGGCTCGTCCTCGATGCCCTCGGCGACCGTCCGCAGCCCCAGCGTCCCGGCGAGGGCGATCACCGAGGAGACGATCGCGTTGTCGTGCCGGTCGGAGGTCATCCCGGCGACGAACGACCTGTCGATCTTGATTTCGTCGAGCGGGATCATCCGCAGGTGCTGCAGGGAGGAGAAGCCGGTGCCGAAGTCGTCGAGGGCCAGCCCCACCCCGAGGTCGCGCAGCGCCGCGACGGTGCGCATCGCCCGGCCCGGGTCGGCCATCAGCGCACTCTCGGTGATCTCCAGCTGCAGCTGCCGCGCGGGCAGCCGGTGCTCGGCGAGACGACATCGGAGCCGTTCGACCAGGTCGTCGCGGAACAGGTCGCGGATACTGACATTCACCGAGGTACGCAGTCGCAGCCCCGCCGCGTGCCACTGCCCGGCCTGCGCGATGGCGTCGTCGAGGACCCGGTCGGTGAGCTGGTGCATCACCGGGGTGTGCTCGATCACGGAGATCACCTCGGCGGGCGACACCGGCTGCCCGTTCGCGTCGGTCCAGCGCAGCAGCGCCTCCACTCCCACGATCCGGCCGGTGCTCAGGTCCGCCTGCGGCTGGTAGTGCACCGCGATGGCCCGGCGGTCCTCGGTGACGATCGCCTGGCGGAACTGGTCGAGGATGGCGAGGCGCTGCGGGTGCCGGTCGGCGCCGAGGCGGTAGAGGGCGACGTCGACATTGTCGTGCTTGGCGTCGTACATAGCGATGTCGGCGTGGCGCATCAGCGTGGCGAAGTCGTCGCCGTGCGGCGGGTAGACGGCGATGCCGATCGCCGCGGTGACCTCGACCTCGAGGCCGTTGAGCGGCACCGGGCCGTTGAGCGCGGCGCTGATCCGATTCGCCGCCGGCACCGAGCCGTCGAGGTCCGCCTCGTCGGGGAGCAGGATGCCGAACTCGTCGCCGCCGAGCCGGGCGACGGCCGCACCCTCCGGCACACCTCGGCGGAGCCGCTCGGCGACCGCGACGAGCAGCTGGTCGCCGGTGTCGTGGCCGAGGGAGTCGTTGACGTACTTGAAGCCGTCGAGGTCCAGCAGGAGCAGGGTGAGGCCGCGCCCGTTCCGCAGCGGATCAGCGTTGGCCCGGTCGAACGCGGTCTGCAGGCCGGCCCGGTTGCCCAGGCCGGTGAGCGTGTCGGTGAGGGCGGCACGCTGGCGCTCCTCGGAGAGCCGGGCCATCCGCTCGACGGCGTAGAGCGGCATGATCACCAGCGGCACGAACCCGATGCTGACATGCCCGGCGACCGCGAGCACGGGGCTCATCATCATCAGAGCGGTGGTGTGCACGGCGGGGTCCCGCAGAGTGGACATCCGCTCGCGCTGCCGACCGGCGACGGGCGGATGCTCGGGCCGGGGCATCGTGGCGACGACCGACCAGCCGTAGACGGCGAGGAACGCCAGGACCGCGCCGATCACCGCGATCGTGTCGGTGAAGAGGTCGACGGTCGACAGCGCGTGGAACGGGTCGGGCTGGCCGAGCAGCAGCACCACGTAGGCGGCGCCGAACGCGGCGGCGTAGCGGGCCGCGCCGACCACGGCGTCCCGCCAGGGCAGCCGGGTACGCACCGCGATGATCACCACCGAGAGCCCCTGCACCAGGATCGCCGGGCCGAGGTCCCAGCAGAGCAGGATCGCGAAGGTGAAGCAGAGTGAGGGGCTGACCACCGCGCCGAGCGTGGTGCTCGACGGCGGGATGTAGGTGGCGGCCGAGGCGCCCAGGGCCAGCACCGCCATCACCCAGAACGGGCCCTTCTGCGCGGCGAGCGGCACCTGCGCCAGGCTGAGCACGGCCAGGACCCCGCCGATCACGGCGAGTGCTGTCGGCAGCGCTGCCGATCTTCGCACCGATGGCCTCCCGGCCAGCGCCTGTGGCGTCACGTCGCCTCCTTCAGCAGGGCTGCGAGCTGCACGAACGGCCAGCGTAGCCGAGCAGGAGGAGAAAATGAAACAATTCGCCTTTTACTCAGATATCACCCACCACCCCTTTTCGTGCACGCCACGGAGGGCTCAGCGGGGACGCAGCACCGCGACCAGGAAGTCCGACTCCGGCGTGAACGGCCGCAGGTCCCAGGTCGACAGCAGCAGGTCCGGCACCAGGCCGCCCGCCTGCGCGTCAGCGAGGAACTCGTCGAAGTCGTAGCCGCGCCCGGCACCGAACCCGATCACGGCCCGACCGCCGTCGCGCAGGTGCGCCCGCATCGCGCGGAGCACATCCCGGCGGGCTCCGGTCGCCAGGAACGTCACCACGTTGCCCGCGCACACGATGGCGTCGAAGCCCTCGTCGATGCCGAGCGACGGCAGGTCCAGGGTGCCGAGATCCCCGACGAGCCAGCGAGCCCCCGGGTGGTCGCGCTGCGCGGCGGCGACGAGCACCGGATCGAGGTCCACGCCCACCACGTCGTGGCCGACGCCGGCGAGGTAGCCGCCGATGCGGCCCTGGCCGCAGCCCGCGTCGAGGATCCGGGAGCCGCGCGGGAGCATCGCGTCGATCAGGCGCGCCTCGCCGACCAGGTCGGCCCCCGACTCCGCCAGCGACCGGAAGCGGTCGATGTAGCGCTGCGAGTGGGCCGGATCGGCCTGGATCATCGCGGTCCATTGATTCTGCGTACTCACCTGAGCATCATCGCAGGTGGGCGATGAGCGCGATCAGGGCTCCTGGATGGTGATCAGCTCGCCGGGGGTGCAGCCCAGCGCGTCGCAGATCGCCGTCAGGGTGCTGAAGCGGATCGCGCGGGCGTGGCCGTTCTTCAGGATCGACAGGTTCACCACGGTCACCCCGACCCTCGCGGAGAGCTCCACGAGGGTCATGCCCCGGGCGGCGAGCAGGTCGTCGAGGTGCACCTCGATCCGGTGCTCGGCGGACTCCCCCATCAGATGACCGCGTCGAGCTCGGTCCGCATCGCCACACCCCGGGCCACGAGCTGCCCGAACGCGGCGAGGATGAACGCGACCGCGAGCCAGCCGACCAGCGACTGGCTCGCCTCGACCGCCGCGCCCGAGGTGAGCATGGTCGCCGAGAGCGACCACTTCGCGAGGATGCTCGCCGCCCACGTGCCCACCCCGCCGAACGCGGTGATCCTGGCGATGAGCGTCAGCTCGCGAGCGGTCCGCTCCGTGAACGGGTCGCTCGCCTGCGCTGCCTTGAGCAGCGTCGCCATCCGCCGGGCGATCTCGCCGATCAGGAGCAGTCCCGGCACGATGGTCACGGCGTAGAGAAGACGCTGCGCCGGCGACGGATCCGTGACCGAGAAGACGAGCCAGCCGTCCGGGTCGACGACGACCCCCGGCTCGACGCCGCCCACGTCCCTCAGCCCGGTCAGCGTCCCGGTCGGCAGCTCCAGTATCACCGGCGACCCGGGGATGAGTGTGATCACCAGCACCGCCGCCGCCAGGCAGAGGACGGCGATGAAGACGAACGTCGCCGTCCCCCGCAACCACCGCAACCACGTGCCCAGCCCTCTGGTCTCCATGACACCCTCCGAGCATATCGAAAAACAATACGAATATCGAAAAACGATATGCCTGGTACGCAGACTCGTCAACCCCGGCAGCCGGGTGGGCTCTCGTCGCCGCGTCGGGGCCCCGGGATCGCGCATGATCGCGTACCTTCCCGGAAACAGTCCCCTCAGCGCCTATCGGTAGGGCTTGCTTCCGAGAAGCAGCACGATCTCGCACCCTGGTAGGGGCAGTTTCCCGGAACGTGCGCGATCTTGCGCGCTACTCCATTGCGGGTTGCTCGATCTGGTCGCTGAACACTCGAAATTCGTCCAGCCCGTCCTCGGTCTCCACTCCGTCCATGGCGGTGGAGACAACAGATACCTCTCGCCCGTCCGCCCCGCGATCGGTTCGGAGCACGTGGCAGCGGATGTGCGCCGCGACCGGGAGGCTGGTGGCCCGGGTAGGAGCGTCCCCGGCGAAGAAGATCGGCACCTTGCCCTCGAAAGTCCAGGACACATCGGCTGCGTCGACCAGGCGCACGCGAACCCAGCCCGGCCAGTCATCGTCGAGCAGCTCGATGGCCTCGACCTTGAGCAGAGACCAGCCACGCACCCTCGCGTCCATGCCTTGAATCATGCCCAGCGCTCGGCGGGAAGTCAGTCGACTTCTCGCGGCCAATCGGCGAACGACGCCCGGATCCTGGCGCATGCCTGCGGTGTCAGGCCGTACTGCAGCTGCCACACGTCGTCGGCGAGCCGGTCCAGGCGCACCATCGCGTCGGCGACCTCGTCATCGGCGAGCGCGGGGTCCGACGCCCGGCCGAGCTCCAGCAGCTCCTCCCGGGTGAAGCGATCCAGTGCCGCGCTCACGTCGATGTAGTCCCGGGGCTCCGCACGGGTGGCCAGCGCCGCGACCTTGGAGCCGATGACGTCGGCCAGGTGCAGCACCGGTCCGACCTCCATCATCCCCGGAACCTCGTTTCGGTCGAACCTCGCCAGCGAGAGCCGCACATGGTCGGTGGACCGGCTGACCTGCAGGTCGACGATCTCGGAGTCGAGTCCCTCGATGACGTCGCCGAGGTCGGACTCCTCCCGCTGCAACTCGACCTGGAACCCGGCCGCCTCCAGCGCGCCGGTGACGAGAGCGGTCGCCGAGCGCACCGCGCCGTCCCGATCGGTGAAGAGGTCGACGTCCTGGGTGGGGCGCTGGACGATGCCGTGCGCCATCAGCGCCTGCCCGCCCGCGAGCGCGAACCCGTGACCGGCAGCCGCCTGCAGGGCGATCTGCGCGACCTCGGTCTGCAGCGGATCAGGCGTCGTCGTCACACCGCCGCCGGCACGGCTTTCAGACCGGGGTGGCGGGACTCCCAGGCGACGCGTACGCCCGCCGGGACGTACAGCTCGTCCCAGAGCGAGCGCAGGGTCGGTCCGTCGAGCCACGTCTGCAGCTCCTGGACCGTGATCGCCTCACGGAGCACGGTCTCGTACAGCCAGCGGAGCAGGTTGCCGTTGTCGAGGTCGACATGGCGGTCGGCCTGCCAGAACAGCCGGTGCGGCAGCTCGACGACGCCAGCTGTCGGGCCGTGCAGCAGGGCCAGGTCGGGTGCGACGACGGCACGCCGACCGGGACGCGCGCCGGAGCGCGGCGTCACCCGATGCGGCTGGACTGCCATCTGACCAGCGTAACCCCTCACACCCGAGACCTGAAGCCCGCTGCTCGGCGACGTGCGTGAAGTGCCACCATCCGATGCGGCCGCGGCGGAGGGCGGACCGGACCGACCCTGTTCATTGGACGCGTAGCTGGCGGGCGCGTCTCTCCTGGCGCGCCCGCCGCTGGGACACCGTGCCGCGGTCGAGCCACCATTCGGCGGCGAGCACATTCACCATGAAGCCGACCCAGACGCCCATTCCGGTGAACACCTGCACCGTCGGGTCGAGTGGTCCTGCGCTCTGGGTGAGCTGATCGCCGAAGAACGCCACGGCGAAGACGACCGACCAGACCCGTGTGGTGATGATGGCGAACGTCAGCGCGAAGCTGCGGATCATCCACCGCCGGTGCTCGGCGGTGCGGCGGCCGACGGCCATCCGGAACCCGACGACGGTGACGATGAGCCAGACCGCGCCGAGAGTGACGTTGCCGGTCCGGACGACGGGTCCGAACGGGCTGACCGCGCCGACCGTGATCCCCAGCAGCCCGGCCGGGAGTACGCCGCCGAAGACGTACAGGCGCCCCATCGCTCGGTGTGCTCTCGGGTAGCGGGTGCGAAAGGCCGGCCAGATCTGGAAACAGCATGTCGTCATCGCCACCGAGCCGAAAACGACGTGGGCGACCAGGAGCCAGAAATGCGCCCCGAACCCGGCCGGGGCGGGGACGTTGGTGTTCGCGGGGTCGAAGGTGAGGTAGCGCGGCACCGAATACGCCATGAAGGCCAGGGCGACGAGCATCAGCGGTCCGATCCAGGGGCGGCGCCAGAAGCGGGGCCGCAGCTCGACAGTGCTGTTCATAAGGGTTCAGCTCCTCGAAACTAAAACTCTGTATGTGATACAAAAAATAATGTACCGCATACAGAGTTCTACGATGGGGACCGGTCCTGACACTTTTCCGATAGGAGCCAGATGTCGCGCGACACCGGCGGAGTCCTCCGCACCGTCGATCTTCTATGGGGCAAGGACACGCCACGCGGCACCCGCGGCCCTCGGCCGGGACTCGACCTGGAGAAGATCACGCGCGCAGCACTCGCCATAGCCGACGCGGAAGGCATCAACGCACTGTCCATGCAGCGGGTCGCCGGCGATCTCGGCTATACCACCATGTCGATCTACAACTACGTACCGGGCAAGGACCAGCTCATCGAATTGATGATCGACGCCGCGACCCCGCCGCCACCGCAACCCCAGGTCGGCGACACCTGGCGTGAGGAGCTGGAACGCTGGGTCCGGGCTACCTGGGAGCTCTACCACGCACACCCATGGGTCCTCAAGGTCCCCACCCTCAACCCCCCGCTCGGCCCCCACCAATTGGCCTGGTTCGAGGCGGCCCTGCAGGCTCTGATCCGCAGCGGACTCGCCGGCGGCGAAGTCCTGTCGCTCGGCCTCTACGTCATCGGCTCCGTCCGCGGCCAGGCCGCGATGGCACTCGACCTCACCACAGCCACATCCGCGCAGGAGACCGCCGACATCGCCGAAGCCATGTCCCGCGTCATCACCGCAGACCGCTTCCCCGCCCTCCACGCCGTGTCGACACCCAGCAGCACCGAGGAGTACGGCGCCGCAGGACAACGGCTGATGGAACTGGAATTCGGACTGAAGCTCCTGCTCGACGGGGTCGAAGCCTACGTAGAGCACCGCTCCTCGGCAGCGGTCATTCCTCACACCGCAAGGTGATTGAAACAACCAGCAACCAATGTAAGATCGCAGGTACATGGCTACCTATCGAAGTCCCGCAGTGCTGCTGTCCGCAGACGGCACGAGAACGTCCGGCACAGTCGCCCTCTTCACCGAGCCTGCCCGCAAGGGCGGCATTCCTCCATGGGCCGGCGACTTCCGTCCCGGCGCCGATTCTCCCAGCATCAAGAGTCCGGTCGGAAAGACCTTGACGCTGGAGATGCCTGACGGCCGCACGGCCAAGGTGCTCGTCCAGAGCCTCAAGGGCGGGTCGAAGGCCAGCGTCCTGGCCCTGCTCGGCGAGGATCTCGCGCCCTTCTGAGCGCATTATTCGTAGATCTTGTGCGTTTCCGTCGCCAGAGCGACGGAAAACGCACAAGATCTAGAAATCACGGCCTTTCGTAGTGGGTCACCACCACCGCGCCGTCGACGAGCCTCGACTCGACCGCGCGCAGGCGGATCCGCTCCCCCGGCTCGGCGAACAGCGGCCGTCCACCACCGAGGACCACCGGGTGTACGGCGACGTGGTACTCGTCGATCAACCCGAGCCCCGTCAGCACCGCCGCGAGTCCGGAACCGCCCGTGAGCAGCAGATCTTCGCCGTCGCCGGCCTTCAGCGCCGCGACCTCGTCGGCGAGCCCGTCGGCCCCGATGACCCGGCTGGTCCACTCGTCACCGGCGAAGCTCCGCGAGAACACGACCTTCGGCGTGGCCCGCCAGAACGGCGCGAACGACCGCACGTGCGAATCGTCGACGGCCGACTCAGCCTGCGGCCAGAAGCCGACCATCATCTCCCAGACCGCCCGCCCGTAGAGCAGCGTGTCGACCCGCTTGTTGAGGCCGTCGGAGTACGCGAAGAGCTCCGGCCCCAGCACCGGCCAGTCGAACTCCCCCTCTGGCCCGTTGATGAACCCGTCCACCGAACTGTGCACCCAGTAAATGATCTTCCGCATGTCAGGCTCCCATCCCGCTCACCACATCTACACCCCCAGGTCGGAGCCGGGACCCGGTTCTCGACATGTGAAAGGCACCAGAAATGAGCGTTCGCTATGCCGGGTGCAGCCACCAGTCGATGACGGCGAGGGTGACCATCGACAGGGCGGTCGTCGCGATCACGGTCCGCCGGGCGATCGAGGATCCCTGGTCGTATTCGCGGGCGAAGATATAGGTGTTCTGGGCGGTGGGCAGCGCCGCGCAGACCACCAGCGCCAGCAGGTCGGTCCGGCTCAGATCCAGGGCGATCCCCACCAGGTACGCCACCAGCGGCTGCCCGACCAGCTTCAGCACCGACAGCGCGGCCATCTCGCTGCGCTCACCCGCGAGCGCCGGCCCGCGTACCGTCAGGGAGAGCCCGAGCGCGACGAGCGCCGTGGGGACCGCAGCGGCGCCGAGGAGCTCGAGCGGCCCGGTGACCGCGACCGGCGGCAGCCACCCCGTCACCGAGCAGACCGCACCGGCCGCGAGCCCGATGATGACCGGGTTGCGCAGCGGCATCGCGGCGAGCCGCCCGAGGCTGAACCGCCGATCGCCGCCCCGGTCGAGCAGCAGCAGGATGACCGGGGTGACGATGAGCACCTGGAAGAGCAGCACTCCGGTGAGGAAGGCCGCGTTGCCCAGCACGTAGAGGGCGATCGGTATCCCGAGGTTCGCGGAGTTGATGTAGCCGGCCGCCATCGCGGCGATCGTCGCCTCGCCGGGCTTGCGGCGGAAGATCCGGCTGCTGAGCCAGAATCCCGAGCCCATCACGACCAGGGTGCTGGCGGCGAAGGCGCCGAGCGCGGGCCCGCTGACCGACAGGGTGGCCCGGGACAGGGCGGTGAAGAGCGCGGCGGGCATCGCCAGGTGGAAGACGAAGCCGCCGAGGACCCGGTCGGCGTCCGTGCCGAGCAGCCGGTAGCGCCCGGCAAGGTAGCCGAGCAGCGTCAGGACCCAGATCGGGATGAAGGCCGCGATCACGTAAGGCCTCCTCGTGCCGACCGGGCCCGAGCCTATACAGGCCACGATCGCGTCAGGCCGCCACACCGCTCGGGTGTGACGGCCTGACGATCACCGCAGGGCGCTACGGCTGGACGGCGAGCCGGAACGACTGCGCCCCGGTGCCGTTGCAGGCGTACTGCACCAGCTGGACGCTGTCGGCGGTCGAGGCCGCCGGCACGTCCAGGCACTTGCCGCTGTGCCGGGCGACGAAGTGGAAGTAGCCGCCGCCCTCGGAGACGGGCAGCCACTGCTGGTTGTTGCCGCCGACGTAGTTCCACAGGTTGATCAGGGCGTTGTCGGCGGTCGAGACGCCGGCCACGTCGAGCACCTGGGCGGAGTTGTTGCGGTTGTTGATCCGCACGTATCCGCCGCTGGTCGGCTGGAACTGGTACTGCTGGGCGTAGGAGTTGTTGCAGGTGTACTGCTGGATCACGGTGCCGTTGGCGGTCCCCGACGAGCGGGCGTCGACGCACTTGTTGCTGGTCTTGTTGATCACGGTGTTCCAGGTGTTCGACGGGATCGTGCCGCCTCCGCCACCACCGGCGCCGAACGGGCTGAGGATGATCCCGGCCGCGCGCGGGTCGCCGTCGTTGACGAGGGACTCGAAGGCGCCGACATCGTCGAACGCGAACGCGTACGCCTTACCGTCCACCATGTTCGCGTGGATGATCTTCCCGTACTGGTTGGCGGGGTTGTTCTTGTAGAAGTCGCCCGCGTTGAGGCTCGGCTGGGTGTCGATGGTGCCGAGCGTGCCCCGGTTGAGGGCGGCGCAGAGCGTCCGCGAGATCGGCCCGACGATGAGGTCGTTGGGCGCGGCGAGGTTGCCGTCGCAGCCCCACACGTTGGCGCTGCTGGGCTTGTTGAACGAGGCCACCTGTGCGCCGCTGGTGTTGGTGAAGTTCATGACGTTGCCGCTGGTCCGGCCGAAGAACTTGGTGTTCGGCTGGTCCCCGAAGGGCACCACGGTGAGCGTCTTGGACGCGTAGGCGTTCCACGCCGAGGTGATGTAGCTGTCGTAGTAGGTCGCGCTGAACAGGCCCGCACCGGCGGCCTTGCCCGGGGCGAGCATCCGCAGCACGGTGCCGTCGGAGCGGGTGTAGCCGGTGTTCGCCCAGCCGGACTGCGCCTTGATCGTGTTGATGATCGTGTCGCGGCCGTTGTTGACGACGTCGCCCGTGCGCTTGGTGACGCCGTTGGCACCGGTGACGGTGACGGCGTGCGGCACGGCGAACATGTCCACCTGCGAGCTGTTGAGCCAGAGCCCGGCGTCGTTGTAGGTGAACTCGCTCCAGTCGAACAGGATGTTCTGGTTGGGGTCGCCGGCCGCCCACGGTGCGGGCTGGACCAGGCCGTCCGGGGTGAGGAAGAACTTGAGCTTCTCACCGAAGGAGAAGTAGACCCGGCCGGAGAAGCCGCGCGGGACGTTGATCGTGGTGCTGCCGCCGTTGCCGGGGCCGCCGATCGCGACATCCGGCGCGGGCGAGGGCGGGAGCTGCCCGCCGCTCCAGGCGGTGAAGGTGCCGCCGCCGTTGACGTAGCCCAGGCGCCCGTTGCTCAGGTTGACGCCGATGACGTAGAGGTAGACCGCGTCGCCACGGCCGGTGCTGTTGGTGACCGTGACGGGGAGCAGCGCGGGCCCGATCGCGTGGGCCGGGGTGGCGGCTGCGGCGATCGCCATGGGGACGGCCATGGCGGTCGCGGCGAGCGCGCCGAGGAGCTTTCTGGAGGTACGCATACCGATGTGTCCTCGCATTTCGCTGGCGGGTGGCCGCGCGGACGCCGGGCGGCGTCGTACGCGGCGGGACTGGGTGATTTCTCACGGTACCCAGGCCGTGAGAGCGCTCTCACACAACGCGGTTAAGGATATCCATCGGGGTGCGAGAGCGCTCTCACGGTAACTCGTAAGAAACATTTCAGTCAATGGAGGTCATCGATCGAATCCGCGTCGTCCGTCAGACACGCGCATGGGTGCAGCTATTCGCCGGATGGCCGGGGCGCTGACGATCACGCTCGTGGCAGGACTGATCCACGCGGTACCGGCGCACGCCGGGACCGCCACCACACCGTCGGCCGCGCCGCCGGCCGTGGCCGGGGTCGGCCCCGGCGGCTACGTGGCCCTGCCGCCCGCCCGGCTGCTGGACACCCGAGGCACGACCGGCGGCTTCAACGGGGTGCCGATCGCGGCGGGCGCGACGATCGCGGTGACCGTGGCGGGCGCGGGCGGCGTACCGGCGACGGGAGCGGCGGCCGTGCTGCTCAACGTCACCGCCACGCAGTCCACGGCAGGCGGATACCTGATCGTGCACCCCGACGGCGTGACCCGGCCCAACGCCTCCAACCTCAACTTCACCACCGGGCAGACCGTGCCCAACCTCGTCGCCGCCACCCTCGGCGGCAACGGCAAGGTCAGCTTCTACAACGGGTCCACCGGCACGGTGCACGTCCTCGCCGACGTGGCCGGCTACTTCACCACCGGTACGCCCGGCCCCGGCGGATACGTGCCGCTCTCCCCCGCCCGGGTCCTCGACACCCGGGGCGCCATCGGCGGCTTCAACGGCACCCCGATCGCGCCCGGCGCGACGATCACGGTGACCGTGGCGGGCGCGGGCGGCGTACCGGCGACGGGTGCCGCCGCCGTGCTGATCAACGTGACCGCGACCCAGCCCGCCGCGAGCGGCTACCTCACCGTGCACCCCGACGGCGCGACCAGGCCCAACGCCTCCAACGTCAACTTCTCGGCCGGGCAGACCGTGCCGAACCTCGTCGCCGCCACCCTGGGCGCCAACGGCAGGGTCAGCGTCTACAACGGATCGTCGGGCACCGTGCACGTCCTCGCCGACGCCGCCGGCTACTTCGTCGCGGGCACACCCGCCACCGGCGGCTACACCCCGCTCGCCCCGGCCCGGGTCCTCGACACCCGGGGCACGACCGGCGGGTTCAACGGGGTGCCGATCGCGGCCGGTGCGACGATCCACGTGCAGGTGGCGGGGGTCGGCGGCGTACCGGCGAGCGGAGCGTCGGCCGTCCTGCTCAACGTCACCGCCACGCAGCCGTCGACCGGCGGCTACCTGATCGTGCACCCCGACGGCGTGACCCGGCCCAACGCCTCCAACCTCAACTTCACCGCCAGACAGACCGTGCCCAACCTCGTCGCCGCCACCCTCGGCGGCAACGGGAAGATCAGTGTCTACAACGGATCGTCGGGCACCGTCCACGTGCTCGCCGACGCGGCGGGCTACTTCACCGCCGCGCCCCTCGACGGCGACCCCGCCACCTTCGCGCACGACGCCGACGGCCGCCTCGTCGGCGCGTTCGACGAGACCGGGGCGGCGGCCCGCTACAGCTACGACGCGGCGGGCAACCTCACCGGCATCGTCCGGCTCGCCGCCAACCAGCTCGCCGTCGTCGGCGTCGCCCCGCCGTCGGCCCCCGTCGGCGGCCAGGTCACCATCTCCGGCACCAACTTCGCGAGCAACGCGACGGTCTCGTTCAACGGCACCGCCGCCACCCCGGCCGAAGTGACCCGCAACCGGATCCGGGTCGCCGTCCCCAGCGGCGCCACGACCGGCACGCTGACCGTCACGGCCGGCGGCGGCTCGGTCTCGGCCGGCTCGTTCACCGTCACCCCGATCACCCCGCCGGTGATCTCCTCGATCAACCCGTCGATCGTCAGCAGGGACGGGTCGTTCACCGTCACCGGCAGCGGGTTCGACCCGGTCCCGGGCAACAACGTCGTCTCGCTCGGCGGTACCCGGGCCGTGGTGACCGCCGCGACCGCGACGACGCTGACGGTCTCCGTACCGCCGTTCTCGTCGGCGGGCCGGCTGCGGGTCCGCACCCCGGCGGGCGAGACCGCCTCGACCGGCACCGTCGTCACCGCGCCCGCGCCCTACATCGCCGCCGATGTGGCGACGACGGCACTGCTGACGCCCGAGACCGCCACGGCGGTGCCGGTCGCGGCCGCGCAGAAGGTGTCGGTGGCGATGCTGGAGGCCGCCGCCGGAGCTCGGGTACGCCTGGAGTTCCCCGCCAGCACGTTCGTCACCTGCGCCACCGTACGCGTCTACGCACCCGGTCGGCGGCTGCTGTGGCGCAACGGATGCCTCGCCGCGGGCGCCCAGACCACCGCCTTCTCCGCTCCCGACGCCACGACCTACGAGGTCACCATCGACCCGTCGGGCGACTCGACCGGCTCGCTGACGATCACCCCGCACGTCGTGGCGGCGGACCCGACCGGGCAGGTCGCCATCGACGGCACCGCCGTCACCCTGTCACCCGGCGGCGGGCAGCGGGCGGTCTTCACCTTCACCGGCAGCTCGGGGCAGCGGATCCGCGGCAACGTCACCACCGCCTACCCCGACACCGGCTGCCCGACGATGTGGATCGAGGGTCCCACCGGTTCCCCGGTCCGCCCGAAGACGGTCCACTGCGCCGGGGACATCGACGCCGTTCTGCTGCCGGTCCGCGGCACCTACCGCATCATCGTCGAGCAGCCCACCGGGGTCGCCGGCAGCGCCACGGCGAGCCTGATCGGCGTTGCGCCCGACGCCACCGGCGCGGTCACCCCCGGCGGGCCGGGCGTCACGCTCACCACCACCGCGCCGGGCCAGAACGCCCTGTTCACCATCGCGGCCGCCGCCGGTGACCGGATCTACACCCAGGTCGTCGCGACGCTCGACTCGGGAACCTGCCCCAACCTGGTCCTGCGCGGGCCCGACGGCGCACTGATCCGGACGCCCAGCCGCCAGGTCGGCGCGTCCGGCACCACCTGCTCCGTCGACGCCGACGCGGTCACCCTGCCGGTGGCGGGGACCTACACGCTGCTCGCCGACCCCTACGGCCTCGCCGTGGGCACGCTGCGCGCGACGATCGCGGCGGTCCCGGCCGACCTCGCGGTCGCGGGCGCGATCGACGGGACCGCGCGCCAGCTCACCACCGCGCTCGGCCAAAATGCCAAGATCACCTTCCCGGGTACGCCGGGCCAGCGCCTCTTCGTCCGCTTCAGCACCTCGACGGCGGGCAGCTGCACCGTCGGTGCCACGGTACGGACACCCGGCGGTTCGACCGCCGTCGCCAACAGCTGCCTCGGCTCGGCCGACAGCTTCCTCGACACCACGGCGCTGACCGAGAACGGCACCTACACGCTCACGGTCGACCCGGCCCTCGGCGTCAGCGGGACGACGACGGTGACGCTGGTCGGCGTACCCGCCGATGCCACCGCGACCACGACGGTCGGCGGCGGACCCGCCACCGTGACCACCTCGGTGGGCCAGAACGGGGCCGTGGCCTTCAGCGCGACGGCGGGCCAGCGGGTCTTCCTCGCCATCGACAACACCTATGCCGACATCGGGTACTGCCACCTCTACCAGCTCTTCGGCCCCGGCGACGTCCACCTCAACTCGGCCTGCGTCATCGGACAGGGCGACCTGGACGCGCTCACCCTCCCGACGACCGGCACCTACACCCTGCTGTTCAACCCCGGCGGCGTCGCTTCCGGCAGCACCACCGCCACGGTGACCGCCGTGCCGGCCGACGCCGCCGCGACCACGACCGTCAACGGCAGCCCGGTCACGGTCGCCACCACGGCGATCGGCCAGGAGTCCAACCTGGCCTTCCCGGCGACCGCCGGGCAGCCGGTCCGGGTGGAGATCCGATCGGTGACCTACCCGACCCCGTTCCGGACCCTGGTCAGCCTCATCACGCCCGACAACGTCACGTGGTTCAACACCTACGCCTACGACGGCAACATCGTCGACGTCACGCTGCCCGGCACCGGCACCTACCGGCTGCACGTCAACCCCGGCGCCCGCGACATCGGCGCGATCACCATCGCGGTCGGACCGGTCCCGGCGGTGGCCGCACCCCGCTTCCGGCACCCCAACGGCACCTCCCCCTACGCCGTCGCACCGGCACCACCGGCACCGGCCCGGCCCCGGCCCACCCCCGTCGTCGCGGACACCAGCCTCTCCGGAAGCGTCCGCACCACCGCCGACCAGCCGCTCGCCGACGTGACCCTGCGCATCGAGAACCGGACCACCCGCACCGGCGCCGACGGTAGGTTCACCCTGACAGGCCTGCCCGCCGGTACGCGGTCGCTGCTCATCGACGGCCGTTCCGCGAGCGGCGGCGGTGTCGTCTACGGCGCCTTCCGCACCCCGGTCAGCCTGCTGCCCGGCCAGGACAACCCGCTCGGCTTCACCTCCTACCTCCCGCCGCTGGACACCGCCAACGAGGTGCCGGTGCAGATGCCGCTCGCGGCGGACCTGGTGCTGACCCACCCCGCCGTGCACGGGTTGGAGGTGCACCTGCCCAAGGGCGCCACCGTCTTCGACGCCGACGGGCACCCGGTGACCCGGCTCGGCATCACCCCGATCCAGCTCGCCCGCACCCCGGTGCCGCTGCCGCGCGGGGTGCTCGTACCGATCTTCTACACGATCCAGCCCGCCGGCGGCACCATCGTCGGCGGCCAGGCCCAGGTCTACTACCCGAACTACCGCTACGCCCGCCCGGCCGGAGCCCGCGTACCCTACTGGCACTTCGAGGCCGGGCCGGACGACCTCGGCGGCTGGCGCACCATCGGCAACGGCGTCGTCGAACCGACCGGGCACCAGGTCGTCCCCGACCCCGGTGTCGGTGTCACCGACTTCAACGGCGTGATGATCAATGTACCGAGCCAGCCGGCGTCGACGGGTCCACCGACCACGTGCCCGGCGCGAGCGCAGTGCGCCGACCCGATCGACCTCGCCACCGGCCGCTTCACCGTCACCGAGGACGACCTCGTCGTCGACGATCCCGTGGCGCCGCTCGCCGTCACCCGGGGCTACAGCTCCGGCGACACGGTGGACCGGGCCTTCGGCGTCGGCGGCAACGACCTCTACAGCAGCTTCCTCTCCTCCGCCACCGACGAGCTCACGCCCGACAGCAGCTACTCCGATGTGGAGCTGAACCTGCCCAACGGCAGCCAGGTCCGCTTCACCCGGATCTCGTCCGGCGAGAGCTTCATCGACGCGGTCTTCCAGGCCCAGCAGACCCCGTCGGACCTCTACCACGCGGTGCTGAGCTGGAACGCCGACGGCTGGGACCTCGCCACCCCCGACGGCACCGTCTACGTCTACGGCGACCACCTGCCGCTGCAGGAGATCCACGACCGCCACGGCAACGTCACCAGCATCGTCCGCGACTTCACCGCCGACAGCGGCCGGGGCACCGGCAACGTCGTCGACGTCCGCTCACCCGGCGGGCGCTGGGTGCACTACACCTACGACGGCACCGGCAAGCACGTCACCCGGGTCGACGACAGCGCGGGCCGCACCGTGTCGTACACCTACGACGGCACCGGCCATCTGACCGGCGTCACCGATCCCGGCGGCGGCGTCACCGCCTACACCCACGACGGCGCCGGGCGGGTCGCCACGGTCCGCGACGCCCGCGACCACGTCGTCGCCGCCAACACCTACGACGCGCAGGGCCGCACCACCCGGCAGGTGGCCGCCGACGGCGGTGTCTGGCAGGTGGACTACACGCCGACCGGCGCCGGCCAGGTGACCAGCGCCAAGGTCACCGATCCGGGCGGTCGGATCACCCGCTATGACTTCGACGCCGACGGCTTCCTCGCCACCCTCGCCGAGGCGGTCGGGACGCCGCTCGCCCGGACCACGCAGTACCACCGGCGGGCCGGATCGCACCTGGTGGACCGGGTCACCGACCCGCTCGGCCGGGTCACCGCGATCGAGCACGACGCCGACGGCAACCCGACGTCGATCACCCGCGCCCACGGCACCCCCGCCGCGAGCACGGTCACGATCGCCTACAGCGGCACCGCGCTGCCGGGGCTGCCCAGCGGCGTCACCGACCAACTCGGCCACGCCACCACCCTCGGCTACGACGCCGACGGTGACCTGATCCGCGAGACCGACGCGCTCGGCCACGCCACCGTCACCACCCGAGACCTCCTCGGCCGGATCACCGCGATCGCCGACCCCGCCGGCAACACCCGGCGATTCGGCTGGTCCGACGGTGACCTGGTCACCGTCACCGACCCGCTGGGGCTGATCACGGCCTATGGCGTCGACGCGGCCGGCCGCGATGTCACCGAGCGGGACCCGATCGGTGCGGTGACCAGGACCAGCTACGACGCCCTCGACCGGCCGACCTTGCTCCGCGACGCCCTCGGCGCCACGGTCACGATCGGCTACGACGCCAACGGCAACGTCACCAGCGTCCGCGACGAGCGGGGCAACACGACCCGCTACACCTTCGACCCGATGGACCGGCTCGCCACCAGGACCGACCCGCTCGACCGGGTCGACAGCTACACCTGGAACCTGCTCGGCGAGTCGGCCACCCACACCGACCGGCGCGGCCAGACCACCGTCCACATCCGGGACGCGCTCGGCCGGCTGACCGGCGTCGACTACAACGGATCGATCGCCGACACGTTCGGCTACGACGCCGCCGACCGGCTGACCAGCGCCGCCAGCACCGCACCCGGCGGCCCGGTCACCCGCACCTACGACACCCTCGACCGGCTCGCCACCGAGGTGACACCGCGCGGCACCGTCACCTACGGCTACGACGCGGCCGACCGGCAGACCTCGATGACCGTCACCGGGCAGCCCCCCGTCACCTACGCCTACGACAACGCCGACCGGCTCACCGGCATCACCCGCTCCGGCGCGACCACAACATACGGCTACGACGACGCCGACCGGCGCACGTCACGCGCCTACCCCAACGGGGTCGGCACCGGCTACACCTACGACGCGGCGAGCCGGCTCACCGGGATGGCGCACAAGCGCGGCGCCACCACCCTCGGCGAGCTCGCCTACTCCTACGACCCGGCCGGGCGCCGATCGGCGATCACCGGCAGCTGGGCCGAGGTCGACCTGCCGCAGCCGGTCAGCGGAACCGCCTACGACGCGGCCAACCAGGCGACATCGTGGAACGGCACGCCGATGACGTACGACGCCAACGGCAACCTCACCGGCGACGGGGACGACACCTACACCTGGGACGCCCGGGACCGGCTCGTCGGGGTCAGCGGCTCCACGACGGCGAGCTACCAGTACGACCCGTTCGGTCGGCGTACCCGCAAAGTCCTCAGCTCGACCACGACGGACCTGCTCTATGACGGCGACAGCCCGGTGCAGGAGCTCAGCGGCGGCCTCGTCGTCGCGAACATCCTGCTCGGCGACGATGTGGACGAGGTGATCGCGCGCACCGACGCGAGCGGCACCCGCTATCCGCTCGACGACGCGCTGGGCAGCGTCGTCGCGCTCACCGACGGGGCCGGGGCGGTCGGGACCCGCTACTCCTACGACCCGTTCGGCACCACGACGGCGAGCGGACCGGCGAGCAGCAGCCCGACCGGGTTCACCGGGCGCGACAACGACGGGAACGGGCTCTACCACTACCGCAACCGCTACTACAGCCCGGGAACGGGCCGGTTCATCAGCTCCGACCCGATCGGGTTCGGCGGCGGCACCACCAACCTCTACAGCTACGTCGCCAACGACCCCGTCGACGCCACCGACCCCACCGGCCTGTTCGCCCTAGAGATCATTCCCGCCGCGACGATTCTCGTGATCGCCACGTTGGGACTGCTCGCGATCTATATGGCCCAGCACCCGCCGCCTCGGATGCGGTCCTTCGGGACGACGTCGCCGGCCTATGTGGAGCCGGTGCCCGAATGCGAATCGCCGATGCGGTCCGAGCACGACGCGGGTGGGCTCGACGGCGACATCAGGCGGGCGTTGGAGAACAACAAGCGGCTGACCAAGAAGCAGGAGAAGGCGCTGCGGCGTTGGGAGAAGCGGGAGGAGAAGTTCGAGGCCCAAGCCAACGCCCAGAAGGACCGCTCCAAGAAGAACAAGAAGAACGGCAGCAGCAAACAGTCCCGCAGCAACAAGGGCGGCGGCCGCAAGTAACCGCTCAAAATTCGCGTTGATCAAGGGAAGACTCGCCGCATATCGGACACCCGAGATGGCGAGTCTTCCCTTGATCAACGCGAATATGTGGTCGTTACTCGCGGCCGCTGCTGCGGCGGCCTCGGCGGGACAGGGCGTCCAGGATGACCGCTGCCAGCAGAACCGCTGCGGTGATCATGTAGCGGACCGAGCTGTCCAGGCTCAGCAGGAACATGCCGTTGCTGATCGAGCCCAGGACCAGGCTTCCCAGCAGCGCGCCGTAGGTGCTGCCCCGGCCGCCGAAGAGGCTGACACCACCGATGACCGCCGCCGCGATCGACAGCAGCAGCACGTCGCCCGCACCCGTGGACTGCCCGGCCGAGAAACCGCGCGACGCGATCATGATGCCGCCGAGCGCGGCGAACATCGAGCAGAGCGCGAAGACCGAGATCCGGATCCCGGCGACGTTGAGGCCGGCCCGCCGGGCCGCCTCGGCGTTGCCGCCGACGGCGAAGATCCCCCGGCCGTACCGGGTCCGCCGCAGCACCAGGTCCACGATCGCCACGATCCCGACCAAAATCAACAACGAGAGGGGTACGCCACGAGCACCCCCCAGCACCAGCAGCGTCGCCAGCACGATCACCGCGACCCCGCCGATCCGGACCGCGCTCGCCACCATCGATCGCGTCGGCAGCCCCGCCTTCGTCCGGCGCGCGTGGTCCACCAGCACCGCCGCAGCGTAGGCGGCGATCACCAGGATGCCGATGATCCACCCGGCCGCCGAGGTGAGGAACGTGCTCGACAGCTTCGCGATGAACCCGTCGTAGGGGATGTTGATCGTCCCCTCGGGCTTGAGCACGAAGAGCTGCAAGCCCTGCCAGCCCAGGTTGCCCGCGAGAGTGACGATGAACGCCGGCACCCCCAGCTTGGCGAAGATCCCGCCCTGCAGGCAGCCGATGAGCAGGCCCATCGCGAGCACCAGCAGGATCGCGGGCACGTCGGCGATGCCCTGGCGGACGGTGAGGACGGCGAGGGTCGCGGCACCCAGGCCGGCGACCGAGCCCGCCGACAGGTCGATCTCGCCGAGCAGCAGCACCAGCACGATGCCGACGCTGATGATGCCCGGCCCGACGATCTGCAACGCCAGGTTGGAGAGGTTCTCCGGGGTCAGGAACCGGTCGTTGAGGATCTGGAAGACGGTCCAGATCACGATCAGGCCGATGACGACCGGCCACGCGCCGAGTTCGCCACTGCGTACCCGCCGCTTGACGGCGTCGAGCGGCCCGGCGGCCGGCGGCGTGGCGAGCGGTCCCGCGGCCGGTGGGGCGGCGATGTCGCTCATGCGGTCTCCTCCGGTGTCGCGGCGCCCGACGTGCGGGACTGTCGCCTGGTCACTGCGTTGTCGAGGGCACCGGTGATCGCCTGGACGATCTCCTCCTGACTCGTGGAGTCGGTGCGGAAGGTGCCCGCGTTGCGGCCGAGGCGCAGCACCGCGACCCGGTCGGCAACCGCCTTGACGTCGGCGAGGTTGTGGCTGATCAGGATGACCCCGAGGCCGCGCTGCTTGAGCCGGTCGACGAGGTCGAGCACCTCGGCGGTCTGCGCCACGCCGAGCGCGGCGGTCGGCTCGTCCAGCAGGACCACCGACGGCTCGCCGAGCAGCGACCGGGCGATCGCCACCGACTGCCGCTGACCGCCGGAGAGCCCCGCGACGGGTACGCGCACGCTGGGGATCTTCACGGAGAGGCTCTTGAGCAGCTCGCTCGCCTGCTTCTCCATGTCGATCTCGTTGAGCAGGCCCGTCTGGGTCTTCTCGTGGCCCAGGAAGAGGTTGCCGACCACATCGAGGTTGTCGGCGAGCGCCAGGTCCTGGTAGACGGTGGCGATGCCGAGACCGCTGGCGTCGCCCGGCTTGGTGATGCTGACGGTCTTGCCCTTCCACCGGATCTCGCCGGTGTCGGCGGGGCCGACACCGGCGATCACCTTGATGAGCGTCGACTTCCCGGCGCCGTTGTCGCCGACCAGCGCGACAACTTCACCGGCGTGCACCTCCAGCTCGGCGTCCGTCAAAGCCTGGACGGCGCCGAATCGCTTGGAGATGCCCGACAGGGCGAGCACCGGAACGTCGCTGCTGGTCATGAGATGCCGGCCGCCGTGCAGGCTGCGGCGTACTGCGAGGTGCAGATCTGAGCCACGGTGTAGACGCCGTCCTTGACGATGGTGTCCTTCAGGTTCTCCTTGGTGACCGAGACCGGCGTGAGCAGCACGGACGTGACGTCCTGCGTACCGTTGTTGACCTTGACGGTGACCTCGCCGACGTAGTCTTTGCCGGTCGCCGCCGCGATCGCCATGGCGGCCGCGATCTCGGCCTCCGGCTTGATCGCCTTGTAGACGGTCATGTACTGGTCACCGGCGACGATGCGCTGGATCGCGGCGAGCTCCGCGTCCTGGCCCGTGGTCGGCGGGATGGTGGTGAAACCGCCCGACTTCATCGCGGCGATGGCGCCACCGGCGGTGCCGTCGTTCGCGGCGTACACACCGATGATCTTGTCCTTGCCGAGCGCGGTGATCGCCTGGGTCATCTGATCCTGGGCCTTGTCGGGCGACCAGTCCGGAGTGTCGTACTCCTTGCCGATGTTGACCTTGCCGTCGAGGACCGAGTGCGCGCCGGCCTTGAAGTCGGCGGCGTTCGGGTCGGTCGGCGAGCCGTTGATCATGACGATGTCAGCGCGCTTCGGGTCGCCGCCCTTGGTCAGCACGTCGAGCAGCGCCTGGCCCTGCACCTGGCCGACCTTCTTGTTGTCGAACGAGACGTAGAACGACACCGGGCCGGTCGCGAGCCGGTCATAGGCGACGACCGGTACGTTCTGTCCCTTGGCGTTGGTGACGATGCCACCGGCGGCCTTCGCGTCGACGGCGTCGAGGATGAGCACCTTGGCACCCTGGGTCAGCATCGCCTCGGCCTGCGACTGCTGCTTGGCGCTGTCCTGGTCGGCGTTCTGGTAGAGGACCTCGCACTTGGGGCAGAGTTCCTTCAGCTTCGCTTCGATGAGCGGCTTGTCGAAGGTCTCGTACCGGGTCGTCTTCGACTCCGGCAGCAGCAGACCGATCTTGAAGCCGGCGTCGACGGTCTGCCCGCCGCCGGTCGAACCGCTGTCCTTGTCGTCGGAGCTGCTGCACGCGGATGCCACGAGGGCGAGGCTGAGCAGCCCGCAGGCGGCAGCCATCGATCGTCTAATCTTCCTGTCCATATTGCGTAAATTACACCCATTTACCGGGCCCATGCAGGCAGAACGGATGGACACGCCCTTGATCAATCCGTACGCGATCGCCGCGATGGCGCCCGAGCCACCCAAGATCGCCGCAACTCTTCAAGAGTTGGTGCCCGGGGCGGGCTGCCGACAGTCAGGCTCGGAGACGATGGCGCTGAGTGGCAGGCGAAGGCGCCGCCCGCAACGCCGAGATCATCCCGCCGTTCGGCGCACGATGGGCGCCGCGCTCGGGGCTGGCGCTCACATGATCGCGTTGCTTCCGGGAAGTAGCCCCCTCAACAGTCCACCGAGGGGACAGTTTCCGGGAAACGGCACGATCATGAATGCGGTGAGGGCTGTATTTGCGTCACCAACGTGAGTGGCGCCAACTGCTATCGATGGCAGGCACGTCCCGACGCAATCCTGCTCATAGCGGGCACATAGTGTCGCTACTCGGCCCGCGGCGGGCACAGATCTCGGGCCCCTACGGGCTCCGACCGCGCATGATCGCGCTATTTCCCGGAAGTAGGCCCCTCGGCCTGCTGCTGAGGGGCCTACTTCCGGGAAATAGCGCGATCATGAATCGCTGAGGGGACTGTTTCCCGGAAGCAACGCGATCATGCGCTCCAGTGAGGCAACGCAACACGAACCTTGAGCCCAGCACCGTGCGCGCCCAGGGCTGCTGCCCGGCTCATCGTCACGCTCTTTTGCCCCAGCGCCGCGCACACCCTGCGTCCCGCACACCCTGCGCCTCGCACACCCAGCGCCCCGCACACCCAGCGCCCCGCGGACCTGCGCCCCGCACACCCTGCGCCCCGCACACCCAGCGCCCCGCGGACCTGCGCGCCGCGCACACCCGCGCCCTACGCACCCCACACCCTGCACCCAGCGGACCTGCGCACCGCGCACACCCGCGCCCTGCGCACCGCGCACACCCGCGCCCTGCGCACCGCGCACACCCGCGCCCTACGCAGCGCGTCTTCGTGCTGGACCGGCTCGCGACCGCGCCGGTCACCTCCATCGCCGACCTCATCGACGAACCGGTCCGCGACGCCACCGCGCACACCTTGCGCACCGCGCGCCCATACGTCTCGCGCCACCGCGCCGCACCCTGGGCAACGGCAACGCCCGCGTCCCGCTTTTTAGCACCAACTCTTCAAGAGTTGGTGCTAAAAGCCTCAGCGGGCGCCGACCGTCGTCGCTGAGAGTGCCGCAGCGATGGCCGGCGCGGCTGAACCGACCCGCGCGCCCACCATCGGCCGGTCGCCAGCGGCAGCGGCAGCATCAGCGGCGGCAGCCGGAGCAGGCAGCGGTGCCGGGGCGCCCGGGATCAGGACCGGGCGGCGCCGGGCGGCGAGGTCCTCGACCCAGCCGGTCGCCGCGACCGCCAGCACCGTGAACACCGTGCCCACCGCGAAGATCGGCCCGATCCCCGCGACGAGGAATCCCGCGAAGTAGAGCGCCGGCAGGTGCCAGACGTAGATCGACACGGCCCGCGCGTTGAGTACGTCCACCACTCTGGCGGCTCCCGGTACCCGGTCGAGCCAGGCGAAGCTGGGCCGGATCCGCATCGCGATCAGTACGAAGGCCAGCCCCCAGAACATCTCGGCGACCGGGTCGACGAGGGTGACGCCGTGGGTGTCGGCCCAGACCAGCCCGGTCACGGCGAGCACTGCCGATCCGGCGGCGAGCCAGCCGATCGCCACCCGCTCCAGCAGCCCGGTGTGCCGGGCGAACCCGAGCATCCAGGCGCTGCCGTAGATCGCCACCGACCAGCAGACGTCGCCGATGTGGCCGGTCGTGGGCGGGAGCGTACCGATGCTGATCAGCACCGCCGCCGTCGCGGGGAGCAGCAGGGCGGGGACCGGCCAGCGGCGGAAGGCCCACCACAGCACCGGCGAGATGAGCACGAACCACAGGTAGGCCCGCAGGTACCACAGCGCCATCGCGAAGGGCCCGCCCCAGGTGCTCGACGGCGGGTTGGCGAGCGGGAGCACCCAGTTGACCAGTTCGGTCCATTGCAGTGGCCGCTCGGGGTCGGTGATCCAGCCGTGCAGCAGCATCAGCGGCAGCGCCACCGCGGCGAGCAGCCACAGCGGGGGCAGCAGGCGGCGTACCCGCGAGGTGATGGTTTTGACCGAACCGCCGCGCTCCAGCGAGACGGCCGTGAGGTAGCCGGCGAGCGCGAACATGATCGGCATCGAGGGGAAGACGACCGGGAGCCACGCGAGCCACAGCGAGTGCAGCAGGTAGACCCGCACGATCGCGACGGCACGCAGTGCGTCTAGGTACCGGCTGCGGCGCTGGGGCGACGTTCGCGGGTCTTGGCTCACAGCAGGAAGGGTTACCCCCGAACCTCAAGATTTACTCAGCGCCGGCCCTCCGGCACGCTGCTGACCTGGGCAGAGCCGCCGCTGTAATCCTGCCCACATCCCCGCGCATGATCGCGTCGCTTCCGGGAAGTAGTCCCCTCCGGAGCAGGTCGAGGGGGATGTTTCCCGGAAACAACGCGATCATCAGCGTTCCCGAGCCCGGGCATCGGGCGCTACTGGCGGGACATGGCGATCGTCATCCGGTGGGCGGGGTCGGCCTCGTGGTCGTGGTCGTCGCCACCGGCGTCCAGGCGTACCCAGTGCAGGGTCCCGGTGAACGCGTTCCCGCGAGCGCCGTAGTCGTCGGAGACCGGCGTACCCGTCTCCGACCCCACGTCCACCGTCTCGTCCAGGGAGAAGATGAACGGCTGGGTCTGCTCCACCCGCCCCCGCGCCACCGGCTCGCCGTCGGCGCTGAGCAGCACCTCACCGCCCTTGCCCATCCCGCCGCCGTCATAGGTGAACGCCGCGGCCACCTCGTAGGTGCCGGCCGGGAGCGGCGAACCCGCCCGCACCGTGAACCGCTGCACGCCGAGCAGGTTGTAGCAGTAGGTCAGGACGCCCTCGTGCAGGTAGAGGCTCCAGCCGCCGAACGCGCCGCCCTGCGCGATCAGGACACCCCGGGCGCCGCCCTCCGGCACGGTGATCTTCGCGGTGACCGTGTGCGACTTGTTCTTCAGGTTGAGCACCGAGTTCTCCGACAGCCGCACCATGCCCGGGTAGAGCTGCTGCGACTTCCCCTGGACCAGCTCGGGCCGCCCGGCGCGCTCGGCGTTGAAGCGCTCGGCGGACCGGTCGTCCAGCGGCAGCACGTTGAAGCGCGCGGCCTGGATGAGGAAGAGCCGCTGCAGCTCCCGCAGCTTCTCCGGATGCTCGGCGGCGAGGTTGTGCGCCTGGGAGAAGTCGGTCGACCCGTCGTAGAGCTCCCAGGTGTCGTCGTCGAGCACCGGGTGGCCCATCTCGGCGGCGCTGAGCCACGGCACCTTGTGCATCGTCACCGCGGACCAGCCCTTGTGGTATATCCCCCGGTTGCAGACGAGCTCGAAATACTGCGTCTCGTGGCGCTCGGGGGCACCCGCGTCGTCGAAGGTGTAGACCATGCTGGTGCCGTGCATCGGCTCCTGGGTGACACCGTGCACCTGGACCGGCTCGGGCAGCCCGGCCGCCTCCAGTACGGTGGCCGCCACGTCGATGACGTGGGTGAACTGCGACCGCAGCCCGCCGGCGTCGGTGATCCGGGCGGGCCAGTGCACGAGGGTGGCGTTGCGGGTGCCGCCCCAGTGCGAGGCGGCCTGCTTGGTCCACTGGAACGGCGCGCACATCGCGTGCGCCCAGCCGATCGCGTAGTGGTTGTAGGCGCGGGGGGTGCCCAGGTCGGCGATGTGCTCGCGCATGTACTCCGGTGTCTCCAGCGGGATTTGGTTGAGCAGCATGCTCTCGTTGAGAGAGCCCTGCATCGTGCCCTCGGCGGAGGCGCCGTTGTCGCCGATGATGTAGTAGATCAGCGTGTTGTCGAGCTCCCCCAGCTCCTCGATCGCGTCGACGAGCCGACCGACGTGGTGGTCGGCGTAGGACAGGAACCCGGCGTAGACCTCCATCTCCCGGGCGAGCACCGGCCGCATCTGCGGGTCGGTCTCCTCCCAGGCCGGGATCAGCTCGCTGCGCGCGGTGAGGTCGGTGTTCTCCGGCACCGTGCCCGACGCCTTCTGCCGGGCCAGGGTCTCCGCCCGGACGGCGTCCCAACCCTGGTCGAAGGCTCCTTTATATCTGTCGGCCCACTCGGTGGGCACGTGGTGCGGCGCGTGGGTCGCGCCGGGGGCGAAATACATGAAGAACGGCTTGTCCGGCATGAGCGACTTCTGCGACCGGGCCCAGTCGATGGCCTTGTCGGTCATGTCGGCCATGAAGTGGTAGCCCTCCTCGGGCGTCCGGTCCGGTTCGACCGGGCGGGTCCCTTCGTAGAGGGCCGGGTACCACTGGTTGGTCTCGCCGCCGATGAAGCCGAAGAAGTGCTCCATGCCGTTGCCGGGGGTCGGCCAGTGGTCGAAGGGGCCCATCGGGCTCGACTCCCAGACCGGCACCTCGTGGCACTTGCCGAACTGGCTGGTGGAGTATCCGTTGAGCCGCAGGATCTCGGCGAGCGGCGCGCAGGTGTTGGGCCGCAGCGAGTTAGCCGGGCGCCGAGGTCGCGATCTCGGTGATGCCGCCCATGCCGACGGTGTGGTGGTTGCGCCCGGCGAGCAGCGCCACCCGGGCCGGCGAGCAGAGCGCGGTGGTGTGGAAGCGGTTGTAGCGCAGCCCGCCTGCGGCGAGCCGCTCCGCGGTGGGCATGCTCACCGGTCCGCCGAAGGCCGAGGACGCTCCGAAACCCACATCGTCGAGGAGCACGATCAGCACGTTGGGCGCGCCGGCCGGGGGTCGAAGGGCGACAATCGGCGGGTACGCCGTATCGGGGTCCTTCGCGTCGTAGGTCGTCAGCCCGATGTTCGTGCGGTCCGGAATCGGCAGGACCGACCGTTGACTCTCACCCACGACATACCTCCACCAATAAGAACAAAACCCACGTATCCCCGAAACTACGCCCACCGCCCCGTCAAGGCGCAACTCTTCAAGAGTTGTTGATTCAGGCCGTTAGGCCTTGAAGAGTTGCGCCTTGCCCCCGGACCGCCGGGCCGCCGACGTGCAGATGTCGCGCGATCCGCTACCGATCGGTAGCGTGACGGGCATGCCGAAGGACTCCGCCCGCCCCTATGACCTCGTGCTCTTCGGTGCCACCGGGTTCACCGGCTCGCTGACCGCCCGCTACCTCGCCGAGCACGCCCCGGCCGACTGCCACTGGGCGCTCGCCGGGCGCAACTGGGGCAAGCTGGAGGCGCTGCGCACCGAGCTCGCCGCGGTCAACCCGGCCTGCGCCGACCTGCCGCTGCTCGCCGCCGACGTCACCGACCCCGGTTCGCTGCAGGCGGTGGCGGAGTCGGCCCGGGTCATCATCACCACCGTCGGCCCCTACGCGCTGCACGGCGAGCCGCTCGTCGCCGCCTGCGCCGAGGCGGGCACCGACTACGTCGACCTCACCGGGGAACCGGAGTTCATCGACCGGATGTACGCCGCCCACCACGCCCGCGCCGTGCAGACCGGTGCCCGGCTGGTGCACGCGTGCGGCTTCGACTCGATCCCGCACGACCTCGGCGTGCTCTTCACGGTCGGATTGCTGCCGGAGGGCGTACCCATCGTGATCGAAGGTTTTGTCCGAGCCGGCGGCGAGGTCTCGGGCGGGACGCTCGCGTCGGCGCTGCTGGCGTTCTCGCGGCAGCGGCAGACCCGCGACGCGGCGAAGGCGCGGCGGGCGCTGGAGGTGCGACCTGCCGGGCGGCGGATCTCGACCTCGGGGGCGAAGCTGCACCGCGACGCGACGGTCAACGCCTGGGCGGTGCCGCTGCCGACCGTGGATCCGCAGGTGGTCGGTCGCAGCGCGGCGGCGCTGGAGCGGTACGGCCCCGACTTCACCTACCGGCACTTCGCCGCGGTGAAGCGGCTGCCGGTGGTGCTCGGAGCGGGTGCCGCGCTCGGCGGAGCGGCGCTGCTGGCGCAGCTCGGCCCGGCCCGGCGGTTCATCATGGACCGGCGCAAGTCCGGCGAGGGTCCCAGTGCCGAGAAGCGGGCGAAGAGCTGGTTCTCGGTACGGTTCGTCGGCGAGGGCGGCGGCAAGCGCGTCGTCACCGAGGTGGCCGGCGGCGATCCCGGGTACGACGAGACGGCGAAGATGCTCGCGGAATCCGCGCTGTGCCTCGCTTTCGACGACCTTCCGGATATGTCCGGTCAGACCACCACGGCTGTCGCGATGGGCGACGCCCTCATCGAGAGACTGGTCCGGGCGGGCCTGCGGTTCTCCGTGCGGGAGTGACACACTGTCGCCTCCGGGCGGCCGATGTGGCTGCCCACTCACGTGAGACGGGGCAAGCAGTGGACGTCGCCACCCTTCAGGCGCAACAGACCCTCACCATCAAGCAGCGCTTCACCTTCATGGTCAACCGCTACGAGGTGCGCACCACCTCCGACCAGCTCGTGGCCTTCGCCGAGCAGAAGCGGATGGCCTTCAAGGAGCAGGTCACCCTCTACGCCGACGACGCCAAGAAGCACGTCTTCGCCGGCTTCAAGGCCCGCAAGGTGCTCGACCTCGGCGGCGCCTATGACGTGACGGACGCGGCCGGCGCGCCGATCGGCCTGTTCCGCAAGGACTTCGCGGCGTCGCTGCTGCGGTCGACGTGGCACGTCGAGGACGGCGCGGGCACCACCACCGGCCAGGAGCGCAGCTTCCCGATCGCGCTGCTGCGCCGCTTCACCGACATCAGCTTCCTGCCCTACCACTTCGACTTCGTCCGCAATGGACAGACGATCTTCTCGGTCGAGAAGAAATGGGGCATCCGCGACAAGTACGTCGTCACCATCAACGACCCCCACATCGACCGCCGCCTGGTCGTGTCGATGGCCGTAGCCCTCGACGCCCTCCAGGGCCGCTGATGTAGCCCCGCCCCGGGGCCCTTAGGCCCCGGGGCGACCCCCCAGGGGGCGAAAATCGCTGGTAGGACTCGGTAGCCTGACGATATGCCCCCGCAACTCCCCCACCCCGACCCCGGCACGCCCGACCTCCGGGGTCCGCTGCGCTATCTCTGGTGGCTCGTCGCCTGCCAGCCGTGGCGGGTGCTGCGCGGCAGCGTCATCGGCACGCTCTGGATGATCGGGCTCGCGGTGCGCCCCTACCTGATCGCCCGCGCCATCGACGACGGACTGCTCGCCCACGACCAGGGGGCGCTCCTCTTCTGGGTGGCGGCGGTCCTGGCCGCCGGCGGCATACTGGCCTGGCTCGGCATCATTCGGCACCGCACGATGACCTTCGTCCGCGAGGACGCCACCGCCCGGTCGGCGGCGGTCCTGCTCCGCCACATCTCCCGCGTCGGCGCGGTGCTGCCGCGCAAGCTCGCCGCCGGTGAGGTCGCCACGGTCGGCGGCACCGACATCGGCCGAGCCTCGATGGTGCTGACGATGACCGGGCCGGGCGTCGGCGCGGTGATGGCCTACACCGCCGTCGCCGTGGCCCTGTGGCGGATCTCGCCCATGCTCGCCGCGGTCGTGCTGCTCGGGGTCCCGGCGATCGCGATCGGCGTCGGGCCGCTGCTGCGGCGGCTGGAGCGGGCCGAGACCGGCTACCGCCGCCAGCAGGGCATCCTCACCACCCGGGCGGGAGACATCGTCGCCGGGCTGCGGGTGCTCGCCGGGGTCGGCGGACGCGACCTCTTCGCCCGCCGCTACGCCGACCGCTCCCGGGAACTGCGGACCGAGGGCTACCGGGTCGCGGCGGTGGCGAGCTGGATCGAGGCGCTCACCGTCGGCATCCCCGGCCTCTTCCTCGCCACGGTGGTGTGGCTGTGCGCCCGGATGGCCGCCGACGGCGAGATCACGATCGGGCAGATGGTCGCCGTCTACGGCTACGTCGCGATCCTCATCGTGCCGGTCTGGTTCCTGCTGGAGGCGGGCTACGAGCTCATCCAGGGCCGGGTCGCCGTCCGCCGGATCATCGCCGTGCTCAGCATCGAGCCCGACACCGCCGGGGCGACCGGCGACGGACCCGGCCCGCGCGGCGCCGGCGACCTGCACGACCCGGACTCGGGACTGACCGTGGCCTCGGGCGGGTTCATCGGGGTCGCCGCCGACGATCCCGCCACCGCGATCGCGATCGCCGACCGGCTCGGCCGCTACGCACCCGGCGACGTGACGTGGGGCGGGCTGCCGATCAGCGGGGTCGCCCTGCCCGAGGTCCGCGAGCGCATCCTCGTCGCCGACCACGACTCCTACCTCTTCGCAGGCACGTTGCGAGAGATCCTGCGCGGCGCCGACGACGAGCGGGCGACCGAGGCGCTGCACACCGCGTCCGCGGCCGACGTGATGGAGTCGCTGCCCGACGGGCTGGAGAGTCCGCTGGAGTCGAGGGCGCGGTCGCTCTCCGGCGGCCAGCGCCAGCGGATCCGCCTCGCTCAGGCGCTGCTCGCCGAGTCCGAGGTGCTGATCCTCATCGACCCGACCTCCGCCGTCGACGCCCACACCGAGGCCCGGATCGCCGAGCGGCTGCGCGCCGCGCGGCACGGCCGGACGACGATCATGATGACCACCTCGCCGCTGCTGCTCGGGCGGACGGACACCGTCGCCTACCTGCGGGAGGGGCGGGTCGCCGCCGAGGGAACGCACGCCGAGCTGCTCGCCCGCGACACCGGCTACCGGGCCCTCGTCGCCCGCACCGTGGATGCGGACTCCGCCACCGACGACGCGCTGGGAGCACTGCGATGAACCGCCTGCCCGTCGCCGACCGCCCCACGGTCCGCCGCGCCGCCTGGGCGCTGATGACCTATGAGAAGCGCGCCGTCGCCCTCATCCTTGCCCTGCACATCGCCGCGGCCCTGGCCGCGATCGCGGCACCGGCACTGGTCGGGCAGATCGTGAACGAGGTCAACGCCGGTGCCACCGCGGACTCCGTGGACAGGCTGGCGCTGCTCATCGGCGTCTGCGTCGTGATCCAGGTGATCCTCGGGCGCTACGCGCAGTATTTCGGCCACCGCTTCGGCGAGCGGTCCATCGCGCGGCTCCGGGAGGAGTTCGTGTCGCGTACGCTCGCCCTGCCCATCTCCGTCGTCGAGCGCGCCGGGACCGGCGACCTCGCCACCCGCAGCTCCGTGGACGTGGCCAACGTCGGCAACACGGTCCGCGACGTGGTGCCGGTCGTCATCATCGCCTCCACCCAGCTGATCCTGCTCTTCGGCGCCGTCTTCGTGCTGCACCCGCTGCTCGGCCTCGTCGCGCTGACCGGACTGCCGTCGATCATGCTGGTGAGCCGCTGGTACCTGCGCCGGGCGACCCCCGCGTACCTCCTGGAGGGCGCGGCCAGCGCGGAGCTCACCGACGAGCTCACCGCGACCGCCGAGGGCGCCCGGACCGTGGAGGCGCTGCGCCTGTCCGGCCACCGCGTCGAGCGCGGCACCGACCGCATCGGCCGCCAGTGGCAGACCCGCCGCGCCACCCTCGCACTGCGCAGCGTCTTCTTCCCGGTGGTCGAGACGAGCTACGCGGTGCCGGTCGCCGCGATCCTGCTCGCGGGCGGATTCTTCTACAGCCGCGGCATGGTGACCCTTGGCGCGGTCGTGGCGGCGGCGCTCTACCTGCAGCAGGCGATCGAGCCGCTCGACCGGCTGCTGCAGTGGATGGAGCAGGCCCAGCGCGGCATCGCCTCGTTCTCCCGCGTTCTCGGGGTGGGCCTGGTGCCACCCGAGCCGCGCGGCGCGGAGTCCGCGCCGTCCGGGCAGCACCTCACGGTGCGCGGTGCCCGGTTCGCCTACGGGGGCGGGCCGGACGTGCTGCACGGCATCGACCTCGACGTCCGGCCCGGTGAACGGCTCGCCCTCGTCGGCCCGTCCGGCGCCGGCAAGTCGACCCTCGCCCGGCTGCTCGCCGGCATCGACGCACCGCACGCCGGGTCGGTCCGCATCGGCGGCCTGCCGGTGACCGATCTGGAGCCCGCCGAACGGCGCCGGCGCATCGCGCTCGTCACCCAGGAACACCACGTCTTCATCGGATCGCTGCGCGACAACCTGGCGTTCGCCGCACCCGGCGCGAGCGACGAGCAGATGCGGGCGGCACTCGCCGCCGTCGGCGCCGACTGGGCGGCCGACCTGCCCGAAGGGCTCGACACCGAGGTGGGCGACGGCGGCAGGCAGCTCCCGGCCGCCGACGCGCAGCAGCTCGCGCTGGCCCGCCTGGTCCTCGCCGACCCGCACACCCTGATCCTGGACGAGGCGACCGCCGCACTCGACCCGACGACGGCCCGCCGGACCGAGCGGGCGCTGGGCGCGGTTCTGGCGGGGCGCACCGTCATCGCGATCGCCCACCGCCTCAACACCGCCCACGACGCCGACCGGGTCGCGGTGCTCGAAGGCGGCAGGATCACGGAGCTGGGCAGCCACGACGAGCTGGTCCGCATCGGCGGCGCCTACGCCGCGCTGTGGCACTCCTGGCACGGCCCCGCGCCGGCGTAGCTGGTCGTTTTGCAGCAAAGCGTGGCCATCTCGCGCAGCGAGGCCACGCTTTGCTGCAAAACGTGACCTCGCGAGCGCCTGCCAGAAACAGCCGGCGCCTACGCCGCTTGGCGGGCGCGGTAGGTGCGGATCTTGTCGCGGTTGCCGCACGCCTCCATCGAGCACCAGCGCCCGCCGCCGTTGCGGGAGCTGTCGTAGAAGACCCAGCGGCAGTCCTCGGCCGCGCACTCCTTGAGCCGGGCCCAGGAACCGGACCACTGCGCCCGCACCGCGGCCGCCGCCACGAGCGCCAGCGCCCCGGGGACGCCGTCCGCCTCCGGCACCAGACCGGGGGTGCCGTCGGAGTCGCACGCCACCCGCAGCGGCAGCCGTTCCAGAGCACCGTTTACCTCGAAGAGATCAGGCCCCGGTACGCCGTCGCCGGCCCGCAGCCGCATCGCCACCCGCAGCGCCTCGCGGAGCTCCTGCCCCAACTCCAGATCGTTGAGGTGGGCCCGCGAGCGGTGGTTGATCAGGTGGTGCTCGACGAGCCAGCGGGTCAGGTCGCCGGGGGTGATCAGCGCGTCGCCGCCGTGGTGGCGTCGGCCGTGCCGGACATAGCTGCGCAGGTCGAGGGTGTTGAGAAAATCGGCGACGACCGCGAGCTGCTGGGGGGTGCTCACGACACCACTGTAAGCAGATAACGGTGTCACCGTAAGGACACCGGTGTCGGGCTTTACCGGTGTCATCCCAGGGAGCGCCGGTTGACGGCGATCACCAGCAGGGCTCCGACGGCGGTGAGGGCGAGTTGGATGGCGATCTGGAGGGCCATGACCCCGCTCATGCCCGAAATCCGGTGTCTTTAAACACCGATGACCACTATATCGATACCCGACGTGATCGACTGATTTATCACTTCGGAGCCCGTGCTCTGTTCGCTCCCGCCGGATCTCCACTCTTGCCTGGTCAAGGTCCAGGAGTGCGCTCGCCGAGGCAGGAGCGGGGCTTGTCGGATCCCTCATTCGGATCGACGTGCCACTCCTGCGGTTGTAGCGTAACGATCGTGGGACCGGCATTGCGAAACCATGACAAAGCCGATCACGCGCGGGCCTCTCAGGCGTTGCGCGCCGCCTATGCGGCGCTGCCGCCCGATGCGCCGGTGCGACTGGCGAAGAAGACCTCCAATCTGTTCCGTTTTCGCCCCCCTGGCGAGACCGGTCTGGACGTAAGCCCCTTCGATCAGGTCATCTCGATCGACCCTGACCGGCGCACCGCCGACGTGCAGGGCATGGTGACCTATGAGGCGCTCGTCGACGCGACCCTGCGGCACGGACTCATGCCGCTCGTCGTCCCCCAGCTCAAGACGATCACCCTCGGCGGAGCGGTCGCGGGCCTCGGCATCGAGTCCTCCTCGTTCCGCAACGGGCTGCCGCACGAGTCGGTGCTCGAGATGGAGATCCTCACCGGCAGCGGCGAGATCGTGCTCGCCACGCCCGACAACGAGCACGCGGAACTCTTCCGCGGCTTCCCCAACTCCTACGGCACGCTCGGCTACGCGCTGCGCCTGACGATCGAGCTGGAGCCCGTCAAGCCCTACGTCCGGCTGCGGCACGTGCGCTTCGACGACGCGCACTCCTGCTTCGCAGCGATGGAGGCGATCTGCGCCACCGGCGCCGACCAGGGCGAGCGCGTCGACTTCATCGACGGGACGGTCTTCGGCCCCGACGAGCAGTATCTGACGCTCGCCACCTTCACCGACACCGCGCCGTCGGTCAGCGACTACACCGGCATGGAGATCTACTACCGCTCCATCCAGCGCAAGCGGGTCGACCACCTCACGGTCCGCGACTACATCTGGCGGTGGGACACCGACTGGTTCTGGTGCTCGCGCGCCCTCGGCGTCCAACAGCCGTGGGTACGCCGCATGTGGCCCGCGAGCAAGCGCCGCTCCGATGTCTACCGCCGGCTCGTCGCGCTGGACCGGCGGCACCGCATCAGCAACCGGCTCGACAAGTGGCGCGGGCACCCGCAGCAGGAGCCCGTGGTGCAGGACATCGAGGTCCCGGTGGCCCAGGGACCGTCCTTCCTGGACTTCTTCCACCGCGAGATCGGCATCGAGCCGATCTGGCTGTGCCCGCTGCGCCTGCGCGATCCGCAGGCGTGGCCGCTCTACCCGCTCAAGCCCGGTGAGCTCTACGTCAACGTCGGGTTCTGGTCCAGCGTCTCGCTCCACGCCGGCCAGGCCGAGGGGCACTACAACCGCCTCATCGAGGAGGCGGTGACCGCGCACGACGGTCACAAGTCCCTCTACTCGACGTCCTTCTACCCGCCGGAGGAGTTCTGGCGGCTCTATGACGGCGTGGCCTACGCCGAACTCAAGCACCGGTACGACCCGAACCAGCGGCTGCCGGATCTGTACGACAAATGTGTCGGGATGCGATAAGGAGTCAACTGTGGCGATCGCCCAGGTCTTTGCGCGCCTCGTGGGGGGCGCGCTGCCACTTCGTTTTCAAGCCTTCGACGGCAGCAAAGCCGGTCCCGACGACGCCGAGGTCGGCGTCGAGGTCCGGTCGCCGCGAGCGCTGTCCTACCTGGCCACGTCGCCGGGGAGCCTCGGCCTCGCCCGGGCGTATGTCGCCGGTGACATCGAGGTCTCCGGCGACCTCTACACGGCGCTGTCCCGGCTCGCCTCGATGGACCTGTCGATGTCCCTCGGAGACCGGATCAGCACGCTGCGCCAGCTCGGCGGAGCCAAGCTGCTGATCCCGCCGCCACCGCCGCCGCAGGAGGTGCGCCTGCGCGGCCGACGCCACTCCAAGGCCCGCGACCAGGCGGCGATCGCGCACCACTACGACGTCTCCAACAAGTTCTACTCGTGGATCCTGGGACCGTCGATGGCCTATACCTGTGCCGTCTACCCCAGCGACACCGCGACGCTCGAGGAGGCGCAGTACGCCAAGCACGACCTCGTCGCACGCAAGCTGGCCCTGAAGCCGGGGATGCGGCTGCTCGACGTCGGGTGCGGCTGGGGCGGCATGGTGATGCACGCCGCCAAGCACTACGGCGTCAACGCGATCGGCGTGACCCTGTCGCGCCGCCAGGCCGAGTGGGCACAGAAGGCGATCGCCGAGGAGGGCCTGTCGGACCTCGCCGAGGTGCGCTACCTCGACTACCGCGATCTACCTCCGGGCCGGTTCGACGCGATCAGCTCCATCGGGCTCACCGAGCACATCGGACGCGCGCAGCTGCCGGGCTACTTCGGCTTCCTGCTCAACCGGCTGGAGACCGGAGGGCGGCTGCTCAACCACTGCATCACGCGGCCCAACAACACCGATCCGGCGATCCGCGAGCAGATGTTCATCAACCGCTACATCTTCCCCGACGGCGAGCTCTCCGGCCCCGGGCACCTCATCGGCGTCATGACCGACGTGGGCTTCGAGGTCCGCCACGAGGAGAACCTGCGCGAGCACTACGCCATGACGCTGGCGGCCTGGTCACGCAACCTCGACGCCAACTGGGACGACGCGGTGGCCGAGGTCGGCCTGGCCCGGGCCCGGGTCTGGCGCCTCTATCTCGCCGGGACCCGGATCGGCTTCGAGCGCAACGAGGTCCAGCTCCATCAGGTGCTCGGCGTCAAGCTCGACGCCGCCGGTGCCAGCCGGATGCCGCTGCGGCCCGACTGGTAGATCGCCTCGCTGAGCCGGTGGACGAACACGTCCACCGGCTCCGGGCCGACATCGACAGGCGCGGTGGCGCGGCCCAGGGCCACCCCGACGACGAGCTCGGTGACGGGTCGACCGCCCGAGAGGAACTGCATCACGCGTACACCGGTCACCTCGCCGCCGCGCAGCCAGTCGACGGGCTCCATCGCGGCACCCAGCGACGACGGCGCGCGCAGTTGCTGGCGCAGCGGTCGGACCACCGTGCCGACCGCTTCGATCTGTGCGAGCGGCCGTTCGGTGGCGGTGCCCGCCTTCGCCTGCCCGGTCCGCATCTCCAACGTCTCGCTGTAGAGCACGCACCGGTCGTCGATGAGGTGCACCACGAGGATCTCGTAGACGCTGAAGTGGCCGTCGGCGACGTCGTTGCGGCCGGTGGTGAGGTCCGGCACGCCGACGACGGTGAGGCAGCGGGCGGCGGTGCTCGCCGCGCCGAGCCGACGGGCGGCGCGCTCGACGGACTGCTCGACGCCGGCGGCGAGCCAGTGGTCCATCTGGACACCGGTCGGACGGCGCCGCGACCGGCGGACCGCCACCCGGTAGCGCAGGACCCAGCCGATGGTGTGCATGAGGGTGAAGCAGAAACCGACGGCGCCCGCGACGAGCAGCAGGGACGAGACACCCGCGAGGTATCCGTCGCGGGCGGAGAAGAGCGCCGTGCCCCCGGCGACGGCAGCGACCGAGCACGCCAGCAGCGCAAGGTCACGTCCCACCCCCGGTCGGTGGGGCACCGGCAGGAAGAACGTGGCGGCGAGTTCGGCGCGGTCCTCGGTCATCGTCGCGAGGATACGAAGGAAGCGTTACTAATAGATGTCGGCTGACCGGTCAGCGTATGTCCCGATCGGACAAATGGATCACCCGTGTCGTCAGGACCCCATAAGGCATCCAGTCAATGCCGTTCATGATCACGACACGGTTCATCGATATCCGATAGCAGGAGAATCACACAGTCTCTTTACAGTGAGGCTAAATTGCGATATGAACTAAGTCTCAAACTTGTACCGCGGAGAGACACACGCGGGAGGAGACTCCGGGGCGGGCTGTTACCAGGATCGGCCCGCCCCGGTTCCCGCGTCAGCGGGCGAGCAGCACCAGCGCGAGCGCGATCGCCGCAGGCAGCGCCTGTGCGATGAGGATCCGCTTGTTGGCCGTGACAGCACCGTAGACCCCGGCCACGATCACGCAGAGCAGGAAGAAGACCTGCACCCGGAACCCGGTCGGGTCATCGGCCACCAGCCCCCAGATCAGCCCGGCCGCGAGGAACCCGTTGTAGAGCCCCTGGTTCGCCGCGAGCCCCTTGGTCCTCGCCGCGAGTTCCGCGTCGAAGCCGGAGAGCTTGCGCCCCACCGGCCCCGTCCAGAGGAACATCTCCAGCACCATGAAGTAGATGTGCAGGACGGCGACGACGCCGACCATGATTGACGCGGCAACCTGCATCGCCGCTCACCGCCTCCCGATCAGCCCCGTGCACCGACGACTCTAAGCGATCACAAGGGCACGCATGCCGTAACGGCCCGGCCAGCGGATTTACCCGATTCGTACATGGACCGGACACATCGTTCACCTGCCGCGGGAACGATGTTCACCGCGCCTTCCGCCCCGGTCCGGCCGTTCTGCCATCGCACTGGCATCCCCCGGCCGGGCCGGGCGGAAGGCGTCCAGTCAGCGGAACTCGTGAACGACCGAGATCTGCCCGACGATGTGCCGGTTGAACTCCTCGAGCTCCTCGGCGGGCACCCAGAGCTCGATGATGTCGCGCCCGCCAGCCTGCTGCACGGGGTAGCGGCGCGAGAACTCAAGGTTGATCTCGAAGCGGGTGACGTACCCGACGCCGGAGGCGGGCACGTTCCAGTCCCGGGCGATCTTGATCGCGTACTCCTCGTTGAGGACCGGGTAGAAGATCGGCTGCTCGGGCAGGCGCGGCGGCCACGCGGTCCAGCCGGACGCGCGCACGAGCTCCAGCTCCGCGGGCCCGGTCGGCCGCCAGAGGGTCAAGGTCTCCGTCATCACGATCTCCTTCGGATGGGTACGCCGAAGAGTAAGCGGCGGCCGGACCCATGGCGAACGAAATCAGGGGCGCGGCAACCGGTGCCGCGCCCCTGATCGTCACACCGGATTACGCGGCGGGGTACCACTTCTGGGCGGCGCCGCCGGTGCAGGCCCAGATCTGCAGCTGGGTGCCGTCGGCGGTGCTGCCGCCGGTGGCATCCAGACACTTCTGCGACTGCGGGTTGTAGAGCTCGTTGATGCCGGTCCGTTGCCAGACCTGCGCCCCCGAGCCGTTGCAGTCCCAGAGCTGGACCTTCGTGCCGTTCGCGGTGCCGCCGCTGGCGACATCGAGGCACTTGCCCAGGGCACGGATGTCGCTGCCGATCGTCCACTGCTGGGCGTTGGTGCCGTTGCAGCCCCAGAGCTGGATCTTCGTGCCGTTCGCCGTACCGGCCGCGTTGACATCGATGCACTTGCCGCCGGGGCCGGTGATCGCCTTGCCGCCGCCGCCGGGACCGCTGGTCCAGGAGTAGACGCGGACGTAGTCGACCGTCAGCGTCTGCGGGAAGACCGTGCTGGCGTTGGGCGAGCCCGGCCAGTTGCCGCCGACCGCGAGGTTCAGGATCATGAAGAACGGGTGGTTGAAGACCCACTGGTTGCCGCCGGCATCGGCGGGCGTCTTGCGGCCGTACTGGATGCCGTCGATGTACCAGGTGATGCTGTCGGGAGCCCAGTCGACCGCGTAGGTGTGGAACGCGTCGGCGAGGGGCGCGCCGTTGGTGTAGGCCTGGCCGAGACCGCAGCAGCCCGAGTAGCCGGGGCCGTGCAGGGTGCCGTGCACGATGTTCGGTTCGAAGCCGACGTTCTCCATGATGTCGATCTCGCCGCTCTGCGGCCAGCCGACGCTGCCGATGTTGTCGCCGAGCATCCAGAACGCGGGCCAGATGCCCTGACCGCGGGGCAGCTTCATCCGGGACTCGAAGCGGCCGTAGGCCTGGGTGAACTTGCCTTCGGTCTTGAGTCGCGCGGAGGTGTAGGTGCAGCTGCCGTACCAGCAGCCGTATCCGCCGGGGTTCTCCTTGCGGGCGGTGATGACCAGGTTGCCCGCGCCGTCGTGGGCGACGTTCTGGGTCCTGTTCGTGTAGTACTGCAGCTCGTTGTTGCCGAAACCGCCACCGCCGAGGTCGAAGTTCCACTTGGCGCTGTTGGGACCGGTGCCGGCTGCGGCGTTGAACTCGTCGGACCAGGTCAGGCCGCCGATCGCGGCGTTGGCGGCGGGGGCGGCGGGTCCGAGCAGCGTGCCGGCGGCAATGAGTGCCGCCGACGCGAGGATCACGAGGCCGCGCCGCCGAATACGGCGCAGAGGGACGGTCATGGGAGGGCTCCCTTCGCAGGTGGACCGTGGCGACGGAGGGACGACCCGCCGGACACGGAATCGATCGAAGGTTATGCCTCTCTTAACACTGTTGTCAATTTAAGTCACAATGTAAGGCCCTCGCGGGTCTCCGCGACGACCGCCGCCACGACGCCGGTCATTCCGGCTCCCTGGCCCAAAGCCCGGCGCTGCCGCTGGGCCGAGCTGCCCCGCCGGAGCAGCGCGTCCACGGCACCCACCACATAGTCCCGGTCGCCCATCTCGTCCAGTGCGTCACCGACGTGCTTGACGAGGCGGCGCACCAGGTCCGGGGCGGAGACGGACTCCCCCGCGACCGGGTCGACGAGCTGTCCACGCAGGCCGGACCGGGCCGCTCGCCACGTCGCACCGCGAACCAGCTCGTCGGTGACGGCGGCGGGGGCCTTGCCGGCGGCCTCCTCGGCGGCCGCGGTCACGACGAGCGCCCGGGCGAGCGCGCTGACGAGGACCACATCCTCCAGGCTCGGGCACGCGTCGGCGATGCGGATCTCCAGCGTCGGGTAGCGGTGCGACGGGCGCACGTCGTAATAGATCATCCCGTAGTCGCCGATGACACCGGCCTCGATCAGGCGGTCCACCCGCAGCCGGTAGTCGGCGTAGTCCTTGAAGACCGGCATCGGGCCCGCCGTCGGCCAGCGCGACACGACGATCGAGCGGTAGCTGGCGTACCCCGTGTCGTTGGATTGGAAGAAGGGCGACCCCGCGGTGAGCGCGAGCAGCGGGGGGAGCCAGCCCCGCAGGCGCGGGATGAGCCGGATCGCCAGATCCCGGTCCGGTACGCCGACCTGCACCTGACAGGCACAGACCTGCTGCTCGGTGGCGAGCTGGCGGTACTCGTCGGAGATGCGGCGGTAGCGGTCGTCGGGGTAGACGGGCGCGTTGGAGATGCCCGAGTCGGGCACGGTGCCGGCGGCGGCGATCCAGAGGCCCAGCCGGTCGGCGGAGGAGATGAGCGAGCTGCGCGACGCGATGAGCGCGCTGCGGACCTCGTCGATCGTCTCGCAGATCGGGGTGGCCGTCTCGATCATCGAGCGCTTGAACTCCTGCTGGGCGGTGTTGACCCGCTCAGCCGCCTCGACCGGTGCCTCCTCCATGATCTGCCGTGACGCGGGCGCCAGCCGTCCTGTCTCCGGGTTGAGGATGTGGAACTCCTCCTCCACCCCCACCGTCATGCCGACCTGATCCATGCCTCCTTACTACCCGCACAGGCGACATGTCATACCTGCTTTGCCCGGAGCCGCCAATTTCAGGCCCGGGAAAAGCTCCAGCTCACCATCTCGCCGTCGCGGTAGGGCATGTATCCGTGGAACGGCGGCTCGTCGTCGAAGACCATCGGCAGCCACAGCGCGTCGCTCTCCCACATCGGCACCGAGTCGAGCTCGTCGACGCCGGTCCAGACCAGGGTGCCCTCGTCGTTGCCCCCGTGGGCCTCGCCCTCGAAGGAGTCGACCCGGAAGACGAAGCAGAACCAGTCCTGGCCGCCTTTGCCGAACCCGGTCCAGGAGACGGTGCCGCGCAGCACCACGTCGCGGGCGACGAGCCCGGACTCCTCGGCGATCTCGCGGACGACGCCGGAGACCACGTCCTCGTCCCGCTCGACCCGGCCGCCCAGGCCCAGGTGCTTGCCGAAGTGGATGTCGCCGGGCCGCTTGTCGCGGTGGATGAGCAGCACCCGCCGCCGATCCGGCGAGACGACGTAGGCGAGCGTCGCGACGACCGGCATCAACGACGTCACTCGCCGCTCCTGACCGAGTAGCGCAGGTAGAGCAGCTCGCCGTCGGTGAGCGCGTGGCGGATCCGCAGCGCCTGCGGGTCGAAGCGCTCCCCCGCGATGATCCGGCCCGGGCCGGGACCGACGAGCAGCGGGCTCAGCGTCAGGAAGAGCTCGTCGACATCTCCGGCGGCGGCGAGCGCGCCGAAGGTGTGCGGGCCGCCCTCGCAGAGGATCTGCGGCAGGCCGAGCGCGGCCAGCTCCGCCTTGGCCTTGGCCGAGTCGGTCAGCACGATCGGATCACCGGCGAGGACCTTCTCGGGCACGTCGCCGGAGCGGGTCAGGACCGCCATGCGCGGGTTGGGAGCGAGCCCCCGGGCCACCCGCCAGGCCTGAGCCGCCTCGGCCAGCTCGATGGGGCCGTAACCCTCGGCGCGGATCGTGCCCGCGCCGACCAGCACGACATCGGCGTGCAGCCGCAGCCGGGCCATCATCTCCTGGTCGGTGGCGTTGCCGAGGGCGCCGGAGCGGCCGTCGAGCGTGACGGCGCCGTCGAGCGCGGCGATGAAGTTGACCCGGATCCGGGGGGTCTGGCGGTCGTCGGGCGCGCAGGCGCCGACGAGAGCCGCCTCGTCGAGGTCGTGGGCGCCGGGCTCCGGCAGCAGCATCCGCATGGGCTACAGGTTATGCGTCGTATAGGACGGCGGGCGCCAGCCCAGGATCGACTCGGTCATCCGGATCGCGTCGACCGACTCCCTGACGTTGTGCATCCGCACGATCCGGGCACCCAGGAACGCGCAGGCCACCATGGCGGCGAGGCTGCCGGAGAGGCGTTCGCCCCGGGGCCGGTCGAGGGTCTCGCCGACGAAGTCCTTATTGGAGACCGCCGCCAGCGTGGGGTAGCCGATCTCGGTGATCTCGGCCATCCGCCGGGTCAGCTCCAGCGTGTGGAACGTGTTCTTGTTCAGGTCGTGGCCGGGGTCGATGATGATCTGCTCCGGGCGTACCCCCCGGGCCAGCGCTACCTCCACGCGGGCCCGCAGCAGCGCGGCGATGTCGCCCGCGACATCGGCGTAGGTCGGCCGCGGGTAGTGCGTCCGCGGCTGGGCCAGGCTGTGCGTGATGATCAGCTGGGTACGCGGCCGCTGCGCCACCAGGTCCGCCAGGCGCGGATCGTGCAGTCCGGTGGTGTCGTTGACGATGCTCGCACCCGCCTCCAGCGCCGCGTGCGCCACCTCGTAGCGGAACGTGTCGACGCTGATCACCAGATCGGGGTGCGCCGCCATCGCGGCCTCGATCAACGGCATGACCCGGTCGAGCTCCTCGGACGCGGGCAGCTCGCCGTCGTTGGGCGAGAACTTGACCCCGCCGATGTCGACGAGGTCCGCACCGTCGGCGACCGCCGCGTCGACGGCCTCGACCGCCTTCTCCAGCGCGTAGGTGGCGCCCTGGTCGTAGAACGAGTCCGGGGTGCGGTTTATCACGGCCATCACGGCGATGTGGCGGGCGAAATCGAACTCGCGGGTCCCGATGACGCGCCGGGGTGCGATCAGGTCCGGCAGGAAGAATCCGCTCATAGGGTGATCTTAGGCTGACGCTGCGTGGAGGTACGCGTAGTGCCCGGTGGCGAGCGCCCGATAGCATCCGGGTGACGACGCGTGAAGGGCGGTGGCGAGGGTGGCAGGTCGAGGCCCGCTCCGCCTGTTGCTGCTCGCCGCGCTGACGGTCGGCGTCGCCGGGATGCACACGCTCGGCCATGCCGACACCGATCACACCGCCCCTTCGGCCGTCGGCGCGCACGCCCAGCCGACCGTGCCGGTCCTCGTCGGCGACGGGCCCGCCGCCGAGACCGAGCCGTGCCTGTGTTTCGACCCGTCGTCGGCCTGCCTCGCCGTGGTCCGCAGCGGCTGGACGCCGGCCCCTGCGGCCAACCCGGTGACCGGCCCCGCCACCGGCCACGACGTCCACGCCGGGCCGTCCGACCCCACGGCGTCGAGCCGGCCCCCACCCGGCGTCGGGCTCCGTCTCGCCAACCTTTCCGTGCTGCGCATATAGGGCATCCCCCGCCGGTCGCGACCCGTCGCGGCAGGCCGACGGCGCATGTCCCCCACCGCAGACACTCCGAAAGGCACCGAACCATGAAAGCTCCCACCGGGGTACGCCGTACCCTGCTCACCGGCACCGCGCTGCTCGCCACGCTCGGGATCGCCGCCTGCGGCACCGAGATGAAGGGCATGGATCACGGGGCGCCGACGAGCGCACCCGCCGGAGCCGCGTTCAACGACGCGGATGTCCGGTTCGCCCAGGCGATGATCCCCCACCACCGGCAGGCAGTGGCGATGGCCGACCTCGCCGCCACCAGGGCGTCCGATGCGGAGCTGAAGGCTCTCGCCGCTCAGATCAAGGCGGAGCAGGACCCGGAGATCGCGACGATGACCGGCTGGCTCACCGCCTGGGGCCGACCGACGGCGGCATCCGGGCACGACATGCCCGGCATGGGCGGCACCGCGATGCCCGGCATGATGTCGGAGACCGACATGTCCGCGCTCGCCGCCGCCACCGGCACGGCGTTCGATCGGCGGTTCGCCCAGATGATGATCGACCACCACCTCGGCGCGATCGAGATGGCGCGCGCCGAGCACGCCGACGGCCGCAACAGCGACGCGACGCAGCTGGCGGTCGCGATCGAGCGGGCGCAGCTCGGCGAGATCTCGGCGTTGCAGAAGATCCTCGATCGGCTCTGACACAGGGCTCCGCCCCGTCGCAGATACCGCCTGTGACGGGGCGGAGCGCCGAGTCGGTGTGAGGATCACCTCAGCGCGCTCCCAGACGGCTCCGAGGTAGACCGGGCAGCCTGGCCGCATGACCGCCACCGTGAGCACACCCGGCCAGGTCCGGCACCGGGCGCCTCAGCCCCGCCGGGCTCAGCGATGGTGTGCGGATGTCGCGGGCTCGTCGGCGATGGCGAGCTTCGTCGTCGTCCTCGCGCTGTGGGTCGGCAACCGGGGCATCCAGGAGCTCGGCAGCGGCGGCAGCACCACGCTGACCTCGCTGGGCCGCCTCACCGGCCTGCTCGCCGCCGACCTGATGCTGCTGCAGGTGCTGCTGATGGCGCGGATCCCGTGGGTGGAGCGGTCCTACGGCCAGGACGCCCTCGCCCGTCGACACCGGTGGTTCGGCTTCACGTCATTCTGGCTGCTCGCCGCACACATCGTGCTGATCACCCTCGGGTACGCGGTCAGCTCCGGCACGGGTCTCGTCGCGCAGGCGTGGAGCCTGGTGACGACCTATCCGGGGATGCTGCTCGCCACGGCTGCGGTAGGGCTGATCATCGCCGTGGTGGCGACGTCGATCCGGGCCGCCCGTCGGCGGCTGCGCTACGAGTCGTGGCACCTCGTCCACCTCTACGCCTACCTCGGGGTCGGGCTGGGGCTGCCGCACCAGATCTGGACCGGTGCGGACTTCGTGGGCACACCGTGGGCGCGTGCCTACTGGTGGACCCTCTACGCGGCGGCCCTCGGCGGCGTGCTCGTGTTCCGCCTCGGCCTGCCGGTGTGGCGGTCGCTGCGGCACCGGATCGTGGTGGAGCGCGTCGTTCGGGAAGCGCCCGGCGTGGTCTCGGTCCAGCTCCGGGGTCGCGATCTGCACCGGCTGCCGGTGCGGGCCGGGCAGTTCTTCCTGTGGCGGTTCCTGGACGGGCCCGGCTGGTCCCGGGCGCATCCGTACTCGCTCTCCGCCCCGCCGCACGGGGACCGGCTGCGGATCACCATCAGGGACCTCGGCGACGGCAGCGCCCGGGCGGCGTCGCTGCGACCCGGAACGAGAGTCGTGATCGAGGGGCCCTACGGAGCGATGACGGCGACCGCGCCCGCCCGGCGCCCGGTGGTGATGTTCGCGGCGGGGATCGGCATCACCGCGATCCGGGCGCTGCTGGAGGACCCCGACATCGCCGGGCGGCCGGTCACCCTGCTCTACCGGACCCGGGACCGCCACGACGCGGTCTTCGCCGGCGAGATCGCTGCTCTCACCGAGCGGCAGCCGCTGCACGTGGTCTACCTGGAGGGGCCGCGCCCGACCCGGTTCCCCTCGTTCCTCCCGGCGCACCTCGCCGGTGCGTCGGACGTCGCGGGGCTGCGCCACCTCGTACCCGATGTGAGCGAACGCGACGCGTTCCTCTGCGGCCCGGTGCCGTGGATGCGGCCCGTACGCCAGGCGCTGCTCGCCGCCGGTACGCCGCGCGAGCGCATCCACGCCGAGGAGTTCGCGTGGTGAGACGCCGCCCCGATGACTCCCCGACGACTCCTCGATGAAGGGACGCTGAGCAGATGCGCCGGATCACCATGGCGATCATGACGACCATCGCCGCACTTGTCCTGCTCTTCAGCTACCGCACCAGCACCTCCGGGCCGGGGACGACGACGCCGTCGGCGGTCGCCGGTGCCGCTCCCGAGGGTGTGGTCGGCGGCGGAGACGCACCGTCGGCGGCGCCCTCGCCGTCCTCGACGAGTGCCGCTCCCCCGGCTACGACGGCGAAGAGCGTGACGGTCAACGGGACCGCCGTGGAGACCCGCTGGGGGCCGGTCCAGGTCCAGGTGAAGATCACCTCCGGCCGCATCACCGACGTCGTGGTGCTGGTCTCCCCGACCGGCGAGCGCCGCGACATCGAGATCAACAACCGGGCGCTGCCGATCCTCCGCGAGCAGGTGATCGAGGCGCAGGGCACCCGGATCGACGGGGTCAGCGGGGCGACCGTCACGACCGAGGGCTACCTGGAGTCGCTCCAGGCCGCGCTCGACGCCGCGCACTTCGCGGCATGAGCGCCGGGATCGGCCGTCGCGGTCTGCGCCGGGTGGAGCAGGTGATGGGTACGGCCGTGAGCCTCGACCTCGCCGACCCGTTCGACGCGGACCGGCTGCACGCCCTCGCCGACGGTGTCTTCGCCTGGCTGCGCGAGGTGGACGACCGGTTCAGCACCTATCGGGCCGACAGCGAGGTCAACCGCCTGCAACGGGGTGCCCTCGATCATCGGGAGATCTCCGCCGACCTGCGGCACGTCCTGGCCGAGTGCGTCCGGCTCGGCGACGAGACCGGCGGGTGGTTCGACGCATACGCCACCGGCTCGCTCGACCCGTCCGGCTACGTCAAGGGCTGGTCGGTGCAGGTCGCGGCGGACCGGCTCAGCGCGGCGGGCGCCGGCAACTTCTGCCTCAACGCCGGGGGCGACATCCGCGTACGCGGGCACTCCTCGACCGGACGGCCGTGGCGCATCGGCGTGCAGCACCCGCTCCAGCGGACGAAGCTCGCCTGGGTGCTCGAGGTCGACGACACCGCGATCGCCACCTCCGGGGCTTACGAGCGGGGCGACCACGTCATCGACCCGTTCACGGGCCGCGGCGCCACCGGGCTGAGCTCCGTCACGGTTCTCGGGCCGGACCTGGGGATCGCCGACGCCTACGCGACCGCCGCCTTCGCGATGGGCGAGCGCGGCATCGGTTGGCTGGCCGGGCACCCCGGCCACGACTACGCCGTGCTCGCCGCCGATGGCCGCGCCTACACCTCGCCCGGTCTGCCGTCGATCGGATAGGCCCGCTCGTCGCGCCGGTGTCAGTGCATCCTGATACCGTGCGGCCTGCGGAGGGGTCAGCGACCCGACTCCGCCGACAGGACCCACTGGGGAGATGTTTCATGGAGTTGCTGCTCTCATCCGAGCAGGGCCACGACTGCACGATCGTGGCGGTCACCGGCGACCTCGACCTGTCCACCTCCCACCAGCTGCGGCGGCGCCTGCAGACGGCGATCGAGGAGGGTGCGCGGCAGGTCGTGGTCGACCTGGGCGGGGTGGGCTTCATGGACTCCAGCGCCCTGGGCATGCTGGTCGTGACCTTCAAGCAACTGCGCAATCTGGGCGGTCGGCTCTGCCTGGCGGCCCCTCGCGGGATCACCCGCACCGTCATCGAGATCACCGCCGTGGACAAGGCGATCGATGTCTACGACACGGTCGCCGAAGCCGAGGCGAGCGCGGCCGGACGCTAAATCGGACCGCGCCAGTCGAGGATCAGCAGGGCGGCGTCGTCGGCCAGAGTGGGACCGGCGAGGTCCAGCACCGCGTCGGCGATCGCCCGGACCGCCTCACGCGGGTGCCGGTCCGCCAGTTTCCGCAGGTGGGCGGGGATGTCGAGGGCTGCGGCATCGCGGTCACGCATGCCATCGGTGAGCAGGACCAGGCGGTCACCCGGCTCCAGGGCGATCGACCCGGCTTCGAACTCCGCCTCGACGAACATACCCAGCGGAAAGTTCAGCGGCAGCGCGATCTCTCGGCTCTCGCCGTCGCGCACGAGCAGCGGTCGCACGTGCCCGGCGTTGAGCAGGGCGCAGGCACCGGTCCGCAGGTTGAGCCGTCCCAGTAGCGCGGTGACGTAGCTCCCCGTCGGGCTCGCGCGCTCCGCGACGGTGTCGTTCGCCTCGTGCGCCTGGTCGATCAGGGACCTGCGGCGGCGGCGCGTGTTGCGCAGGCTACCCACGCAGAGCGTCGCGGTGAGGGCGCTCTCCACCCCGTGCCCCATCGCGTCGGTGACGCTGAAGTGCAGCACGTCGCCGATGAGGCTGTAGTCGAAGGAGTCCCCGGCGATGCTGGCGGAGGGCTCCAGCCAGGCGGAGAGGGCGAAGGTGTCGGCTTCGCAGGTGAACGCGGCCGGGAGCAGCCGCCGCTGGATCTCCGCCGAGAGCGTCACCGGGGTGGTCCGCTGGCCGGCCTCGAAGATGTCGGTGTGGCGCCGGTTGGCGATGACGACGAACGCCATCGCCTCGGCCGCCGTACCGATGTCGGTGACGGTCTCCGGTGTCGGCTCCGCCGGAAGCTCGATCTCGAGCAGGCCGATCACATCGCCGCGCTCCACGACGGGCGCGAAGACGGTCCAGCCCGCCGGACCGTCGCCGACCAGCACCTTCTGGGTACGCAGCGCGCGCTCTCTCGGGCCGCCGTCGAAGGGCAGGACCGTCGCCTCCTCGACCTCGCCGGACGGCGTGGCGACGATTCGGACCAGAGCTTTGCCGCCCAGGTCCGCGGTGAGGAACGAGATCCCCGACGCGCCGAAGACGCCGCAGAGGTGGCGCGTGACGGCCTCGATCGCCGTCGACGGGGAGGCATCGGCGGCGGCATCACGGATGCCGGTCAGGATCGGCTCATCGGTTCTGCTCATCTCAGCCAACATACTGACTCGGCCGCCTCCATGCGCGGCGACCCGGTTCCGCCCTGATCAACACGTGTGACGCCATCGTTGAGCCAAATCTACTTGCAGTGGCGCCATCGTGGTGCCATGATGGTGCCATGAACCTCACGCCGTATGTCGACAACGTCTGCCGAGAGCTTGCGGACGCAGCCGAGCTCGGTGGTGACGAGGCTCGGGCACTGGCCGAGCGGCTCACCGGCCCACTGGAGTCGGCGTTCCGACTGGCACTGCTCGACGCCCTCGCCGCAGCAGCCGACGAGATCACGCTCGATCTGGCACCGGGCTCCGTCGAGCTCCGCCTGCGCGGGCGCGAGCCCAGCTTCCTCGTGACGCCACCACCGTCGGACACCTCCTTCGCCGGGGAGCCCGGGCCTGCGGCGCAGAGCTCCGCCCCGGTGCCGCCGGAGACCGACGACGGCGCGACCTCGCGCATCAACTTCCGCCTCTCCGACCAGCTCAAGGGCCGGATCGAGGAGGCGGCCACCCGCGACGGCCTCTCGGTCAACGCCTGGCTCGTCCGGGCCGCCACCACCGCCGTGCAGCCCCCGCAACCGGCTTCGCCCGGCGCCTGGACGGGCGTCGGCAACCGCTACAACGGCTGGGTGCGCTGACCGGCCTCGCCGGCACCGCGTCTTCTTCCACGACACCCGTCCCGACCAGGGACGTCGAACCGCCCATCAGGAGGGTGACTCTGCCATGCCCACATTCACCACACCCGGTCCGATCTCGGCCACGATCGATCTCGCGGTCGGCGACGCCCGCATCACGGCGAGCGACCGCGGCGACACCGTCGTCGAGGTCCGCCCGAGCAACGCCGCCGTCGAAGCGGACGTCCGCGCGGCGGAGCTCATCCGCGTCGAGTTCGCCGACGGCCGCCTCCTCGTCAAATCAGCCAAGCAACGGACCCTCGGCCTCTTCGGCAAGGCCGGATCCGTCGACGTGACGATCGCCCTGCCGACCGGCTCCCGCCTGCAGGCCGACGCCGCGATGGCATCGATCCACGGCACCGGGCAGTTCGGCGACTGCCGCGTCAAGACCGCGGCGGGCGATGTCCACCTCGACCACACCGGCACCCTCGACCTCAACACCTCGATCGGCACGATCGTGCTGCGCCAGGTCGACGGCGACGCCCAGATCAGCTGCGGATCCGGCCGGGTGCGGTGCGAGGTGCTCGGCAGCACCGCCGTGGTCAAGAACAGCAACGGCGACACCTGGATCGGCACCGTCGCCGGCGACCTGCGGGTGAAGGCCGCCAACGGCAGCATCCTCGTCGACCGGGCCGGAGCCGACGTCACCGCCAGCAGCTCCAACGGCGACGTGCGCATCGGCGAGGTCGTCCGTGGCGCGGTCTCGGTCACGACCTCGCTCGGCCAGCTGGAGGTGGGCATCCGCGAGGGCACCGCCGCCCTGCTCGACCTGCACACGTCGGCCGGCAAGGTGCACAACCGGCTCTCAGCCGTGGACGCACCGGCACAGCAGGACGAGCGCGTGGAGATCCGCGCCCGCACCAGCTTCGGCGACATCGTGATCCGCCGCAGCTAGAAACAACCGCCAGCTCTGCCCGGAGACCGCGCACGGTCGCTCCGGTGATGGCGCACGCCCGCATGACGTTCGAAAAATAATGAAATGAGGCGACAATGACACCCACCCCTCGGTACGCCATCACGGCGACCGGTCTGCGCAAGTCCTACGGCGACCATGTGGTCCTCGACGGGATCGACCTCCACGTCAACGAGGGCACCATCTTCGCCATGCTCGGCCCCAACGGCGCCGGCAAGACCACCACGGTGCAGATCCTCTCCACCTTGATCCGCGCCGACAGCGGAGCGGCCACCATCGGCGGCCACGACCTGCACCGGGCACCCGACGCGGTCCGCGCCGCGATCGGCGTCACCGGACAGTTCTCCGCCGTCGACGGGCTGCTCAGCGGCGAGGAGAACCTGATGCTCATGGCCGATCTGCACCACCTGGACCGGGCGGCCGGCCGACGGCGTACCGCCGAATTGTTGGAGAAGTTCGACCTGGTCGACGCGGCCCGCAAGCTCGCCTCGGTCTACTCCGGCGGCATGCGCCGCCGGCTGGACCTGGCGATGAGCCTCGTCGGCGACCCCCGCGTCGTCTTCCTCGACGAGCCGACCACGGGCCTCGACCCGCGCAGCCGCCACACCATGTGGCAGATCATCCGCGACCTCGCCGCGAGCGGGGTGACGATCTTCCTCACCACGCAGTACCTGCAGGAGGCCGATGTCCTCGCCGACCGGATCGCCGTGCTCGACCACGGGAAGCTCGTCGCGCAGGGCACGCCGGCCGAGCTCAAGCGGCAGATCCCCGGCGGGCACATCAGCCTGCACTTCGCCGACGAGACAGCCCTCGCGGCGGCGGCACTCGCCCTCGGCGACACCGCCCGCACCGGCGGCGAGCTGACCCTCCAGGTCCCCCACGACGGCGGGGTCGGCCCGCTGCGGGCCCTGCTCGACCGGCTCGACGGCGCGTCGGTCGAGGTCGCGTCCCTCGCCACCCACTCCCCCGATCTCGATGACGTCTTCATGGCCCTCACCGGCCAGCCCCAGAAGGAAGCTGAGGAAGCACTGCGATGAGCACACTCACGATGGCCGTCCGCGACTCGTCGACGATGTTCCGGCGCAACCTGCGGCACATGAAGCGCTACCCGTCGCTCACCCTCATGCTCGCGGGGATGCCGATCGTCTTCCTGCTGCTCTTCGTCTACGTCCTCGGCGGCACGATGGGAGCGGGGCTCGGCGGCGGATCGGGCAGCCGGTCCGACTACCTCAACTACGTGGTGCCCGGGATCCTGCTGATGACCCTGGCGAGCGCGGCACAGGGCACCGCCATCTCGGTGGCGATGGACATGACCGAGGGCATCGTCGCCCGCTTCCGCACCATGGCGATCGCCCGCTCCTCCGTGCTCACCGGGCACGTGCTGGGCAGCATGGCGCAGGGCATGCTCTGCGTGGCGATCGTCGCCGGGGTGTCGGTGCTGATCGGGTTCCGGCCCGACGCCGACCTGCTGGGATGGGCGGGCGTGGTCGGCGTACTCGCGATGATCGCCTTCGCCATGACCTGGCTCTGCGTGGCCCTGGGCCTGGTGTCCAAGAGCGTGGAGACGGCGAGCAACCTGCCGATGCCGCTGCTGCTGCTCCCGTTCTTCGGCAGCGCCTTCGTGCCGACCGAGTCGATGCCGGCCGGGCTGCGGCAGTTCGCCGAGTACCAGCCCTTCACCTCGATGATCGAGACGCTGCGGGCGCTGCTGGCGGGGGCGCCGGTGGGGAACAACGCGATCATCGCGGCGGGGTGGTGCGCGGCGATCGCGCTCGGCGGCTACGTGTGGGCGCGGGCTCTGTTCAAGCGCGACCCCTCGCCGCGCTGACAGACGAGCCTCGGCGCGCCGGATGATGATCCCGTCCGGCGCGCCTGGCGTGGTTCTAGGCTGGCCCGCGTGGGACGGACTGTTCTGGTGACCGGCGGGACCGGCGGATTGGGCTCGGCGGTGACGGCGGGACTGCTCGCCGACGACTGGCGGGTCGTCGTGCCCTACCGGTCGGCGGCGGAGCTGAAGCGGCTGCCCGAGGACGACAAACTCACCACGATCGAAGCGGACCTCTTCGATCCGCACGCGGTGCAGGCCTGCGTCGCGGCGGCGAGCGGGCACGGCGCGTCGCCGCTACGGGCGGTCGTCAACCTCGTGGGCGGCTTCGCGATGGGCGGGCGGCTGCACGAGACGCCGATCGAGGAGTTCGAGCGGCTGCTGCGGATCAACCTGCGCCCGGCGTACCTGGTCTGCCAGGCGGCGCTGCCGGTGCTGATCGACAACGGCGGCGGGTCGATCGTCTGCGTCTCGGCCCAGTCGGCGCTGCGACCCTTCCCCGGCGCGTCGGGCTACATCACCTCGAAGACCGCTCTGCTCGGGCTCGCGGCGGCGTTGCACGCCGAATACGCCTCCCAGCACGTGCGGGTCAACACGATCCTGCCGGGGATCATCGACACCCCGGCCAACCGGGCGGAGATGCCGCACGCGGACCGGACCGGCTGGACGGCTCCGGCGCAGATCGCCGAGACGATCCGGTTCCTCTGCTCGGACGCGTCGGCCGCGATCCGCGGCGCCCAGATCCCCGTCTGAGCCGTTACGTTGTGCAGCAAAGCGTGCCCTAGACCGCGGTCTAGGGCACGCTTTGCTGCACAACGTAACGGGGGTCAGCGGAGCTCGGTGGGGATGTCCGTGCGCTCCTCGACGTGGGTGACCGTGGCGGGGTCGCGGGTCACGACCGCCGTGCTGCGACGGCGGTTGATCAGCATCAGGGTGAAGACGAGACCGAACGCCCCGGCGGCCATCAGGATCCAGCCGACAGCGTCCAGGTCAAGCCAGCCCACCTTGACGTCCAGGGCGAACGTGAAGATCGCGCCCAGGGCTAGCAGAAATACACTGGCACCGATACCCATGGTCTTTGCTCCTCTCGGGCGCGACGGATGGCGGCCCACCCCTCTGATACCCCGCCATGGACCGGGATACTCCCCCTAATTCGAGTCCGGGCTGGCATACTCCCCCGGTGGCCGAACCCACCCTGAGCGCTCCCGAGCCCGCCTCCGCCGAGCCCGCCCCCGCCGAGGCCGGAGCCTGGCTGCAGTGGCGCCCCTCCCTCATCACCGGCGTCTCGACCTGGGCCGCGGCCTTCGCCGCCTGCGTCCTGCTCTCGGCGGTCTCCTGGCTGCCCTATCAGGACCTCCCGGCCAAGGCCGGCGACCCGTCCACGTCGGTCAGCTCCTTCTTCGACCTGTGGCACCGCTGGGACACGACGTGGTACCTGCTCATCGCCGACGTCGGCTACCACGCCGACGACCGCGCGGCCGCGTTCTTCCCGCTCTACCCCATGCTGGTACGCGGCATCGCCCCCCTCGTGCCCGACAACACGATCGTGGCGGCGCTGCTCGTCTCGTCGCTGGCGACGATCGCCGCGCTCACCGTGATCCACCGGCTGACCGTCGGCGCCCTCGGCGAGGACGACGCCCGGCGGACCGTGTTCTACCTGATGGCCTTCCCGACCGCCTTCTACCTGCTGGCCGCCTACAACGAGTCGCTGTTCATCGCGCTGGCGGCCGGGTCGCTCTACTGCATGCGGCGCGGGCAGTGGTGGTGGGCGGGGCTGCTCGCCGGCTTCGCGAGCGCCACCCGGCTCGCCGGGGTGCTGCTCGGGCTCGCCTTCGCCTACGAGTACCTCCGCCAGGCCGGGTTCTCCTGGCGCCGGATCCGGTGGAACGTGCTGGCGGCGGTGCTCGTACCCGGCGGGTTGTTTGCTTATATGGCCTATTGCGCGGCGGAGCTGGGGAATCCGACGGCCTTCCTCAAGGCGCAGGAGGCCTGGTCGCGGGCCGAGTTCGAGTGGCCGTGGACGACCGCGGGGAAGATCTTCGAGATGCTCGGCTCGACCAACTCGTACCTGCACCCCGACGACATCCGCAACATCGCCAACCTGACCGCCGCGGTGGTGACGCTCACGCTGCTGGTGCTCGCGCTGGTCGGCCCCTGGAAGCTCGGCCATGAGTACGCCTACCTGGTGATCTTCGCGACGATGGTGGTGCTGCTGCCGCTGACCCATCCACTGGCGACCTATTACCCGCTCAGCTCACTGTGGCGCTACGTGCTGGAGTGCATTCCGGCCTTCATGGTGCTCGGGCGGATGGGCCGCAATCCACACCTCCACCGGGTCTATGTCTTCTGTGCGCTGATGCTCCAGGGAGCGATGATCATCAGTTTCGTGCAGAACCAGTTCGTGGCGTGAAACCAGACGTATCACCCGTCCGGCTCGTTGACTTTGCTCGTCGGCAGCCGCAGGATGAGCGCGTGCAGACCTGGGACGACGGGGCCCCCGACGGGCTGGCGACAGACCGGCCGAACGTCGCCCGGATGTACGACTACTACCTCGGCGGCAGCCACAACTACCCGGCCGACCGGGAGATGGCGCAGCGGGTCATCGCCACCTATCCGGCCCTGCCGGAGGTCGCCCGCCTCAACCGCGCCTTCCTCGGCCGTGTGGTGCGCTTCCTCAGCGACGCCGGGATCCGGCAGTTCGTCGACCTCGGTTCGGGCCTGCCGACCGTCGGCAACGTGCACCAGATCGTCCAGTCGATCGACCCGGGCGCGCGGGTGGTCTATGTGGACCACGACGAGATGGCCGTGCTCTACAGCCGGGTGATGCTCGTCGGCAACCCCGGTGCCGCCGTCGTGCAGGGCGACATCACAGAGATCCGGCAGGTGTTCCGGCACCGGGACCTGCGCTGCCTGATCGACTTCAAGGAGCCGGTCGCCGTCCTGCTCTTCGGCCTCCTGCACTTCGTGTCCGACGGCATCGGCCCGATGGCGATCATCGACGAGATCCTGCAGACGGTGGCCTCCGGCAGCTACCTCGCGCTCTCCCACGCCAGCCGGGACGGGCTCGCCGACGAGGCCGACCGGATCGCCGGGCTCTACGCCCGCAGCGGCAGCCCGATGGCGTTCCGCTCGCACGCCGAGATCGCGGCGTTCTTCGCCGACTTCCCCCTGGTCGAGCCCGGTCTCGTGCCGATGGAGATCTGGCGCCCCGACGAGGCCGAGTCCGCCATCGCACCGCCGGTCTACTCCGGTTACGGCGGGGTCGGCCAGAAGCCCTGACCGCCGATTTGTCCCCTTCTCCCCCGGTCCTCCTCGGCGACCGTCACACTGAGGTGGAGGAGAGGAGTCTGATCATGTGTGTGAGCTGCGGTAACGGCAACCCCGACGACGATCACGGCAATCCGGACAGCATCACGGCGGTGAAGATCGAGCTCGCGGCGGTCGCCGCCCGGATCAGTCCGCAGCAGGTCGCGCAGAACATCTCCGCGGCCTACGACCACGCCCCCACCGAGACTCCGATGACCTGGCCGACCGGCAACCCGGTGCGGTAGAGCACGGTGGAGGTGCGCCATGTCGCATATGCCCGTCAACCATCCGCTCCGCGGCGCCTACCGGGTGCTCGCCGCCCTGATCGGCCTCGCGGTCCTCGTCTTCGGGGTGCTGAGCCTGATCCGGGCCTGGGGCGATCCGTTCTTCGACCGGGGTGACGTCACCGTCTTCGGCCTGCACACCAACCTGGCCTTCGGCCTCCTGACGGTCATCGTGGGCGGCGCGGTCCTCGTCGCGTCGATCCTCGGCGGCAACCTCGTCCACCTGGTCTCGCTCGGCGGCGGCGGGGTCATGGTCATCGGGTCGCTGATGCAGCTCGCGATGGTGAACAGCGGTGCCAACAAGCTCAACTTCACCGTCGGCGCGGCCGCCGTCGGGATGGTCCTGGGCATGTTCCTCGTCTGCGCCGGCCTCTACACCAGAACCGGCCCCGCCGAGCTGGCCCGGTCCGAGGAGCGCTACCGCCACCACCGAGCCGCCGCCTGACCCACACCAGTCCGGCGCGTCGCGCTTGTCCGCCGCTCAAGATCGCCGCAACTCTTGAAGAGTTGCTCCTGTCTGGGACCAACTCTTCAAGAGTTGGTCCCATCCGTCCGCGCAGGCGAGGGCAACCCACTCCGCGACGCGCACGAGGGCACGGGCCCACTCGCGCACGAGCTTCCCTCCCAAGATCAGGCCATCTTTGGCGAAGTTGGCCTGATCATGACCCTTGATCGCACCGTTTTCGCCAAAGATGGGGCGATCATGACATGGTTGCGCCCCGGTCACCGGTGGTGCGGTGACCGGGGCGCGGACCTGCGGTGGATCTACCTCTTGGGAGAGGAGATGATCCGGTCGCGCTCGGCCGGGGAGAGGATCTCATCGGCACCGAGGATCTGCTCCTCGATCTCCACAGCCTTGCGGGAGCGGGTCAGCAGGTTGGCGGCCGCGACGATCGCCGCCGCGCCAACCGCCACCCCCACCACTCCGGCCACCGCGATGAGCCCCCACCTCGGCGGGGTGGGCCGTCCGGCGAGCGCACCGGCTGCGTTGTGCAGCCTGCGGCTCGCCACCCGACGCGTGTCGGAGACGGTGTCCTGAGCATCGTTGAACAGGCCCTTGGCCTGATCGACGGTGGTCTCCTTAGCCGAGGTGAGCGTCGCCACGAGCTCATCCCAGGCCCGGCGTACGTCGGCGTCCTGTCGGCGAGTGATCATCATTGGATCCTCCAGTGATGTGTCGTGGGCTTAAGGTGTTCTGCTACGGCCGTTACCCGCCGCCGGGGCACCGCAAACGCTTGATCGATCATCCGGTGGTGAATCGTTCGCCGATCTCGCGGTGCAGACCGGTCAGGGCCGCCTCCACGAGTGACGAGGCCTTCTCCCCGGCGGGCTCGACCGTGACCTCCAGACTGGTGCCGCCCGCGGGCAGCGGCGCGATCACGACCGCCGCGACCCAGGCCCGCTCCGGTGCCGGCAGATAGGTCATGCCCACCTCCGCCGGACCGATCGCCGCGGGTTCCCCGGCGGCCTGAGCCACCTGCATCCGCCCGGTGCCGACCGGGTTGCGGGAGACGTCGTCGGGCAGCCACCGGGCCATGCCGATCGGGTCGGTGAGCGCGTCGAAGACGATCTCCGGGGGCGCCTCGAAGGTGGTGTTCGTCGCATATGTCATACCTGTCTGTCTACCCGGTCGGGGCGGAGACAAAACCTGGTTTGGCTGGTGGGAGCCCCGGGTAAGGCATCGAAGGTAGCTGTTAAGGCCGAAAGGAGCATGTCATGGGTATCCAGGACAAGATCGCCAACACCGCGCAGGATGTTAAGGGTAAGGCCAAGGAGGCTCTCGGCGACGCGACGGACAACGACCGTCTCGAGGCCGAGGGCAAGCTCGATCAGGCCGGTGCCTCGGCGAAGCAGGCTGGCGAGAAGGTCAAGGACGCGGCGAAAGACGTCATGGGCCGCTAGGATCCAGCCAGTCAGGGGCGGCCCGCTCGGGCCGCCCCTGCCGTGTCGGTGACCAGGAGGTTCGATCATGAACGACCAGGAGAGGCCCAAGCCTCGCCCGCCGCTGAAGCGACCCGCTCCCCTGGAGCCACGCGATCCGGCGGAGCTGCCAGACCCGTTGAACCGCGACTACCCGACCGAGGAGGACGAGCGCGAGCGCCGTCCGCACAACACGCAGCCCGCCGAACTACCCAGCCCCAGCCCAGGGGGTACGCCGGAAGTGAACCCTCCGGCGCAGATATAGACGCATGAGCGAAGGGGCGGACCGGTCATCCGGTCCGCCCCTTCGACCGTTCACGCCTCCGTGATCGCGCGCAACGGTGTGACGCAGGCGTAGCCGTCGGCGAGCGCCGCCGCGTCGGTCCCCGGAACAGGGGTCTCCTTCGCTTCGGCGATCGTCATCCGCACGAAGCCGTCACCCGCCTCCACGCTCGTCTGCACCATCCCGAAGGCCGCCAGGGTGGCCCGGCGCACCCCGCCGACCTTGTCGAAAGGCAGGTCCGGCACGTTGACGTTGAGGACCACCCCCGGCGGGGCGGCGAGGGCCTCGGCGAGCAGCCCGGCGGCGACGGTGGCGGCGCTCTCCCAGTGCGACTCGGTGCCGTCGGCAGCCCACTCCGACGCGAGCGAGACGGCGAGCGCCGGGCAGCCCTGCGCGCTCGCGGTGAGGGCGGCGCCGACCGTGCCGGAGTGCAGCACGGCGTGGCCGATGTTGCCGCCCCGGTTGATGCCGGACAGGACGAGATCCGGGGGCGGACCGAAGGCACCCCGGGTGGCGATCAGCGCGATGAGCGCCGGTGAGGCCGATACGGCGTACCCGGCGATGTCGGGCAGGTCCGGGAGCTCGCGGCGGGTGGTGACGATGCGCCCGGACTCCTGGACCGCGGTGAGCGACGCGCTGGCGCCGCTGGTGTCGGACGCCGGGGCCGCGACGACCACGTCGAAGCCCTGCGCGGCGGCCATCCGGGCCAGGGCGTGCAGGCCCGGCGAGTCGATGCCGTCGTCGTTGGTGATGAGGACCCGGGTCACGGCTGCACCTTCAGATCGTCGGCGAGCTGCTGCGGACTCACTTCACGAGGGGTGCCGACGCTGTCCTCGGCGCGCCCTGCGGGGCTCCTCGCTTCGCTCGTCACTCCTCGTGCCAGCGCGGCATCTTCGGCGCGCCCTGCGGGGCTCCTCGCTTCGCTCGTCACTCCTCGTGCCAGCGCGGCATCTTCGGCGCGCCCTGCGGGGCTCCTCGCTTCGCTCGTCACTCCTCGTGCCAGCGCGGCATCTTCGGCGCGCCCTGCGGGGCTCCTCGCTTCGCTCGTCACTCCTCGTGCCAGCGCGGCATCTTCGGCGCGCCCTGCGGGGCTCCTCGCTTCGCTCGTCACTCCTCGTGCCAGCGCGGCATCTTCGGCGCGCCCTGCGGGGCTCCTCGCTTCGCTCGTCACTCCTCGTGCCAGCGCGGTGATCCGTTCCAGGGTGACCCGCTCCAGCACCTGGGCGATCACCTCGGCCTCGCCGGTGCCGAGCCCGTGCCTGGTCACGTTGACCGCACCGGCGGCGGCTCCGGTACGCACCGCGGTGGCGAGGTCGCCGCCGCGGGCCAGCACCGCCACCGCGCCCGCCGTCATCGAGTCGCCGGCACCGCGATGGTCGGCCGGTTCCAGCTCCGGTGCGAGCACCCGGTATGCGGCGCCGTCGAGGTAGGCGAGAGCCGGCAGCTCCGCCCGGCTCACCACGACCGCCTCGGCGCCCTCGTCGTGCAGCTGGTAGAGGGCTGCGACCAGCTCCTCCTCGCTGTCGCCGGTCGCCCGGCCGGACGCGATCAGCTCCTCGTGGCTGACCTTGACGAGGGTGAGGCCGCCTGCGAGGGCCTCGCGCAGGTAATCGCCGCTGAGGTCGACGACGACCCGGCCGCCGTTGCGGGTCAGATCCCCGGCGAGCCGCCGGTAGATATCCGGCGGCAGGATGACCGGGTCGGGGGTGCCGCTGAGCAGGCTCACCGGCGCGCTCAGCCCCTCGGCGAGCGCGAGACCGTAGAACTCGTCCATCTCGTGGCGGGTCAGCGCGCTGGCGCCGCTGCGGGCGAGTTCGTTGCGCTCGCCGTCGCGGCGGTCGTGCACGTAGGAGACGGAGGTGCCCTCGGTCGCGACCGTCCGCAGCCGGACGTCCTCCGATGCGAGCAGCGACTCCAGCACGCGCCCGCTCTCACCGCCCAGCGGCGCGCAGAGCACGACCGGGCAGCCGAGTGTGGAGATCATGCGGGCCTGCCAGACACCCTGACCGCCCGCGTGCAGGTGGATCTCGGGAACCTCTCCGTGCCGTTCGATCGTGATGGTGAGCATCGGTGCCGGCTCGAAGACCAGGACTTCGTCTGTCATGTCCTCTTCCTACCCCGGCCGGGGGCGGCTGAAGCCCAAGTGGCCGTCTTCACGATGCGTTTGGCGCCGTTTGCCCCTGGGCATGATCCCGTCAGCCCTAGACTCACGAATGGAGGATTTCCGATGATGCCCCACGACGGAGAACAGCTCGCTGGTCTCGATGCACTGAACCCGCCGGAGGAGTTCGGTGGTCGTTCCATCGTCGAGGTGCTCGACGAGGAGCACCGCGAGCTCGACAAGCTGATGGTGGAGCTGATGGCCGGGGAGACCGAGCCGGAGCGCCGGGCCAAGGTCGCGACGATCTTCACCGCCGCGCTGAGCCGCCACCTCTCCGCCGAGGAGCAGGACCTCTACCCCACCGCTCGTTCGGTGCTCCCCAACGGCAAGTCGCTCGCCGACACGGAGATCGCCGAGGACACGGCGACCCTGCGGGAGCTGATGGCCCTGGAGTCGACCGACGTCGCGGCACCGGAGTTCGACAGTCTGCTCGCCCGGCTCGACGCCCGGCTGCAGCGGCACACCCACGTGGTCGGCGCTCAGATGCTGCCGGAGCTGGAGCAGCACGTGACCCGGGAGAAGCTGGTCCGGCTGGGCAACCGGGTGGCGATGGACAACGAGGCCGCCCCGACCCGCCCGCACCCGTCGACGCCGTCCCGGCCGCCGTGGAACTGGATGGTCGACCCAGCGATGGGCGCGATCGACAAGGTCCGCGACGCGATGGCCGGCCGCAAGGTTTACCCCGAAGACCTGTAGGAACCGCAAGGGCCCGGCCACCCGCAAGGGTGGCCGGGCCCTTCCGCATGTCCGGGTCGCCCTAGCGGGGCGCGCTCACGGCGGCCACGGCGGCTTCCACGGTGGGTACGCAGCCGAAGATCTCCGCCAGCCCGCTGACCTCTAGGACCTGAGCGACGATCGCGGTGGCACCGCCGATCGCCATCGCCCCGCTGCGGGCCTCGAGCTCCTGGTGCGCCCGCACCAGCAGGCGCAGCCCGGTGGAGTCGCAGAAGGAGAGCTTGGTGAAGTCGAACACGACGGCCGGACGGTTGTCCGCCAGCGCCGCCGTCAACGCGGCGTCCACCTGCGGAACCGTGGCGATGTCGAGCTCGCCCTCGACTTCGACGATGGCGATCTCATCGCGTAGCTCGACATTCACTACCAGTGACATTCCGGCTCACAATCCGTGCTCAGGACCATTCCTCGCTTGGGCCGCTGTGATCCTACGCGAGGGGATGCGTAAAGGACGCCGGTGCCCTCACGGCACCGGCGTCCTGTGGCGTTCGTGCCACACAGTCTGGTTATGCGCTGTGCTCCAACTCGGTCCGCAGCTTGGCCAGCGCCTTGGTGAGCAGGCGCGACACGTGCATCTGTGAGATGCCCAACGTCTCGGCGATCTCCGTCTGGGTGCGGTTGTCGAGGAACCGCAGCGCGATCATCTTCCGCTCGCGGTCGCCCAGCTTGGCGAGCGCGTCGCGCAGCAGCATCCGGCTCTCCACCGAGTCCAGCGCCGGGTCGTCGCCGCCGAGCAGCTCGCCGAGCTCGATCGGCTGGCCGGCGGCGGAGCCGATCACGGTCTGCAGGGAGATGGCCCGCTGCGCGGTGCCGAGCTCCAGGCCGATCGCGACGTCCTCCTGGGAGGCGCCGAGGTATTCGGCGAGCTCCGGCACGCCGGGGCGGACGCCGTCGCGCTGCGACAGCACCTCCAGCGCCTTGGCGATCTCGGACTTGAGCTCCTTGAGCCGGCGCGGGACCCGCAGGCTCCAGCCCTTGTCGCGGAAGTAGCGCTTGATCTCACCGATGATCGTCGGCGACGCGTACGCCGTGAAGGCGACCCCGCGCTGCAGGTCGAAGCCGTCGACCGCCTTGATCAGCCCGATCATCGCGACCTGCTGGATGTCCTCCAGCGACTCCTCGCTGTGGCACATCCGCCGGGCGAAGTGCTTCGCGAGCGGCGCGTAGAGCATGATCAGCCGGTTGCGGATGTCGAGGCGCTCCGGGTGGCCCGCCGGGAGGGTCGACAGGAGCGTCAGGAGCGAGATCTCGACGTGTTCGTCGCGGGCGAAGGCGGTCTGGAGCGGGTGTCCGGCGGTCGCGCCGCTCGACACCGCAGGCTCCACCGTCACGGCCTCTGTCCCCACCGCATGCCCAGTCTGTGTACTCACCGTGCCACCTCCTGCAACCGCTGGTCGGATCGTGCACGAGGCGCCGTGGGCGCCTCGTGCCGGGTGACTACCCGTCCCGCGGATGGGCTAAACCTATGGCTTGGGAAATTTCATCGGGAGAATTGGAGCTCCGCCCAGACGATCTTGCCATCGGCCAACCCGGTCGCACCCCACGCGGAAGCGAACGCTTCTATCAGCGTAAGCCCTCGACCTGCGGAAGGAAGCGGTCCGGCCGCTGGACGGCGGACCGCCGGCAGGACGGTGCTGCCGTCGTGCACCGCGATGTGCAGCGAATCTGTGAGCTGAGTCACAGTTAGCGACAGGCTTGTCCCCGCGTGCAGGATCGCGTTGTTGACGAGCTCGGTGACGACGAGCTGAGCGGGCCCGGTGAGTGCCGACGGCAGGTCCCACTCCTCGCACGCGTCGGTGACGAGCTGCCTGCCCGCCGACGACGCCTCGAGCACCCGCTCGAAGCTCACCTTCAACTGCAGCGGCTCATCCGCGGCGAGCACGTGGCGGGTCGCCTCGGCCTGATCGCGGAAGCCCGGCAGCCTCGGCGGGCGCAGCCAGGACGGCCTGCCGCAGATGGCGACCACCCGGCCGGCGAAGGCGCGGAACAGGCCCGGCAGCGGCGCGAGCGCCTCCGGCGGTGCCTGCGGGGTATGCGTCAGCTCCGTGAGATCGAGCACAGCCCCACCGGACTGCGCACCGACGACCTCCACGATCTGCTGGCACAGGCGCGCGCTCTGACCCCTCTGGATCGCCCCGCCCACCTGCACGACCGCGACCGGGTCGGTGCCCACCAGCACCGCCCAGGGACTTTCCGTGCGCTGGTCTGCGTGCATGACCTCACCCCGGTTAGCGGCCGTCTCGGCACCGTAGTCGCGGTCAGACACGTATCTCCCCTGAGCGATCTCGCGACGGAACCGGCCCGCGTGACTTACGCGGGCCGTTGCATTTGCACAACGAACGGCCATGTCACAGGTTTGCCCACAGTGTGGGCTGACTATGCGTGCCACCGTCGAGTAAACACAGGGTACGCCTTACCTCATGAACAACGTTTGCGTAGGCGGGCGGTGCAGGGAAGACTCTGGCTGCGCAGCCCTTCGCTCCTGCGTACACCCCCACGGAGGTCCACCGCATGACCTGGCCGACACCCCTCGTCGAGCCGCCGCCCCGGCCGACAGCCGTCGCCGTGAAGAGGCTGCGGCTGCTGCTCGTGGAGGACGACCCCAGCGACGCCTTCCTCGTCACCGAACTTCTCGACGAGGCCTCCGCCGCCATCGACGTCGCCGTGGCGAACAGCATCGCGCAGGCACGCACCATGGTCGCGGACGCCGACTGCGTGCTGCTGGACCTCGGGCTGCCCGACGCGCACGGGCTCGCCGCCCTCGAAAAGCTCCTGGAGGTCTGCGACCTGCCGGTCTGCGTGCTCACCGGGCTGGAGGACGAGCACCTCGCCGTCGCCGCCGTCGGCCGGGGCGCGCAGGACTACCTGCTCAAGAGCCAGGTCAGCGGTCTGGTCCTGGCCCGCGCCGTGCGCTACGCCGTGGAGCGCAAGCGGGCCGACGCCGACGCGATGCGACTGCAGGAGGCGGAGCTCCGCCACGCCGAGTCCGCCCGCCTCGAACGGGGCCTGCTGCCCCAGCCCCTCGCCACCGGGGCTTCGCTCGACATCGTCCCGTTCTACCGGGCCGGCCGCGACGGGGTCCTGGGCGGCGACTTCTACGACGCGGTCCAGGCCTCACCGGGACGGGTCCACCTCATCGTCGGCGACGTCGCCGGGCACCGGGTCGACGAGGCCGCGCTCGGGGTGGAGCTGCGGGTCGCCTGGCGCGCGCTGGTGCTGGCCGGCGTACCCGATGAGAAGATCTTCGGAACCCTCGAGCAGGTGCTCGAGAGCGAGCGGCGCAAGCCCGAGATCTTCGCCACGGCCGCGATGGTGACGATCGACCTGGAGGCGCGCAGCGCGACCGTCCGGCTCGCCGGGCACCCCGCGCCGGTGCTCATCACGGGCGGCACGGCGGCGACCGTCGGGAGATCGGGACGGCCGGTGCTCGGCGTCGTGAGCGGCTCGCCCGACATCCACACGGTCATCGACCTGACCGCTGACGACTGGCAACTGCTCATCTACACCGACGGGCTGATCGAGGGCTACTCGGGCGCCGAGCGCCTGGGCGTCAAGGGGCTCTGCCGGATGCTCACCAGCCCCGGGCTGCCGGAGCCGGCGCAGCTCCCCGCCCACCTGGCCCGGCGGGCCGAACAGCTCAACGGGGGCGCGCTCGCCGACGACATCGCGATGCTGCTCGTCTCCGCCCGTGTGAAAGGTTGAGCACGATGAACACCTCCAGGCTGACCCTAGGCGCCCGGGTCACCATGCTCACCCTCGCGACGACGCTCCTGCTCACGGCGATCGCCGTCGCCACCGCGGTCGAGGCGAGCAAGAGCCGCGAGGCGGTCGACGCCGCACTCAACCGGATCGGCCCGGTCCGCACCACGTCCGAGCAGCTCATGACCAAGGTCGTCGATCAGGAGACAGGCATCCGGGGGTACGCCGTCAGCGGCGCCGCCGACGACCTCCAGCCCTACCGTGACGGGATCGTGGCGGCGAAGGAGCTCACCGGCCAGATCGAGGCGGCCCTCACGGACCGGCCGGACCTGCGTGACCAGCTCCGCGAGGTGACCACCCGGACCGAGTCCTGGCGGACGGCCGTCGCGGCCCCCGTGATCGCCGCCGGTGGCCGCGGCGACCTGGCCGGCGCCCGGGCACTGGTCAACGACGCCGCCAGGCAGCGCTTCGACGCCATCCGTGCGGCGGTCGTCACGCTGCAGGAGGGGCTGCGGGTCTACCGCGAGGCGCTCGCGGCGGAGGCGCGCCACAGCAGCGAACGGGTCGTCGTGCTGCTCTTCATCGCGGCCGGGATCGTCCTGGTCAGCGGGATCATCACCCTGGTCGGCCTCCGTCGCCTCGTCACCGGACCGGTGACCCAGGTCGCCGCGCAGGTGCGGTCGGTCGCGAGCGGCGAATACGAGAAACCGATCGTGATGGACGGCGCGCCCGAGGTCGCGTACCTCGCCCGCGACGTCGACGCGATGCGGCAGCGGATCGCGGCGGACCTTGCCCAGATGCAGCGGCTCAACGCCGAGCTGGAGCTGCGCGCCTCGGAGCTGGCGCGGTCCAACCGCGATCTGGAGCAGTTCGCCTACGTCGCCTCGCACGACCTGCAGGAGCCGCTGCGCAAGGTGGCGAGCTTCTGCCAGCTCCTGCAGCGCCGCTACGCCGGCAGCATCGACGAGAAGGCGGACCAGTACATCGCCTTCGCCGTCGACGGTGCGCAGCGGATGCAGCAGCTCATCAACGACCTGCTCGCCTTCTCCCGGATCGGGCGCACCTCGGAGGGCTTCACCGAGGTCGACCTCGACCAGGTGGTCGCCGACAGCGTCGCGCAGCTGGAGTACGTGATCGCCAAGACCGAGGCACGGGTGACGACCGACAGCCTGCCGACCGTCTGGGGCGAGGCGCCGCTGCTCGCCGCGCTCGTCACCAACCTCATCGGCAACGCGATCAAGTTCCACAAGCCGGCGGTCACCCCGCAGGTGCACATCTCGGCGGAGCGGCACGGCGACGAATGGCGCATCACCTGCACCGACAACGGCATCGGCATCGAGGCCGCCTACGCGGAGAAGGTCTTCGTCATCTTCCAGCGCCTGCACGCGAAGGACTCCTACGCGGGTACGGGCATCGGGCTCGCGATCGCGAAGAAGATCATCGAGTACCACGAGGGCCGCATCTGGGTCGACACCGACGTGACGACCGGCGCCTCGATCGTCTTCACGCTGCCGGTCCAGCCCAACCTCGCCTCGCTCGCGGGCGCACCCACCGAGTACCGTCCAGGTCAGCAGGACCTACCCAACGCGTCGCCGGACGCGTCCGCCAAGGAGCTCACCGTATGACGCAGCTGTTCGCCCGCGAGTCCACCCCGATCGATGTGCTCCTCGTCGAGGACGACCCGGGCGACGTGCTGATGACGCGCGAGGCGTTCGAGGAGCACAAGGTCGGCAACCGGCTCAACGTCGTCAACGACGGCGTCGACGCCCTCGCCTATCTCCGCAAGGAGGGCGGGTACGCGGACGCGACGACACCGGACCTGATCCTGCTCGACCTCAACCTGCCCCGGCGGGACGGTCGCGAGGTGCTGCTGGAGATCAAGCAGGACCCCGAACTGTGCCATATTCCGGTGGTCGTGCTGACCACGTCGGCGGCCGAGGAGGACATCCTGCGCAGCTATCGCCTGCACGCCAACGCATATGTGACCAAGCCCGTCGACTTCGAAACATTCATCAACGTCGTGCGTCAGATCGATGAGTTCTTCGTCACCGTGGTGAAGCTGCCCTCGTACGGGCCTCGCGCGGGCGGAGTTTCACCGACCCCTTGATCGGGTAACACCGGGCCCATGGAGAAGGGCCCGAACGCACCTGTAATTGTAGGCGTCGATGGATCGGCAGCCTCGGATCTCGCGGTCCGCTGGGCCGCTCGCGCCGCCGAGCGCGAAGACCGTCCATTGAGGATAGTGCATGGTCTTGACAGCGTCGGGGATCTGGCTACATTCGAGTTCGTGGTGCCGCCAGAGCACATCGCCGCCGGTGAGACGATAGTCGCACAGGCGCAGGCGGCTGTCCTGGCGATCTGCCCCGCACTGCAGGTCACCACCGCTGTCGTGCCCAGCGGTGGTGCCGAGGCACTCATCCGCGAGTCCGCCGACGCGGCCCTGTTGGTGCTCGGCGACAACGGCAACGGCTCCATCGCCGACCTCGGCCTGGGCAAGCTCGGCCGCAAGGTCTCCGCGCGGGCCAACTGCCCCATCGTCGTCATCGTCGCCGGCACACCGACATGACCCAGCCGCACACCCGCCCCACGCTGCCCGAGCTCTTCCGGCGTGGGGCGGGCGTGAGCCTGGGCGTCGTCGCGGTGCTCGCCGTCGTCGGTGCCCTCTACCTCACGCAAGGTGTCCTGGTCCAGGTCTTCGTCGCGCTGTTCCTCGCGGTGAGCCTCGACCCGCTGGTCCGCTGGCTCGTCCTGCGCAAGATCGGCCGACCCTGGGCGGTCACGATCACACTCACCATCCTGGTGCTGATGGTCGCGGCCTTCGTCATCTTCGTCGTGACCCCGCTGGTCCGGGAGGCGACGGCCCTCGGCTCCGACTTCCCCGGCTACCTGCACGACGCCCGGGTCCGGCTCGGCCTGCCCGAGAAGGTCGAGACCTACCTGTTGAGCCTGCCCGATCTGCTCGCCGACGACGCGGCCGGGTTCGCCTCGCAGTTCCTCGGCGCGGTCCTGTCGGTCCTGCTCGTCGTGGTGCTCACGATCTACTTCCTGCTGGACCTGCCCCGGATCCGGCTCGGCTTCGTGCGCCTCTTCCCCGAGCGCAACCGCCTCAGCGTGCAGCGCGGCGTTACCGTCGTGGTCGACAAGGTCGGCGCCTACATGATCGGCAACGTGGTCATCTCGCTGATCGCCGGGGCCGTCACCTTCGCCGCCCTGCTCGCGCTCGGCGTGCCCTTCGCACTGCCGCTCGCCGTGATCGTCGCGATCGCCGACATGATCCCGCTCGTGGGCGCGACGATCGGGGCAGCGGTCTGCGTGCTCGTCGCCGCCGCCACCTCCGACGGCTGGCTCACCACCGTGCTGACGTTGGCGTTCTTCATCCTGTATCAGCAGATCGAGAACTACGTCATCGCGCCGAGGATCATGCGCAACGCGGTCGACGTGCCCGCCGTGGCGGTGCTCCTGGCCGGTCTCGTCGGTGCCAGCGTCCTGGGCCTGATGGGTGCGCTGATGGCGATTCCGCTCGTCGCCGCCGCGAAGGCACTGATCAATAAGGCCAGGTCGGAGCCGAACGACGTTCAGATCGTCCAGCCCCGCACCGACCCGCAGCCGGCATCCCGGTTAGACGCCGAGACCACCGGGTAATCACCACGACGGAGAGGAGATTGAAATGACAACCATCCAGACACTGTTGGTCCTGATCGTCGTGCTCGCCGTCGTCGCACTAGGCGGGTGGTTCCTGCTCCGCCGGCGCCAACTACGCCAACGCTTCGGCCCGGAGTACGACCGCGCGGTCGCCGAGTCCGACAGCAAGCTCGCCGCGGAGCGTGAGCTTCGCGAACGGGTGAGCCGGCACGCCGAGCTGACGCTCAAGGAGCTCGACGCCGACACCCGTGACCGCTACGCCGACGACTGGCAGGAGATCCAGGCCAGGTTCGTCGAGGAGCCCGCGGCGTCGGTCAAGGACGCCGACGAGCTCGTCACCCGGCTGATCCAGGAGATCGGCTACCCCGTCGGCAGCTACGACGACCAGCTCGCACACCTCTCCGTCGAGCACTCCCGCACCCTGTCCGCCTACCGGGAGGCTCACGAGATCAGCGCGCGCAGCGAACGTGGTGAGGCTGCGACGGAGGACCTCCGCAACGCGATCATCGATTACCGGCAGCTCGTCGCCGAGCTGCTCGGCCAGGACCCCGTCACCACCGGCCACCACGCAGAAGGAGTCACCCACGATGCCCGATGACATCGCCCACCGCCCCCACGACCAGGACTACATCGACGGCGAGCCCGCCCTCCTCAACGACCGCGACGCCGTCTTCCACGCCGACGACGCCCCGGCCGCGGTCATCCCCCCACAGGACCCGCTCGACGAGGGATTCCTCACCGAGCACGACGCGGAGCAGGACGGCGAGCCCGGCAGCACGACCGACGAGCTGACCGACCAGGCCGACGCGGAGTCCGATGAGGACGCCGCGGAGACGGCGGAGCCCGAGGACGCCGCTGAGCTCGCCGACGACGAGATCAGCGAGGACGAGGCCGTCGAGGCGATCGACGCCGAAGCGGTCGACCCGGACGCTCCGGCCGCCCTCGTCGAGGACGCGGACGACGCCGACACTGACGCGGAGCCGATCGACGGCGCAGCCGACCTGGACGCCGAGCCCATCGACGCGAACGCCGAGCCGATCGACGCGGACGCCGATGACGAGCCCGGCGTCGAGCCGATCGACGACGCGGTCACCGACGACGAGCTCGACGACGCGGCCGAGCCGGTCGACGGCGACATCCAGCCGGTGCAGGCGGGTCTCGACAGCACCGACGAGACCGCGGAGGCGGAGTTCACCGACGCGCCGGGCCCCGACGCGGAGCCGCTGACACCGGTCGACGCCTTCGCGCCGGTCGACGAGACGTTCACGGGCGCCGACGCCGAGGACTCCCCCGAGGTCGCGGACGCCGAGATCCTCCCGTCCGACCTGGCACCCGCCGACGAGGCGGCAACGCCCGCAGCGGATGCCGATGAGGACGACGAGGTCGGCGACGAGTCCGCCGATGTCGTCGACGCCTGGGCCGCCCCCGAGCCGGAGTCCGTCGTGGACGCGCCGGTCACCGAGGACGAGCCCGTCACCGGATACGAGGCGCCGGCCGAGCCGGTGGCCTTCGCCGATGACGTCGTCCCCGAGCCCGTTGCGACACCGGCCGACGTCATCCCCGGCACCGATGCCTTCGCGGCCGATGTGACGCCGGAGCCGGCCACGCCCGAGGCGCAGTCCGCCGCGGTCGACGCCACCGCTGCGGCCGTCGCCGCCTCGGCCGCCGCCGCGGGAGCGGTCGCGGCCACCGGCGCCGACGACACCGATGAGGCCGCCCCGGCCCCGGTCGAGCACGACGGGCTCCTCCCCGTCGGCAACGCCGACGATCTGCGTCAGCGCTGGCAGCAGGTGCTGCTCCACTTCGTGGACGACCCGCGCGGCGCTGCCGGACAGGCCAAGGAGCTGGTCGATGAGGCCGTTCGGGCACTCACGGCGGCCCTCGCCGAGCGTCAGCGGGAGCTCGACAGCTGGCAGTCCGCCGATGGCGGCGACACCGAGCAGCTGCGTGTCGCGGTGCAGCAGTACCGCAAGTTCGTCGACCGGGTCCTGCCCGGCTGAGCACCTGCCACGTCGCGGGCCGCGCCTTCCTCTCGAGGAGGACGCGGCCCGCGACGTTTCTCCGCCGCCCCGTAGGGGTATGTCCTCCATGCGCCCCGGCTCCCCCCGGGACGCGCACGGAGGGAGGAGAGACCATGGATCATCCCGATCCCCGCTACCGCGCGGAGGAGTCCGACCAGCTCGAACCCGCCGAGACCGATGTCGACCGGAACGAGGTCGACGCGCAGGTGAACAGCGGTACCGGAGAACCGGAACCGACCACCACGCCGGAAGGCGACGCGTTCGACGTGCCGACCATCGCGCAGTTCGGCGAGTTCGAGCGCAAGTTCCGCTGATAGCCACCATCCGAGGGGACGCCGCCGTGCGAGGGGGCGTCCCCTCACCATCCCCTCAGGAGCGTCATGTCCGACCCCGAGACCGGTGAGACCGCCGAGCAGCGCCTCCACCGCAACTTCGCCGAACTCCTGCAGGAACTGCGGGTGGCGCAGACCGGCGTACAAATCCTGTTCGCGTTTCTCTTGACCTTGCCCTTCTCGGCGCGATTCAGCGCGCTGAGCGGCCTGCAGCACTGGCTCTACATCGCGGCGCTCGTCGCGGCGGCGGTGGCGGCCGCGACGATCATCGCGCCGGTGAGCTTCCACCGGCTCGTGTTCCGCCAGGGCCTCAAGGAGGAGGTCGTGCAGGTCAGCTCACGGCTGGCGCAGATCGGCATCTTCGCGCTGATGCTTGCGATCATCGGTGCCATCCTGCTCGTCGTCGACGTGGTCGCCGGACTGACCTGGGCGGTGTGGCTCAGCTCCATCCTCGGGGTGCTCTACCTGGGCCTGTGGTATGTCCTGCCGGCGATGCACCGCTTCCGCAAGGTCCTGGACGACTGACCGGGTCAGCCTGGCCGGGGCGGGTCGACCGCGATCGCCACGGCAGTCGCGAGCATCCAGGCCACGCACGCCAGCAGGCCGAGGCGTTCCAGGACCCCCGTCACGCCGCTGCGGCCGACGAAGACCATGCAGGCGGCGGTCGCCACCAGCACCGGCCAGGCCACGGCGACCCCGGCGCGGGCGATCGGGCGCAGCCGGCCGGTCGGCCACCACGCCACCGCGAGCATCGCCAGCGCCGAGAAACCCACCCCGGCGATGCTCGCGCCCGCGTGCAGGAGATCCTGGGCCGTCGTCGGGTCATAGGGCGGCAGCGGGCACCCGTCGGTGCAGGTCACCGCGCCGGATAGCCCGATCGCCGGTGCCGCTGCGAGCAGCAGCGCACCGGCCTGGCGGCAGACCGGCCACAGGGCGCCCGCGAGCAGCGCCGCCGCGACCGCGATCAACACGATGCTGAGCAGGTAGAGATCCGCGCGGGCGGTGCCGGGGACGCCGGACTCGCTCACATATCCGTGTACGCCGTGCGGCCAGACCGCCACCGCGAGCCCGACGAGGCCCGTGGCCCCCGCCGCGAACGCCGCCGCCGCCGTGCCCCGTCGTCTCACCGGTCGACCGTAGTCCCCGGCACCGCTCTGAATCGCGGCGGCCGTCTACTTGACCGCGGGCAGGACCTCGCGGGCGTAGAGCTCGATCAGCTCGCGGTAGTGCGGCCCGACCGGCGCGACGTAGAGCTCGTCGATCCCCGCGTCCTGATAGGCGCGGACCGCCGCGATGTGCTTGACCGGATCCGGGCCGCACGGGAACGCCTTGCCCACCATCTCCTCGGTGACGAGGGCGGCGGCCTGGTCGAAGTGGGCCGGAGTGGGGAGGATCTGGCTGAGCTCGCCGGGTAGGCCGGCGTTGGGCCAGAGCTTGTGGGCGATCTTGACCGCCTCGTCCGCCGTCGGCGCGAAGCAGCCCTTGCCGCACGCGACGGCGGGTTTGCCGCCCGACTTCTCGGCGAACAGGCCGATCAGCTCCCGGTCCGGGCTGGTGGTGACGTAGCCGTCGCCGATGCGGGCGGCGAGTTCGGTGGCGCGGGGACCGAACCCGGAGACGTAGACCTCCGGCGGCGCCTGCGGCAGCGTGTAGATGCGGGCGTTCTCGACCGTGTAGTGCTTGCCGTGGTGGGTCACGACCTCCCCCGTCCACAGCGCCCGCATCACCTCGACCGCCTCCTCCAGCATCTCCAGCCGGACGGCTGTGTTGGGCCACGGACCGCCCAGGATGCTCTCGTTGAGGGCTTCCCCGCTGCCGATGCCGAGCGTGAAGCGTCCGCCGGTGAGCACGGCGCTCGTCGCCGCGGCCTGAGCGATGACCGCCGGGTGGATGCGCACGGTGGGGCAGGTGACGGCCGTGAGGATCGGCAGGTCGCCGATCTGGCTGAGCGCACCGATCATGGACCAGACGAAGGGGCTCTGCCCCTGCGCGTCGCCCCACGGATGGAAGTGGTCGGAGATCGAGAGCCCGTGCATGCCGAGCTCGGTGGCGAGCCTGGCCTGCGCGAGCAGGTCGGCGGGCGCGTACTCCTCGCTGGAGAGGAAAAGTCCGATTTTCATATCAGCTCCATACCCGGTCATGGCACTGCAATAACCGGACAGATCAGCAAAATACGATCCTGAGCGTGTGATCACTCCGGCCCGGGGGTAACACAGTGTCATGCCGAACAGCGTGAGCGCGGAGTTGCTGGTGACGATGAAACGGGCCGCCACGGTGCTCAAGGAGCATCAGGTGCCCTTCGCCCTCGCCGGCGGTTTCGCCGTCTACGCCCGGGGCGGCAGCGGCAGCGAGCACGACGTGGATTTCCTGATCCGGCGGGAGGACGCCGACAAGGCGCTCAAGCTGCTCGCCGCCGCCGGCTTCTCCACGGAGCGCCCGCCGGAGGACTGGCTGGTCAAGGTCTATGACCAGCACCGGCTCGTCGACCTGATCTTCGAGCCCGTCGGGCTGCCGGTCACCGACGCGACGCTCGCCGACACCACGCTGATGCGGGTCGAGGCGATCGAGATGCCGGTCCTGTCGGCGACCACGCTCATGTCCTACAAGCTGCTCTCCTTCACCGAGCAGTACTGCGATTACACGCGGGCCCTGCCGCTGGCCCGCTCCCTGCGGGAGCAGATCGACTGGGAGCGCGTGCGCGCCGACACGAAGCCGTCGCCCTACGCCCGGTCGTTTCTCTTCCTGCTCGAACAGCTCGACGTGCTGCCGCACCGGCGGCACGGAGAACAGGAATAGGAGGTCGTCGTGACCACCAACAGGTGCAGTGACGCCGAGATCCAGCGCATGCTCGCCGAGGACGGGCAGATCGCCGAGCTCGGCATCGAGATCTTCTGCAATGACGACGCGGTGGTGCTCCGTGGTGACGTGCAGAGCGACGAGCGGCGCGACGCCATCGCCGCAGCCGTGTCCGGGCACTTCCCCGGGCTCGCCGTTCACAACGACATCTGCGTGCTGCCCGCGCACGCACCGACGGCACCGGAGGCGCTGTGACTGTCCGGATCGCGGCGGTCGGCGACGTGCACATGGACACCGATGTGCTGGGTCGCTACCGGGCCGCGCTGGAGGAACTGCCCGACCTCGCCGACGTGCTGCTGCTCGCCGGTGACCTGACGCGGCACGGCACCGTCGAGGAGACGGAGTGCGTGACCAAGGAGTTCGGGGAGCTGGGCATACCGGTGATCGCGGTGCTCGGCAACCACGACCACCACAGCGACTCCGGCGACCTCGTCACCAAGGTGCTCACCGACGCCGGGATCACGGTGCTGGAGGGCGACTCCGTCGAGATCGACTGCCGCGGCGTGACCGTGGGAGTCGCCGGGGTCAAGGGCTTCGGCGGCGGGTTCGCCGGCAAGTGCGCCAGCGCCTTCGGCGAGCGCGAGATGAAGAACTTCGTGCGGACCACCGAGGAGAGCGCCGACCGGCTCCGTGGCGCTCTGCGGAGCCTGCGCAGCGATGTGATCATCGCGCTGACCCACTACGCCCCGATCCCGGAGACGCTGATGGGCGAGCCGCCGGAGATCTACCCGTTCCTCGGGTCCTACCTGCTCGGAGAGGCGATCGACGCGGCGCCCACGGCGCTCGCGGTGCACGGGCACGCCCACGCGGGCAAGGCCAGCGGACGCACACCGGGCGGCATCCGGGTACGCAATGTCGCCCAGCCGGTGCTGCGCCAGGCGTACGCCGTGTTCCACCTCGACGACGACCGCCACGCGCTGGCCGTTCCATGATCCCGTCTGGTTCGGGGAACCATCCGTAATCGTCCGCCATGATTGCGCCTGGTTCCCCGAACCAGACGTGTCCTCCAGATCAGTGGGATGATCCCGACGTGAGCAATCCTCTCGACAGGCTGACCCTCGACGAGCTTCGCAGCCGGACCAGCGAGAAGTGGCGCCGCTACCCGCCCGACGTGCTGCCGGTGTTCGTCGCCGAGATGGACGCCGACTTAGCCCGACCGGTCACGGCGGCCCTGCGGCAGGCGATCGAGCGCGGCGACACCGGCTATGCGTTCGGCACCGACTACGCCGAGGCGCTCGCCGGTTTCGCCGCCGAGCGCTGGGGCTGGCGGTTCGACATCGCGCAGGCCAGGCCGGTCGCGGACGTCATCACGGGCGTTGTGGAGGCGGTGCGGCTCATCTCCGACGTCGGTGCGGGCGTCGTGGTGAACCCGCCCGTCTACCATCCCTTCTTCCCCACCATCGAGCACATGGAACGCCGCGTGGTCGAGGCCCCGCTCGGCCCGGACGGCCGGATCGACTTCGCCACCCTGGAGGCCGCGTTCCAGGAGCCGGGCAACGGCGCCTACCTGCTCTGCAATCCGCAGAACCCGACCGGCGCCGTGCACACCCGGGACGAGCTGACCCGGGTCGCCGAGCTGGCCCACGCCTATCGCGTCCGGGTGGTCGCCGACGAGATCCACGCACCGCTGGTGCTGGCCGGTGCGGCCTTCACCCCCTACCTCGACGTCGATCCGGCCGGGCTGTCGATCATGTCCGCGTCGAAGGCGTGGAACCTCGCCGGGATGAAGGCGGCAATCCTCGTCGCCGGGACCGAGGCGCTCGGCGACCTGGCCCGGCTGCCGGAGATCGCGTCCGAGGCGACGAGCCACTTCGGCGTCGTGTCGCACGTGGCCGCCCTGCGTCACGGCGGTCCGTGGCTCGACGAGGTCCTCGCCGCGATCGACGGCAACCGCAGGCTCCTCGGCGAGCTGCTCGGGCGGGAGCTGCCGCAGATCGGTTACCGGCAACCGGAGGGAACCTACCTGGCGTGGTTGGACTGCCGAGGGCTCGGGATCGACGGTGACCCGGCGGCGTTCTTCCTGCAGCGGGGTCGGGTGGCCCTGGTAGCGGGTGAGCTCTTCGGCACCGGCGGCGCGGGCCACGTCCGCCTCAACATCGGCACCTCACCGGCCGTGATCCGCGAGGCGGTCCGCCGGATGGCGACCGCACTGTCCGGTTAGGAACCGGCGCGCTGGGCGGCGATGAAGGCCTGCAGCCGCTCCAGCGGCCAGGCGTTGATGACGTCCTCGCTGCTCAGCCAACCCCGCTGGGCGATGCCGACGCCGTAGCGCAGATTCGCCAGGTGCCCGGTGGCGTGCGAGTCGGTGTTGACCGCGAACTTCACCCCGTGCCGCCGGGCCCGGAACACCAGCTCATCGGGCAGATCAAGCCGATCCGGGAAGCAGTTGATCTCCAACGCGGTCCCCGTCCGGGCCGCGGCGGCGAAGACCGCGTCCCAGTCGGCGTCGACGGGCTCGCGGCGCCCGATGGACCGGGTCGACGGGTGCCCGATGATGGCGACATAGGGGTTCTCGCAGGCCCGGATGAAGCGCCGGGTCATCGCGTCGCGGTCCTGCCGGAAGTGGGAGTGCACCGACGCCACGCAGACGTCGAACCCGGCGAGGAACTCCGCGTCCCAGTCGACCCCGCCCTCGGGGCCGATGTTGAGCTCCGTGCCGTGCAGCAGCGCCATCGACGTGGTCGCCGCGAGCTCGCGCAGCTCGACCCGCTGGGCGAGCATCTTCTCCGTCGTCATCCGCTGCATCGTCAGATCGGGCGCGTGGTCGGTGACGGCGTAGTAGCGCAGGCCGCGCTTCTGCGCCGCGGCGACCATCGTGGCCATCGAGGCGACACCGTCGGTGAGGTCGGTATGGGTGTGCAGGTCGCCCTGGATGTCCGCGACGGTCAGCAGGGTCGGCAGGCCCTCGGCGAGCGCAGCGTCGACCTCGCCGCGGTCCTCGCGCAGCGGTGGCGGGATCCACGGCAGGCCGAGCTGCTCATAGACCTGCTCCTCGGTCTCCGAGGCGACGAGGGAGCCGTCCTCGGCCTGGAAGAGGCCGTACTCGGAGAGCTTGAGGCTCTGCCGGATCGCCATCTCCCGCAGCCGGATGTTGTGGGCCTGCGAACCGGTGAAGTAGACGAGCGCGGCACCCCAGGCGCCGGGCGGGACGACCCGCAGATCCACCTGCAGGTTGGCGTCGGCCATCCGCACCGAGGTCTTCTTCGGCCCGCGCACGATCACCTCGGCGACACCGGGCAGCCCGACGAAGGCGTCCATCAGGCCGGTCGAGTCCTCGGCGGCGGCGAGGATGTCGACGTCGCCGATCGTCTCGCGCATCCGGCGCAGCGAACCGGCGTACATGCAGGCCAAGGTGCCGGGGATCGCGCTCAGCGCGCCCACCATCCGCTCTGCCACGCCCATCGCGGTGGAGACCATGACGCGGCCCGCACCGGTGGCGAGCAGCTCGATGCCGTGCATGATCTGCTCGCCGGACTTGGGGCCGAAGCCCTTGATGCTGATGAGCCGGCCCTCCTCGATCGCGGTGACGAGCTCCGCGACGGACGAGACACCGAGCTCGCGGTGCAGCGTGATCGCCTTCTTCGGGCCGAGGTGCGGGATGGCGGTGAGCTCGCGGACCCCGGCGGGGATCAGCTCGCGCAGCTCCTCGATCTCGACGACGCTGCCCGTACGCAGGAACTCCGCGATCTTCACCGCGGTGCTCTTGCCGACGTTGGGGATCTGCTGCAGCCCGGCGAGGTCGAGCACGGCGACGTCGTCGTGGTGCCCGGCGATGGACCGCGCCGCCTTCTCATAGGCCCTGGCCTTGAAGGCGTCGCCACCGTTGATCCAGATCAGGTCGGCGTACTCCTGGAACAGCCGGGCGACCGTGTCGTTGGCTCGGGCCATGGCCACCATCCTATGGTCGCCCACCGACACAGCGGCCTCCCTGTCACGTTTTGCAGCAAAGCGTGGCCTCCCGTGCCGAGATGGCCACGCTTTGCTGCAAAACGTGACAGGGAGGGGCGGGTCCTGGCGAGAATGGGGCCGTGGAGCTGCCTCCGGTCGTCCTGCCGATGCTCGCCACGGCCGGTCCGGTGCCGACCATGCCCGGGTTCGGATTCGAGTTCAAGTGGGACGGCCTGCGCGCGATCGTCAGCGTCGCCGGGCCGCACCTGCGCATCGTGTCGCGCAACGGCGCCGAGATCACCGACAGCTACCCCGAGCTGGCGTCGCTGGTCCCGCTGCTCGCGGGCCACGCGGCCACGCTCGACGCGGAGATCGTCGCGCTCGGGCCGGGCGGCGCGCCGAGCTTCGCCGAGATCCAGAAACGCATGCACGTACGCACGCCGAGCCCTCACCTCGTCGCCGCCGTCCCGATCGCGCTCTACGTCTTCGACCTGCTCCACTTCGACGTACCGACGACCGCCCTGCCCTATTCGCGGCGCCGGGAGCTCCTCGACGACCTGGCCCTGAGCGCACCCCACGTGCTGACCCCGCCCTGGTTCACCGACGTGCCCGGCCAGGACGTGCTCGCCACCGCCAAGGAGGCCGGGCTGGAGGGCGTCGTGTCCAAGCGCCTCGACTCGGCCTACCACCCGGGACGCAGCCACGCCTGGATCAAGACACCGCTGTGGCAGACGACCGAGGTGGTGATCGGCGGCTGGACCCCCGGTTCCGGCCGCCGCGCCGCAACCCTGGGCTCGCTGCTGCTCGGCATGCACGACGATCGCGGCGACCTGGCGTATGTCGGCAACGTCGGCACCGGCTTCACCGACGCGGCCCTCGACCACCTGCTCGCCCTGCTGACCGGACTGGAGCAGCCCGGCTCCCCGTTCACCGGCGAGATCCCCCGGGAGTACGCCAGGGCGGCCCGCTGGACCCGGCCCGCGCTCGTCGGCGAGGTCGAGTTCCGCAACTGGACCCCGGACGGCAGGCTGCGCCATCCGAGCTGGCGCGGTCTGCGCCCCGACCGGCACCCGGACGAGATAGCTCTGGCCTATCCCAGCTGATCGCGGCGGCGGGTCAGGTAGGCGATCTCGGCGGTGTTGCGCGCCAGCTCGATGGCCCTGTCGTACGCCTCGCGCGACTGCCGGCTGCGGCCCACCCGGCGCAGCAGGTCGGCGCGGGTCGCGTGGTAGGCGTGATAGCCGGCCAACGGGTCGCCGAGGCGGTCGACGGCCGCCAGCGCCACCTCCGGGCCGTCCAGCTCGGCGACCGCGATGGCCCGGTTGAGGGCGACGATCGGCGACGGGTCGAGGCGGACGAGCTGGTTGTAGAGGGCGACGACCTGCGACCAGTCCGTATCGCGTACATCGCGGGCGGAGGTGTGCACGGCGCTGATCGCGGCGAGGATCTGGTAGCGCCCCGGAGCCACCCGGGCGGCGATTCGTTCCCGCACCAGCCGGTGCCCCTCGGCGATCAGAACCGGGTCCCAGGCCCCGCGGTCCTGCTCGTCGAGGGTGACGAGTTCGCCGCTCGCCGAGACCCGGGCGGTGCGGCGGGCCTCGGTGAGCAGCATCAGCGCCAGCAGCCCGACCACCTCGCCGTCGGCCGGCATGAGGGCGCGGATCAGGCGGGTGAGCCGGATCGCCTCGGCGGTCAGATCGTGGCGAACGGGATCGGTGCCGGCCCCCGTCGCCAGATAGCCCTCGTTGAAGACGAGGAACAGGACGGCGAGTACGCCGGAGATGCGTACCGGCAGATCCTCCGCACCCGGCACCCGATAGGGGATGCGGGCATCCTTGATCTTGGCTTTCGCGCGGGTGATCCGCCGCTCCATGGCGGTCTCCTGCACCAGGAAGGCACGGGCGATCTCGGGCACGGTCAGACCGCCGACCATCCGCAGCGTCAGCGCCACCCGGGTCTCCATCGCGAGCGCCGGGTGGCAGCAGGTGAAGATCAGCCGGAGTCGATCGTCGTCGATGGCGCCCAGAGGCTCGGGCGGTTCGTCGACATACATCAGCTGAGCCTCCTTCTGCTTGTCGTCGCGCTTGCTCTCGCGCCGGATCCGGTCGATGGCCTTGCGGTGGGCGGTGGTGGTCAGCCAGGCGCCGGGATTCGGGGGTACGCCGTCGGCCGGCCACCGCTCGACGGCGGTCGCGTACGCCTCTGCCGCAGCCTCCTCGGCGATGTCGAGGTCACCGAAACGCCTGGTCAGGGCTGCGACCACCCGGGCCCACTCCTGTTGGTGGGCACGGGTGATCGCTGCCCGGACGTCGATCGCGCTCACAGGAACGGACGCACCTCGACCTTGCGGTTGCACGCCTTCGACCCCTCGGCGGCGAGCTTGAGCGCCACGTCGAGGTCGGGGGCCTCGATGATCCAGAAGCCGGCGAGGAACTCCTTCGACTCCAGGAAGGGCCCGTCGGTGAACAGCGCCTCCCCGCCCCGGTTGTCGATGACGGTGGCCGTGTCGGGCACCCCGAGACCGCCGGCGAACACCCAGTGACCCTCGGCCTGGAGCCGGTCGTTGAACACGTCGATCGCGGCCATCTCGTCGTCGGTGGCCAGATCGGCCGCGTCGAAGATCACGGAAAGCAGGTACTGCATCTAGATCATCTCCTGTGGTTCGGGGCGCCCCTCGCGGGCGGCCGCTCACCCTTACTACGAACCACTCTCCCCCGACCCGACACCGCCCCGGATTTCCTTACGAAGGTTTCGGCCAACGCGCGACGGAGGTAGGTCCTGCCGGCGAACTCGACCTTCGTGCTCTTTCCCGGCATCGCGCTCACGGTCGCCTCCGGGGCGATGTCCGTCACCGCGTGGCGAGACCCCGACCGGTGAGCCTGGCCGCGACAGCAAAAGCGGTAGGTGCATAGACTGCAGGCGCGTGCTCGGGCCAGACCCCCCTCAGCGTCGCACGTCAGTCAGCGACGGCGCACGGAAGGCGGTCGGCATGACCCTCCTGCTACCGGGTCCGCACGAGATCCCGGCCGGCGTCTTCGACCCGGTCAGGCTCGCTGCGGTGCGGGCCACCGGCCTGCTGGACACCTCCCCGGAGGACGCCTTCGACGAGCTGGCCCGCCTCGCCACGCTCATCGCCGAGGTCCCGCTCGCGTTCATCACCGTCGTCGACGACACCCGTTCGTACTGGAAGAGCAGCATCGGCCTGGAGATCGGCGATGTGACGCAGCGGCAGAACCCGGTGAGGGACAGCTTCTGCAAGTACCTGATCGCCGCCGACGGCCCCGTCGTCCTCGATGATGTCGCCGCCGACACCCGGGTGCGCGACAACCCGACCGTGACGAAGCTCGTGATCGGCGCCTGGGCCGGCTACCCGATCCGCGGCGCCAACGGCGAGATCATCGACGGCTTCTGCGTCGTCAGCCACGAACCCCGGCACTGGACCGAGCGGGAACTCCGGACCCTCGACACCCTGTCGCGCGCCGCGTCCAAGGAGATCGCGCTCCGCGAGGCGCTCAGCGTCGCCGAGCAACGCCTCGTCGACATGACCGCCGCCCATGAGCACGCGGTCGCGCTCGCCCGCACGCTGCAGGCGAGCCTGCTGCCGCCGATCCTGCCCGCCGTCCCCGGAGTCCAGGTCGCCGCCTTCTACCAGGCCGCCGCCGGGACCACGGAGGTCGTCGGCGACTTCTACGACCTGTTCCGCACGCCCGACGGGTGGGGTGCGGCGATCGGCGACGTCTGCGGCCACGGCGTCGAGGCCGCGCAGGTAGCGGCGCTGGCCCGCCACACCCTGCGGGCGGACGCGAACTTCTTCGAGCAGCCCAGCGCCGTGCTCGCCAACCTCGACCGCACCCTGTTCGCGGCGAACGGGATCAACGGCAGGTTCCTGACCGCCGCGTACGCCACCTTCCGCGTCACCGGCACCGGCCTGGACGGGAGGCTGTGCCTGGGCGGACACCCCAAGCCCCTGGTACGCCGAGCCGACGGCACCGTCGCCGCCGTCGGGGTGCTCGGCACCTTCCTCGGCGCGCTGCCCCGCATCAGCCTCACCGATGTCGACGTCCACCTCGACCCCGGCGACCTGCTGCTGCTCTACACCGACGGGCTCACCGAGCGGCGGCTGCCCGGTGGCCGGCAGTTCGGTGACACGGAGTTCGCCGCATCCCTCGCAGCGACCCGGGGCCTCACCGCGCAGGAGGCCGTCATCAGCATCGCCGAGGCCGCGAACCGTTTCGCCCCAGGCTATTCCGACGACACCGCCCTGCTCGCCCTGCAACCGCGGTAGGGCTTCTCCACCTCTATTCGGATCCGAGCACGACCCGTTACCGTATCGGCCATGAGCGATCAAGCGGTCAGAACCGGGGACATGACACGGGTCGCCACACGGGTGTTCCTCGCGCTGGTGGCGATGGTGGCGGGCTACATCTTCGCGGCGTTGCTCGTCGTCGACGACGGCGGTGAGAACTGGCGCTACTACGTCCGCCAAGCCCTGAGCACCGAGGGCTTCCTGATCGTCGCCTTCTACTTCATGACCCTCGCCATCGGCCTCGTCCTGCACGGCCTGCCGGAGATCGGCCGCCGGGACCGGTTCGCGCCCGCCATCGTCGCGACGGGTCTGCTCGCCGTCTACGGCCTGGTGATCGCGTTGCTCGCCTGGCCGCTGGCAGGCACGACATCCGGGTCCCCCATCTACGACCAGTCGCCCCCCAACCCCGGCCCGCTCTTCGTCATCTGGCTGTGCTGCGCCCTGCTGCCGATCGCGTTCGCCGCCTGCGCCGGGCAGTTGTTCCCGCACTCTCGGGACGGCATGACCTCCGGCGAACGCCCGCTGCTCGCCGTCTTCACCGACGGCCGCATGCTGCGCATCGCCGTCATCAGCTGGGTGCTCGGCGGCATCGCGCTGCTCGTGCTGCTCTTCGCCATCGCCGTCTATTAGTCGCCCGACCGCACGGCACGGCGCGGCTGGAGGGCGTCCTCGAATCCATGATCGACGGCGACGGCGAAGGACCGGCCGTCGCCGGTGACGATGCGCGCGACGCGACGGCTGCCGAGGCTGCGCCGCTCCGGCACCGTGGGCGGGCCCACCGACACCGTCGCCCCGGCGAGCGGGATGCTCCGCAGCGCGACGGCGCCGTCGGCGTCGACCGAGAAGGTCACCTCCGTCGAGGTGAAGACCAGGTGCCCGCCGAGCCAACCGTCCTGCTCGAAGGGCGAATCGAAGCCGTGCACCAGTCCAGGGACCGCGACCGATCCGTCGGGACGCCGACGGGGGCGAGGCCGACGCGAGAATCCGGGGACCAGCAAAGCCCCGAGCACCGACCGCATTAGAGCACCGACCATGAGCACCATCCTGCACGACCCGTGCCACCCCGTGCCAGAGCAGCAGGGGCAGGCGTCAGGACTTGAAGGGGCCGACGATCTCCGCGGTGATCCAGCCGCCGTAGAAACGCCCTGCCTGCGGCGTGACGACCTCGCCGTCGACCGTCGCGGTGTCGATCCGGCTCGCGTAGAACGCCACCGCGTCCTTGATCTCGGCGAACGCATCGGTGGGGTCGGGGTAGAACCAGCCGACGTCGGGCACGACCGTGCCGTCGGGCAGGTGCAGGTTCCAGTAGGACGCGGCGCCCTTGAACTCGCAGAACGAGCTGCGCTGCGACGGCTTCAGCAGATCGCGGCGGACATCTGCGATCGGGATGTAGAAGACCGGCGGGTGGGAGGTCTCCAGGACCCGCCAGCCGCCTGACGTGGCGGCGATCGTCACACCGTGGTGGATCACCTCGATGCGGCGGGTGTTCGGCTCCAAGCGGGGCGGACGCGGATAATCCCAGACAGACTCGGTCACCACTCCATCCTGGCACCTGGGCCGGGCCGACACCACCTACGCGAACAGCCCTGGCAGAACGGTCGGGTCGGCGACGACGGCCTGGGCGACGTCCCCGAGGCGCTGGTTGCTGCGCCGGGCGTATGCGCGGATCAGGACGAACGCCTCGTCGACGGTGACGCCCCGCGTTCTTCTTCCGTGTCGAGTCGCTTTTATCGTCCGTGAGGCGCTCATGGGAGCTGCCCGTCGAAGCTGATCCGGCGGGCGACGATGTCACCGGCGACGTCGCTCAGTCGCCGGTCGTTGGCGTAGGCGTAGGCGCGGATCCGGACCATCGCGTCGGCCAGGGTCGTCGAGAGCTGCACCATGACCATGCCCTGTGCCTGGAACAGCTCCGACCGCGAACCCAGCGGATCGTCGGGCCAGCCGTGGCGGTGGTCGGTCTCGGCGTGGTCCTGCCCGTCGAGCAGGGTCGTGACCGCGACCTCGGCGAAGGTGAGCGCGAGGACGAGCTCGTCGGACGTGAGCATGCCGGTCTCGGTGCGAAACACGTCGAGGATGCCCAGGCGGGCGGCCCCGATCTGCAACGGGAACGCGAAGACGGCCCCGACCCCGCCCTCCCGCACCGCGGGCGAGTACGCCGGCCAGCGGGCCATCGCCTGGTCCAGGTCCGGGATGAGCACGGGGTGCTGCAACGCGTAGGCGTCGATGCACGGACCCTCGCCCAGGGTCAGCTGCAGCTCCTCGAGGCGTTCGGTGGCCGGATCGGAGGCCGCCGTCACCGCCCGCAGCCCGGTCTTGACCATGACGGTCAGACCGGCACCGGAGGCGCTCAGGGCTCGCGCCGTCGCCGCGCACAGCCGCCGCAGCCCGCCCACCGCACCGGGCCCGTCGCCGTCGGCAATCGGCTCGGCCTCGATGAGGTCTTCGACCTGCTGGAAACGGTCCCTCACGGGCACCCCGGGTCGGCACCGGCGCACCGGGGTGCTGCACAGGGCCCGGGTGCACGACCGATGGTGGGCATGGCTACCTTCCGAAAAGGAATTGCGTGCCACCGTGGGGCCGGGGTAGCCAGGCCGATGGCATCACCAGCCCTTTTCGGACCTTACCACCGGTCGGATGGCGCGCATCTTGGACGACAGGGCCGCTGGAAGGGTGGCGGACAGCCGCGTAGCCTGACGATGTTTTGATCGTAGAGACGGCGGACAGGGCCGGCCGCAGGGTCAGGCTGCCTCGCGGGCGGCCTGCTCCAGGCGGTCACGGTAGGCCTGCCACCATGCGCCGTTCTCCACGGCCAGGTCAGGCGTGTCCGGCAGGCGCCCGGCCGCTCCGTCGATGAGTTCGCGGACGATGTCGGCCTGGCCGGCGTGCCGGTGCACCTCGGCGATCATCCGGACGATCACGTGGTGCAGGGTCACCTCGTTGTCGTGCTCCGGCCACCACGGCACCCGGCCGACCGTGTCCAGCGGCAGCGAGGCGATCGTCTCGTCGGCATGCGCCCAGACCTTCTCGTAGAGGGCGACGATGTCGGCCCGTGACTCGTCGGCGGTCGCCCACATGTCCGCGTTGGGCTCCGCGTCATCGGCGGGCCAGCGGGGCGGCAGGATCGACCGGCCGAAGGTGTCGCCGAAATACCCGGCGGTCACGCTGGTGACGTGCTTGATGAGGCCGAGCAGGTTGGTGCCGGTCGGGACCAGCGGGCGCCGGATGTCGTACTCGGAGAGGCCGTCGAGCTTCCACAGCAGCGCGACCCGGGCCTCGCGCAGGTAGTCCGTCAGGTCGTTCCGAGGCAATGATCCGCTCATCGCCCCAGCATCGCAGCGCCGGAGGTGACCGGCAAGGTCACGGCTCCACGCCGCCGAAGAGGTCGGGCTGCTCACCGGCGTCCAGCCCGGGACCGCTGTGCGACGGCGCGGGCAGTTCGGGCTGCGGCGACGAGAAGGACTGCTTGCCACCACCGCGCCGGGTGACGACCGGGCACGCGACGAGCCGCACGGGCGGCGGCGGCTCGGCGAACGGCGGGCTCCCCCAGCGGACCCAGAGCGCGACCCGACCGGCCTGCGCCTCCTGCGTCAGCTTATCGATCGTGCGGCGTCGATCCGCGTGGTCCACCTCGACGACGACCGGAGCCGCACCGGCCCGGGCGCACGCCACGTCGACCCACGAGTGCCGGTCGGCGTAGGGCGGCGGCAGGGTCATCACGCTGCGGGCCCGCCGGTAGACCCGCCAACCGGCCGCCTCGCCCCACGCCACCACCGTGTCGATCAGCAACGCGGTGACCTGATCGGCGTCGAGGTCGGCGAAGGAGAGCTCCGCCAGAGCTGCGGCGAGCGACCCCGCCAGCCCGTCGCCGTCGTCGACCATCGCCGCCTCCCCGGTGTGTCCGCGTGTGCGACCAGCATGCCACCATCGTCGGAGATGGACGCTCGGTGGCGGCGATGCGCGGTGCGACTCGGAAGGCCTGAGGGCGGGTAGCCTCGCGGGTATGCGCCTGGATGAGCTTCCCGTGGTCGAATTCGGATTCCCCGGGCAGCTGCGGGACCAGCTGGTGGCCGCCATCCTCGCCGGGGCGAAGACCTCTACCTCCGCCCTGGTCGCGGGTTACGAGCACGATGGCGAGCCGCTTCCCGAGGCCGGGCAGCTGCTCGCGGTCGTCGATTCCGCAGGCGGTCGGGTCGCGGCGATCGAGCTGACCGAGGTGCGCGTGGTCCGGCTCGCCGATGTGGATCTGGCGCACGCGATCGACGAGGGCGAGGGTGACGAGTCGGTGGCGCAGTGGCGGGCCGGGCACGAGCGGTTCTGGCACAGCGACGAGGTGCGCGCGGAGCTCGGCGCCGACTTCACTGTGGACGACGACACCCCGGTGCTGACGCGGCGCTTCCGGCTGCTGCCGGCGGCGGAGGTCAGCGCCGCCTGAGCGCCGCCACCGCGGTGAGGGCGACGAGCCCGGCCAACCCCCAGAGCCACGCCGCCGGGCCGAGGTCGTGGACGGTGGCGGCGAGCCACGACTGGACCGCTCCGGCACGCGCCACGATCGGATCCACGGTGGCGGGGTCGTGCCGCAGGCGGATCTCGTACCAGCCGAACCACGCGGCATAGAGCCCCGCGGTCAGGAGGATCAGTCCGGAGAGCCGGTGCAGCGCGTGGGCCGCGCGGCGCAGGCGCGGCAGCAGCGAGTCGCGGGCCAGCGCCACCGCGACCGCGACGGTGCCGACGACCAGGGCCATCCCCGCGGCGTAGGCGAGGAAGAGCCCGGCGCCCTCGGCGACGGTGCCGGTGTCGAAGCTGGTGACGACGACGCCGAGGAACGGGCCGATCGTGCAGCCCAGCGACGCGACGGCGAAGGACGCCCCGAAGAGCGCCATCGAGCCGAGCCCTCGGTCCAGCCGGGGCGCCCGGGCCAGCTTGGGCACGGGCGAGGGCAGGTCGCGCCCGGCGAGCAGCCAGCAGCCGAGACCGGCCAGGACGAGTCCGATGCCGACGGTCAGCCACGGCACCCGGGCCGCGAGCCAGTCGGCGGCCGGGGCCGCGAGCAGCCCGAACGCACCGAAGACGGCGGCGAACCCCAGGGTCATCGCGCCGGTCAGGGCCACGGCCCGCGCCAGTGCGGCGAGGGGGCGCCGCCGCCGGGCCGCGTCGTCGACGAGGACCATCGTCGCGTACGCCGGCAGCAGCGCGAACCCGCACGGGTTGACCGCCGCCAGCACCCCCGCCGCCAGGGCGAGCGGATAGGGCGCCGACGACATCAGGCCAGGCTGTTCAGCTTGGTGCGCAGCGCGGCCGGGGTCAGCGGACCGGACTGGATGATCTGGGCATCGGCGTTGAGCAGCACGTAGGAGCGCTGGACGGGGATGCCGAAGAGCTTCCAGGCGGTTCCGGTGTCGTCGGCGAGCTGGGTGAAGCCGGTGAGCCGGTGGGTGGTGACGAAGGTCTTCATCGCGGCGGTCCCGCTGCCGAGCCCGCCGACCCCGACGAAGGTCACCTTGCCCGCGTACTGCTGCTGCAGGGCGCTGATCGCGGCGGCGTCGGCCTGGCAGTCCGGGCAGTAGGAGGCCCAGAACCACAGCACGGCGGGCTTGCCCGCCAGCGAGGCCGCGTTGAAGGGCTTGCCGTCGACGGTGGTGGAGATCCAGTCCAGGGTCGCCGGGACCTGCTGCTGATCTGCGGCGGGCGGCTGGCCGACGGGTGCGGCCGGGCTCGGGGCGGTGCCGCAGGCGGCGAGCCCGATGCTCCCGGCGGCGAGCAGGGCGATGACGGCCTTCCTGACGATATGGGTCATGAAATCGAGTCTCGTCGCCGCGCCGACGAGGCACCAACTCATCGTGTGCGATCGATGTCTGGCGGTGTTTGTGCTCGTCGGGGAGTTTCGCGCCCGCCGGGGCTGGGTAGGGAATCACCATGGCTGACGACCGGATGTCCGAACTCTCGACCGCGGAGCTGGTGCAGCGGGCCGAGCAGCAGCTCGGGGCGCTGATCCGCGACGAGATGCGGTTGGTGCGGGCGGAGCTGAGCGAGAAGGCCAGGTCAGCCGGGTACGGCGCGGGCCTGCTCGCCGGTGCCGCAGCAGCGGGCTGGTACGCCGCAGCCGCCGCCCTCGTCGGTCTGGGCCTGGGACTCGCCTACGCGATGCCCGGCTGGCTGGCGGCGCTCGTCGTCGCCATCGCGCTCGCCATCACCGCCGGGATCGCGGCGCTGCTGGGACGCAAGAAGCTGACCGGTGCGCTGCCGCCGACACCGGATCGTGCCATCGACAGCATCCGCACCGATATCGAGACCATGGAACACGCAGTCAAGGAGAGGGAAGGGCGATGACGAAGCCTGAAGAGGTCGACACCCCCGCGTCCGTGTCGCAGATCGCGGCGGATGTCGCGGCCGACCGAGCCGCGCTCAGTGAAACGGTCTCCGCGCTGGCGGCGAAGGCGGACGTCCCGGCCCGGGTCGGCAAGCGCGTCAGCGCCGCGAAGGACAAGGCGACGGAGGCCGGGGCCGCGGTGAAGGAGAAGGCCGCGGAGACGGCCGCCGTCGCGAAGGAGAAGGTCGTCGAGGCCGGTACAGCGGCGAAGCAGAAGGTGACGGAGGCCGGCAGCGCGGCGAAGGAGACCGCCGCGGTCGCGGGCGCCATGGCGCTCAGCGCCGGAGACGCGGTCAAGGGGACCGCTCAGGACCTCGGCGCCACGGCCCAGGACCTCGCCTCGACGGCGAAGGACACCGTGGCCCAGGTCGGCAGTGCGGTCGGCCACGAGGTCAACCAGGTCGCGGTCGACGCGGTCCAGACCGCCGAGTCGCTCGTCGACCGCGTTCGCCGCAACCCGCTGCCCTACGCGATCGCCGCCGGTGTCGCGCTCGTCATCATCGTGGCGACGCGTCGCAGGCGCTGACCTGCCTGATCAAGCACCCGATCGTCCCCGCCGGGAAGCTCCCGGCGGGGACGTTTTTGCGTGGGCGACGGTCAGAAGCGCTCGGCGACTTCCAGGCCGAGTTCGAGCCACAGGTCGCGGGCCGTCTCGAAGCTGCGGTCCTCGGGCAGTGCCCGCAGCTCGTCGAGGACCTCGTCCGGTGCCCGGTTGGCGGTGGCGGACTCGATCAGCGTCAGCGACGTGGCTGGGAAGGTCGCGAGCGAGACGTACTTGCCGATCTCCGCTCGCAGCTCCCGCCGCTCGGGGTCGGTCTCGTGCTCGTCGATCACGCCGTCCCGGCCGACGGTGTTCTCCGCCGGCACGGCATCCTCGTCGAAGAAACCGGCGTTGAGCTGCGGATCGGTATGGGTGGCCGTTGGCTGCGCATCAGTGGTCATAGAGCGACCATACCCATGCAGATCGTCGCCAAACACCTAGATCGGCGGGGTGCTCAGGCTTGTCTCAGCCTCCGCCCGACTCCGCGGCGAGCCGGTCTCGCCTGGCCTGGAGTTCGCCGATGATCGTGTCGAGCTCCAGGGCACTGGCCGAGACCGCGGCACGCTCCTCCGGCTCGGTCGCGCCGTCCCCGTTCGGGCCGATCTGCTCCCGCAGGGACGCGGCCTGGCCGCGCAGCTCCTCGATCTGGCCGTCGATCTCCGCCAACTGCGCCGATCCGTCGGACGATGTGCTGGTCATCGCTGTCCCCCATTGCGAGAAGCCGGAGAGCCGGTCCCCTCCATGGGACCACCCGGCCGCAGGCCCATCCCAGGGAAAGAAAATTCTTCCGGACAGTTCTTTGTTTCCTTGACAACAAAAATTGTCGGTGGCTAGATTGGGGAGCATGCAGGATGTCGCAGTGATCGAGGATGCCGCCGCCGCGGAGGTCTCGCTCGATCCGATCCGGGCCCAGATGCTCGCTGAGCTGGCCGAGCCGCACACCGCGACCACGCTCGCGGCCCGGCTCGGGCTCTCCCGGCAAAAGGCCAACTACCACGTCAAGACCCTGGAGCAGCACGGCCTGGTCGAGCTGGTCGAGGAGCGCCGCAAGGGCAACATGACCGAGCGGGTCGTCCGGGCCTCCGCCGCGGCCTACGTGATCTCGCCGTCCGCGCTCGCCGCGGTCGCGCCCGATCCGGCCCGGTCGCCCGATCGGCTCTCCGCGCGCTGGCTGCTCGCGCTCGCCGCGCGGCTCGTGCGGGAGACGGGCGCGCTCATCAACGGGGCGGCACGGGCCGGCAAGCCGCTCGCCACGTTCGGCCTCGACGCCGAGGTGCGATTCGCGAAGCCGGCCGATCGCGCCGCGTTCGTGGGCGAGCTCACGGAAGCACTCACCCTGATTATCAGCAAATATCATTCCGAAACCGGTCGGCCGCACCGCCTCATCGTCGCGGTGCACCCGGGCATCACCGAAGACGCCGACCCGCCAGCAGAGGAGCACCAGCCATGACGCATCCATTCGAGGTCCGCGACGAGTTCACCGTCGACGCCACGCCCGACGAGGTGTGGGAGGCGATCGCCTCGGGGCCGGGGGTCGACTCCTGGCTCATGGGACGCACCGAGGTCGACAGCGCCGCCAAGGCCAGCACGTTCACCATGTTCGGCGAGACGTCCCGCTCCACCATCACGGCCTGGGAGCCTGGTCGCCACTACGCGACGCAGGAGGACCGGAACCCGGACGGCACGTTCATGGCCATGGAGTGGCTCATCGAGTCACGCGACGGCGGCGGAGCGCTGGTGCGCTTCGTGCACAGCGCCTGCTCGGCGACGACTGGGAGGCCGAATACAACGGGCTGTCCGTCGGCGACCACGCCTACATGACGAAGCTCGCCGTCTATCTGAAGCACTTCGCTCCGCGTACCGCGACGAACTCGCTGTTCCTGCCGGGACCCATCGTCAAGGACCCGTGGGCGGCGATGACGGCGGCGGTCGGCGCCGGCACGGACGCGGCGGACGGTCAGCCGGCGCGGCTCAGCGTGCCCGGGATCGAGCCGGTCGACGGCACCGTCGAGGTCGTGGTCTCGACGAGCTTCGTGGGCATGCGGACCGACGACGCCCTCTACACGCTGATCCACGGCTACAACGACATGGTCTTCGCCACCGCGCACTACTTCGACGACCGCGACCCGTCGGCCGAGACCGAGGCGTGGCAGGCCTGGCTCGCGGGCGTCGCGGCCTGATCACCGCGTCGGCCGACCGGTCCTGCGCCGGTGCACCCTGTCCGTTGTGGGACCAACTCTTCATGAGTTGGTCCCACAACGGACAGGGTCGGTGCTGCGCGAGCGCACACCGCAGGCCACGCCGGGCAGCGCGACCTGCGGTGCTGGTGCCAGTAGAGCTGTCGGTGCTACGCCTGGGTCAGGCGCCACTGCTGGTTGGTGGCCGTGTGACACGGCCACTGGATCAGCGCCGCGTTGTCGGCGGTGGAGGCGCCGTTGACATCCAGGCACTTACCGCTGTTGACGGACTTGAGCTGGTAGACCCCGATCGTTCCGGTCGCGATCCCCTGCCACTTCTGCGCGTTGGAGTTGTTGCAGGTGAGCTGCACCATCGCCGCCGCGTCCGCAGTGGAGCCGCCGGTGGCCTGCAGGCACTTGCCGCTGTGCACCGCCTTGAGGTACACGGCACCGCCGCCGGCGTCGACCGCCTGCCACTTCTGGTTGTTCCCGCCGGTGGCGGGCCACTGGACGACGGTCGCGTTGTCCGCGGTCGACACCCCGCTGACGTCGGCTAGCTTGTTGCTGTGCACCGCCGCCATCGTGTAGGTCCGGCCCGCGATGCCGCTCCCCGTGCCGACGCCCGCTCCACCGAAGGTGAAGGAGTCGAGGTCGAAGGAGTTGTCGGTCGCGGACTTGAAGACCATGTAGAGCTTGTGCGTACCGCTGAGCGCTCCCACGTTGACCGTCGCCGTCGACTGGTAGTTGTCCCAGCCGCCGGTGTTGGGCACCGTGGCGGTGGCGAGCAGCGTACCGGTCGGGGTGTCGGCCCGCAGTTCGATCGAGCCGCCGGTGTTCGGGGAGGAGACCCGGTAGCTGACGGTGGTGATGCCCGAGAGGCTCATCGGGTCGAACATCACCCAGTCGTTGTTGCTGATGTCGCCGATCCGGTTGCCGCTCTCGGCTCCGGCCTGGGCGATGATCCGGGTCCCGGACTGTCCGGTGTAGAACTCGGCCTGCTTGTGCTTGGGCTGCAGGATCGACTTGCCGTAACCGGTGAGCCGGGCCGCGCCGCCCGCGCCGCCGTTGTCCTGGTAGCGGGCGTTGATGACGTAGAACAGGTTGGCGCCGTCCGGGTGGCCGCCGAGCTGGTCGGTGGCGATCGTGCCGCTGCAGCCGGGCAGGTCGGTCGTGCCGTGCTCGTGGTCGTCGTGCCCGAGAGCCGGGTTGACGATGACGTTGGCGCAGTTGACCGTGCCGTCCTGCGCGTCGGTCACGTTGACGCTGTAGGCGACCTGCTGACCGAAGTCGAGCATGCCGCCGTTGGGCGGGCCGGTGACCGTGACGACCGGGGCGGTGTTGCCCACGGTGATCGGCACGTTGGCGAACGACGACCGGCCGGTGTTGTCGGTGACGGTCAGCTTGGCGGTGAAGTTGCCGTTGGTGCTGTAGGTACGCGTCGGGTTCGCCGCCGTCGAGTCGACGGTGCCGTTGCTGTCGAAGTCCCAGGCGTAGGTGATGGTGTTGCCCGGGTCCGGGTCACCGGAGCCCGCGCTGGAGAAGGCCACGTTGAGCGGGGCGATGCCGTTGGTCGGGGTGCCCGACGCCTTGGCGATCGGTGCCCGGCCGCCGCGGACGTAGTCGATGCGGTAGAGCCCGGAGTCGTTGTTGCCGCCGCCGAAGTCGGAGCCCCACTCGAGTACGTAGAGCGCGCCGTCGGGGCCGAACCGCATCGCCATCGGCTTGATGAAGTTGCCCGCCGGCAGGAACGGGTTGATCTTCACCAGCCCGGCGTTGGCGTCGAAGTGGACCTCCTTGACGAAGTTGCGCGACCACTCGTAGAAGAAGTGCACGCCGTTGTAGTAGGCGGGGAACTTCACCGTGGAGGTGCTCGCCGCGTTGTAGCGGTAGACCGGCCCGCCCATCGGTGCGGATCCGCCGCTGCCCACCTCGGGGAATTCGGGTGAGGCGCCGTAGCCGTACCAGATCTGGGGCTGGACCAGCGGCGGGAGCACCCGCAGGCCGGTGTTGTTGGGCGAGTCGTTGACCGGGTTGTTGCAGTCGAACTTCGCGCCGACGACGCCGGTGTCGGGGTTGTAGGGCGCGTAGGCCTGGTTGTTGCCGTGGCAGAACGGCCAGCCGAAGTTGCCGGCCTGCTTGGCGACGTTGAGCTCGACGAGGCCCTCGGGGCCGCGGTTGGTGGTGGGCAGGCCCCGGTCGGGGCCGTAGTCGGCGAGGTTGACCCAGCCGGTCTGCTGGTCGACCTCGAAGCGGAACGGGTTGCGGAAGCCCATCAGATAGATCTCGGCCCGGGTCTTCGCGGTGCCCGGCGCGAACAGGTTGCCCGACGGGATGGTGTAGGTGCCGTTCGTCTCCGGGTGGATGCGCAGGATCTTGCCCCGTAGGTCGTTGGTGTTGCCGGCGGAGCGGGCGGCGTCGAGGAAGCTCTTGCCGGGGCGCCAGTCGAGCGGGGCGTAGCCCTGCCAGGCCGGGTCCAGGTTGGGCGGCGAATCGTCGCCGGTGGAGAGGTAGAGGTTGCCGTTCGGGCCGAAGGCGACGTAGCCGCCGGTGTGGCCGGGCTCGGCGAAGGTGCGGTCGCGGTATGCCGGCACGTCGAGCAGGACCTTCTCGCTCGCGAGGTCCAGGGTGTCGCCGTTGATCGTGAACCGGGAGAGCCGGTTGATGTCGGTCGAGCTGGTACGCGGCGAGTAGTAGAGGTAGATCCAGTTGTTGGTGGCGAAGTTCGGGTCCAGCGCCATGCCGACGAGGCCGTCCTCGCCGCCGGTGTAGACGTCGAGCTGGCCCGAGGTGACCGTCTGCTGCGTGCCGGGCTTGAAGACGGCGATCTTGCCGCCCCGCTGGACGTAGAAGACCCGGCCGTCGGGGGCGATGCCCAGCGCCATCGGGTCGACGGTGTTCTGGTCGAGGCTGACCTTCTCGAAGTTGCCCCAGACCGTGCCGCCGCAGTCGCCGGGCAGGTTGCCCGCCGCCCACTTCACGCCGCCCAGGATGTGGTTGCGGAAGTTGGTCTCGCTGTAGGAGGCGATGTCATGGCCCATCGCGGTGGCCCAGACCTTCGCGCCGGCGCCGTCGCGGCACCAGGAGATCGGGTGGTCGGCACCCATCGCCGAGCCACCCGGGTTGTAGGTGCGCTCGTCGGCGGTGAGCAGGACGTGAACGTCGCCGCGGGCGTTGCGGTCGAAGTTGTACCACTCCTCGGTGCGCTGCCAGTTGTCCGGCAGGCCGACCGTGGACGGGTGCACCTTGTCGGCGACGCGGGCGAAGCCCTGCAGGGAGCCGGGCGAGTGCGCGGTCATGTGCGCACCGGCGTTGATGGTCTGGTCCCACCACGGGAATTCGGTGTCGATGCCCATGTCGGTGGCGTTGTGGATCGCGACCAGGCCCTTGCCGGAGGCGACGTACGCCTGGATCGCCTGCCGCTGTGCGTCGTTGTCGAAGATCATGCCCGAGGTCTGGAACATGACGACGACGTCGAAGGTGGCGAGATTGGCGGTGGTGAAGGCCGTCGAGTTCTCGGAGAAGACCACCTCGAAGTTGTTCGCGGTGGCGAGTTGGCTGAACATGGACACACCGGCGGCGATGGAGTCGTGCCGGTAGCCTGCGGTTTCACTGAACACCAGGGCCCGGAACACGGGTGCTGCGGCGGCCGGCGTTGCCGGTGCCCACATCGTGAATCCCGTGACGAGGGCGACCAGGGCGCAGAGGATCGATCTGCGGCGGCGCATGAGCGGATCTCCTTTGGGGAGTGATGCAGGTAGGGGCGTGAGCTGCGTCCGCCGCGACGACAGCACTGATGGTCGCTCCCGGGTGACTCCGATGCGGACGGACTGGACGGTCCACCCATACATCGACACCTGTAGGTCACTCGATATGCGTGTGGCCCAGCCTGACCCAGCGGATCGGGTCCGTCAATGGGTCAACGATGACAACTTTGCTCGATTCCAACAAAACTTTGTTCACAGTTGACTGGACCTCCGAGCGAACTTATCCACATTCGACCAGCTCAAATGCCCATTGCCGAACCGTTACCGTTTCCGGCTGGTTGCAGACTTGTCTATTAACAGATCTGGGCTTAACGTCCAACGCCAAGCGCTTCTGAGGATTTTGACAAAAGTCTTCGAAGCAGCAGCGAAAGTTGGAGGTGCGGTGCGAGAAGATCACGAAGAGCCGGTTCTCCGGATCCGCGGCGCGGGAAAGTCCTTCTTCGGCGTACGCGTCCTCGATGGCATCGATCTTGACCTGCACCCCGGTGAGGTGCACGCGGTCGTCGGCGAGAACGGGGCCGGGAAGTCGACCCTGATGAAGATCGTGTCCGGCGTCTACGAGCCGGACGCCGGAACGATGGAGTTCGCGGGCTCCCCTGTCGCGTTCCGCACCCCCCGCCAGGCGCAGGCCGCCGGGATCGGCATCATCCACCAGGAGTTCAACCTCCTGCCGGACCGCACCGTCGCCGAGAACGTCTTCCTCGGCCGCGAGCCGTCCCGCTTCGGCCTCGTCGACCGGCGCGCCATGAACGCCGCCACCGCCGAACTGCTCGCGGGCATCGGCTACGAGCGCAGCGCCGGAATCGAGCCCACGACCGCGGTCGGGCGGCTCGGGGTCGCCCAGCAGCAGGTGGTCGAGATCGTCAAGGCGCTCTCCCTCGACGCCCGCGTGCTGATCATGGACGAGCCGACCGCATCGCTCGCCGACCACGAGGTCGAGCTGCTCTACGCCCTGGTCCGGCGCCTGCAGGAGCGCGGCATCGGCATCCTCTACGTCTCGCACCGCCTCACCGAGGTCTTCGACCTGTCCGCCCGGATCACCGTGCTCAAGGACGGCCGCCGGGTCACCACCGTGGCGACAGGCGACGCGACACCCGAGATCCTGGTGCGGCACATGGTCGGCCGCGACCTCGCCGCCTACTACCCCGCCCGCGCCGAGCCCGGTGACACCGGCGCGGTCCGGCTGTCCCTGCGCGCGGCGGCCAACGCCAAGCTGCGCGGGATCGACCTGGACCTGCATGCCGGTGAGGTGCTCGGCGTCGGCGGCCTGCAGGGCGCGGGGCGCTCCGCCCTGGCCCGGGCGATCTTCGGCGTGGACCCCTTCACCAGCGGCGAGACCGTCCTGGACGGCAAGCCGATCAGGATCCGGTCGCCGCGCCAGGCAGCCCGGGCCGGGATCGCCTACGTCACCGAGGACCGCAAGGCCGAAGGGCTCGCGCCCAGCCAGTCGGTGCTCGACAACGCGCTGCTCGCCGGGCGCGCCATCGCACCCCGGTGGTGGGGGCGCGCGGCGCGGACCGCGAGCGTCCGGGACCTGCTCGCGAGCGTCGAGGTGCACTCCGCCGGGGACCACCAGGAGATCCGATACCTCTCCGGTGGCAACCAGCAGAAAGTGATCCTCGCCCGCTGGCTCGCCCTCGCACCCGGGGTGCTGCTCTTCGACGAGCCGACCCGCGGCATCGACGTCGGCGCGAAAGCCGCCATCCACGACCTCATCCGACGGCTCGCCAAGGAGGGTGCCGCTGTGCTCATGATCTCCTCTGAGCTGCCCGAACTGCTCGGCATGAGCGACCGCATCGTCGTCATGCGCGACGGCGCGATCGCCGGGCTGCTCGCGGGCGGCGCCGGCGAGGAGTCCGTCGTCGGCCTCGCCACCGGCGCGATCCCGGCGGTGGCAGCGTGAACCGGCTGCGCCTGCCCGCGATCGACGCGACCCGCGGCGTCTGGGTGGCCCTCGCGGTGACCCTCACCGTCGGCGGCATCCTCGTCGCGGCCGACGGCGGCTCGCTGTTCACCGAGTCCAGCACGATCAGCCTGCTCCAGCGCGCGGCGGGCCTCGGCATCGTCGCGATCGGGCAGACCTTCGCCATCCTCGCCGGGTCCCTCGACCTCTCCGTCGCCTACGTGATCAGCCTGACCTCGCTGATCGCGGCCGAGACGATGGCCGGATCCGATGGCAACGTGCTGCCCGCGATCGCCCTGGTGCTCGCCGTCTCCGCCGTGATCGGCCTCGTCAACGGGCTGCTCATCACCAAGCTGCGGATCAACGCGTTCATCGCGACGCTCGGGGTGGGGCTGCTGATCAAGGGCTATCTGGAGCAGGGCTACGCCGGGCCCACCGGCAGCGTGCCCGCCTCCTTCCAGCACCTCGGCTACGACCGGATCGGGCCGATCCCGCTGTCGTTCGTGCTGATGGCGGCACTCGCGGCCATCGCGTGGGTGCTGCTGCGGCGCACCCGCTACGGCCACCACCTGATCGCCGTCGGCGGCGACATCGACGTGGCGCGCCTGTCGGGCGTGCGAACGGACCGGGTGCTGCTGCGTACCCACGTGATCTGCTCGATCTGCGCCGGGATCGCCGGGCTCTACCTCGCCAGCAGGCTCGGCGCGGGAGCGCCCCGGGTCGGCAGCGAGGGCGGCTACGACCTGGAGTCGATCGCCGCGGTCGTGCTCGGCGGCACCGTGCTCGCCGGCGGCAAGGGCGGGGTCGCAGGCACCGTCGGCGGGGTCGCGCTGCTCGCGGTCATCGACACCATCTTCAACCAGCTCGCCGTCGACCCCTTCTTCAAGCAGGTGGTACGCGGTGTCGTCATCGTCGCCGCCGTCGCCGTCTACGCCCTGCGGATGCGCAGCGGGACGGCCTCCCGGAAGGTCGTGGCCGCATGAGTGCCGAAGCCGCCGTCACACCCGCCACCGGCAGCCGGTTCCGCTTCGGCGGGATCTGGCCGATCGTGACGATCCTCGCCGCGCTGCTCGTCGTCATCGCGTTCCGCCAGCCGGACTTCTACGACCCGCCGGTGCTGCTCGCCTTCATGAAGCGCGCCGCGCCCCTGGTCATCCTCGCCGCCGGGCAGTATTTCGTCATCGCGGCCGGGGACTTCGACCTCTCCGTCGGCTCCCTCGTCACCGCCGAGGTCGTCATCGCCGCCCGCCTCATCGACGGCGACCCGTCACTGACCTGGCCGGTCATCGGCGTCATGGTCGGTTTCGGGCTGCTCGTCGGCCTCGTCAACGGCGTCGTCACCACGCTGCTGCACGTACCGAGCTTCATCACCACGCTCGGCATGTACCTGATCCTCGTCGGCGCCGTCTACACCTGGACCGGCGGCTCGCCGCGCGGTGCGCTGTCGGAGGAGTTCCGGCTGATCGGGCGCAAGGGGATCGAGGGGATCCCGGTGCTGGGGCAGCTGCCCTACGCCGTGCTGGTGCTCATCGGGGTCGCGGTGCTGGTGATCGTGACGATGCGGTCGGACTTCGGCCGGATCTTGCTCGCCGTCGGCGACAACCCGCGCGCAGCGGCGCTGTCCGGGGTGCGCACGGCCCGCGTACGCACCATCGCGTTCCTCTTCAGCGGCGCGCTCGCCGCCGTCGCGGCGATCCTGCTCGGCGGTTTCGGTGGGGTCTCCTTCCAGGTCGGCGCGGGCCTGGAGTTCACCGCGATCACCGCCGTCGTGCTCGGCGGCGTCGTGCTGGGCGGCGGCCGGGGTTCGGTCACCGGCGCCATGCTCGGCGCGCTCACCCTCGAGACCCTCTTCACCCTGCTCAACCTGCTGGGGGTCTCGGGAGCGCTGAAATCCGCGGTACAGGGCCTGATCATCATCGCCGCCGTAGCGATTGGCACCCTGCGCCGCCGTTAGAAAACGCCCGTCAGTTGGCCGCTGGCGGCGTTGCTCGGCACCTTGTGTGCCAAACCGCACACGGCGGCGCCGTGCGCCTTGCCAGCGGCCAACTGACGGGCGTTTAAACAGTTTCACTAGGAGGATCAAGGATGAAAAGATCGATCGGTGCCACCGTCCTGGTGGCCGCCGTCCTGGTCGCGGCCGCGGGCTGCACCAGCGATGTCCCCGAGGCGTCACCCAGCACGGCCGTGAGCAAGTCGGCGACCACCGGCGAGCAGTCGAAGTTCTTCGTGCAGGCCGACTACGACAAGGAGCTGGCGCTGCGCACCGCGACGGCGACCGGTGACGCGGCCAAGCCGTGGGAGCAGGCGCTCGAGCCGACCCTGGTCGACACCGCGAAGTACAAGAAGGCCGGCCCTTACCACCTGTGCTTCTCCAACGCCGGTGTCGGCAACCCGTGGCGCCAGGTCGGTTTCAAGAACATGCAGGCCGAAGTCGCGCTGCACAAGGACCTGATCACCAAGTTCACCGTCGCCGACGCCGAGAGCAAGGACGACAAGCAGATCTCGGACATCACCGACCTGCTCGGCAAGGGCTGCAGCGCCCTGATCGTCTCCCCCAACACCACCGCCACGCTCACCCCGGCCGTCGAGCAGGCCTGCGCGAAGATCCCGGTCATCGTCTTCGACCGCGGCGTCAACACCAAGTGCCCGGTCACGTTCATCAACCCCATCGGCGGGTACGCCTTCGGCGCCACCGGCGCGGAGTTCCTCACCGAGAAGGTGAAGTCCGGCGGCAAGGTGCTCGCCCTGCGCATCCTGCCCGGCGTCGACGTGCTGGAGACGCGCTGGTCGGCGGCGAAGGTCGCGTTCGACAAGTCCAAGCTGGACGTCGTCGGCGTCGAGTTCACCGACGGCGACCCGGCGAAGACGAAGACGATCGTCACCAACTACATCCAGCGCTTCGGCAACATCGACGGCATCTGGATGGACGCCGGTGCCACCGCCGTCGCCGCCGCCGAGGCGTTCGAGGACGCCGGCAAGCCGATCCCGCCGCTGGTCGGCGAGGACCAGCAGGACTTCCTGAAGCTCTGGCAGGACAAGAAGCTCACCGCGATCGCGCCGACCTACCCCACCTTCCAGTGGCGCACCCCGGTCATCGCCGCGCTGAAGATCCTCGCGGGCGAGCAGGTGGCGAGCCCGTGGAAGCTGCCCCAGCCGACGATCAACGAGGGCAACCTCAGCCAGTACGTCCAGCCCAACATGCCGCCGCTGCACTACGCGATGTGCGGCTGCACGTCGCTGCCCGGCTACCCGCAGAACTGGGGCGGGAAGTAATCGTCCACCCCGCACCTGGCGTGCCGCGCGGCTACCGTCCCAGCCGCGCGGCACGCCGCCTTCGAAGTTGGGAGCACCTGCCATGTTCGCCCTCGGCGTGAACCCCTGGGTCTGGACCTCGCCCATCACCGACGAAGCGCTCGCCGGCCTCGTGCCCCGCATCGCCGGGTGGGGCTTCGACTGCGTCGAGCTCCCCGTCGAACAGCTCGGCGACTGGTCCCCCGAGACCACCCGCGACCTGCTCGACCGGCACGGCCTCACCGCCGCCACGATCTGCGCGGTCACTCCCCCCGGCCGCGAACTCGTCTGCACGGACGCAGCGACCGTCGCGCAGACGCAGGACTACGCGCGGGCGCTCATCGACGCCGCGGTCGCGGTCGGCGCGCCCTCGGTCTGCGGCCCGCTCTACGCCTCGGTCGGCCGGGTCTGGCGGATGTCCGTCGAGGACCGGGCCGCCTGCTACCGCGAGCTCCGCGCAGCCCTCGAACCCCTCGCCGAGTACGCCGGCGAGCGCGGCATCTCGATCGGCATCGAGGCCCTCAACCGCTACGAGACCAGCGTCGTCAACACCGTCGAGCAGACGCTCGAAGCGATCGACCCGCTGCCCGGCAACGTCGGCATCATGCTCGACAGCTACCACATGAACATCGAGGAGGCCGACCCCTACGCCGCCGTCACCCTCGCCGGGCCGCGCCTGGTCCACGTGCAGGTGAGCGGCTCGCACCGGGGTGCACCCGGCCAGGACCACATCGACTGGACCCGCTGGCTCGGGGAGCTGATCGGCACCGGCTACACCGGCGGCGTCTGCATCGAGTCGTTCACCGGGGACAACGAGGCGATCGCCGTCGCCGCGGCGATCTGGCGGCCACTGGCACCCAGCCAGGATCTGCTCGCCACCGACGGGCTCGCCCACCTGCGCAAGGTCCTGGCCGAGCTCGCCGGTGACCGGTCCGCCGATGCCGACCGAGGATAAGGGTCCGTCGCCGCAACGGGCGGAGCCGATCTCGTACCAACTGCTCTGCCTGCTGCGCGACCACGGCCCGCTGTCGCGGGTGGAGCTCGCGGACCGACTGGGCCAGCCTCGCTCGCGCCTCGCCATCGAGCTCGACGCGCTGGCGGAGGCGGGCATGATCCAGGGCGCGGGCCCGGCCGAGTCGCGCGGCGGCCGCCGGTCGCTGCTGCTGCGCCTCAACCCGGAGATCCGCTACGCCGCCGTCGACCTCGGCACCACCTCGATCGATGTCGAGATCACCGATGGCAGCCTGGAACCCATCGCCGCGCACAGCGAGGCCGCCGACATCAGCGTCGGGCCGAACGTGGTGCTCACCAGGGTCAACGAGATCCTGCAGAAGATGCGGGCCGACGGCGCCTACCGCCGCCTCGACGCGCTCGGCGTGGGCCTGCCGGGCCCGGTCAGCGTCCGCGACGGCATGCCGGTCTTCCCACCGATCATGCCGGGCTGGGACCGGTTCCCGCTGCGCTCCACCCTCGGCATCGAGCACGGCTGCCCGGTCGCCGTCGACAACGACGTCAACATCATGAGCATCGGCGAGCGCCACAGCGGCATCGCCCACACGATCGACAACTTCCTCTTCGTCAAGGTCGGGACCGGGATCGGCTGCGGCATCCACCTCGGCGGGCTGGTCCACCGCGGCGCCGACGGGTGCGCCGGGGACATGGGGCACATCCAGGTCGACGGCAGGGGCCCGGTCTGCTACTGCGGCAACGTCGGCTGCCTGGAGGTCTTCTTCAGCGGCTCCTCCCTGGCGCGGGAGGCGCTCGCCGCGGCGCGGTCGGGGGCGTCGCCGGCACTGGCCCGGCGGCTCGCCGCGCAGGGCACGCTGACCGCCCGGGACGTCGGCGACGCGGCAGCCGAGGGAGACATGACCTGCGTGAACCTCGTCCGGGTGGGCGGCCGCTACCTCGGCGAGGTCCTCGCCGGCATGGTGAGCTTCATCAACCCGTCGATGATCGTCATCGGCGGCGGGCTGGCCGGGCTCGGGCACCTGCTGCTCGCCGACATCCGGGCGGTGGTCTACAAGCGGTCGCTGCCGCTCGCGACCGGGAACCTGCTGGTGGTGCTCTCGGAGCTGGGGCCCCGGGCGGGAGTGACGGGCGCCGCGGTGCTCGCCAGCGAACTGGCCCACCGGCGGCGGTTCTGACGCCCCTTAACAAGGAGTTCACAGCAGGTCCGCATGCTGATCGTTCCCTGGACCTGATGATCAGAATCGGTAGCCTGGCGTCGATGAACGGAAGGAGCCTCGATGCCTGAGGGGCAAGCGCGTGTCGCGCTTGGTGACGTCGCGGCGAGGCAACTCGCGAACGCCACCAAGACCGTCGCACAGATGTCGACCATCACCCCGCGCTGGTTGGTGCATCTACTGCAGTGGGTGCCCGTGGAGGCCGGCATCTACCGGCTCAACCAGGCGAGCAATCCGGATTCGGTGGAGGTGGCCTGCCCGCCTCCCCGCGGCGAGGACGACCTGCCGTCGACATACGTCGACTACGAGGAGAACCCGCGGGAATACTTCCTGACCTCGGTCGGGACGGTGCTCGACGTGCACACCCGGGTCTCGGACCTCTACAGCCAGCCCTACGACCAGGTCGCCGAGCAGCTGCGCCTCACGATCGAGACGATCAAGGAGCGCCAGGAGCGCGAGCTACTCACCAACCCCGGTTACGGGCTGCTCACCAACGTCGCCGACAGCCAGCGGATCTCCACGCTCGCCGGACCGCCGACCCCGGACGACCTCGATGAGCTGATCAAGAAGGTGTGGAAGGAGCCGGCGTTCTTCCTGACCCACCCCGAAGGGATCGCCGCCTTCGGCCGCGAATGCACCCGGCGGGGCGTGCCACCACCAACCGTGAGCCTTTTCGGCTCGCAGTTCCTGACGTGGCGCGGCATCCCGCTGATCCCGTCGGACAAGGTGCCGCTGGAGAACGGCAAGACCAAGTTCGTGCTGCTGCGCGTCGGCGAGAAGCGGCAGGGTGTCGTGGGTCTCTACCAGCCCGGCCTCGCCGGTGAGCAGAGCCCCGGGCTGTCGGTGCGGTTCATGGGCATCGGCCGCAACGCGATCGCGTCCTACCTGATCACGCTCTACTGCTCGCTCGCGATCCTCACCCCGGACGCGCTGGCGGTCCTCGACGATGTCGAGGTCGACCGGTACCACGACTACCAGCCGGTCTACACGAAGTGACGCGGTCATGACCGACGTGCCACCGGGCCTTCCGGACGAAGCGACGATGAACCGCCTCGCGGGCGAGTTCTTCGCCGCCCTGCCCGGCAGCGACTCCGCGCCAGGGCCTCTCACACAGGCCCTGGCGCCGGCGCCGCAGACTGCCGAGCCGACCCCCGCGGTGCTGGCCGCCCTGGCCGCCCTCGCCTCGTCGGGTGGGCTGCAGGGACCGCAGACGCCTGCGGTCGGGGCCGTGTCAGCCGCCTCGGGCCTGCTGGTGCCTTCGTCGGCCTCCTACTACTTCCTCACCGACCCCCAGCCGCTCACCTCGCGGCCCACGTCGGTTCCGGCCCCGGACTATTCGGTGCCGCGGTTGGCGCCGCAGACACCGCCCGCGCCGAGCGCTCCGCCGTCGCCCGTCGGCGACACGCGGTTCTACTTCACGGAGTTCGCGGCCTCGTCGGTCCCGGCATGGGACGTGGCGCCGGCCGGGCCGACTCCGGCCTACGATCTCGGGGCGGTCCGGCGCGACTTCCCGATCCTCGCCGAGCGGGTCAACGGTCGGCAGCTGGTGTGGCTGGACAACGCGGCGACGACGCAGAAGCCGCAGGCGGTCATCGACCGGCTGGCGTACTTCTACGCCCACGAGAACTCCAACATCCACCGGGCCGCGCACGAGCTCGCCGCCCGCGCCACCGACGCCTACGAGGGCGCCCGCTCCACGGTGGCCCGCTTCATCGGCGCTGCCTCCGCCGACAGCGTCATCTTCGTACGCGGTGCGACCGAGGCGGTCAATCTCGTCGCTCAGACGTGGGGCCGCCAGCACATCGGCACCGACGACGAGATCGTCATCTCGCACCTGGAGCACCACGCCAACATCGTGCCCTGGCAGCAGCTCGCCGCCGAGAAGGGCGCGAAGCTGCGGGTGATCCCGGTCGACGACGACGGCCAGATCCGCCTCGACGAGTTCGGCCGGATGCTCAACGACCGCACGAAGCTGGTCGCGGTCACCCACGTCTCCAACGCGCTCGGCACCGTCGTCCCGATCGACCAGGTCATCGCGATGGCCCACCGGGCCGGTGCCCGGGTCCTCATCGACGGGGCCCAGTCCGTGGCGCACAAGCGCATCGACGTGCAGGCACAGGATCCGGACTTCTTCGTCTTCTCCGGGCACAAGGTGTTCGCGCCCACCGGCATCGGCGTCGTCTACGCCAAGCCGGAGGTGCTGGAGTCGATGCCGCCGTGGCAGTTCGGCGGCAACATGATCGAGGACGTGTCCTTCGACCGCTCCGTGTTCCAGCAGCCCCCGGCACGTTTCGAGGCCGGGACGGGCAACATCGCCGACGCGGTGGGCCTCGGCGCCGCCCTGGAGTATCTGGAGTCGATCGGCCTGGAGTCGATCGACCGCTACGAGCACGACCTGCTCGGCTACGCCACCCAGGCGATGCGGGCCGTGCCGGGCCTGCGTCTGATCGGCACCGCGGCGGAGAAGGCCAGCGTGCTCTCTTTCGTCCTCGAGGGGTACCGCACCGAGGAGGTCGGCTCGGCGCTCAACCGCGAGGGCATCGCCGTGCGCTCCGGGCACCACTGCGCCCAGCCGATCCTGCGCCGCTTCGGGCTGGAGTCGACCGTGCGCCCGTCGCTGGCGCTCTACAACACCTGCGACGAGGTCGATCTCCTCGTCGCCGCCCTGCACCGACTGGCGGCGAACGTCGGTCGCCGGCGCTGACCGGAGTGTTTCCTTTGCGCGGGCCGGCCGGAGGGTATTGACTGGCCACCATGCCAGTCATTCACAACGTCGCGTTCGACTGCGCCGAACCCTACCGGCTCGCGCGTTTCTGGAGCGCGGTCATGCGCCAGCCGATCAGCGACGAGGCCGTCCCCGGCGATGCCGAGGTGGAGATCCTCACGCCGGACGGGCCCAACCTCTTCTTCCAACAGGTGCCCGAGCCGAAATCGGTGAAGAACCGGGTGCACATCTGCCTGGTGCCCGAGACGACCCGCGACACCGAGGTGTCGCGGGTCCTCAAGCTCGGAGCCACCATCGTCGCCGACCGCCGGGTGCCCGACGGGACCGGGTGGGTGGTCTTCGCCGACCCGGAGGGCAACGAGTTCTGCGTGCTGCGCAGCGCGGCGGAACGCCATCGCTGAGTTCCCGGTGCCGGGGCGGATGGCCGCCCCGGCACCGGTTCAACCGACTACCAGTCGCTGATTCTCGAGAAGAAGTCCCGATCGTCGTTGAGCGGCAGGTTGGGTGCCTGGACGCCCTTCATTCCCGCGACCGCGGTCTTCATGGTGAAGTACTCGAACTCGCCCCGGGAAACGGTCTCCGTCCGTGCCGGCCCACCATTCTCGTCGTAGACGGTCTTCGTCTCGTAGATGGTCACCTTGTGGTGGGTCCACTGGATGTTCAGGACCGGTGCCTGGTACGCCCACTGCGCGCTGGGCTTGCGGTCCTCGCTCGCACCGGTGTTCGGGCTCGTCGAATTGCCCCACGAGTGCTCGAAACCGACCGTGACGTCGACGGCGTCGAGGCCCAGCGCTCCCAGTGACGCGCCGACCTCGGCCGAAATGGCATCCGCGGTCGACTGGGTCTCGGAATACTCGAAGGTCACCGTGTGGGTGTCCCCGAGTTGCTCCGCGGAGTAGTAGGAGCCTTCAAGCATCCCGATCGTCTCCCACCAGCCCTCGTAGGTCGTATGGCTGAAGGTCATCAGGCCGCTGTTGTTATGGATGCTCTTATAGATCTCCTCCATCTCCTTCTGCGCCTTCGCTGCGGCAGCCAGGCGGGCGCGGGCGCAGGCCGAGTCGCAGGTCGTCCGCTTCGGTGGCGTGTAAGGCGGGCAGGAAGCACTGCGTTGGCCGTTGTAGCAGCCGGAATCCGGCTGCGGCTTGATCCGCTCCGGCGGGTCGTTGCCGTCGTAATAGCAGCCACCGCCGCCGTTGACGCACGGGTCCTTGCCGCTGGGGTCGGCCAGGGTGACGGGATTGCCGTCGGCATACACGTAGCCCTGCATGCTCATCGGCCGGTTGACGTCGAGCAGCGGGTCGACCGAGAGGAACCGGCCGTCGAGCGGGTCGTATTCTCGGGCGCCGATGTGGACCAGGCCGGTCGGCTCCCTGTCACCGTTGACGAAGCCCTTGCCGTTGGGCCAGGTCACCGCCGGCCCCCGGCTCTGGCCGTACGGCGTCTGCCGGCGCAGGGTGACCGCCTGCGTGGCGGCGTCGATGGAGAGTTCGGCAGTTCCTTGGTGATCTCCCACCAGCCAGGTCAGCACGCCCGTGGCGGACGAGCGGCTCGCGATCGCCTTGCCGTCGAAGGTGTAGTACCGGGTGCCGGTGATCACCCCGGCGGCATCCGCTCGCATCTCCTGCCCAGGCAGGTAGAGCGTGCGGACGGTGGCCGGGCCGGTGCCCTCGCGACGCAGCAGCCGGTTGCCGTCGGCGTCGTAGACGTTGGCCGTCGTGGCTCCGCCTGCGGTGGCCTGCTGCTGGTGCCCCTCGGCGTCCCAGGTGTAGGTCTGGTCCTGCGTGGACGATGTGGTGCGGCTCGCCACCGCGCCCATCGGGCTGTAGCCGAAGGTGGAGACGACCGCCGAGGTCGCCGGGGCCGTCACGGTGACCGACGTCGCCGCGTGCGGCCGGACGACACCGGCGCCGGGAACCGGGACCGCGTAGGTGCGGACCGTGTTGCCGGCCGAGGCGTGGGTCGTCTCGGTCAGCCGGTTGCCCAGCAGATCGAACGTCCAGTTCTGCCAGTAGGGTGCCGCACCGCCGAGATCACCGTACGCCGACGGCGTGCTGGAGCAATTGAGCGTGGACTTCGGTGTCCAGGCCAGTTCCAGCCGCCGCTGCGCGTCATAGCGGAAGCATTGCCTGTCTGCGGTGCCGACCTGCGGAGCGTCGGAGACCTCGGTGACGTTGCCGGAGTTGTCGTAGGTGTACGAGTGGTCGGCGACCGTGCCGGACGCGGTCTCCGGCTTGACGGTCGTCCGTGTGATCCGGCGGGTCGCCTCGTCGTAGGAGGTTGCGCTCTGGACGTAGACACCACCGGCGACCTTGCGGGTCATCATGGTGGGCTCGCCGAACGGCGAGTAGTCCTGACCGATGACATAGGAGCCGACACCGGGCAGGTTCGTCGTCAACGACGTCGGCCGTCCCGACGTGGCGTCCAACTCCGTGGTGACGGTCTCCCCGGCGAGGCCGCCCGCGCCCGGCATCGATATCGAGAGCGGAGTGCCGTCGTAGGGCGAGTAGGTGTAGGAGTAGGTGTAGGTGCCGTTGAGCGGTGCCTCTGGGATGACGTAATTGGCTCCGGTCACTTTGTAGCGCTCATCAAACCCGACTACCTGCCACTTATAGGCATTGGTCGATCCGGCCGGCTCGTAGCGATACGACTCGGTCAGTTGGCCCTTGGCTGCGACGAAGGTATAGAGCCGGTCGTACTTCCACTCCGCCCGCTTCGTCGCGGTCGAGATCGAGTCGTCGTACATGCCCACGCGACGACCGAGCTGGTCGTAGCTGTAGACGAGCACCTCGCCACGGGCGTCCGTGGTCTTCACCAGGTCGCCGTAGTTGTTGTACTCGTTGAAAGTGGTCCCGCGGTCGGGATCGCGGACCTCGATCTTGCGGCCGCGGATGTCGAAGATCGAGACCCACTCGTTCAGCCCGGGGTCCACGGTCTTCGTCTGCTGGCCCTTGCGGTTGAAGACATACTTGGTGGTGTTGTATGCACCGTCCACACCGTTGACGGTGGTGTGGTGACGCAGCTCGACGGTCCGCCCCTGGATGTCCGTGAGGACCGTGGAGGGGACGCCGCCGGATGGAGGCGTGGTCGAGGTGAGGTCGCCCTCGTAGCGAAAGGTGGTACGCCACTTCTCTACCAGGTTCGTGACACCGTCCCCCGCGAGGAAGATCGTCGCGGTGGCCCGGGAGGCCGCGTCGAACTGGGTCCGGGTGATCCGGCGTAGCGACCATTCCGGCTCCCACCAGAGCACACCGCCCGGAGCGCCTGGCTCGGCGTGTTCGGCGTACTCCGTGGCGACACGCCCTTGCGCGTCATACACGGTGTCCGAGACCACCCGGCCGCCGCCGACCGCCGTGGACTGCGATTGGCGGGTACGCAGCATTCCGTCATAGATCTGGTACGCCGTGTCGTAGCCGCCCTTCGCGTTGAGGGTGCGGGTCATGGCGAACGGGTAGTCCGACCGTGTCGCCGACAGCGAGTAGGTGTACTCGGACGACGGTGTGGTCGGGTTCGCCGTACGGGACCAGCCCGTCCGCCATACCTTCGCCACCCGGCCGAGCGGATCGTAGGTGGCCTCTTCGATCCGCCCGTTGGCATCGGTCGAGCGTTTCGTCGATCCCCAGTAGGGATTGACCTGCTTCGTCGTCACCCAGCTGTAGGGCGCCGGACTGGTAGTGGTGACGAGGGTCGCCTGCCCCGTCGCGGGTGTGTAGGTGGTGGTGTTGATGTTGTTCCGCAAATCCTTCGCGGTCAGCAGGCGGCCGTACGCGTCGTGAGTCAGCTCCCCCGCGACCTGGAACTGCGTGCCGGTACCGGCCGACCAGGAGATGAGCTCCTCGGTCCGGGTACGCATGCCCTTCGTCGGCAGCGTGGTGTGGCTCGTCGCGCCGTCGTAGCTGAACCGCACGTCGGAGATGACGTCGTCAACGGAGGCAGGCGTGATGTTGCAGGCCACGGCCTTTGCGGTGATCTGCTGCTGGCGCAGGATGTTGGTCGTCGCGTTGCGGATGTAGGTGTACGACGTGCACTGCTCGTCACCTGCGGCGGCAGCACCGTCGTTCTGCTCCGTGACGAGCGTCCCGTAGGTGTTGTCCAGCGTCGACGCGATACGCGTGGTACGCCAGCCCCGCTCGCCGGTGACACCGAGCGCGGTCGCCTTGTACTGCACGGCGGTGCCGACAAACCGCGCGGTCGCCGTGGTGCCGTTGATGGTGCGGCTCGCAGTCGGTGGATCCGACCGCCACGGAACCTCCACCGTCTTGGCGATCGCCACGGTGCCGTTGTACTCGACCGTCTCCCGGCTGCGGCCGGAGAACTGGTCCTCGTCATAGACGGTCTCGCTGCCCAGGGACGCCGGCACCGTCACGACACGAGTACCGCCTGCGCCGTTGAGCCGGTCACCGTGCATACCGCGCATGAAGGTCGTCTCGGTGAGCGTCTGCTGGCCCGGCACGTCGCCCGTCCGGGTCCGCACCTTGGAATAGCCGCGGTAGCCGTTCCAGGTCCGGAACTTGGCCTGGGTCAGCCCGTCGTCGTCCGAGTAGTGCCAGGCCGGAGTGCCGACATACTCGTAGTAGGTGTTCATCGTGGGCGACTGGTGCCCGCCGGTGAGCTGGATGTCGGACGACGAGACCTGCAGCACCACGTACTTGTGCCAGTACTTGGTGAGCGCGGGACCGTCCACGTCGGCGAGGTTGGTGACGAGCACCGGGTAGCAGCGCTTGCTGTTCGTCTCAGGCGCCGACGGCAGGTTGGTCGAGGTGCACTCGGGCAGGCTGTAGGTCACCTGCACCCGGTTGCCGGTCTCGCTGACGATGGCACTCATCCGCTGCCAGTTGTTGGTCGTGTCGCTCGAGGTCAGCACCCGGTTGGGCATGGCGATGGGCTCGAACGTGACAGCGGGCATGGTGACGGTGCCGCCGACGTGACCGGCGTGCACGATGGAATCGAGCCACAGTCCGGCGTGGGTGGTGTCACCGGTGGGCGGGAAGGTGTGGGTCAGGGTCCACGAGTCGACGTCCTGCCAGGCGGCCGGAGCGGCCGTGGTGTCGAAGACCTTGGTAGTGACCTTCGAAAGCCGCTTCGTCGTCCAGAACGTCGGCGAGAACTGCGTGCACGACGTCGCGGCCGCCGCGCATTCCTGGTCCCACGGGACATCCGGCCAGTTGTCCGTGTGCGTGGTGCAGTTGGACAGGCACCGGTCGGCCTTGGTGAAGACCACCTGAGCCGTCGGCGTGACCGACCGGTCCGCCGAACCCCGGTCCCACGTGCCGTAGTCGATCCGCTGGAGGGTACCGCCGCGGACGTAGGAGACATCATCGCTCGACGTGTTGTTCACGGCGTACTTGTTGGTCTCCTGGTCGTACCAGTAGGAGATCGTGTTGCCGAACGGGTCGATGGCGTAGTCGAGGTTCCACCGGTAGGCCTGCGTGCAGCGCGAGTTGGCGAAGGTGCTCGCCCGGCACGGCTCGCCGGTGTTGTTGCCGAAGACCGGCATGGTGAAGACGGAGTTCGTGTCGGTGCCCTGCCCGGCTGGCCGGTTGAGGCCGAAGAAGTACTGCGTGCCGTCGGCCGAGGTCACCTTCCAGTATTCGCCGTCGTTGTCGCCGTTGGCGGCGCCGGTCAACTTCTCGATCCGCATCCCCGACTCGGTCCGGGAGTGCCAGCCCTTGCCGGTTTCGAAGATCAGCTCGCCGCCGCCGCGGAACGCCATCACCGCGTTGTCCGAACGCCAGCACTGGTCTCCCGTCTTCACGGTGTTGTTGGCGTTGCCGCCCATGTCCTCCGAGCAGCTCACGTAGCGGCGCTCGATGGAACCGGGTGCGTAGTCGAAACCTTCGCCGATCCAGGACGGCTGGTTGTTCGTCGCCTCCGACCGGCCATCCACCGAACTGCTGGAGTAGGCAAGGCTGATGGAGGGGGTGTCGCCGCCGATCGAGGGCGGCGTCCTCATCGCGTAATTCCAGGTGAAGTCGCCCGCCGAGCCACCCGCGGCCCAGGTCGCCGACGACGAGAGCGAGGTCGCGCCGAAGTCGCCGCCCGAGCCGGCCGCGCCTGCGGCCAGGGCCACCACGCTCGTGCCGCTCGCCGGTACGCCGACGACGGCGGCGACCTTGCCCGCAGCATTGGTCGAGGCCAGCGGCGTCGCCTGGCAGCCCTTGGCGTCCGGGGTGGTCAGGGTGCACTCGGGAATCTGCCACAGCCGCAGCCGGGAGGACCAGTCGCCGCCATACGCGTTGCGGAACGCCGTGTAGTCGACGGTCAGGCGAGCGGAACCGCTGCCGCGTTCGGTGGCTCCGACCCGCATGAGCAGCCCGTCCCGAAGACCGGCCGGCAACGCCTTGCGGTCCAGCGTCGAGACCGTCACCGCGGTGACGTCACCGGCGGTGCGTTCCACCCACACGGGTAGCGTGCCCGCGCGTACACCCTGGGGGTTGTCGGCCGGGAGCACAGCGCGGCCGGTCGCGGCGGAGGGCCAGACCGGGGGCGCCACCTTGGCCCGGATCTGCCTGGACGCAGGCCAGGGCTTGCCCCTGACTTCGCCGCCGACGTTGTCCTGCGGTTCGACCTGCGGCGTCAATCCCCCACCGCCGGGATGTGGGGAGGCTGCGGCAGGTGGCGCGTGGAGCATCATCGCGGTCAGCGTCACGCCGACGACGGCCGCCAGCCACCGACGGTGATCGACCTTCTGTCTGAAGGGTTGCATGGGTACCTCTCGTTGAAGGGGGTGCCGGGCGGATACACGATGTCCGCGACCCCCTTCAACGTGGTTTCAATCCGGTATCAGGCGGGACCACCGGTGGCATCCTTTGTAGACATCGGCGCTGGCTATGCTGGTGATCATGTCTAACCTGCACCTGGATCTGCTGCGCGACCTGACGGTCCTCGCCTCCGCGATCACGGAGGCCGCGCCGCAGATCGAGCGCGACCGCGCGGTCCCCGACCTCCTGATCGACAAGCTCGCCGCGACGGGCGTCTTCCGCCTCGCGGCCCCGCGGGTGGCGGGCGGGCTCGAAGCCGATCCGGTGACGATGCTGGAGGCCTTCGAGGAGCTGGGCCGCGCGGACGGCTCGACCGGATGGTGCGCCATGATCGGCGCGGCCACCAGCGTGGTCCTCGGCTATCTCGACACCGGCGTCGCCGCGGAGCTGCTCGACGACCCCCGGTTCGTCATCGCGGGCGTCGCCGCAGCCTCGGGCCGCGCACGGGCTGTCACCGGCGGCTACCGGGTCACCGGGCGCTGGGCCTTCGCCAGCGGGTGCCGCCAGGCGACACACCTGGTCGGCGGGTGCCTCGTCATGGACGGCGACGCAGTGGCGACCACCCCGACGGGCGCGCCGCAGGTCGTGCACGTCGTCGTGCCCACCGGTGACACCACCATCCACGACACCTGGACGGCCGCGGGGCTCTGCGGCACCGGCAGCCACGACTTCGAGGCCGTCGACGTCTTCGTCCCGGCAACCCACACGTTCTCCCTGACCCGGCCGCCGACCGGTGCCCTCTACGCGTTCCCGGTGCTCAGCCTGCTGGCGATGGGGATCGGAGCAGTCTCGCTGGGGATCGCACGGGCGTCGCTCGACGAGTTCGGGCGCCTCGCCGATGCCAAGGTCAACCCGCTCAGCGGGCTGGCGCTCGCCGCGAAGCCCTCCGCCCGGTCCGCCTACGCCGAGGCCGCCGCGCTGCACGCGGCCGCGCGGGCTTTTCTGCACGATGAGGTACGCCGGTGCTGGGACCTCGCCGAGGCGGGCCAGACCGTCACCCTGGAGCGGCGGGCCCGGCTCCGGCTCGCGATCACGACGGCCACGACGATGTCGGCGCAGGCGGTGGGCCTGCTCTACCGCGCCGGTGGCGGGTCGGTCGCCTACCTGTCGAGCCCGCTGCAGCGGCACTTCCGCGACGTCAACGTCGCTACGCAGCACGCGCTGGTCAACTCCGACAGCCTGGAGCTGGCGGGCGCCGTGCTGCTGGCGCAGGACGTGCCGACCGCGCGGCTGTGACAGGGGCGGGTGCCGCAGCCGGTCCGGCTGCGGCACCCGCACTGCTTCGAAGTCGGCCCTGTCCTACTTTTCGGAGGTGAAGACGTTGCAGATCCGGAAAGGGCACCACTCGAAGATGTAGCCGCTGACATAGGTGGTCGAACTTCCGGTCGCGGCGGTCGTGATGCCGACGCCACCACCCGCGGACACCAGGTGCACGTGCTCGCCGTACTGTCCGTTGCCCCAGGCGTACCCGCCCTGGACCGGGCCGATGCTGCCGTCCATGAAGTCGAACGCGCCGCCGAGGCTGTCCTTGTCGACCGCATCGGAGAACTCGAGCTTGAGACCCGCACCGGCGCCCGCGCCCTTCGTCGCCTGCTCCGCCGTGAGGGCGGCCTCCTGGGCGGGTGAGAGGTGCCAGCAGCCACCGCCGCCTGGCAGTCGGCCAGGGACGGCGTCACGAGCGCGCACTCCGGCAGCGACCACAGCCGCAGCCGCGACGACCAGTCACCGCCGTGTGCGCCACGGAACGAGCTGTAGTCGATGGTCAGCCTCGCCTTGCCGCTGCCGCGGTCGGCCGCTGCGACCCGCAGGACCAGCCCGTCGCGCACCGGTGCGGGCAGGTTCCTGCGGTCGAGCGATGACACCGTCACGTCGCCGAGGTCCCCGGCGGCCCGCTCCATCCAGACCGGGAGGGCACCCATGCGTACGCCGGCCGCCGCCGGCAAGGTCGCACGCGCGGTCGCCGGGGCGGGCCACACCGGCGGCGGGACCTTCGCGCGGACCTCCCTGCGGATCGGCGAGGGTGCCCCGCGCACCTCCCCGCCATCGGCGTCCAGCTTCTCGACCTGCGGTGTCAGCCCGGTGGCCGACACCGTCGCCGCCGCCGCCGCGGCGGCGGGAGGTGCGAGCAGCAGCGTGGCGGTCATCGCCGCGCCGAGCGCCGCTGCCGACCACCTCCGATATCCGCCTCTGTCATGGATCGATCGCATCGATGGCCCCTCTGCATCCGGTAGGGAGAGTTCGGATGCAGGGTTGCCGAGGCCGCCTTCAATACGCTTTCAGCCCGGTGTCAACGGGTCGGCGGTCGGGGTGCCGGCACCGATCCGACACCCCGACCGCTGACCGGCTAGACGCCGAAGACCTGGAACTCCAGCAGCGAGTAGCCGTACTGCGTCGCCCGCTGCGTGCCGTAGAGCCGCACGTAGCGGCCCGAGCCCGTGACGGCGAGGTCCTGCACCCCGCCGGCGCCCGTGGTGGTGGAGTAGATCGTGGTCCAGGTGGTGCCGTTCGCCGACGTCTGCAGCTGGAACGCCTTGCCGTAGGCGGTCTGCCAGTTCAGCACGATGCGGCTGACGCTGTGCGTGGCACCCAGGTCGACCTGGAGCCACTGCGGGTCACTGAAGGCGCTGGACCAGCGGGTGGCCGTGTTGCCGTCGACCGCGGCGGTGGCCGGAAGGCCGGCGTTCTCCACCGATGAGGCGGTCGCGGGCTGGCCCTGCGACAGCAGCACGGCTCCGCCCCCGCCGCTGGGCGTGGCGCTGACCTCGGCCGACGACGGCGAGGTCCCGGCGGCGTTCGTCGCGGCCACCTTGTAGTAGTAGGTGGTGCCGTTGACGGCGGTCCCGTCGGTGAAGCTGTTCGTCGCCGAGGTGACGACCGGGGTCGCCGCCTCGCCGCCGGGGGCGGTGCCCCGGAAGACGCTGTAGCCGGTGGCACCGGCGACGGCGTTCCAGGTGAGCCGGACCGAGTTGTTGCCGCCGACCGCGGCGACCCCGCCGGGCGCGGCCGGGATGCCGCCGGTCGCGGTGGGGATGACCGAGACCTCGTTGGAGTTGGGCGAGCCGCCGACGGCGTTGGCCGCCGACACGAAGTAGAAGTACTGCTTGTTGTTCTGCAGGCCGGTGTCGGTGAAGGTGGTGGTCGTGCCGCCGACGGTGCCGACCGGGGTGTTGACCTCACCGTCGGACTTCGTGCCGCGGTAGATGCGGTAGGAGGTCGGTGCACCGCTGGTGCTGGCGTTCCAGGTGAGGGTGGCACCGGCGTTGCCGGGCGTCACCCGCAGGTTGGTCGGGCCGCTCGGGCTCGACGCGGTGGCCGGGGTGACGATGAGCTGGTCCACCCGGGAGAGCCCGTGGTCGGAGACGGCGAACTGCTGCACCGAGTTGACCCCGGCGTTGAGCCGCACCTGCAGGGCGGAGAGGTCGTAGACGTCGAAGCTGCCGGTGATCGGGAAGCTCTGCGTCGAGGTGATGACGGTGCCGTTGACCTTGAGACCCATCTGCCGGTTGTTGACTCCGGGGAACAGGCCGCCCTGGAAGGCGTACCGCCAGGCCAGGGTGTAGAGGCCCGCGGTCGGGACGACGACGTTGTTGAAGGTCATCGTGCCCTCGTCGGCGTACGCCATGTCGGCGACCCGGTCACCGGGCGACTCCGAGCCGGAGGAGCCGAGCACCGACGGGAACCAGCCGGACAGCGTCTGGAACCAGTCGAAGCCGCCGAAGACGGCGTCCTTGCAGTAGTAGACCTTGCTGTTGCCGACGGTCACGCCCGGCACGTCACCCCCGGTGGGGATCGGCGGCGGCGTCTTGGAGGCGTCTTCGGGAGAGCGCGGTGACTCGCCCGACGCGTTGACGGCGGTGACCTGGTAGAAGTAGATCGGAGTGGGGCTGAGGCCCTCGTCCTCGTACTCCAGCTCCGTGGTCGAGCCGATGGGCGTGGCGCCCTCGCCGCCGGACGAGGTGCCGCGGTAGATGTTGTAGCTGGTGGCGCCGGGGACGGCTTCCCACTCGACGGTGATCGAGAGGTCGGCGCCCGCGACGAGTTCGAGCTCCTCGGGCGCGGCGGGGACAGCCGCCGCGTTGGCGGCCGGGGCCGTGGCGAGCCCCAGTCCGAAGAGGACGAGCAGGAGAGCCGATGCGCGAGCGGTGCGGCGCAGAGCTGTTTTCATGTCAACTCCGAGAGGTAAGGACGGTTACCTGTTGCGCAGGTGTCGCGGCGGCAGGGACTTGCCACCACATCGGTGTTCACCTGCGCATATGTTGCCAGAGAGCGCTCTCCGCTGGACGGTATCATCCGACCCTGTCGATGAGTAGGAGTTGCCACGACGTTGCCACCGTGTTTCGCCGACAAGCCGCAACTCTTCAAGAGTTGGTGTTTCAGGCCGCTAGGCCTTAACACCAACTCTTGAAGAGTTGCGGCATCGCGTGGGGGCGCGGTCAGGCGGCGGGTACGGGTCCCGTCGACTCCCGGATCACCAGCTCGGTGGCGAGGTCCACGTGCAGCGCGTCGAGCCGGTGCCGCTCCTGAAGCCGCAGCAGCTGGGTGACCGCCATCCGCCCCATCTCCTGCAACGGCTGCCGAACCGTGGTCAGCAGCGGCGACGTGGCCCGGCTCAGCTCGATGTCGTCGAACCCGGCGACCGACAGGTCCTGCGGCACCCGCAGCCGCCGCTCGGCCGCCGCCCGCAGCGCCCCGACGGCGATCTTGTCGTTGAACCCGACCAGCGCCGTCGGCCGGTCCGGCAGGTCCAGCAGATGGCACGCGGCCCGATAGCCGTCCTCGGTCGTGGGGTGGACGCTGCGGTGCAGCTCCGGCTGGAGCAGCAGGCCCGCGTCGGCGAGCGCCGAACCGTGCCCGGCGAGGCGGGCGTCGCTCGCCATCCACTCGTCGGGGCCGCCGATGACGCCGATGCGCCGGTGGCCGAGCTCGATCAGGTGGGCGGCGAGGCGGCGGGCCCCGGCGGCGTGGGCGGCGGAGACCGCGACGATGTCGCCGGGCAGCGGTGTACGCGGGTCCACTACGACGAACGCGACCTTCCTGGCCCGCAGCGCGATGATCTCCTCGACCGGCTCGGGCGGCAGGATCAGGATGGCACCGCTGATGCCCGCCCGGGCGTGCAGGTCGACGAGGGCGCGCTTGGCGGCGGCGGGCTCCCCGGCGTCGAGGATCATGTGGCGGCCGTGCAGGTCGAGGGTCTCGGCGATGGAGCTGACGATCAGTCCGAAGTAGTCGGTGAGCAGGTAGGGGCAGCGGACGAAGACCGCCTCGGCGCTGCGGGGAGCGCCCTGGCTGCGCGGGGCGGGCGCCTGGGCGCCGAGTTCGTCGACGGCGCGGCGGACCAGGTCGCGGGTGTGCGGTGCGACGTTGTCCTGGCCGTTGAGCACCCGGGAGACGGTCGCGATGGAGACACCGGTCTGCGCGGCGATGTCGCGCACGGTGGCCCGACCGGGGCTGCTCGGGCGCGTCACGTGTTACACCGCGTCATTCTCATCTCCTCAGCATAGATCCCCTTGGTGGGGACCGTGTCCACACCACACCTTGACAATCGGGTGAAGTCGATGTCTCCTCTGTATCAGAAACGTTCCAGAATTGTTACATATTGTTTCATACATGGGAGGTCACGTGATGAAGAGATTCGCCACTCTCGCTCTCGCTGCGGCGTGTCTCGCCGCGGCGGCCGGCACCGCCTCGGCCCACGACCGGCCGACGAGCGTGCAGGCCCAGGTCTTCGTGACCACCGTGGACCGGGCCGAGCTGCTGCACCAGCGTCCGGCCGTCGCCTTCGCCAAGGGCGCGTCGCCCGAGACCACGATCACGGTCGACCCGCAGCGCGAGTTCCAGACCGTCGACGGCTTCGGCGCCTCCATCACCGACTCGTCGGCCGCGCTGCTCACCGGGCTTGCCCCCGCCGCCCGGGAGCAGGCGATGCGCTCGCTCTTCGACCCGGCCGCCGGCATCGGGGTCAGCTTCCTGCGCCAGCCCGTCGGCTCCTCGGACTTCACCGCCGAGGCCGCGCACTACACCTACGACGACATGCCCGCCGGGCAGACCGACTTCGGGCTGCGGCACTTCAGCATCGCCCACGACGAGCAGGCGATCCTGCCGCTGCTGCGCCGCGCCAAGCAGCTCAACCCGCGCCTCACCGTGCTCGCGACGCCGTGGAGCCCGCCCGCGTGGATGAAGACCGGCGACTCGCTCGTCGGCGGCTCGCTCAAGAACGACCCCAAGATCTATCGGGTGTACGCCGCCTACCTGCTGAAGTTCGTCCAGGCCTACGCCGCCGCCGGGGTGCCGATCGACTACCTCACCGTGCAGAACGAGCCGCAGAACCGGCACCCGAGCGCCTACCCGGGGACGGACATGAACGTCGCCGCGCAGGCGGCCGTGATCCAGATCCTGGGTCCGCTGCTGCGCAAGGCGAGCCCGCGCACGAAGATCCTCGCCTACGACCACAACTGGGCCACGCACCCCGGCGACATCGAGTCCACGCCGCCCGGGCAGGACCCGGAGACCGACTACCCCTACCGCCTGCTCGCCGATCCGGCCACGGCGAAGTGGGTCGCCGGGACCGCGTACCACTGCTACTACGGCGAGCCGGCCGCGCAGAGTGCGCTGCACGCGGCGTACCCGTCGAAGGGTATTTGGTTCTCGGAGTGCTCGGGGTCGCACGGCCCGGACGACACCCCGGCGCAGATCTTCCGGGGGACCCTGACCTGGCACGCGCGGACCTTGACGATCGGGACCACCCGCAACTGGGCGAAGTCGGTCGTGACCTGGAACATCGCGCTCGACGAGACCAGCGGCCCGCACCTGGGCGGCTGCGGCACCTGCACCGGCCTGCTCACCGTCCGCGCCGACGGGACGGTCAGCACCGACGCGGAGTATTACACGATCGGGCACCTGGCGAAGTTCGTGCAGCCGGGCGCCGTGCGGATCGGCAGCACCTCCTTCGGGACGACCGGGTGGAACGGCCAGATCATGGACGTGGCGTTCCGCAACCCGGACGGCTCCACCGCGCTGGTCGTGCACAACGAGAACGACGACCCGCGCACCTTCGCCGTCGCCGTCGGCGACCAGTCGTTCACCTACACCCTGCCCGGCGGTGCGCTCGCGACCTTCACCTGGCCGCGCTCCCCCGGTCTGCGCACCCACCTGCGACAGCTTCCACTGACGGGGGCGACCGCCACCGCCTCGCCCAACGCGGCCGACGCCGCGCTCGCGATCGACGACGACGCCTCGACCCGCTGGTCCAGCGGTGCGGCGCAGGCGCCGGGGCAGTACCTCCAGGTCGACCTCGGCCGCCCGACGACGGTCCGGCGGGTCGCGATCGACAGCGGCGGCAGCACCGGCGACTACGCCCGCTCCTGGTCGCTTCAGGCGAGCGACGACAGCGTGACGTGGCGGTCCCTCGCCACCGGCACCGGCGTCGGGCAGCTCACGAATGTCGACATCGGACACATCCGGACCCGGTATCTGCGGGTCAGCGCCACCGCAGCCGTCGGCAACTGGTGGAGCATCGCCGACCTGCGGCTCTACGCGTGAGCGTGCCCGTCGACGTGGCGCCTGACGGCGTTGCCCGGCGCCGGGTGCGCAGGCTCCGGCGAGCCCCGCGGGGCCTCGGCCGCCGCGCTCCCGCGCGCGCCGAACCGCACCCGGCGGCACCGTGCGCCGTGCCGGTCGCCACGTCGACGGGCACGCGACACAGACCTGGCGGTCCGGCCGTCCACCGGGCCGACTTCTCCCAGAGAGGAACACGATGAACCGTCCCACACCCCGGCGTCGATGGCTCGCCATCGGTTCGGCGGTGGCGATCACCGCCGCCACCGTCGCCGCCTACCAGGTCGCCGCCGCCCCGGCGTCCTACGCCGCCACCAACGCCGCCGTCTGGCTCACCACGCCGGACCGGGCGAACCTGCTCACGTCGAAGCCCGCCGTCGCCTTCGGCTCGGGCGGGAGCGGGTCGGTGATCACCGTCAACCCGAACACCAGCTACCAGTCGATGGTCGGCTTCGGCGCGTCGATCACCGACGCGTCGGCCTCGGTCATCGCGGGCTCGTCGGCCCGCAACTCCGTGATGACCGCGCTCTTCAGCCCGACCAGCGGCATCGGCCTGAGCTTCCTGCGGCAGCCGATCGGCGCGTCGGACTTCTCCACCTCCTTCTACACCTACGACGACGGCGCGGCCGACCCGAGCCTGTCCCGCTTCTCCGTCGCGCACGACAACGCGCAGATCCTGCCGCTGCTCACCCAGGCGCGGTCGCTGAACCCGCAGATCAGCTTCATGGGTGCGCCGTGGAGCGCACCAGCGTGGATGAAGACCAACGGCAACCTCATCGGCGGCTCGCTCAACGCCAGCTACAACAGCACCTACGCCGACTACCTGGTCAAGTTCGCCCAGGCCTACCAGGCGGCCGGGGTGCCGATCGGCTACCTCAGCGTGCAGAACGAGCCGCAGTTCTCCCCGCCCGGCTACCCTGGCATGCTGATGAGCGCCGCCCAGCAGTCGACCATCATCAGCGCGCTCGGCCCGAAGCTCTCGGCGGCCGGGCTCGGCACGAAGATCCTCGCCTGGGACCACAACTGGGACCAGCCGTCCTACGCCACCAGCGTGCTGAGCAGCTCCGCGGCACAGTACGTGGCCGGAACCGCCTGGCACTGCTACGGCGGTGACCCGAGCGCGCAGACGCCGGTGCACAACGCGTACCCGAACAAGGACGTCTTCTTCACCGAGTGCTCCGGGATCGAGTCGGGCAACACCTTCGCCGACTCGCTGCTGTGGCAGGGCACCAATCTCGCCGTCGGGTCGGTCCGCAACTGGGCCAAGACCGTGACCACCTGGAACATCGCGCTCAACGCCAACCACGGCCCGGTCATCGGCAGCTGCACCAACTGCATGGGCGTCACCACGATCAACGGCGGCAGCGTCACCTACAACGCGGAGTACTACGTCCTGGGGCACCTGAGCAAGTTCGTCAAGCCGGGCGCGGTACGCATCGACTCGACCGGCTACGGCTCGGGCGGGGTGCAGAACGTCGCGTTCCGCAACCCGGACGGCACGGTCGTGCTCGTCGCGATCAACACCGGCGGGGCGCAGAACTTCCAGGTCTCCTACGGCGGCTCGTCGTTCGGCTACAACCTGCCCGCCGGTGCCATGGCGACCTTCACCTGGCCGGGTACGGTCACCCCGCCGACCAGCCCGTCGGCCTCACCGCCGCCGCCCGGCGGCACCGGGGCCCTGGTCGGCTTCGGCGGCAAGTGCGCCGACGTGACCGGCGGCAGCTCCGCCAACGGCACCCGGGTGCAGCTGTGGACCTGTAACGGCTCCGCCGCGCAGCAGTGGACCCGGGGCGCCGACGGCACGCTGCGGGCCCTGGGCAAGTGCCTGGACGTGGTGGACCGCGGGACTGCCAACGGGACCAGGATCCAGATCTGGGACTGCACCGCCGACACCAACCAGCGGTGGACCGCGACCGGCGGCACCCTCGTCTCGGTGAGTGCCAACCGCTGCCTCGACGCCACGAACGTCAGCTCCGCCGACGGCACACCACTGCAGATCTGGGACTGCACCGGCGCCACCAACCAGCGCTGGACCCTCCCCGCGTAGGCCCGCGTGGTGTTGCGGACCGTGGCCCGCCACGGTCCGCAACACCACGCGCGATGATCGCGTTCCGCCACACGGAACGCTTCATGTACAACCTCATCGACCAAGTGTTCTGCTCCCAGAGCGCGTGCCGATCCGCGGCGAGCGACTGAGGAGGACCCATAGCGTGGCGATGACATTCCTGATGTCGACGGTCGCGGCTTGCGTCACGGCGACCCTCCTGCTCTGCCTGCGGCCCACGCTTCGCCCGCCGAAGCACGAGTGGGCCGCCCTCTGGCTCTGCTCGGCCACCGCCGGGGCTGCCGCGACCGTCCTGTCCGGATCCGCGGTCCTGGGTCTGGTCGTCCTGATGGCCTGGTACGCCGTCGTCCTGTCGGTCGGCGCCGCGCTGCCGTGGCTGCACCCCACCGGTCTGGCGAGCATCACGTCGATGTGGGCCTTCGGCATCGCGGAGCTCGCCTGGCTGGCCTGGTTCACCGCCACCGCCGGGCTGTCACCGGCGGCGGGTGTCCTGGCGGCGGTGTGGCTCCTGCTCGCCGCGCTCGAACTCCCCTGGCGGATGATCCACAACTACCTCTATCAGGAAGTGATCAGCCGCGATCGCTGGGACCTGCCCCGTGTGCTGTCGCCCGATGCCCACCGCTCCACCGGCGTCATGGTCAGCGTGCATGTCCCGTGCTACGCCGAGCCGCCCGACGTGGTCATCGGCTGCCTGCGCAGCCTGGCCGCTCAGGAGTACGACAGCTTCGAGGTCCTGGTCATCGACAACAACACCCCGGACGAGGCGCTCTGGCGCCCGCTCGAAGCCTGCTGCCGGGAGCTCGGACCACGCTTCCGGTTCTTCCACGTGGCGCCGCTGACCGGTGCCAAGGGCGGGGCGCTCAACTTCGCGCTCGCGCACACCGACCCGGACGCCGTCCTGATCGCGGTGGTGGACTCCGACTACCAGGTCGAGAAAGACTTCCTCAGCGCCACCGTCGGCTACTTCGACGACCCGCGCCTGGCTCACCTCCAGACCCGCCAGGACTACCGCGACTGGACCGGCGACCCCTACCTCGCCGGGCTCTACTGGGAGTACCGCATCGCCAGCTCCACTTATCTCGTCAGCCGCAGCGAGTGGCGGGTCGCCATGTCGATCGGGACGATGTGCGTCATCCGGCGGGCCGCGCTGCAGCAGGTCGGCGGCTGGTCCGAGGAGTGCGTCACCGAGGACTCCGAACTGTCGATCCGGCTGCACGCCGCCGGCCACAGTGCCGTCTACTTCGACCTCGCGCTCGGCCGGGGCCTGATCCCGCGGCACTTCGCCGACTACGCCAACCAACGGCACCGCTGGACCCGCGGGCCCGTACAGGAGGTGCTGACGCACTGGCGGATGCTCCTACCCGGCAGCCGCGCGGCCGGCTCCGCCGCGTTCAGCCTCCCGCAGCGGCTCATCGTCATGCACCACGGCTGGCACGAACTCGTCCGGGGCGTGAAAGGGCTCGGGATCTGGGCGCTCGCCGCAACGGCGATCGTCATGGCCGCCGGCACCGACGTACCGGCCCTGCCGGTACTGCCGCTGATCGCCATCGGAATCGGCCGGCTCGCGATGACCGCCACCGGCATGCGGGTCTTCTGGTCCCGGGTGAGCCCGTCCTTCGGCGCCGCCGCGATCGCCGCGCTGAGCAGCCGCTCCCTGGGGTGGGTGGTCTGGACGGCCGGGCTCTACGGCTGGGCCGGCCGACGTCGGCGATGGGGCCGGACCGGGAAGTTCGACGACAGCGGCTCGCTGCCCCAGGCGCTGCGCTCGACCCGGGTCGAGCTCGCCATGGCCGGGCTCTGGCTGGCGATCGGCGTGGGGGTCCTCGCCGCCGCCGACGGCCGTGCGCTGCTGACGGTCCTGGCGGTGCTGTTCCTCGCCCAGGCGTGGAGCCTGCTGCTGGCGCCGATGCAGGCCGTGCGCGCCGAGCTGTCCGTCCGGCGCCGGGTCGCCGCGGCCAGCCTGCTCGCACCGCTGCCGCGGCAGGCCGCGCCAGACGCACACACCCGGGTGGGTACGCGATGATGCACCGCGAACGCGACGAGCAGCGATACGATCCCCCTCATGTCGTCAGGCACTACCAGCGCATCGCCGGTGCTCACCGCGGTGGCGAACCCGGCGCCGGTCTGGGCCGACGAGTTCGACGGGCCGGCCGGATCGCCGCCGGATCCGACCCGCTGGGTGTTCGAGCTCGGCGGCGGTGGATGGGGCAACCGGGAACGCCAGCACTACACCGCCGAACCCCGCAACGCCTGTCTCGACGGCCGGGGCAACCTCGTCATCTCGGCGCACCGGGACGAGATCCCCGGCTCCCGGCGAGGACCCCGATGGGCCTACACGTCGGCACGGCTGACCACGGCGGGCACCTTCGCCCAGACCTACGGCCGCTTCGAGGCACGGATCGCGCTGCCGCACGGCATGGGGATCTGGCCCGCGTTCTGGCTGCTCGCGGAGGACACCCGGGCTCCGCTGCGGCGCGCGGACCGCTGGCCGCACAGCGGCGAGATCGACATCATGGAGAGCCTGGGGCACCGGGCGCACCGAATCTTCGGCGGCCTGCACGGGCCCGGTTACTCCGGCGGGCGGAGCCTCACCGCCGAGCACGCCGTGTCGCGCCGGCACACGCCCTCGAAGCCGCGCTTCCACGTGTTCGCCGTCGACTGGACGCCCACCTCGATCAGCTGGTCGGCGGACGGGGTGCGCTACGCCCGGCGTACCCCCGGGGATCTTGCGGGGCGCAAGTGGGTCTTCGACCGTCCCTTCTTCATGGTCCTCAACCTCGCCGTCGGCGGCCGGTGGCCGGGCGACCCCGACCACAGCACGGTCTTCCCGCAACGCCTGACGGTGGACTACGTCCGGGTCTTCACCTCGGCAGCCGCCGACCCGGAGTGCTCCGATGAGGCCCGAGGACCGTAGCTCGCAGACCCGCTTCCAGGAGTATTTCCTCGACACCGGCAGCCGCATGGTCGTCTACGTCGCGACCTCGGACAGCCGCGGGCCGATCGCCGACGACCTGCTGCTGGCGCAGCTGCGGCGGCTGCGGGAGAAGTTCGACGGACTCGTCCTCTACGACACCTCGCGAGCCTCCGCGCGAGTGGTGCAGGCGGCGGTCACGCTCGGCTACTCGGCGGTCCTGCTGACGATCCACCGGCCGCGGTCCCGGCTGGAGATCCACCGGGCGGCCCGCCTGATCCGGCGGCACGGCGAGGAGCTGACCATGGCGGTCGCGATCGGCTCCGAGGGCCTGCTCCAGCACCGCTACGCCGAGAGCGACGTGGTCGCCGCCCGGCGGCTCCTGCGGCGGCTGCTCGGCCGGATCGAGATCGAGACCACCTCGACCGAGCCCTGGTGGCGCTACCTGGAATCGCCGGAGCACCCGGCCTTCACCGCGATCGGCGACTTCGTCTCACCGATGGTCCACGCCATCTGGGACACGGATCTGACCGATCCGGCACGCATGGTGGCGTGGACCGCCCGGGTGGCGGCGGCCACCGCGAAGAAGCTGGACCGGCCGGTGCTCATCCGGGAGGCCGGGATCCCCGGCCAGGGGACCCATCCGAGACTGCTCACCACCGGGCCGTTCACCCGGGAGAACCAGGCGGCGTTCTGGCGCGCGTGGATGACCTTCACCTCCCACCGTCCCCTGCCCCCCGTCATCGTTCACGAGGGCATCGACAACGACGGCAAGACCTGGGACGACTTCGAGGGCCACTGGGGCCTGCTGGCGAACAACCACAATTGCCGCGCCTGGCCGGCCTGGGACGCGTTCCCCGCCCTGCCGCCCCGGCAGCGGCACCGCCCCCGCTGACCAGCCACCTCCGCGTCAAGATCGCCGCAACTCTTCAAGAGTTGGTACTGAAGAAGCGGGGCGCCATCGTGTGTGATGGCGCCCCGCTGCGGCGTGCTGTCAGCCCTGGATGTCGACGAAGACGACGTAGGGCGCGGGGCGGGTGTCGGTGTACTGCAGGTGGCCGCAGCGGACCAGGCGGACCTGGTCGCTCTGGGCAGCGGTCTGCAGGCCGAGACCGTAACCGAGGTAGCCCTCGAAGTCCTCGACCTCGACCAGGCCCGCGACGACCGGCTTGCCGTCACCGGTCGGCGTCACCGAACCGGTGGCCGGACCGCCGGCGGTGAAGAAGGTGGCGGCGAGCTTCGAGTTGCCCTCCACCAGCACCGACTTGTCGTCGGCGCCCTTGAACTCACGCACGTAGAGCAGGCGGCACGACGGCAGCGCGTCCTTGAACCGGAACGACACCCGGGTGAAGGCGGGCTTGCCCTCCGGGTGCTTGCCGATCTCGATCGACTCCAGAGTCGCGGACGGGAACTGGCCGAGGCTCGAACCGAGCTCGATCGGCGCGCCCGACGGGATCGACCAGTCGGTGACGCTGTAGTTGACGGTCCCGCCCGGCATCCCCGGCGGGAGCGAGGAGCTCGGCGAGGCCGACGGCGAGGCACTCGCCGACGCGCTCGCGCTGGTCGACGGCTTCGCCGACGGAACGGCCGAGGCGGTGACCGACGGCTTCGCCGTCGCCGACGCCGACGCGCTCGGATCCACCGTGCCGTCGCAGCCGGCGACGAAAGCCAGCAGCATCGCCGCGGCGGCCGTTGCCCGCAGGCCTGTGTGCCTGATGGTCATATATGTAACTCCCCCTGGTCGTCGTAACGGTCGACTGTATGCCCAGAAGAGCGTGGCTCCATGCCCACATGTCGCCGATCGGATAGGCCGAATCAACCGCTCACGCCGCTCATTACTCTCTGCCACCCACGTCGCAGGGTGGGCAGAGTGCGCGCGGTGCTTTGCTCTGCTTACACCCACGCAACACCGGGAATATCCGGATTCAGTGGCCGATGCGCCGGTGTAAGCAGAGCAAAGTGCCGCGCACACCTGTGGGCGGCGCCCCGCCGAGCATTACTGTGCGCAACGGCAAGCATGTCTACGGCCGGGTCGCCAGGGCGGCATCTGCACAGCCGGGAGCGTCGGCGAGCGTGTCGGTGGTCGCCGCTACGTTGTACCGGCACACCCGAAGACCCTCCGCCGAAAGGTCCTTCCATGTCACAGGAAACCACGTACCTCGAGCTCTCCGAAGAGGGCGGTGGATCGCACAAGTTCTACGAGGTGACCGTGGACGGCACCACCATGAGCATCCGATATGGACGCATCGGCGATCCCGGCGCGACCACGAGCAGTTCCTTCGCCGACAACGCGAAGGCACGCGCCGAGGCGGCCAAGAAGATCGGCGCCAAGGTCCGCAAGGGCTACGCCCCCGCCGTCATCGGCCAGCGGCAGCGCCGCGGTGTCTCGCGCCGCACGATCGTCAGCACCCGCTCGACCGCCCGCCGTGCGCCGGTGCTGTGGCGCTACCAGTCCGGCACCTCGGCCTTCGGCATCTTCGTCGACGAGTCCGGCTGCATGGTCGGCAACGAGGCGGGAGCCATCACGAAGCTGACCCACGACGCGCAGGTGATCCAGCAGTTCCGGCTCCCCGACGGCGTGAAGTGCATCGTCGCCGACGACGACTGGCTCTATGCCGGGTGCGACGACGGCAACGTCTACGACCTCTCCGGCAAGATCCCGCGCCTCGCCTACCGGATCGCCGACGACATCGACATCTACTGGCTGGACATCTTCGACGGGGTGCTCGGTGTCTCCGACGCCGACGGCGGGATCGCCGCGATCGACCACGAGGACGAGTTCCTGTGGCGGCGCAAGGGCAACGGGACCTCCGGCTGGATGGTGCGCTGCGACGCCACCGCCCTCTACCACGGCCACTCCAAGGGCGTGACCGGCTACGACTGGCGCAGCGGGCAGCAGACCTGGCACACCCCGACCGGCGGCGTCCTCTTCGGCTGGCAGGAGCGCGACACCCTCTTCGCCGGCACCTCCACCCGGCAGGTGGTGCAGCTCGGCAAGGACGGTCGCCAGCAGACGGTCTTCCACTGCGACGCGGCGGTCTTCTCCTGCGCCACGGCGCCCGACGGACGCTACGTCTTCGCGGGCGACAGCAGCTCCTCGGTCTACTGCTTCGACAGCACCGGCGCCCGGCTCTGGAAGCTCGACACCGGCTGCGGCTCGGCGTTCTCCATGCAATACCACCAGGAGCGGCTCTACATCGTCACCACCGACGGCTCGCTGGCCTGCATCGACGCGACCGAGGCCGCGATCCACGCCGCCGAGCAGGGCACCGTCCCCCAGGTCCGCGACATCAAGGCCGCCGCGATGCAGGAGCTCGTGCCCGCGACGACGGTCGAGGTGACGAGCGAGGTCGGCGACGGCATCGTGCTGGAGTGCGTCGAGGAGAACGGGCGGCTGCGCATCCGGGTCGTCTCGGAGGGCTACCACCGCGACTGGCAGGTCCAGTTCCCCAAGGGCATCCGCGAGCCGAAGGCCCGATACCTGGTCACGGAGGTCCGCGAGGCGGGCCGCGGCGGCTTCTACCGCGCCTTCGGCGACATCCGCCGCCTCGTCTAGGCCGTCGCCGGTCACCGCCGCCATGTCGGGGTACGCCGCGAGTGGCGTGCCCCGACACCGGCGGCGGCATCAGTAATGTGTGACCGCATGAACGCCGCACAGCAGCCGTATGTCGAGATCGACGGCGAACCCGCCACGGTCGCGAACCTGCTGTTCCCGGCGCTGGTCAACTACGGCCACTTCACCGCGATGCAGGTGCGCAGCGGCCGGGTCCGCGGGCTCGCCCTGCACCTGCGCCGCCTCGATCAGGCCAACCGGGAGCTGTTCGGCGCAGGCCTCGACGGCGAGCTGGTGCGCGACCGGATCCGGCACGCGACAGCCGAGCGCCCGGACGCCTCGGTGCGGGCCGTCGTCTTCCGGGCCGCACCCGATGCCGAGGTGTCGGTGCTGGTGTCGGTGACACCGCCGCACGAGTTCGACGACCGGCCGCAGTCCCTGCGATCGGTGGAGTACCAGCGCCCGGCCGCTCACCTGAAGCACATCGGCGGGTTCGGGCAGATCTACCACAGCACCCGGGCCCGACACGACGGCTACGACGACGCGCTGCTCACCGACGCCACCGGGCTGATCAGTGAGACCGCGATCGCCAACATCGGCTTCCGCGACGGGGACGCGGTGCTGTGGCCGAATCTGCCCGCGCTCGCCGGCATCACCATGCAGCTGCTGGAGCTGGCGCTGCTGGAGGCGGGGGTTCCCGTCCGGCGGCGGCCGCTGCGCCCGGCCGACGTCGAGTCGCTGCAGGCGGCGTTCGTCAGCAACACGCTGGGCATCGCGCCGGTCAACCGCATCGACGACCGGCGGATCGCCGAGGACGAGACGTTCCTGGCGATGATCTGCAAGTACTACGACGCGGTCAGCTGGGACCGGATCTGAGTCGGGTGTTTCTGCTGGAAGCGGCCCGGGTATGGCGCTGATGTCGAGAGGATGACGTCATGCCGGCATCTGCACAGATCTTCCCCTTCGCGTTCGACCGGGTCGCCGGGGTGATCCTGCCGGTCGTCGGCATCCGCCCGGCGACGGCCCGGGTGCTCGTCGACGACGACCTGCTGCGGGTCGAGTTCGGCCCGTTCCGGCTGGAGACGCCCCGCGCCAACATCACCGATGCCAGCGTCACCGGGCCTTACCTCTGGGTGAAGGTGATCGGCGCGCACCTGTCGCTCGCCGACCGGGGCGTCACCTTCGGCACGAACCGCGACGCCGGGGTCTGCGTGCGCTTCCGCGAGCCCGTCCAGGCCATGGGAGTGCGTTTCGGGATACGCCACCCGGGCGCCACGGTCACCGTCGCGGACCCGGCGGCGCTCGCCGCCGCGCTGTCCAGCCGGACCGGGTCCGTGGACCCCCGGCAGGGTTGATCCCCCGTCAGGCCTGGAAGACGACGGTGAAGGGGCTGTCGTAGGCGACCGAGCCCTGCCAGCACTGGACGGTCACGCCGATGCTCCCCCAGGCCGCGACACCGCAGCGCTCGGTGCCGAAGCTGTATGCCGTCACGTGCACCGTCCCGCCGATGAGCGGCTGCCCCGGCATCGCCACCACCGTCCGGCCGACCCCGGTCCGGGTCGCCGTCACGCCGGAGCCCGTCGAATTGAACAGGGTGGTCGGCGTGTAGGGGGTGGTCCGCGTCAGCGGTGCGGGCGGGTCCACCCGGGCGTAGGCGGCGGGTACCCGACCCAGGAAGCCGGTGAGGACCGATGTGGTGAGCGTGAAGTTCGCGTCGACGGGAGCGGACGCCGCGTCGACGCAGTGGACGAAGGCGACACCGCCGAAGCGCGGATAGCCGAGTGAGGCGAAGCTGCCCACCGAGCAGCGGGCCAGGTTGGCGCCGTACCCGGTGATCTGCACGTCGCCGATGCCGCGGACCCCGTTGACGTTCACCATGTAGTAGCCCGTGCCGAGCCGCTGGATGGTGTTCGACGCACCGGATGAGTTGAACTGGTAGCTCGAGGTCGGCGTGTAGGAGGCCGCGGTGGGCTGGTCGGCGAAGAGGTAGGTGAAGTCCGCCGCCGTCGGCCGGTTGACGAACGCGGCGGTGAAGACGGTGTCGGCGTATGCGCTGCCGGCGAAGCAGTTGACGTGCATCAGCAGGGTGTCGCCCGACCTGGTCCAGAAACCGATCTGGCAGGTGTTGCCCGTGTTGCCGTAGGCCGTCGCATGCGCCACCCCGCCGGCGGCGCCGAGGTTGGGAAGCTGCACCTCGTATCGGCCGACGGCGAGGCGGACCACGTGGTTGACCGCGCCGGTGGAGTTGAAGCTGTAATACGTCGACGGGTCGTAGCTCGCGGTGGTCGGCTGGTTGGCCCACAGGTAGGCGTACCCGGAGGTGACCCCGGCGTGAGCGGCGGCGGGCGGGAGCACCAGTGCCCCGAGCAGCCCGGCCAGCACCGCGAGGAAGGCAGCCGGGCGGCCCGCGAAGCGATCGACGTAACCCATGCAGTGAACTTAGATCATCTTCGACGTCTGCGGGTTGTCGGTTTGCCGCCACTCGGCCGCCACCGCCCGCGCCCGGTGGACGATCATCACGACCACCGCCAGCATGACCAGGCCGTTGACCGCGTGCAGCCCGGAGACGAGCTGGCCGACACCGCTGTCGCGGATCGCGATGGCGAGTTTGGCAATCGCGACCTGGACGGAGGTCAGCCCGACGACCAGGACGGACATCCAGATGAGCCGCCGCGGCAGCCGGGCCGACGCGGCCACGATCGCCATCGCCACCGGCAGGAGGAAGGTCACATAGCCCAGCGCGTGATGGAGCCGGTAGGCCGCCTCATGCTTGGATGCGGAGCTGAAACCACCGCTCGCGGCGAAGAAGAACTCGGCGATGACGACGATCGTGAGCAGGACCGCCAGCGCGGCGAAGGCTTTACGCATCGGGAACTCCCTGAAGTAGAGGGACGGTGTGGTTTCTCAGTTAGTCCGACGACGCAGCCACGGGGAGTGTGAGGCACGGTGGGACCGATCACAGCTGAGCGACGGCAACTGACCAACCTCGCCTACCGGCTCCTCGGTTCGCTGGCCGACGCCGAGGACGCGGTGCAGGAGACCTACGCCCGCTGGTACGCCATGTCCGAGCAGCAGCAGGAGGCGATCGAGTCGCCCGGCGCCTGGCTGACGACGGTCGCCGGCCGCATCTGCCTGGACGTGCTCGGCTCGGCCCGGGTCCGTCGCGAGCGCTACGTGGGCGAATGGGTCCCGGAGCCGCTGCCCGACAGCGCCCGGTGGATCGGCGGCGACCCGGCCGACCTGGTGACCCTCGACGAGACGGTCGGCATGGCCTTCCTCGTGGTGCTCGACTCGATGACCCCCGCCGAGCGGGTGGCGTTCGTCCTCCACGATGTCTTCTGCCACTCGTTCGCCGAGGTGGCCGAGATCGTCGGCCGGACCCCGGCGGCCTGCCGCCAGCTCGCCTCCTCCGCCCGCCGCCGCATCCGGGCGCTGCAGGCCTCGGCCGTTCCGGCGGGCCAGCGGGTCGAGATCGTCCGGGACTTCAAGAAGGCGTGGGAGGCGAAGGACATCGGCGCGCTGATCGGGCTGCTCGACCCGGCCGCCACGGCGGTCGCCGACGGCGGCGGCCAGGCCAGCACGGTGCTCCGGCCGATCGTCGGCAGCGAGCAGATCGCCCGCTACGCCATCGACATCGTCACCTGGGTGCCCGGCATGACGATCCTGGAGAGCACGGTCAACGGCGAGCCCGGCCTCATCGCCCAGCAGGGCGGCGTCACCGTGACGGTGATCGCGTTCGACATCGCGGACGGCCGGATCCGGCGCATGTGGGCGGTGCGCAACCCCGACAAGCTCCGCCCGTGGACGGCGGCGCGATGAATTCAACCCCGGTCGGGGGTACGCGACGGTCCGCGTACCCCCGACCGGGGTTGGTTGTCAGGAACTGCGCAGGGTGAGGGTGGCGACGCCGATGGCGGCGACGTTGGCGTCCACGACGATCGTGTAGGTGCCGGTCGACGGCAGGACCGTCGCGGCGATGCCGCCGCTGCCGTTGATGACGCAGCCGGACGCGAACAGCTTGCCCGCCGGGTCGAGCAGCTCCAGCGGCGAGCACTGGTCCGGCAGGGTGGAGTCGGTCGCGGTGAGCGTCACCGAGGACCCGGCCGTGCCGGTGAACCGGTAGCGCAGGACGAGCCCGGGCTGGGTGACGTTGGCGACGACCGGCTGTCCGTTCAGGGCGATCTCGGCGGTCTGGTCCTTCGCCGTGAACAGCTGCAGGTCGGTGCTGCCGATGGTGCGGTCGTTGGGATCGACGACCACGGTGTAGGTGCCGTCCTCGGGCAGCAGCGTGCCGTCGATCTCGCCGACCCCGTTGATGACGCAGCCGGAGGCGAGGGTCTTGCCCGTCCGGTCGTGCAGCTCCAGCGGCGAGCACTGGTTCGGCAGGGTGCTCGCCGGCACCGCGACGTAGACCCGCTGACCGGCGGCGCCGGTGAAGGTGTAGCGGGCCTCGGCACCGGGCTGCGCGATCACCGCGGTGACCGGATCGCCGTTGGGCTTGATGGCGGCGACGGTGTCCTTGGCGAGGTAGACGCGCATGTTGGCGCGGGCGTTCGCGCTCTCCCTGGTCTTGATCGTGACGGAGTACTGCCCGTCCATCGTGAGTTCGGTGCGGTCGATGTAGCCGACGCCGTTGATGTTGCAGCCGCTGGCGATCTCCTTGCCCGTCGGGTCGAGCAGGACGTAGGGCGAGCACTCGTTGCTCATGGTGGGACCGGTGACGTCGACGAAGACCTGGTCACCGGTGTGCCCGGCGAAGGTCAGCTTCTCGTCCGTGCCCGCGGTCAGCGTGCCGGACGCGATCGGCTTCTCCTTGATCGGCGACGGGGCCGGGGCGACCCGGCCGGTGCTGGCGCTGCTCGCGGCGAACTCCGACCGGCCGGTGGCCGCGACGTCGAAGACACACTCCAGGAACTGCCAGCCGCTGCTCAGACCCGCCCAGCGGCAGATCTCCTCGGCCTGGGCCCGGCGGGCGGCGTCGAGGTCCTCCAGCGTCACCGGCTTGTCGGGGAAGGCCTTGTCGGTGAAGGTCTGCGTGCTCTGGCCCGAGGCGTAGGTGAACAGCGACGCCTCCTGCGTCAGCCGCCACGAGTCCGCGTAACCGGGGTAGAGCTTCTCGAACGGCACCGGCTGGGTGAGTGCTGCGCCGGTCGGCGGGGCGATGTCGTTGTCGGGGTCGCCGTCGAAGTTGCCGAGCAGGCCCTGCACCTTGCCGGAGCGGCTCTTGGCGAGCTTCACCAGCAGCCGGTAGCCGTAGGAGCCGATCTGGTCGACGGCGGCCTCGGAGCCGTCCGGCCAGCGGATGTCGTAACCGTCGGCGGTCCGCAGGTCGGATTCGCGGCGGACCAGGGTGCCGCCGCCGGGCAGGCTCTTCTCGCCCCGCGCCAGGGTGGCGGGCTCGCCGTCTATGCGTACCTCGGTCACCGCGTTGGCGATGACGAGGGAGACGCGGTGGTCGCCGAGGCGGAAGGCGAGCGCCGAGTTGACCGAGACCGTCCGCGACGGACCCATCGCCGCCTGCCGGGACTGCACCTCCAGGGCGTCGCCGCCGGTGGATCTGATCACGACGAACTCGCCGACGGCCTGGAAGTCGTAGAAGACCCGGTCGAAGGTGATCATGTGCGGGTCGCCGTTGTTGCTGGCGCAGTCACCGCCGGTGGTGCCCTCGCAGAGGCGCACCGGCCCCTTCTGCGGCGGCTTCGGCTTGGTCGGCTTCTTGCACTCGTCATAGCTCGGCGGCAGCACGTTGCCCTTGTACTCTTTGCGGGCGTCGAGCTTCGGGTTCTGCGCCTGGCGGTACCTGTTCTCCGCGAGAGTGGCCTTGACCTCGGCCTTCTTGATGCCGGTGTCGCCGCAGTCGCCCTCGGGCACCTGGTTCTTGGAGATGTCGTCGGCGTGGTTGAGCTCGTGGTAAAGCGAGGCACAGGGGTCACGCAGCACGCCGTCGCCGTAATCGTCGGTGTTCGTCGGGTTCCACGCCACCGACGAGGACCCCTTGCCGCCGGGGCCCTGCGGTGTCTCGAATGCCTGGGACTCGCCGGTGGTGGGGATGATGCTGACCTTCGGCGTCGACTTGTCCTTGAGCCGGGGCAGCAGGCCCGACGGGTCGTTGCCCGGCTTCGCGAAACCGGCGAGGCACGCCTCGACCTGGGGCTGGAAGTTGGGCACCGGGATGCCCCTCGTCGGGTCGATCTCCACATCGGCATAGGCGGGCCGGCCCGGCGTGCTGAAGACCGCGGAGAGGCCGAGCAGGACCAGAGCCACCGCCACGGCCGCCGCCGGCTTGCGCTTGCGCAGCAGCACGACGACGACCAGCACGATCAGGACGAGTACGCCGACCCCGGCGCCGATCCACAGCCACGGGATGCCGCCCTTCGGCTCGCCCACGGTGAACTTCACCGTCCGCATCACGGTGCCGCCGCTGCACGGGGTGACCGCTCCGCCGATCGCCGGGATGGCGTAGGCGGCGGTGAGCTCGTAGTCGCCCGTCGCACCGACCGGCCACAGCGCGTCCAGGCCGCCGCCGTCGGGGGAGGCGGTCACCGAGCGCACCACGACGCTGCCGGGCGCATCGCCGTCGTGGACCCGCACGCTGGTCAAGGCGACGTCCACCGTGGCACCGGGTGCCGCCGACGCTGTGCTGTCGGCGATGGCGTTGTCGATGCCGTCGAGGTAGAAGCTGCGGCCCAGCACCGGGAAGAGCTCCTGGCCGTCCTTGCGGACCGAGAGGACCTGCACGGTGCCCTCGGCGGCCTTGGCCAGGCCGCACTCGGCGCCGGTGCCGTTGGTCACCGCGAGGGTCAGGCGGATGAGCTCATCCTGGGCGAACGACGGCTGGGCGGTGCGGAGGTCGAGCCCGAGGCCGCCATCCGCGGCGGCGGACGCCGCACCGGGCCATGCCACCAACAACATCGTTGCCAGGACGGCGGCTGTGCCCGCCAGTCTCGCGATCATCTTCATGGCGGGGACTGTAGGACCCCCATGTGCCGTTTCACACCAACTGTCGCCCACCCGTCGCTGGTTTGTGGAGCGACGTGTCGCCGGCCGGGCTATCGCAGGCGGCGGATCACGGTGACGACCTTGCCGAGCACCACCGCGTCGTCGCCGGGGATCGGCTCGTAGGCGGGGTTGCACGGCATGAGCAGGACGTGTCCCCGGCTGGCCCGGTAGACCTTCACGGTCGCCTCGCCGTCGATCATCGCCGCCACGACCTCCCCGCTGTACGCGGTGGGCTGCTGGCGGACGACGACCACATCGCCGTCGCAGATCGCGGCGTCGATCATGGAGTCACCGCGTACCCGCAGCGAGAACAGGGTGCCGTAGCCGACGATGTCGCGGGAGAGGGTCAGCACCTCCTCCAGCGACTCCTCGGCGAGGATCGGCCCGCCGGCCGCGATCGTGCCGAGTAGCGGCACCCGGACGGCCTTCTCGGCGGGCGGCTGCGGCATCCCGTCGTCATCCACCGGTACGCAGACCGTCAGCGCTCGCGGACGGCCGGCGTCGCGGGTCAGCAGGCCTTTGCGCTCCAGCTCCTTGAGGTGGTAGGAGACGGTCGAGGAGGCCGTCAGCCCGACCTCCTTGCCGATCTCCCGCAGGGTCGGCGGGTATCCCCGCTTGGCGATCCACTCCTGGATCGTCACCAGGATGCGCTGCTGCCGCACGCTGAGTCCCGGTTCGAACCCGGCCACGCTCATCTGCACTGAGGCAACATAGCGGACCAGAGCCTCTTAACCGGACATTTGACCCGGGCGCGTGTCACCGCAGCGGGGATGGTCAGGCCACCATCGCGGATCTATCGTCGATGGATGGAGCTGGTCGGCGTACCAACCCCCGCCGGAGGCACCGTGAGCTGCCGCACCTGGCCGGGCCAGACGCGGCCCTTCGTCCTGGTCCACGGCCTCGCCTCCAACGCCCGGCTCTGGGACGAGGTGGCCGACGAGCTCAGCGCCGCCGGCCACCCGGTCTGGGCCGTCGACCTGCCCGGACACGGCGCCACCGAGCTGCCACCGACCGGCGTCGACACCGCATCCGCCGCGCGCGCGGTCACCGCGGTGATCCAGGCGCACCTGCTCGCCGGTGCCGTCGTCGCGGGCCAGTCGTGGGGCGGCAACGTCGCGGTGCGGCTCACCGCCGACCGGCCGGAGCTGGTCGGCGCCCTGGCCCTCGTCGACGGCGGCTGGATCGACCTGCCCGCGGACTTCGGCACCTGGGACGAGTGCGCCGAGGCGCTGCGCCCGGCCGACCTGCACGGGCTGCGGGCCGACGACCTCCGCGACCGGCTCCGGCAGTCGCACCCGGACTGGTCGGACCGGGCCGTCGAGGCGACCGTGGCGAGCCTGCGGGAACTCCCCGACGGCACGGTCGAGCGGCGGCTGCCGATCCCGGCACACCTGGCGATCGTGCGCGACATGTGGGACCACCCGCCGGGCCCCTGGCTGGCCAGGATCACCGCGCCCACACTGCTGCTCCCGGCCATTCCGCAAGACCACGCCCGCGCCGAGCGCACGCGACGCCGCGTGGCGGCGGCGGCTGATCTGCTGCTCGACAACACCATCCGGGAGTACGCCGACAGCGACCACGATCTGCACGCCCAGCGACCCCGGGAACTCGCCACCGACCTGCTCGGCCTGGCCCGGCGATGACCCACCGGCCCGAGGTGCTGGTCCTGATGGGATCCGGCGAGACCACACCCACGATGATCAAGACACATCGGGCGGTCCTCGACCGGGTCGGCGACCGGCGTGCCGTGCTTCTCGACACCCCCTACGGATTCCAGTCCAACGCCGACGACATCTCCGCCCGCGCCACCGACTACTTCGCCGCCAGCGTCGGCCGGCCGATCGAGGTGGTCTCCTGGCGCCGCGACGACCTGCCGCCGATCCAGCGCGAACGGGCCCTCGCCGACCTGCGCGGCGCGGGATGGATCTTCGCCGGGCCGGGTTCGCCGACCTACGCGCTGCGGCACTGGCGGGACAGCCCGATCCCCGCGCTCCTCGCCCAGACCCGGACCCTGGTCTTCGCGAGCGCCGCCGCACTCACCCTCGGCTCCCACGCGATCCCCGTCTACGAGATCTACAAGGCCGGCGACGAACCCTGCTGGATCACCGGGTTGAACCTCTTCGAACAGTTCACCGGCATCGCGGCGGTGATCATCCCGCACTACGACAACGCCGAGGGCGGCAACCACGACACCCGTTTCTGCTACCTCGGCGAACACCGGCTGCGGCTGATGGAACGGCAACTCCCCGAGGGCACCTCGATCCTCGGCATCGACGAACACACCGCAATGATCATCGACCTGCGTACGGGGAGCGTCGACGTCACCGGTCGCGGCGGCGTGACGGTACGCCGCGGCGGCAGCAGCACCCGGCTGCCCAGCGGCAGCGCGACCAGCCTCGACGGGCTGCGGGCGCTGATCAGTCCCGGCGGCACGCTCGACGCAGTCATCGCGATCCCGGCACCCCGGGAACCCGTCGAGCAACCCATGACCGTGACCGAGGCGGCCGTCGCGGCAGAGGTCCGGTTCACCGCCGCCGCCGCCCGCGGGGACGGCGACGACATGGTCGGCGCGATCCTCGACCTGGAGGCGCTCATCCGCGACTGGTCCGCCGACACCGACCAGGACCAGGGCATCGACCAGGCCCGGGAGGTACTGCGAGCCCTCATCGTCCGCCTCGGCAACTCGTCCCTGCAGCCGCTGGTGGAGTCGTTGCTGGCGCTGCGCGGCCGCCTGCGCGACGATCGTGCGTTCGGTCCCGCCGACGCGATCCGCCAAGCACTCACCGTCGCCGGTGTCCGGCTGCGGGACACCACCGACGGCACGCAGTGGTCGATGCAGAGGCCATGACCTCGAGGATCGGTGGATTTCCGGGCGCGGCTTATTGCCTATGTATGGCAAGAACAGAATACTGGCGAGAGTGTCCGGTTCCGTCATCGTCGAAGTGGTCCTGCTGTCCGAGCACGACGGGACGCTGCGCTATCGCTCCCACTCGGACGCACTCGGCACCGGCACGCACCCCGACGCGGTGGCGCGTCACCTCTCCGGCCTGCAACCCGGGATGCCGGGCGGCCTGCTGCACTCGACGTCGTGGCGCTATGACGACGGCGGCCTGATCCTCACCTACGCCGCGCTCCCCGACCCGCACCCGGAACTCGCCACGACGGCGCTTCCGGTGGATGCGATGGTGACCTGCGAGGATCCACTCGTACCGAGCCCGGCCGTCATCGACCTCGACGCGGTGGCCGCGCACGCGTGCCGGCACCTGGCTCTGCTGCACGCCACGGATCCGGTGGTGCGCGCCGCCGCCGACGAGGCGCGCCCGCTGTGGGACGTCATCGTCAAGCTGCCACCCGGACCAGCGGGCGGGCTGTCCCTCTAGAACCGCGCCGACAACATGGACGGTCGGGCCCGTGCTTGCGGGCCGCTGCCACGTTGCGCTCCCCGCATGATCGCGCTGTTTCCCGGAAACAACGCCTACACCCGCCCCCGGTAGGGCCTACTTCCCGGAACCAACACGATCATGCAGGGTGTCGCGCCCACCCCGCGGGCAGCGGGCAGCGGGCAGCGGGCAGCGGGCAGCGGGCAGCGGGCAGCGGGCAGCGGCATGATCGCGTCTGGTTCGGGGAAGCAGACGTAATCATGCGGCATGATTACGTCTGCTTCCCCGAACCAGACGTGATCTCCCCCGCACAGCCGCCGCGAGCGGTCACCACCCGCCATGATCACGCATTCTTTGGGGAAAACGGTGTGATCATGGCGCTTGATCAGCCCTTTTTCCCCGAAGAAGGCGTGATCATGAAGCGCGAGCAGCCGCCAGCCGAGACACGCACGCACTGCCGGTGCACCCACTGCGCACTCGTCGGCGCGCTCTTGTCTCTTGTGCCCCCTGCCGCACGCCGCTGGCCATACATCCTGCCCACGCGCCCCGACCTGCATTCCGCCCGCACACCTCTGCCCGCACACCTCTTGCTCAGAACCTCTGCCCGCACACCTTCCCCGCGCGCCCATGCCCGCGCAGGAACCCGCACCTAGGAGTCCAGCGGTCGGCGTACCCGCGGAGGGTTTAGATCCAACCGTGGGCGCGAGCTATCCGCGCTGCCTCGTGCCGGTTGGCGGCGCCGGTCTTGCCCACCGCGGCCGAGAGGTAGTTGCGGACCGTGCCCGCCGACAGTGCGGCCCGCTGAGCGATCTCCTCCACCGGCGCACCCGACGCCGCCAGCTCCAGCACGTGCGCCTCGCGCGGCGTCAACGGGCTCTCCCCCGCGCTGATCGCCTCCGCCGCGAGCTGCGGATCCACATAGCGGCCGCCACTGTGGACGGTACGCACGACCGACGCCAGAGTCTCCGCCGACACGGTCTTGGGCAGGAATCCCCGCACCCCGGCCGAGAGCGCCCGCTTCAAGTGGCCGGGCAGGCCGTGGCTGGTCACGATCATCGTGCGGCACGACGGCAGCTCCGCGTGCAGGGTCCGCGCCACGGTGACCCCGTCGAGGTCGGGCATCTGCAGGTCGAGGATCGCCACGTCGGGCTGGACGCTGCGGGCCAGGGCGATCGCCTCGGCCCCGGTGGCGGCCTGCGCGACGACGGCGAGGTCGTCCTCCAGGCCGAGCAGCGCGGCGAGGGCACCGCGGATGAGGTGTTCGTCGTCGGCGAGCAGGATGCGGACGGGGCTGGTCATGCGGGGCTCTCCTGCGGCAGTCGTGCGGTGAGGCGGAACGTACCGGCGATGTGTGTGCAGGCCACGGTGCCTCCCAGCGCGGCGATGCGTTCGGCGAGGCCGATGAGGCCGCTGCCGAAGCGCACCCGGTCGGCGCCGCCCGATGCGCCGTCGTTCTCCATGGTGAGGACGACCTCGCCGTCGTCGCGGTGCAGGGTGATGGTGCAGGTTCGCCCTTCGCTGTGGCGCAGCACGTTGGTGGTCGCCTCGCGGACGACCCAGCCGAGGGTGCCCTGGACGTCGGCGGGCAGGCCGCCGCTGTCGCCGAGCACCCGGCACTCGATGCCCGCGGCGGCGAGCAGCGACCGGGCACCGGCGAGCTCGACATCGAGGTCGGCGGAGCGGTAGCCGCCGACGACCGCGCGCAGTTCGGCGAGCGAGTCCTGGGCGATGCGGCGCACGTCGAGCATCTCGTCGACGGCTTCGCCCCGGCCCCGTTTGGCGAGCTGGGCGGCGAGCTCCGACTTGAGGGCGACGACGGAGAGGCTGCGGCCGACGACATCGTGCAGGTCGCGGGCGAAGCGCAGCCGCTCCTCGGCGACCGCGAGGCTCGCCTGGACGTGCCGGGCGCGGTCGAGTTCCCAGACGACGCCGAGCATCCACAGCGTGATCCGGGAGATGCCGACCACGATCAGGATGAGGCCGGCCAGCCCGACCGAGGGTGCGAGCGGGTCGGGCAGTCCCTGCGCTGCGGAGATCGCGAACTCGACCGCGCAGGCGACGGTACCGACGGCCATCGTCACGCGCGGCTGGACCGAGGGCGAAAGCGCGGTCACATAGGACAGGGTGAGGACGAGCAGGATGGCGGTGGCGGGACCGTCCGGCTGCCCCGGCGACGGATCCGGATAGAGGGCGAAGGCGAGCGCGATCCCGGCGGCCGTCGAGGCGCCACCGGCCGCGATCAGGCCGTTGGGCCGGCCGCGCCGGCCCAGGTAGTGGTTCAGGCCCGCGTGCATCAGCAGCAGGCAGAGCAGGGCATGCCCGGCGGTGAGGGCGGCCGCGGCCCACGCGGCGGGTCCGTCGTGGTCGAACCGGATCGAACCCCCGGCGAGTACGGGCACCAGCGCGAAGTTGCTGTAGAACGACGCCCGGACATAGAGGTCCACCCGGGCCGCCTGGCTGCGCGAACGCCACCATCCCAGCATTGCGCCTCCCTTTCCGTGAGGTCGGCCGGCATCCCGCCGATGGGGATGCCAGCCTAGAGCGCTCCGATCAGCCGACGAACCGCATCTCGGGGAACCTCGGCGACGGCCGGTCGAGCAGTTGCCCCCCACTGCGGCGCAGGTAGCGGTCGATGAAGGCGAGGACGTACGCCCGCTGCACCGTCACCGAGCGAGCACCGTCGATCGTGCCGTAGGCCGGGATCAGGTCCGCGGCGGGGACACCGGCCTGCGGCAGCAGCACCTGGTAGTCGGTGAACGACATGTGCCCGGACTCGTCGAGCTGCAACTCCCGGCGCGGCCCGCGCAGGTGGGACCAGAGCTCCGTCCAGCTCTCGTCGTCGGCGCTGTCGTGCTGGTCCGACCCGAGCAGCAGGAAGGGCCGGTCCAGCCCCGCCGCGACGACCGTGCCGGAGACCGAGCCGTCCATGTTGATCCCGGCCCGGACCCGGCGGTCCTCGTACATCACCTGGGCGGCGGTCGCCCCGCCGAGGGAGTGCCCGAACATCGCCACCTTGGACAGGTCCATGGCGTCCTTGAGGCCCCGGGGCAGCGGCCGGTGCTCCGCGTCGGGGTTGCGGCCCCGGCTGATCGCGGCGAGCCGGTCGAGGGTGAAGCGGGTGTCGGCGACCCTGGCGGCGAGCGCGGTGGCGATGACCTGCTCCTCCGCGTCGGGGTCGCCGGGCTCCGGCAGGGTCTGCGGTTCCAGGCGCCCGCCGGGGAATTCGACGAGGGGCGCGTCGTGGGTGTGGTCGATGGTGACGACGACATACCCGTGGCTGGCGAGTTCCTCGACGAGCGCGGTGCCGGCGGTGCGCTCGACGCCGAAGCCGGGCGAGTAGAGCACGACGGGATGGCGGCCCCGGGCGGCGGGCGCGCCGGTGTGGGCGTGCGTGACGGGCAGGGTCACCGGCGAGCCGGGCGGGTTGATGACCGCGGCGAGCCCCGGCGAGACCCAGTCCGCTCGGGGATAGCCGCGCACGTCGGCCGCCGGGTACCAGAGCTGCACCATGATCTCGCGGCTGAGCTGTGCGGGGACCCACGGGTCGGGGCGGGAGCCGTCGATCAGGTGCAGTGACACGGTGCCGATGCGGTCCCGGCCGGTGGGCTGCGGAAGGACGAGCCGGGTGGTGGCGGCGCCGGTCCGCGCCGTCTCGGCGGGTGCGGCGGCGTGGGCCGGTGCGGGGGCGAGCAGGCCGACGGTCAGGACCGCGGCGGCGGCGATTGTGCTCCTCATGGTCATGAGTCTGGGGAAACGCGCAGCTCGGAGGTAGTGTCACCACTCACCAGTTTCGATGCGTACTGCATGCCTGACCCATGACGGATGTCATGTGCGGCCGGGGACCCCTCCTTTTGCGGTGCTCCGAGCGTGTGAAGAGTGTGCCCGTGACCACGCCCGCCGCCGAGGAGTCCTTCCGCGAATACGTGCGGGCGCGGGGCGGCACCCTGGGGCGGACCGCCTACCTGCTCACCGGGGACCAGCACCTCGCCGAGGACCTCGTGCAGCAGACGCTGGTGCAGGTGGCGTCGCGCTGGGAGCGCATCCTCGCCGGGGGCGACCCGGACGCCTACGTCCGGCGGGTCCTCTACCACCAGCACGTCTCCTGGTGGCGGCGGCACCGGCGGGAGGCGGTCCCGGTCGAGTCGCTGCCCGACGGCGCCGGGCCCGACGTGTTCGGCGGGGTGGCGCTGTCGCTGACGGTGCGGCTCGCCGTGGCGAAGCTCGCCCCGAAGCAGCGGGCGGTGCTGGTGCTGCGCTACTTCGAGGACCTCACGGAGGTGCAGGCCGCCCAGGTCCTCGGTGTCTCGGTGGGCACGGTCAAGAGCCAGACACGCGACGCGCTGGCCCGGCTGCGGGTGCTCGCCCCGGAGCTGGCGGCATTGGAGGAGGTCTCGCGATGACCGGTCGGCTGGGCGACGTGTTCGCGGAGATCGGGGCGGCGGCTCCCGGCGTACGCATCTCGGACGACCTGTGGCGGCGCGGCCGTCGGCGCCGACGCCGCCGGATCGGCGCGGCCGCCGCGTCCCTGATCCTCCTGGCCGCGCTGGTCTGGCTTCCCTTCCAGCGGAGGGAGCCGCACCAGCCCGCCGGTGACGGCAAGCCGGTGCTGCCGACGGCGGTCGCCAACCCGCATCTCTGGCAGACCCGGTTCGCCGACTCCGCCAACGGACCGGCCAAGCTCGTCTTCTTCAGCGACAACAGCCTCAACCTGGAGCCGGTGGCGGTGGTCGTCGGACGCGACGACTCCTACCGGCTGATCTACAAAAACCCTGGCGAGGAGCTCGGCTACCTCTCGCCCGACGGCCGCTACCTGCTGCGGCGGTCACTACTGGATCTCTCGACCGGTCAGACGCGCGAGCTGTCCCGACCCCTGCCCTTCGGTCGCTGGGTGTGGTCGGCCGACAACCGGTTCGCCCTGGTCGTCTACGACAACGACGACGATGTCATCAGCTACGGCCCCAACAATGAGCAGATCAACAACCCGGCCAAGCCCGATGACATCGGGCTGCTCGACGTCGCCACCGGGGAAGTGCGCATCCTGCGGACGGAGGACGCCGACCAGTGGCGGGGGTCGATCTCTCCCGACGGCACCCGGGTCGCGGTCACGGTGGGCCGCGAGACCGGCCCGCAGCGGATCCTCATTCTGAACACGGCGACGGGGGCGATCGAACGGGCGTTGCAGCTCACCGATCAGCAGATGCTCGCCGGAGACGCGGCCTGGAGCCCCGACGGCAAGAGCCTCGTGCTCCTGCGCATCGAGCAGGGGTGCCTGTGGTGGCTGTGCGGGGAGGGGGAGGCCGCAGCCGTGCGCTGGCACCTGCAGTTCTTCGACCCGGCGACCGGGGCGGTCACCGACGAGCGGACCACCGGCCGGACCGGCCTGCCCGAGGAGCTGCTCGGCTGGCGCGACGGCGCTCCCGTGCTCGTCATCAACACCCCTGAGGTCGAGGACTGCCGCATCGTCGAGGTGGCCGGTGCGGAACTGCGCCGGCTCCCCCTGGACACCGACGGCCGAGGCTGCCCGATCATCCCCCGCGATCTGCTGGAACACGCGGCGCTGGGCGGACCGGCGATCAAGCCGTCCTTCCTGTCACCGGTGATGCTGATGCCGCCGATGCTGATGGTGCTGCTCACGGTCGGGGTGGTGATCCGGAGGCGGCGGTGGCCGACGGCCGATCCGCCGCCTCCGGCCGGTCACACCGAGGCGGACTGATACCCGGCGGCCTGCAGTGTGAACAGCTCGGCGTAACGGCCGCCGGAACCCATCAGCTCGTCGTGGCTGCCCGCTTCGACGAGCCGGCCCCGGTCCAGCACGTAGATCCGGTCGGCGTGGCGCACATTGGCGAGCCGGTGCGTGATGAGGATCGTCGTCTGGCGGCCCTGCCGGTCCCGGATCGCCTGGAAGAGCGCGTGCTCGGCGCGCGGGTCCAGGGCGCTGCTCGGCTCGTCCATGATGAGCAGATCGGCGTCGCGGAAGAAACCCCGGGCGGCGGTGATGCGCTGCCACTGGCCGCCCGACAGGTCCTGGCCGTCGGCGAAGGTCTTGTCGAGCAGGGTCTCGTAGCCGTGCGGGAGTTCGGCGATGACGTCGTGCGCGACCGCCTTGACCGCCGCGGCGTGGATGCGGTCGGGCTCGGCGTCGGTGTCGATGTCGCCGAGGGCGATGTTGGTGGCGACGCTGAAGGGCCACCGGTGGTAGTCCTGCGTGACGACCGCGATCCGCGCCTGCATGCTCTGTTCGCGCAGCTCGGCATAGGGGTGGCCGTTCCAGGTGATGGTGCCGGCCGCGGGGGCGCGCAGCCCGGCGACGAGCGCGGCGAGGGTCGTCTTGCCGGAACCGTTCTCGCCGACGAAGGCGACGGTCTGGCCCTGCCGGATGACGAGGCTGACCTTGTCGACGGCCGGGGTGTCGCGATCGGGGTAGGTCAGGGTCACCTCGTCCACGCTGAGCTGGGCGAGCGGTCCGGCCTCCACGGAACCGGCTGCCGGGGGCATGTGGGCGGTGGCCCGGTCGAGGAACTGGTCGTAGTCGCGGAAGTGCTGGCCCTCGTCGTAGATCCGATCGATCTGGAACGTCGCCGCCGCCAGGGACCGCTGCGCGGCCTGCACCGCGACGACGCAGGTCGCGGCGGCGGCGAGCGGGATGTGCCCGTTGAGCAGCAGCACCCCGAGCAGCAGGTAGACCGCACCGGTGGCGGCACCGCCGACGACGGAGCCGATCGCGGTCGTGGTGGTGGTCCTGCGGGCCAGGTCGAGCTGGATGCGGGTCTCGACGCCCATCACCTTGTCGTAGAGGTCGAGCAGGAAGCTGCGCAGGCCGTAGGTACGAAGCTCGGCCGCGGACGGGCGCTCGGCCATCAGCCGGTGCAGGATCCACAGCCGACGGCGGCGGACCGACCCCGCCATGTAGGTCTGGTAGCGCTGGTGCCCGGCCTTGAGCGCGGCCCACGCACCGGGCACGGTCGCCACCAGGAGCGCCACCAGCAGCAGCGGGTGGATCACCACGACGGCGACGGTGACGGCGAGCAGACCGGCGAGCCCGGCGAGGAGGTTCATCGCACCCTGCACGAGGGAGATGACCGAGCTGCTGCCGCGGCTGGCGCGCTCCATGTCGTCGGCGAAGGCGTCCTCGTCGAACGCCTGCAGCTGCACGGCGGTGGTCGTCTCGAACAGGCGTCGTTCGACCTCGCGGTCGACGCGGGGACTCAGCCCGTTCTGGGCGTAGCCGGTGACGATGCCGAGCCCCGCCCGCACGGCGGCGCTCCCGGCGAGCAGGCTCAGGGCGGGCAGCGCGGCGAGCACCCGGTCGGGAGTCGGCCCGGCCGAGAAGAGCTCCAGCAGCACCCGCTGCGTCGCGAGCAGCCCGAATGCCGCCATCACACCGGCGCCGACGGTCGCTGCGGCGACGACGAGGGTACGCGTCCGGTCGGCGCGCCAGGCGATACCGAGGGCGGTGCCGACGAGCCGGGGTATCTCGGCGAAGACCGCTCGCAGACCGGCGTCGGCGCGGGCGCGCATCCCGGTCTCCCACCACATCGCCCGCAGCTCCGGCAGGGCGGACTCCCCCACGGCGTTCGGCGGTGGCACCACGGGGCGGCTGGTCGTGGGCGCGGTGGTGTCGGTCGCGGTCACGGCGGGATCCTCCAGGCTTTCGAGGGATACGGGCTGCACAGGAGTACAGCCTCGCCCCCCATCGCCATGATCAGCGACCCATTTCGATGAATGAAGGGTCGTGATATGGGCGATGCCTGTTGCCAGTTGACTCTAACCTGCCGCGCAAGCCCTAGTGGCCGGCGAAGTCGGCCAGTGGCCGCAGGACGGCCATCGGATCGGCGTGCTCGGGCGCTCCGCTCACCTGCGCGTCGCCGACCTCGACGACCCGCCACACGCCGTCGTCGCGCAGGGCGAGGTCGGTCGTGATCCACCGGCAGTGCAGCGCCCGGACCAGCGGTGCGACCCGGTCCAGGTCCGGTTCGGGTGGGGGCAGGTGCGCCGGGTTGTCGGGGTGCGCGCCGACCTGGACCGGCACACCGTCGAGCCACCAGACCCGGGCCTCGGTGGTGTGGCCGTCGGGCCCGCGCCGGAAGCTCTCGAAGCGGCGCACGACGACACCGCCGCTGAGCGTGTCGCCCTACAGCTCCACCATCCGCCCGATCACCCGGGCCACCGCGTCGAGATCGGCGAGGTCGGGCAGGTAGCAGGCCTCGGCCCACTCGTGCTTGCGGGATTTGACGTAGTCCTTGACGATGCCCGGTCCGGCGCCGAGCGGCTCGACCAGCTTCTCGACCTCGGCGGTCGAGAGCGCGTGGCCGGGCGGTCGCGGCAGCCAGGTGCTCTCCGGGGTGACCTCGGCGAAGACGTCGTACCAGCCGGGCAGCTCGTGGGCGGCGCGGTACCGGTCCGCGCCGGTCACGAGGTGCGTGCCCCGGGCCGCCAGAGCGGTGTCGAGCTCGGCGTAGTCGTCGGCGGTGACCATCCAGCCCCGGTACCAGACCGGGCCTGCGTCGCGGGGCACCCGGCGTACCGCCGCAGGGGTGTCGCCCGAGACCAGCGCATCGTGGTCGATCAGCGCGACCGTGCCGCCCAGCTCGCCCACTGCGGCGGCCTGCCGCGCGAAGTGCGGATCGACCCGGGCGGGGCGCAGCGGGTCGGCACAGAACACAACGGTGAGCATGCCGTCGACCGTAGCGGCCGGTTGCCGCGAGGGACACCGGGTTGTCGCACCTCGCTGGCATGCTGGGCGCCGTGAGACCGCTGACGATCGTCCGGGGCGACGCGACGAGCCCGCAGGCCAAGGGCCCGAAGGTGATCGCGCACATCTGCAACGACCTCGGCGGCTGGGGCAAGGGATTTGTCGTGGCGATCTCGGACCGCTGGCCGGAGCCGGAGCGCGACTTCCGTGCGTGGCATCGCGGCCGCGCCGGCAACGACTTCGGGCTCGGCGCGACCCGCCTCGTCCAGGTCAGGCCCGACACGTGGGTCGCCAACATGATCGGTCAGCACGGCATGAAGACCGGCAGCAAGGGCCCGCCGATCCGTTACGACGCGGTGCAGCGGTGCCTGGACGCGCTCGCCGGTCCGGTGATCGAGCTCGGGGCCTCGGTGCACATGCCGAGAATCGGGTGCGGCCTCGCCGGTGGCACCTGGAGCCGGATCGAGCCGATCGTCGTGGCGGCCCTCTGCGAGCGCGATGTGCGCGTCACGGTCTACGACTTCGACTGATGTCGCGCACCGACGGGAGACCGTGACCGGTTTCTGCCGACCGGCAGCAGAAGCCGGTCACGGTCTCCCGTCGTCAGGGAACGCGGACGATCCTGAAATCGGCGTCGCCGGCGTAATAGCCCTGCTCGTAGGTGTAGGGCGGGCGTTGCTCGATCGACACGCCGTAGGGCGACTGCCAGTCGTACTCGGGGGACGGGTTGAGCTCCGCCGGCAACTGGTCCGCGGTGAAGACCAGGTCGACGGTGACGGTTCCACCCGCCTCGGGGCCGGGGATGGGGCAGATCACGGCGAGGCTGATCGGACTGCCGGTGGTCTCGCCGGTGCAGCCGGTCCACCCCGGACCGGCCGGGTGGATCCAGCTCGGCAGGCGGAGGTGGAGGGCGAGCGACGACACGTCCAGGGTGCCGGTGTTCGCGGCCGTGACCGTGAGCCGCCCGACGAAGCTCCCACCGGCGGCGGGGCGCAGGCTCAGATCGGTGGTGCGGACGGCGAGCGTCGCGAAAGCCGGGTTCGGTGCGAACGAGGTCGGACCCGCGACCTGGCGGAAGGCTCCGCCGACGAGCCGGAAGGTACGCCGCTGGAAGGGCACGTTCTGCTGCCCGGTGTCGGTGTAGTCCTTCGAGAGTTCGACGATCACCCCGTCGGGCGCGACCGAGAGATGGTGGATCATGCCGAAGCCGTCCCGGGTACCGATGATCCGCCCGACGAGCGCCAGCTTCCCGTCGGCGCCGAGCCGGTAGGCCACCACCTCGGTCCCGGGCGACTCCGGTCCCTCGCTGCAGTGCAGGATCGCCACGCTCTCGGTGACCCCGTCGGCGTCGAGGTCGACCTCGACCTGCTCGGAGACCCAGACCGGCAGTTTGCCCTCGGCCTCGAAGCCCGCCTGCGCGTTGAGCGCGAGCCGCCCGGAGTGGCACTCCGACCGCCGGGGTCCGCCCCAGGCCGGAACGGTGATCGTCGCGTTGCGGAAGCGGCCCCAGTCCGGGCGGTCGGGCTGCGGTGCGGGCAGCACCACCGGCGACGGCGCGAGCGACGGGCTGGGCGTGGTCGTGGGCGCCGGCTGGCCGCGCCGTCCGATGAGGAGGGTGAGCGTCACGGTCACCGCCATCAGCAGCACCGCGACGGCCGCCGACGAGATGGCCGTGCGGCGCGACGCGATCCGGCGCGACGAGGCGAGCGCCTGCTCGTGCAGGTCGACGGGCTTGACCTCGGCTGAGGCGCCGGAGTAGAAGTCGCGCAGCTCGGGGGCGGCGGTTCGCAGCTTCGCCAGGGCCTTCGCGGTCTGGCTCTTGACGGTGCCGACGGTGACGCCGAGGGCCTGCGCCGCCTGCGCCTCGGTGAGGTCCTCGAAGAAGCGCAGCACCAGGACGGCGCGCTGGCGCGGCGGCAGCCGCAGCAGCACCGAGCGCAGGGTGACCTGCATCGCCGCCGAGTCCGCCACGTCGCCCGCCGGATGCGCGTGGACGGGCAGCTCCCCGGTGAGGGTCTCGGCCACCCTGCGCCGACGCCACCACGAGACCTGCAGGTGGTACATTGTTCTGCGGGTGTAGGCCTCGGCGGCCGCGGTGGCGTGCAGGCTCTCCCAGGACCGGTGGGTACGCGCCAGCGCGGCCTGGACCAGGTCCTCCGCGAGATGCTGGTCTCCGGTGAGGAAGTACGCCGCCCGCAGCAGGGGCCCGGTGCGGGCCCGGACGAACGACTCGAATTCCCCGGGATGAGTCCCTGTTGATGCCGACATGACTATCAGGACGTCTCCCGGTCCGCCGATGGTTGCCTGCCGTGTCCGGCACTCGTTCGCGTTCCGTCTCGGACCGTCGAGCGGTGTCCGGTCGGATCCACCCTCGGCGGTCGGCGGATCAGCGCTTTCGTCTCACCCGTACACCACTGATGTGGCCGGACGCGGGGCTGCCACCGGCGACGGCGGCGACCCCACGCGGCCTGCGCAGAGTGGCACGCCCACTGGCCGACATGGCATTGTCCATCGATATGCATCGATGATTACCTCAAGGTAACCACACCCTTACCGAGAGGTGATTCCATGAACCGACCACGATGGACGGCACGGCTTGCCGTCCTCGCGCTGGCGCTGGCCGCGATCGCGACCGGCGCCGCACCCGCACAGGCGGCCACGCCCGACGTCAAGGGCTGGGTCCTCTGGGACGTGACGACCGCCAGCGTCGCACCCAGCGGCACCTGGCCCGCCGCGACGACCGTCACCACCCTCAGCACCGGCCGCTACCAGGTCACCTTTCCTGGCCAGGGCGCCCCGGGCGGGATCGTCCACGTCACCGCGGTCTCCGACTCCCCGCAGTGGTGCCTCGCGGAGAGCTGGAGCCAGTCCGGCACCAGCGAGGTGGCCGTCATCCGCTGCCACAAGATCGGCGGAGGACCCGTCGCGAGCAGCTTCAGCGCCTTCTTCACCAAGTCGTCGTTCGTGGCGTTCAGCCCGCGGCCCTACGGCTACGTCGACTCCCTGGCCACCGGCTCGATCGTCACCCAGTTCAACTCCAGCGGCGGGGTCAACACCTCGACGCCGGGACCCGGACCGGTGGGTCAGTGGACGGTCAAGTTCAACGGCCTGACCAGCGCCATCGGAAACCCGTTCGGCGGCGGCATCCAGGTCACCGCCGTCAACGCCAACACGGCAACCGCCGTGCGCTGCAAGGTCGGCGGTTGGAGCTCGAGCCCGAGCGGGCAGGACATCCGGGTCCTCTGCTTCGACGCCGTCGGCAGCCCGGTCAACACCCGGTTCACGGTCACCTACCAGTACCAGGTCTCGCTCTACGGCGCCGTGTCACCACCCAACAACCACGGCTACGTGCTGACCTTCCCCAACGGAGGTCCCGCCGACACCAACTACAACTCCGTCAGCGGGGTCGGCAGCAACGGGGTCGGCGCGGGCACTCCCGGGTTCGCCAACTTCCCGGCCATCGGCGTCTCCCAGAACACGGTCCAGGTGACCGCACACGGCCAGAACCCGTTCTTCTGCAACATCCGCAACCCGTGGTCCAACACCGGCAGCCTGCTCGTCGTCGTCGCCTGCTTCCAGCCGAGCGGCGGCCAGGTCGGCTCCGGATTCCTCGTCGGCACCAGCTCCATCATCTGACACCGGAGGTTCATCCATGAGCAGATCACCCCGGGTCGCCCGACTCGCGGTGCTCGCCATCGCACTCACCACCGCCGTCTCGGCGGTCCCCGCCCACGCGGCCACCCCCGACGCCCGCGCCTGGGTGCTGCGGGACCAGTCAGCCGCGACTCCCTCCGTGGTTCCCTACGGCACTTTCCCTGCCGCCACCACGGTCTCCACACTTGCCGTCGGACGCTACCTGGTCACTTTCCCTGGCCAGGGTGCCTCCGGCGGAATCGTGCACGTCACCGCCGTCGCCACGACGCCGAAGTGGTGCCAGGCCGAGAACTGGTTCCAGTCCGGCCCCGACGAGCTCGTGATCATCCGCTGCCACCAGCCCGGCGGGGCGCTCGTGGCGAGCGGCTTCAGCGCCTTCTTCACCAGTTCATCGCCCGGCGGGTCCGCCTTCGGGCCCTACGGCTACGTCGACTCCAACGCGAGCGGCTCGATCGTGAGCCAGTTCAACTCCACCGGGGCGGCCAACACCTCGGTCAGCGGTCCGCCCGGCCAGTGGACGGTCACCTTCCCCGGCCTGCTGCCCGGCATCTCCGCCCTCGCGGGCGGAGTGCAGGCGACCGCGGTCAACCCGCAGATCGGCGCACGCTGCAAGGTCGGCTCCTGGAACTCGGTACCCATCGGGACGGAGGTCCAGGTCTACTGCTTCAACGCGGTCGGCGCGCCGCTCAACACCCGATTCACCGCCACCTACCAGTTCACCGTGGCGCTCTACGGCGCCAACGCGCCGCCCAACAACCACGGCTACGTCTTCGCCACACCGGCACCGGGTCCGATTCAGACCAACTACAACTCCCAGCTCGGCTTCGGCGCCAACACGGTGGCCCCGATCACCAGCCCGCCCGGCCTGGCGTTCGTGACCTTCCCCAATGTCGGGGCCGGTCCTAACACGGTCCAGGTCACGGCCTATGGGACCAGCTCGAACTTCTGCGGGATGAGCAACCCGTGGATCAACGTCTCGGGCGGCCCCTCGGTCTTCGTCCGCAACGTCAACTGTTTCAGCGCCACCGGTGGTCCCGCCACCACCGGATTCCTGGCGAGCACGTCCTCCCTCGTCTGAGGACACCCCCGGGCCGGTGGTGGCGGCGCGACCGCCGCCGCCGGCTCAGGGACGGAGCAGGACCATACCCATCACGGTGTACGGGTCGGCGGGCTTGTCCTCGGTGGCGAGCTCGGCCGGGATCTCGTTCTCCATCTGCATCCGGAACTCGCCGGGCGACCCGTCGAGGGTGATGCGCCAGAACCAGCCCTCGGCGTACTCCGCCCGGAATTCGGCGACCCCGTCGGCGCGCAACGTGCCCGCGAGCGCCAGCGCGGACGGCTGCTGGTGCCACGAATCGGCCCAGAGCGCGGTGAGCGCGTCCTCGCCCGCCGACGCGACGGTGATCAGCCCGTCCTGGGGGCCGTCGACGGGGTGCTCCCAGGCGTAGGCGAACGACACCATCGCGCCACCGGCGGCGACGGTCAGGACCGCACCGGCCGGGGACTCCGAGAAGGTGTCGGCGGGCATCAGCCGGAAGCCGTTCGTGCCGGTCCAGGCACCCGCGGCGTCAGTGAGAGTCATGCACCGGACGATAGCCGCCCGGGCGGCCGTCGTCCCGCCAACCCCCTCAGGCGGCCAGCTTGCGCTTCAGCTCGTCGAGGGCGTGCAGCGTCCACGCCTCGACGCCCGACTTGGTCACCCCGAGGTCGGCCAGGAGCTGGGCGCCCGGCTCCTCCTCGGCTTCGAGCAGGCCGAGCAGGATGTGCTCGGTGCCGATGTAGCCGTGCCCCAGCCGCAGCCCCTCGCGGACCGTCAGCTCGAGCACCTTGCGCATCCCGGCCGAGAACGGCGCCGGACGCATGCTGAGCTCACCGGAGGGTGGGAGCTCCGCCAGGACCGCCTCGCTCACCGCCACGTCGGACACGCCGGCGGCTTCGATCGCCTTCCCGGCCAGGCCCTCCCACTCGGCGAGCAGGCCGACGACGAGGTGCAGGCTGGTGACCTCGGCGTGGCCGCGGTTGCGGGCCTCGGTCTGCGCCTTGAGGACGACGACCTGGGCCCGGTTGGTGAAGCGGTCCATGGCGGTCTCGCCGGCCACGAAGCGCTTCTGGACCGCCTGCTTCGTGACGCCCATGCTCTGGCCGATCATCGTCCACGACGCGCCGCTGCGCCGGGCCTGGTCGACGAAGTGGCCGACGAGGTGGTCGGAGAGCTCGCCCAGGTGGTCGGCGACCGAGGCCGCCTCGGCGAGGTGGTCCAGCGGGGTGCCGTCGGGGTGGCGCTCCTTGACGTGGGTGATCAATTCATCGAGTGTCATACCGTCAACCTTAGGTTGACGAATGCGCCGCGTCAACCTCGGGTTGACGGCAACCTGGCGGTCTTCATTTAGCGAGCTAAATGCGTACCAAAATATCTTTGTGGTTGTTGTTCTTGGTTTTGCCCTGATCTGGGCGTTTTAGCGTCGCCATGGCACATTCACCGCTGCCGGAAACGGCAGGTTCGAGAGCTGAGGGCGTTCCGCCGTGTTGCTGAGCGAGACTGAGGACGAGCAGGGTCGACGGGTCGCCGTCTACGAGCACCACCAGGGCGGATACCGATACGAGTCGCGGGTGGTCACCACGAACACGCCACGGCTCGCGCCGATCCTGCTCATCGGCGGCGCCTTCCAGCGCAAGGAGGCATGGGGCCGGCTGGAGCAGCAGCTCCTCACCCATGCCGATGTCGTCGCCGTCGACCCGCCCGGTTGGGGCAGGGCCGATCTGCTCCCGCCCGAAGCCGACATCGACTACCTCGCCGAGACCCTCCGCCGGCTCCTGGACGACCTCGGCCTGGACCGGATCAACATCGCGGGCGGCTCTCACGGCTCGGCGACCGCCTTCCGCTTCGCTCAGCTCTACCCGGACCGGCTGCACCGGATGGTGCTCATCGGCGCGATGACCCGTATTCCCGAGACGGCCCTGACACAGCTCCGTGCGAGCCTGCGACTGCTCAGTGCAGGCGACATGCCCCGGTTCGCCGCCGCCACGGTGGGACTGTTCATGAACCGCTCCCGCCAGGACGACGTGGCGGACTACCAGGCGACCGAGCGCGTCCTGCTGCGGAGTTGCGCCACCGCCACCGCCGAGGAGGTGGCGAAGTACATCGCCAACACCCGCAGGCTGATGGACCAGCCGATGATCCCCCTCGTGCCCGCACCGTCGGTCCCGACGCTGATCGCGACCGGCGAGCACGACGGCTTCACCTCCGTCGAACACTGCCAGGAGCTGGCCGAGGCGTGCCAGGACAGCTGGTTCGCCGCCATCGGCGGCAGCGACCACATGGTGCACCTGGAGCGCGGCGCGGATCTGGCCGAGCTGATGATCCATTTCTACGCCAGCGACGCCTTCGCCCATCTCGACGCCTGCACCCTGGTGAAGCGGGTGCGGCCCTAGCCACGCAAGATCGCGCTGTTTCCGGGAAGTAATCCCCTCGGGGGGTGCCGGTAGGGCTTACTTCCCGGAAACAGCGCGATCATCCTGGGCAAGCACGATCGCGACTACCCGCGCATGCCGAAGAGGAACCGGGTCACCCGCGTACGCCGTACCAGCAGGTCGTAGGCGGCGACGGTCAGCGCGAGCGAGACCACGACGATCACCGCGTACTTGGCCAGGATCGGCGCGTCCCACCTGACCACGCCGTAGGCGACCGCCACCACGATCGGTTGGTGCAGGATGTAGAGCGGCAGTGCGGCGACGGCCAGATAGGCGTAGACCCGCCGCGCACGGCTCTCCGCCGGGTCGCGTTGAGGTGCCCGGCGCCGATCGGCGAGGCCCAGGATCGCGACGAGCCAGCACCATCCCGCCGCGCCGAAGAGCGCGCGGGCGCCCATCGCGACGGCGGTCATGTCGGTGAACGGGTCGTCGCCCGCGATCAGGAACCCCGGCATGCCGACCAGGAAGAAGACCAAACCCACCACCGCGGCGGGTACGGCATCGCGGCGCATCGCCACCCGGAAGCGCTCGTCGGCGGCGAGCACGAGCCCGGACAGGAAGAACAGCAGATAGGCCCAGCGGCTCCACCCGGCGTACTCCTCCTCCATGCCCACAAACGCGCAGATCAGCGCGAACAGGACCGCGGGCAGCAGCACCACCCCGCGCTGCCGTGCCGCGGCCGCCGCGAGCCGGTCGACGGCCCCTCGACCGTGGCCGCGGGGCACCCAGCGGACCAGAGGTGCCAGGAGCAGCGAGAACGCGAGCAGCAGCACCACGAACCACAGGTGGCCGGTCTCGAAATACTCGCCTTGCACGATGAAGGGGAAGTCGGCCAGGTCCAGGTGCACGTCGAAGAAGCTCGGCAGGAACTCCAGATAGGACTCGTGGTAGCCCGGGTCGGTCCGCAGCCGCAGCCACACGGGCACCGGGATGATCGTGAGCGTCGCGAAGAGCAGCGGTACGCCGAGCCGCCGCAGCCGCTCGCCCGCGAAGCCGCCCGGGCCGCGCCGCCGCAGCGAATGCCACGAGCCGAGTCCGGCGATGAGGAAGAGCACCGGCATCGCCCACACCACGCCGAGCCCGGCGAAGACCATGGTGACGTCGGTGGTCTCGCCGTTCTTCACGTAATAGTCGTCGCGCGTGTCGAAGACGAGCGCGGCGTGGAAGAAGACCAGCCCGACCACGACGAGGGTGCGGATCGCGTCCAGCTCCGGCCGCCGCTGCGACCGTGTCGCCGGAACCGGTTCGGTCTGCGCCGCCGTCATGAGGCCCCCCGGAAGGCCGCGCCGGTGGTCTCGCCGCCCTCGGGTCTGCTGGACAGGCAGTGGAGCACCCAGGTGGTCCGGTCGACCTGGATCGGCCACGGCTCGCGCTGCCAGCCCGTGGTCTGCACGCCGTCCCGGCTGCGCGCGGCCAGGACGTTCTCGGAGCAGAGCGCGGCGATGTCGGGGCGGCCGATCAGCTCGTCCTGGCGGACGAACTCGGCGTCGGCCGGCAGCCTGCCCACGGCGAACGTCTCCCAGGAGTGCGGCTGGTCGCAGTCGATCCGCCTCGGCTTGTGCGCCACACCGCTGATCCTGGTCAAACCGCCCCAGCACTCCGGCGTCCGCGGGCAGGCGGCGTCGCCGCACGCCACGTATCCGGCGGGGATGCCGAGCTCGGTGGTCGTGGCGGAGCCCGGCCCCTCCCATCGGGTGGATGCGTCCGATCCCCACAGTGCCCAGCCGGCCAGCCCGCCCCCGATGAGGACGATCGCCGCCAACGCCGCCACGACGGGCACCGGGAGGCGCTTGCGCGGGCGCACGCCGCCGGGACCGGGGTCCGGTTCGGCGCTCGCCGGCGCCGGTGGACCGGCCGGGGCACCCGCGACCGGCGGCGCTCCGGCGAGCACGCTCCGAGCGGCCTCCGCGAGCGCCGCAGCGGACTGCCAGCGCAGTTCGGGATCCACGGCCAGCGCCCGCTCGACGAGGGCTGCGACGGCCGGCGGAACGTCGGGACCGAGCGGCGGCGGTGGCTGCTGCACCCGCTGCATCGCGACCGCGAACGGGTTGTCCCCCGAGAACGGGCGGAACCCGGCCAGGCATTCGTAGGCGACGATGCCCAGCGCGTAGACGTCGCTGAGCGGGCTCGCCAGTTGGCCGAGGACCTGTTCGGGAGCCAGATAGGACGGTGTGCCCAGGATGCCGCCCGGCGTGGTGAGCGAGGTGTTGTCCTGCGTACGGGCGATGCCGAAGTCCGTCAGCACGACGGTGCCGTCGAGGCGGACCAGCAGGTTGCCCGGCTTCACGTCCCGGTGCACGATGCCCTTGTCGTGCACCGCCTGCAGCGCCTCGGCGGCCTGCACGATCAGGGCCAGGGCGGACTGCGTGGTGAACCGGCCGCCGTGCCGGACGAGCGTCTGCGACAGCGACTCGCCCTCGACATACTCCATCACCAGGTAGGCGCCGTCGGCATCGCCGTGGTAGTCGTGGATCATGACCACGCCGTGGTGGCGGACGCTCGCCATCGCGCGTGCCTCGACGAGGAACCGGCGGACGAAGCCGGGGTCGTGCAGCAGCGACGGCAGGACCACCTTCACCGCGACCGTCCGGCCGAGCACCGTGTCGGTCGCCCGCCACACCTCGCCCATGCCACCGGCACCGACTCGATCGTCCAACCGGTACCGGCCGCCGAGCAGCGCTCCTGGACTGTGCATGACCTGCCTCGTTCGTCGCCGTGGTCGGTTTCCCGTTGCCCGCCGACGATAGCGGCCCGCGGTCGCCCGGCGCACACGTGCCGGACGGCGCTGCGGGCCGCGGTCCGCCGGGCCTCAGTCGAGGACGTCGATGAGCAGCTCGTGATCGGTGTGGGAGAAACCGGGTTGGTAGCCGTGGTCGACCTTCCAACCGCCCAGCCGCAGGGTGTTGCGCTCGGCCCAGTCGTAGATGGTGCCGAAACCGTCGGCGATCGTGCCGACCGCCCCGTCGTGGCGGTGGCTGACGAAGCGTCCGGCGGGGACGTCCACAGTGTGCATCCCATCGGGTACGGCCGTGCCGGGCGGAACGGTCACGCCGACGACCTCGCGGTAACGGCCCTCCCCTAGCTCTGCGCTGACCTCGACGAACGCGCCGTCCATCGGCGGCGGCAGCTCGTTGCGCCGAGCGAAGAGCTCCGTCCAGGCGGCGGGCACCGCGGTGCTCAGCTCATCGAAGTCGGCCACGACCTCGATCCCGATCACCGATCGCCGATCCCGTCGTACGATCTCCACAGCGCAGCCCCTCATCTCGACCGGCCACGGCAGCACGATCAGTCCACAGCATGTCACGACCGGTTTCCGAGCGGCCCGCGCCCGCCCCTGCCGCGTACCCGACGGCATGGAAAAGACCGTGCGCGACGGCGAAGCAGTCTCTACGGTAGGGCCGCAAGCCCCCGCTACCTGGAGACGTGCCGTGCGCGACATTCCCCGCCTGGTCTGGACCCTCGCCGCCGGCAGGTTCGTCAACGCCGCAGGGTCGTTCCTGTTCATCTACCTCTTCCTGTTCCTGACCGGCCCGCGCGCCCTGCCGCTCACCACCGCCGGCCTGATCAGCGGCGGGCTGGGCGCCGGGATGCTCGCCGGCAACCTCACCGGCGGCTGGTTCGGCGACCGGTTCGGCCACCGCCGGGTGCTGCTCCTCGCGTCGACCGTCGCCGGTGTCACCACGCTCGCCGTCCCGTGGACACCGGCGCTGCTGCTCGCCGTCACGATGCCGCTGCTCGGCTATGCCAGCGCCACCGCCGGCGTCTCGCAGGGCGCCCTCGTCGCGCTCGCGATGCCCGTCGGCGACCGCCGCAAGGCCATCGCCGTCACCCGCGCCGCCTTCAACGCCGGCACCGTCATCGGCCCGCCCCTGGGCGCGTTGCTCGCCACGCACCACTTCGCCGCGCTCTTCGTCATCGACGGCATCGTCACGCTGCTGGTGCGAGCCGTGACCGCCCGGATGCTGCCCGCCGAACCCGCGAGCACCCGGCTCGCCACGGCACCGGGGGTCGAGAAGCCGGCCGGGCTGTGGCGCGGCATCCGCGCCGACCGCGGCCTGCTCCTGCTGCTGCCCGCGATCGTGGCCGTCGACGTCGTCTACCGCCAGCTCTACTCCACGCTGCCGGTCTACCTGCGCGACCACGGCCAGCCGATGGCCCTCTACGCGGTCCTCATCTCCATCGGCTCCGGGCTCATCCTGCTGCTGGAGATCCCCGCGGCGATGGCGATGCGCCGGCTGCCCGCGACGAGGATCATCGCGGTCGGCTACTGCCTCGTCGGCGTCGGCACCGGCCTGTTCGCGTTCGGGGCGAGCGCCGCGATCACCATCGGGGCGATGCTCGTGCTGACCGTCGGCGAGATCCTCTACAAGACCACCGCCACCGCACACGTGCTCGACCGGGCCCCGACCCACCTCACCGGGCAGTACCAGGGCCTCTACACCGGCGCCGCGACCAGCGGCACCATGCTCGCCGCGCCGCTCGGGGCGCTGCTCTACTCCCACGTCCCCCACGCGCTGTGGCCGGTCTGCGCCCTGCTGGCCTGCGCTGCGGGCGCTGCCGCCTGGCGGTCCGGACTGGTCGGCCCCGCTGCCCCGGCGGCCGACAGAGTGCCTGTCGGCGCACCGGCCGAACCCGCGAGGTCCGCCTGACGGCAGCCGTCACAGCCGGGTACGCACGACCCACCGCCACTTCGCGATCTTCCGCACCCGGGTGAACCCGTGCCGCGCGTACAGCTCCTCCGGACCGGTGTGCAGATAGGCACCGCGCTGCGCCGGCCGGTCCTCGGTCTGCTCCGGATACGCCTCCACGGTGCCGCCGCCGGCCCGCCGGATCTCGTCGAGCGCCGCCGCGACCGCGACCGCTGCGACGCCCTTGCCGCGGTCCTTCGCGTTGGTGAAGATGCAGCCGATCCGCCAGTCCGGCAGGTCGGCTGCCCCCTGGTCGTAGGTGCGGCGGTTCTTGATGTTGGGAAGCTCCGGCGGCGGACCGAACTGGCACCAGCCGACACAGCGGTCGCCGTCGTAGACGAGCACCTGGTGGACCGTCCCGCGGGTCACGTGCCGGAGCTTCGCCTCGCGGTTCCCCTCCCGGGTGTGCCCCGCTCCGACACCCTCCGGGTGGAATCCCATGCACCAGCAGCCGCCCCACACGCCGTTGTTGGCCTCGACGAGTGCGGCGAAGTCGTCCCAGGTCTCCGGCGTGAGCATCCGAGTCGTCAACGTCATCGGCTCAGTGTGCCCGAGGGGTCGGACGAAACGGTCCCGTCCCACGTCAGGTGATGTCGCGGCGGCGGTTGGAGATGATGCCGATGGCTCCGGCGATGAGCGACCAGCCGGTCATGACCAGCACGCCGGCCCACCACGGCGCGGCCTGCGGGTAGAGCTTCTCCGGCGAGACCATGACCTGCGAGGCGATGGGCGGCATGATGACGGCGGAGGTCAGCACCCAGTCGCCGTGGATGAGGTTCTCCCGGATGAGGGTGAACACGCCCATCCCGCCCACGAATCCCACGAGATAGATGACCATCGCGGTGACGACGGCGCCGATCTGGCTGTGGATCAGCGTACCGAGACCGAAGCCGAGCAGCGCCCAGAGCAGGTAGGCGACCAGGTTGAAGATGATCGCCCGCTGGACCGGCCACTCGGACAGGGAGTTGGTCAGGCCGAGGTTGTGGAAGAACAGCAGCCCCGCCGCGAACGACAGGGCTCGCGACACGAGCCAGAACAGAAACCCGAGTCCGAGGACGGCGAGGAGCTTGCCGAACACCACCCGGGTTCGCTGCGGCGTGGTCAGGAAGGTGGCCGTCGCGGTCTGGTACTGGAATTCGTTGGTGATGACGAGGGTGCCCAGCAGCATCACGAGGAGCAGGCCGAAGAACTGGCCGCTGGTGAAGATGTTGCCGGCCGCGTTGACCGACTGGAGGTGCAGGTCGTGCAGCTGCGCGAACTCTGCCTTCGCGGCGGCGATCTCACCCGCGCTCATGCCGCGTCCGGGCCGGAAGACCGCCGCGGTGTCGCGCGCCCGGGCGAGGTGCTCGGCCGCCTCGGTCATGTTGATCCACAGTGCGAGCCCGGTGAAGACCACCGACGCGATGCCGAACAGCCACCACGCGTTGGTGGTCGTCATCTTGCGGATCTCGCTGCGGACGAGCCGGAGTCCCGGGATGCCGACGTGTGGGATCACCGGGCGGGGTGCGGCCGGGGGCGCCTGGAGTGTCGAGGTCATCGAATGTCTGCCTTTCCGGCCGTCAGCTGGAGGAACACGTTCTCTAGGTCGCGCCGTTCCACGGTCAGCTCATGGATCTCGGCGCCCACCCGCATCGCCGCCGCACCGATCGTCGGCCCGTCCGCACCGACGATCCGCAGCGCTCCGCCCTCGACGACCGTGGCCGTGACCGCGGCACCCAGCTCCGCGATGAGCACCTCCGGACGGGGCGTGCGCACGAACATCTGCGCGCTGCCGGCCGAGTCGATGATCTCGGCCACCGGACCCTGCCGGACCAGCTTCCCGGCCGCGATGATCACGAGATCGTCGGCGAGGAGCTCCATCTCGGACAGCAGGTGGCTCGAGACGAGGACCGTGCGGCCCTGCTCGGCGAGCGATTTGAGCAGGTCTCGCATCCATCGGATGCCTTCCGGGTCCAGACCGTTGGCGGGCTCGTCCAGGATGAGCACGTCCGGGTCGCCCAGCAGCGCCGCGGCGATGCCCAGCCGCTGGCGCATGCCCAGCGAATACCCCTTGAACTTGCGGGCCGCGGCCGGGGTCAACCCCACCGTGGCCAGCACGTCGTCGGCCCGGCTGATCGGGATCCCGGCCGCGTCGCACAGCATGCGCAGGTGGTTGCGGCCGGTGCGGCCGCGGTGCGCGCCCGACGCCTCCAGGAGCGCGCCGACCTTGCGGATGGGATCGGTGAGGTCGGCGTAGCGCTGCCCCCCGATGGTCGCGGTTCCCGCCGTGGGGCGGACCAGATTCAGCACCATGCGCAGCGTGGTCGTCTTCCCCGCACCGTTGGGCCCCAGGAACCCGGTGACCCGGCCCGGGCTGACGGTGAACGACAGGTCGTCCACCGCGCGCACGTTCTTGTAGATCTTGGTCAGTCCCCTGACAGCGATGCCGTCGTCGGCCATCGACCAGCTCCCCTTTGCTCGATACATAGCAGCGTGATGCATCGTAGTTCTAGGTATTCGTCGCGCGCAAGAACAGCGCGGCGGCCCATCGGAGGGCACCAGCGAACGTCAGGAGTCCCAGAGGGCGCCGCAGACGGGGATGCCGGAGCGTTCGAGGGCGGTGACGATCTCCACGGTCAGGGGTTTGTTGGAGATGCAGATGACGGCCTCGGCCCCGCAGGCCGCCACGGTCTCGCGGACGAGGGCGATCGTGTCCGGTTTGCCCCTGACGGTGGTGTCCCAGATGACGGCCCCGGGTTCGGCGGCGAGGACCTCGTCGACCAGCTGATCGCCGTAGGTCGCGCGGGGTGCCCGGGTGATCCAGATGAGGCGCAGCGGTGTCCGGCGGGCGATCAGGTGCGGCAGGATCGGTCCGATGCCGCTGCCCGTCGCCAGGTAGACGACGTGTCGGAAGGACGAGCCGACACCGGCGACGCCGGCGGTGGGGATGCCGCGGATCCACAGGCGGGTGGGCGGGTCGTCGATGAAATCGCCGGTCCAGTCACCGGCTCGGGACACCACCATGCGGCTGCGCGCATCGCCGGGCAAGGGCGGAAGGTGCGCGAACGAGTGCCACTGCCCCAGCGGATGCCGGGCCACCGGCATCCATGATCCCGGAAAGATCTTCAACGCCCGGTCGAAGGTGACGATCGCCGCGTGGGCCGAGACCCGCTCGACAGCCACGCCGACCCGGCGCAGCCTGAGCCAGGGCAGCGCGACGACCGCGATGACGACGCCGGTGAGCCCGGCCTGGACCCACGCGAGCCGGCCGGGGTCCGGGCCGGTGAGGTTGGCGACCTGCACCGCCGACAGCAGGGCGAGCGCGATCCATCCGCCGAAGCGGTGGGAGTTCTCGAACCAGTCGTGTCGGCGTTCCCGAAGCCCCGGTGCGGCGCTGACGCACAGGGCGATCACGACGGCGGTCAGCGCCCACGACACCGCCGGAGCCGCGCTGAGAACCGTGGCCGCGGTGAGCCAGCAGGTAGCGCTGATCGCCGCGCCCACGTGGATGCCACCGAGGTGGTAGACCTTCGCCGCGGCCCACCGCCAGGACAACGGCCACGCTTTCGGCACCCCGGTCGCCAGCCGGAAGAGAGCGTTGACGATGTCCTGCTGCCGGATCACGACGGCGGCCACCAGGTTCGCCAATGCGAGAGTGCTCATGACCGCAGCGGTGAGCCGGGCCGGGCCGACCAGCAGCGCCACCACCATGTTGACCAGAACCACGAGGGCGACGAGCCGGTGGTAAGGGCGCAGCCGCGGGTGCTTGAGATATCGACGAACGCGGCGGCGCGGCGCCGACCTGACGCTGTCCCGCTCGGCTGAGAGCTCCTCCGCTGCAGCCCCCGCGGGCACCGCCGTTCCGCCCTGCATCCGCGCGTTCCTTTCGCCCCCTGCCCGCAAGGATGCAGCCGTTCCGGCCGGACGTGGGCGAGTTGTTCCGGCTCGCGGAAGAGTTCTGTCGCACCTGTCGTCCGTACGGGGTACACGTCAGCGGATGTCGTCCGCTTTCGCCGACCGGACCGCCGATGTCAGCGCGGCGACGGCATCGTGCACGTTCTGGCTCGTGTGGTCCGCCATCACCTGCATCCGCAGGCGTGCCTTGCCCATGGGTACGGCGGGGAACTCCACGAGATTCGCCAGCAGGCCGAATTCCGGAAGGCGCCGGCTCACCAACCGGGCCAGCCCCTCCGGGCCGAGGTCCACGCAGACGATGGCGGACGGGTCACCGTAGACGCTGAAGCCCTCCTGCCCCAGCCCGTGCCGCAGAGCCGTGATGTTGGCCATGAGCCGGTCGCGCAGCCGCCCGCCCTCCGCATCCTCGACGATCTCGAAGGCTTTCAGCACGGTGGCCGCCTGCACCGGCGACAGCGCGTTGGAGAAGGTGCAGGGAGGGCTGAAGAAGCGCAGGTACTCCTTGACGCTGCGATCGGCGCAGGCGACGAAGCCGCCGTTGGAGGCGAAGGTCTTGGAGAAGGAACCCATGACCAGGTCGATCTTGCCGATCATCGCCTGCTCGCCGATGAATCCCCGGCCCCGCGGGCCCATGTTGCCCAGATCGTGGGCGGCGTCGACCAGCAGCGTCGCATTGTATTCGTGACACATCTCCTGCATGGCGGCGAGATCGGGTGCGTCACTGTCCATGGAGAAGAGGCTCTCGGTGACGACCATGATGCCGTTCGCGCTGTCTCCGGCACGGATGCTCCGCAGCAGGCTCCGGCACCCGCCCAGGTCGTTGTGACGGAAGTGGTGCACGTTGCCGGTCGCCGAACGGGCGCCCTCCTGCAGGCAGGCGTGTGCCCGGCTGTCCATCACGAGGTGGTCCGCGGGGCGCACCAAGCCCTTGATGACGCCGTACCCCGCGGCCCAGCCGGTCGGGAAGAGGATCGCCTCCGGCATACCGAGAAAATCAGCGATCCTGCGCTCGAGTGCCACCGCGTGGGAGGTGTTTCCCATCAACGCCGACGAACCGGCACTGTGGACTCCGAAGCGCTCGATCGCCTCCTGCGCCGTCTGCCGGATCGCGGGGTGGACGGACAGGCTCAGATAGTCCTGGCTGGCGAAATTGGTCCCGCCGATCGGTGCGCCGGAGTCCTCGCATGCCGTTGTGACGGTGGCGGGCACGTCCTGTGTGGAGCGCGCGTAGGACCACAGGCCGTGCTTGCGGCGCAGGTCCTGCCAGGCGAAGAACTCCGCCGTACGGTCCTGCAGGCCGGCACCGCGCGGGGCGGCGTAATCACGCATGCTGCCCGTCAGGGCTGCCGAGGGCACGTCGGATTCGAGGGGAGCGGGCATGCGCTTCTCCTAACGGTGGGGCTGCCGAGTTAAGAGGGGACATGGCCACCGGCGCAACGCGGCTTTCCGCCACACGGAACACTCGCCGCCTGCCGCATCGAACGGGTACGACCCGGCTCGGCACCCGGCTCTACGGCACGAGGAACCCGTCGCGTCCCTGATCCGGCCGGCGCCGGGCGGCTCCGGCGGGTAGGAACAGGTGTTCCCGGATCCGGCCGCGCAGCTCCCCCGCCGCCCCCGACACCTCGTCGGCCAACTGCTCGTCCTTGAAACGGCTGTGCCTGCTCAGCACCGCGAGCAGCCCCACCGCCGCGGCGAGGACGACAGCGAGGAACCCGGCCGGCACGGCGACACGGCCGGCACCACCGGATCCCTCGTAGGACAGGGCAGCCCCCAGTACGCACCCGACGGTCCCGGCTGCCCAACTCAGAACCAGCGACGTCACGACCGGATGATCACGCAGCCAGCGGGCCGTGCTGCGCCTGCTCGCCCCACGCAGGGCGGGCTCGGTCTGCTCCAGCAGGGTCGCCACGACCTGAAGCAGGACGGTGAGGTCAGCGGTCGCCAGGTCGGCGCCCTCGGTCACGGCCCGGCGCAGCGTGCCGCGTACCCGCACTCGGTTCCCCGGCGGGATCTCCGTGGGCGGCCACTCGCCCTCGGCCGCGTCCGCACGGACCGCCCGGATGCCCGACCACGTCAGGTACGCCACCGGAAGCGGCATCGCCAGCAGGAATCCCAGGTAGCCGTGCCAGCCCTGGTCGGTCAGCACGTTGATGCCGAAGCCGCTCATCGCCGCCAGAATCAGCGCCACGACCGGACCCTGGATCCGCTTGGCATACTCGCTCTCGGTCAGCCGCTGAACCAGCCGGTCGGCCCGCTCGAACCGGTGACGCTGCTGGTAGGTCAGACCGGTCGCGCCGAGGACCACCAGCAGCACGAGCGTCGACCAGACGGCGATCGTCAGCAGGAGCGGCGGATCGGCGGGTGCGACCGGAGCCGCGAACACGAACGCATTCACACCTGCCGAGATTAAACACAACGCAGCCGGGTAGCGAGCCGCGGCCTGCGACCGCCTGCCAACGGCCGGTTACGGAGACGCTTCGAGGATGTCGCGCAGGGTCTCCAGGTCTCGACGGACGGCGGCGAGGTCCTGGCCGAACTCCTCGTCGCTGACACCCTGTCGCTGCCGCACGGTGAAGACGACCTCGCACGTCCCACCGTCCGCGAGCACCCGCATCGGGTTGTAGACGACCTCGCCCGAGGGCAGCGTGACATCGTGGTCGAGGATGCCGAAGTCGTTGTGCGGCGCGAAGTCGATCACCACCTCGCCCATCGGCGAGTTCGCCGTCCAGCGCCCGTCGTGCGGTGTCAGCGGCGTGTCGGCCAGGCCCGAGGCCCACGTCGGCAGATGGGCCGGATCGGAGGCGTACGCATACACGGCCCCGGCCGAACGGTCGATCGCCACGGTGATGTGTTCTGTCGTCACGTCGCAATTGTGGCATCCGCCGCCCGACGGCACCCGCCACACCAGGGCGCTTCCCGTTCCGCCATGGTCCGGTACGCGTACCGGACCATGGCGGAACGTCTCCCGCCTCGTTACTCGGGAAGCAGCAGCGGCCCGCCGTGGCCGGGCAGGCCCCGGTCGACCGGGATCGCCTCCTCGACCGCACCGTCGGTGGCGGTGATGCCGTGACCGCGGGTCTGCCCGGCGAGCCGCTGGTAATACGCCGAGACCGCGGCGAGCGCCTCTCGTGTCGCGTTCAGCAGCGTGGCTCCCGCGAGCTCGACGACCTCGGCCTCGTGGATCTCGAACGCCCGGATCCCCGCCAGCACCGCGGTCTTCAGGTCGCGTAGCAGCTGGACGTCGGCGTGTGCGTAGGTGCGGCACAGCGCGGTGACCCGCCGCAGGTCGTCGTCCGCCAGCAGCAGCTCCTTGACGGCCGAGACGGATTGCCGCACCAGGGCGACGTCCGGCTGCGCCGACATCGCGGCGAGCTCGGCGTCGAAGGAACGGATGTCCAGCTGCGGGTCGCAGAAGCCGACCGTGAGCTGCCACAGGGTGCGCAGGTCGTTGTGCACCAGCCCGTCCAGGTAGCTGACCAGGAAACGGCGGTGCCCCTCGATGACGTACTGCGCCTTGAAGGGGGTGAGATCCCGGGGGTCCTCGCCCAGGGTGCTGACCGACGCGGTGAACCCGTAGTCGGCGGTCAGCGCATTGCCCATGGAGACCAGCATGTAGACGAACCGCACCCAGGTCCGGAACAGCTCTTCCAGCGGGAGCGAGTGCAGGCCGTCCTCGGTGAGCACCACCCCCCAGCGGGCGCCGAACTGCAGCCGCCGCAGGTGGCCGATCTGGTACATCGACAGCTGGGAGTCGATCTCGGCGTGCGCGTGGTGCAGCACCTTCCGATAGGCCGCGGTCGCGTCCATCCCGACGTAGTTGCGGACGAGGTGCGGCCCGCCGATGTGCAGGTGGATGAATTCGCTGACGTCGATCACCGCGCCGCCGATCGCCATCCAGTAGCCCGCGTCGGGGGTGTCGTGCTGCACCAGGTCCGAGACCTCGAAGCGGGGCGTCTGCTGCGCGTGGCCCAGATAGGTGGTGAACACGTCCTGGGCGAGACGCCCGTCCGCCACCAGCTGGCGGAGGAACTCGCGGCCGTCGCCGGGCACGATCTCGGTCAACGCCTGGAGTACGGAGACGGCGAACCGCGAGCTGCCGCACACGTAGACGAATGCGCCTCGGCCGCCCTCCTCGATGGGCTGCAGCAGCCCCCAGAGCGCGTCCGCTTCGGCGCGGATCATGTCGTCGACCCGTCGTCGCTGCCCGGCCCCCACGACGTGGCGCTGGCCGTTGAAGGCGATGGCGGCATCGGCCTGGGAGAACGCGACGGAGAAGTCCAGCCGGCCCGAGGCCGCCGCCGCGTCCAGGTCGGCACGCTCGACGAACTCCTCCGGTGTCCGGATCCCCAGATAGAGCCGGTTCTCGCCGGCTCCGGTGCGCGCGGCGACGAACCCGAGGAACGGTGCGATCCCGGAGCCGGCCGCGAACATGACGACGGGACGGGACGGATCGGCCGGAAGCCGGAACCGCGGTGTGGAGACGATCTGCAGCGACAGCCCGCGCTGACCCTCGAGGCTCGCCCGGCGCAGGAAGTGCGACGCCGTGCCCTGCCGCTTCTGCGCGTACGACCACGGTGTGCGGGCGGAGGTGTAGTCGAGGCCGGAGACCACGAGTTGCAGCGTGGTGGCCGGTGTGCCGGGCGGCGGGGCGGACGCGATCGAGTAGAGGCGGAACGGCTCCGGCGGAACCACCATGCAGAACGCGTCGTTCTCGCTCGCATCGGCCTTCCAGAGCCGGGAGACGTCATACCCGCCCGCGTAGAGCAGGTTGAGGGTGTCCCACAGCTCCCACTGGTCCTCCATGCGGGCGTCCACGATCCGCTGCCAGGCACCGACGGCCGTCAGCTTCACCAGCCGCTTGGCCACTTCGCGGCCGATCGGCCGGATCCGGGCGAATCGCACCAGCGTCCGCAGCGGCAGCACGTCGACCTCGCCGTAGCCCTCCCGGCAGGCCACCGCCGCCCGCCACTTCGGGGTGAGCGGCACCAGCTCGTCGCCGGTGGCCTGCAGGGCGGCGACCGTCCGGCGCACCAGCTCGTCGTCGTTCTCGGCCAGCACACCGACCCGGTCGCCGGGGAGGTGGTGCACGCCCTGCCCGGCGACGTCGATCTCCAGATAGCAGGTCCAGGCGCCGGATTCGCCGGTCACGACCCGGCCCCGACGGGCGGTCCCGAACACCACCGGCGCGCCCACCGGCGGGCGGCGCTCCTCCCGGACGACGGCCAGCTCGTCGTCGACCTTGTCCCAGGTCCGGTCCTTGAACAAGCCGGTGAACCGGGCGCCGGTGGTCACCTGCCGGCCGACCTTGAACGCCACCTCGAGGAAGCCGTACGCCTTGACGCGGTGCAGTCCCATCCAGCCGCGGTCGCCCACGTAGGAGTCGAGAACGGCGTTGTAGACGCCGCGCAGACTGCTGCTGCGGGTGTCCTCGACATACTGGCGCACCGACACCTCGCGCAGCGCCGCCACCAGCTCCTGCCAGTGCCGCGGGAAGAACCCGGCGAGGTAGGTGCTCTGCTGCCCGACCAGCGAGCCGTAGTCCCGGCGCTCCAGAAACGCGTCCAGCGCGTGGATCTGCGGTTGCGCGGTGCCGCTCGGGCTCGGTGCGCCGTCGAAGATCGGGACACCGGCGGTGCCGACCGTCTTGGCCCACAGCACCTGGTCGAGGGGGTATCGCGAGCGGGGGTTGGGATCGATCTGCGGGTAGATGGCCTGGGTGACGTGCTGCAGCCGGTCGAGGATCACCAGCAGCGAGCTCTCCAGGGCGGCCGGGTCGTCGGCGACCACGGCCTCCTGCGCGCTCAGCATGGCGCCCAGGACCGGGGTGAGCCCCATCGCGAATTCGGTGGTGACCAGGTAGAACACCCGCTCGGCCGCGTTGTTCCAGGTCGGCACGAGCAGGTCCATGTTGTCCAGCGCCCGCGGGCCGGCCGGATCGCGCAGCCGCCAGTTGTAGAAGAACAGATCGATGTAGGAGACCGCCGGGGTCTTCTTGCCCAGCCGGTGCGAGACCGTGGTCCACGGTCGCAGCAGCGAGTCGGGCAGCGCGGTCGGCGGATCGATCGCCATGTACTGATAGGCGTGGGCGAAGACGCCGAGCAGGGTCGACGCGCGCAGCAGGTAGCGGTCGGGCAGCGCTTCGGGCCTGGCGTCGAGCACCGGCATCGCGTCGAACGCCCGGCGTACCGTCAGCCGCCGGAACAGCTCCGGAAGCCGGTCGGTCATCTCGTCCCAGGCCCGGTGCGAGTCCGGGAAGGCCAGCAGCGGCGGTTCGGCGGGCAGGAATCCGTGTGCGAGCGACAGGAATCCGTCGAGCTCGTGCCCGACCTGCCGGTTGTGCGCCTCGGCGGCCTCCAGCACCCGTCGGGCGGCGATGCTCGGCCGCGCCGCGCTCGGCGGTGGCACCAGGTTGAGCAGCGAGGTGCTCGGCAGCTCCACGCTCGGGAGGACCGCGTCCGTTCTCGCCGCCGGGCGCAGCATGGTCGGCTGGGATCCGTCGAAGAGGATCGTCGAGTTCAGGTCGAGGAGCATCCACGTCAGCTCGTACCGGCCGACCCGGACGCGGTCCCCGGGGACGAGCACGTGGCGCGTCACCCGCTCGTCGTTCACGAAGGTGCCGTTGGTGCTGCCGAGATCGCTGATCACCAGGTCGGTGCCGACGAACTCGAGCTGCGCGTGGCGCCGGGAGACGCTGCGGTCGTCCACCGCCACCGCTGCGCCCTCCCTGCCGACCACGGTCGGCAGGGCGCACACCCGCTCGATGGTTTCTCGGGTGCGCTGATCAGTCAGAATCAGCCGGAGGTCAGGAATGGTAGATCACCGCTCGGCACAGATCGGCCCGGGACAGCGTGCCCACGAGCTTCCCGTCGTCGACGACGGGAAGCCGTCGGATCCCGCGGTCGATCATGACGATCGCCGCACGGGCGAGCTCGTCGGTCGAGCGGACCGTCGCCGCGTCGCGGACGACGAGGGGGTCCACGACGCGGTCGGCGAGGACGCGGCCCCGCTCCAGGAAGATCCGGAACGCGTCGGCGAGCGTGCCGCCGCCGGCGGTGACGTCGTCGAAACCGGGCAGCACGGCCCGCACCAGGTCCTCTTCGGACAGTGATCCGACGAACCGGCCCTCATGGTCCAGGACCATCAGCTGGCCGACCTCCGACACACTGACCACCTCGGCAGCCCGCCGGATGGTCGCGCCGAGCCGTATATACGCAGGAAACGCCGTCATCACATCGCCGACTTGCACGCCACTCCCCAGGTCCGATCCACGGTCGACTCGCACAATATCTGCCACGCGGCGACCACGAATGTCGGATCCGGTACAGGAACCGATCAGCGCCGCGCGGCACCCGGTTGGCCTGCGGTGTCAGCGATGTGGTCAGCCTGGCGGTCAGGCCGTTCGGAGAGGTTGGTGGGCAGGAAGCCCCCCAGCGAAAGCCGAGTGCCGCCATGCCGGAACCCGCACCCCCCGCACCCGTCGCGATCATCGGTGCGGCCTGCCGTACCGCCGGTGCCGACAGCGTCGCGGAGCTGTGGCAGCTGTCCACACAGGGCCGCCGGATGGCGGGTCCGATCCCCGACGACCGGCTGACCGGCTGGCCCGACGACCTCCCCGCATCGCTGCGTCCGTACGGGTTCCTCCTCGACGGCATCGACCGGTTCGACGCCGAACTGTTCGAGCTCTCGCCGAGGGCCGCGGCGTGGACCGATCCGCAGCACCGGCTGATGCTGGAGCTGAGCTGGCGGACCCTGGAGGACGCGGGTGTGACGCCGGACGAGCTCCGCGGTGCCGACGTGGGCGTCTTCGCCGGCGGCATCAACGCCGACTACCGGGAGCTGATGTTCCTCACGCGCCGGGGCGACAGCTGCGTCCCGCAGGGCACCTTCAGCACCTTCCTCGCCAACCGGATCTCCTACTTCTACGACTGGCGCGGCCTGAGCATGGTGGTCGACACCGCCTGCTCGGCCAGCCTCACCGCGCTGGTCCTCGCCGTGCGCGCGCTGCGCCAGGGCGACCTGCCGCTGGCGCTCGTCGGTTCGGCCAACATCATCTGCAACGGGTTCGGCCTGTCCACCTCGGTACGCGGGCGGCTGCTGTCGCCCAGCGGCGAGTCGGTGTCGTTCGACGCGGGCGCCGACGGCTACATCCGCGGCGAGGGCGGTGGCTGCGTGCTGCTCAAGCTCCTGGACCGCGCGGTCGCCGACGGGGACCGGATCGTCGGGGTGATCCGGGGTGCCGAGGTCAGCCACGACGGGCGGGCCGGCGGTTCGACCGCTCCCGACCCGTACACCCAGGGTGAACTGATCCTGCGGGCCGCGGCCCGCGCGGGCGTCGACCCGGCGACCATCGGCTATCTGGAGGCCCACGGCACGGGAACGCCGGTGGGCGACCCGGTCGAGGTGCACGGCGTGGTGGATGCGCTGGGGCGCCATCCCGGCGGTATGCCGTCGGCGGCGGGCGGTCCCGGCGGGAAGCTGTGGGTCGGCTCGGTCAAGTCCAATGTGGGCCATCTCGAGGGTGCCGCCGGCATCGTCGGGCTGATCCGGGCGACCCAGGTCCTCGCGCACGGCCTCATCCCGCCCGTCGCCGGGCTGCGGCGGGTGAACCCGGCCATCGACACCGGCGGCGCACCCGTCGAGATCGCCGCCGAGATCGTCGAGTGGCCGGACGGTCCGGTGCCTCGGCGAGCCGGGGTGAGCTCCTACGGCCTGGGCGGCTCCAACGCCCACGTGCTGCTGGAACAGCCGCCCGCCGGATACCGGCCCCGACGCGAGCCCATCGCGCCCCGCCCGTTCCGGCACCGATCCCACTGGTTCGACCGGACGAACCGGCCCACCACACCACCGGAACCGACGAGGAGCACACACACCGATGTCCGATGACCAGCAGACCCAGATCCGCACCATGATCCGCTCCGCCCTCGCGGAGATCCTCTACGAGGACCTGGAAGACATCGACGACGACGAGGACTTCTCCGACCTGGGGCTCGACTCGATCCTCGGCGTCGAGCTCGTGACGAAGATCAACAAGGCGTACGGGCTCACCGAGGTGATCCAGGTGCTCTACGCGAAGCCGACCGTGACCGCCCTGACCGCGCACCTCGTCGAGCAGGTCTCGGCGAGCTCGGACACCAGCGCCGACGAGGTCTTCGCCACCGTGCGCCGGCACGTGCTGCGGGCGCTGCCGACCGTCGACGCGGGCGCTGTCGTCCCCGGCGCCAGCCTCGCCGACCTCGGCGCGGACTCCCTGGACCGGGCCGACATCGCCCTGGGCGTCGCCGAGGAGTACGGCGTGGTCGTTCCCGCGGAGGCGTTCGCCGCCGTCACCGATCTGCGGGGCCTGGCGGACGTGGTCCGGCTCCAGCGCGCGGCACGCGTCTCATGACGACGGTCTCCCCGCACCAGGTGGTGATCACCGGAGCGGCCGTCGTGAACACGCTCGCCGACGACCTGGCCTCCTTCACCGAGGCGCTGCGGCAGGGGCGTACCGCCATCACGGTCCGTGACGGTGACCCGCCGGTCGCGGGTGCGTGGCTGACCGACTTCTCGGTCGCGCAGTGGGCTGCCAGAGCCGCCCCCGACGCCGCCGGCGCGCTGCGGGCGGCGACCCGCCGCTGCGCGCCGCCGGCGACGACGGCGGCCTGCGTCGCGCTCGCCGCGTGCCGCGACGCGGGCCTGTCACCGGAGCGCATCTCGGCTGCGGCCCTGGTGGTGGCGGGCAACAACCTCGCCCTGGCCTACCACAGCGGCGCGTGGTCGCAGTTCCGCGACGATCCGGGCCAGACCCGGGCGACGCACGTGCTGCGCTACCCCGACTCCGACACGATCGGCGTCGTCAGCGAGGTGCTGGGCCTGCGCGGAGAGGGCCTCACCGTCGGCGCGGCGTCGGCGAGCGCCGCCGTCGCGGTCATCGCCGCCGCCCGCCTGATCGCCGCCGGCACGGTCCGGACCTGCGTGGTGGTGGCACCGCTCGCGGAGCTGTCGGAGCTGGAGTTCGCGGCGTTCATGCAGGCCGGAGCGATGGCGTCCCCGCAGGCCGGGGTGCCGCCGGCCGAGCTGTGCCGCCCCTTCGACAGCGCCCGGCAGGGCTTCGTCTACGGCCAGGGCGCCGCCGCGATCGTGATCGAGGCACCCCGGCCCGGATGCCGTGCCTACGCCCGCCTGATCGGCCACGGCCAGCGCCTCGACGGCGCGGGCGGTGCCGGTCCCAGCGCCGAGGGGCAGGCGGCGGCGATGCGGGCGGCCCTGGCGATGGGCGAGACGGACGCCGCCGAGGTCGACTACGTCAACGCCCACGCCACCGGTTCGCTGCTGGGCGACCGGGTCGAGGCGGACGCGCTCGCCGAGGTGTTCGGCGGTCCCGGCCCGCTCGTCAACACGACCAAGCCGCTGACCGGCCACTGCCTGAGCGGTTCGGGAATGCAGGAGCTGGTGGCGACCCTGCTGCAGATGCGGCACGGTTTCGTCCACCCCAACCGGGGGCTGACCCACCCCCTCTCCACCTCGGTGCGTTTCGCCGGCCGGGTCGCGCAGGACCACACCATCACCGTGGCGATGACCAACAGCGTGGCCTTCGGCGGCATCAACGCCTGCCTGCTGCTGAGGCAACCGGGAGGCCAGGATGAGTGACCCCGTCGGCATCGAGTCGATCAACGCGTACTGCGGGCTGGCCCGGTTGTCGGTCCCGAGCCTGTTCGAGGAGCGGGGCCTGGATCTGCAGCGCCTGCCCAACGTGCTGATGCGGCACAAGTCCGTGGCTCTGGGCTGCGAGGACACGCTCACCTACGCGGTCAACGCCGCCCGGCCGCTGCTGGACGGCCTCGACCCGGCTGTGCGGGCGAGCATCGAACTGCTCGTCGTCGCCACCGAGTCGGGGCTGGACTACAGCAAATCCGTCGCCGCCACGGCCCGCCACCACCTGGAGCTGCCCCGCAGCTGCCGGGTGATCGAGGTCAAGCAGGCGTGCAGCGCGGGGGTGACCGGCCTGCACCTCGCCGCGTCCGCCGTGGCCGCCGCCCGTCCCGGCGTCCGCGCGCTCGTCATCGCCGCCGATGTCCCGGTCCTGATCCGGGGCACCTACATCGAGCCCAGCCAGGGCGCCGGGGCGGTGGCCGTCCTCGTGGGCCGGGAACCCGCGCTCTGCGTCGTCGATCCCGCCGTCGCGGGGCTCTACACCTTCGATGTCGCCGATTTCCTGCGCCCCACGCCCGACGAGCACCTGTGGGACATCGACCTGTCGCTGATGTGCTTCATCGAGTGCCTGCGCGAGGCCTACCTCGACTACGCCGCCCGCAGCGGGTCGAAGGAGTTCGACCACGACTTCGACCAGCTCGCCATGCACACGCCCTTTCCCGGCATGGTCAAGGGCGCGCACCGCGCGCTGCAGCGCACCCTCGGGCTGCGCGACCCGGCCGCCGTCGAAGCCGACTTCCGCCGCCGCCTGGAGCCCTCCCTGCGCTACCCCGCCGAGGTCGGCAACATCTACGCCGCGACCGCGCTGCTCGCTCTGGCCAGCGCCAGCGACGCGCTGCCGCCCGGAGCCCCGGACACGAGCGTGGGGCTGTTCGCCTACGGCTCCGGCTGCGCGTCGGAGTTTTGGCGGGTACGCCTGCCGGCGGGCGCCGGGGAGCTGTCGCGGGCGGCCGGGATCGCCACCCACCTCGACAGCCGGGCCCCGATCAGCGTCGGCGAGTACGACCGGCTCGCCGACGACGCCGTGCGGGTGATGCCCGGTGCCCGCGACGCGGTGATCGACCGCGACGCGCTCGCGCACTACCTGGACCGCCCGAGCAGCACGCGTCCGCTGCTCACCCTGGCCGGCATCCGCGGCCACCGGCGCGAATACTCCTGGTGGAAGGGGCGCCCATGACCGCCGCCGACACGTCCATCGTGGACTCCGTACGCGGGCCGCACTGGCACACGGCCCGCCTGCGCGGGGACGGCCGCCATTTCCTGGACGGGGCGGCCGCCGCCGCCCTGCTGTCCGCGCTGGACGCCGCCGAGGCCGACCCGCGCTGCCGGGCCTTCGCCGTCACCGCCGACGGCGAATGGTTCTGCAGCGGGCTGCGCCTGCCCGACCGGCCCGGCACGCCGGACTGGCTCGACTCCGCCGACCCGGTCCCGCTGGCCGTCTTCGCCCGCCTGGCGAGCTCACCGCTGGTCACCGTCGCCGCCGTCCAGGGCCGCGCGACCGGCGGCGGTGTGGGGCTCGCCGCAGCCTGCGACCTGGTGATCGCCGCACGCACCGCGAGATTCCGGCTGACCGAGGCGATCGTCGGCCTCACCCCCAAGGCGATCGGACCGCACCTGGTCCGGCGGCTCGGCGCACACCGCACCTACCTGTTGGCCCTGCTGGCCTGGGACATCGACGCGGTGCAGGCCGCCGCCCTGGGCCTGGCCGACCTGGTCGCCGACGACCTCGGCACCGCCGTGCGCCGACAGCTCACCGTGCTGCGCCACATCGACCCCCACGCCGTCGCCGAGCTCAAACGCGACCGCGCCACCGGCACGGGCGAGGAGTCCGCGCAGGCCGCCACGGCGTTGCGGGCCCGGTTCGCCGACCCCGGCGTCATCGACCGCATCTCCGCCCTCCGCGACGCAGGAGCACTGTCATGATCACCTTCGGGCCGGTCCGCCTCACCACCGACGACCACGTCGCGACCATCACCCTCGACGATCCCGACCGGCACAACCGCATCGACGACCCGCTCACCGACGGCCTGCGCGACGCCGTCGCCGCCGCGGTGGCGGACCCCGGCGTACGCGTCGTCGTCCTGGCCGGGTCGCCGCGCGTCTTCTGCTCCGGGCACTCCCGCGACTGGCTGCTCGCCGCCGACGACGACCCCGGCACCAGGCAGGGTCTGGTGCCGGCGGTGGACTTCATCCGGGCACCCATCGACTGTCCCCTGCCCGTCGTCGCCGCGATGGAGGGCTCGGCGGCCGGCGGCGGCTTCCTCCTCGGCATGTACGCCGACGCCGCGGTGCTCTGCGAGAGAGCGGTCTACTCCACCATCTTCATGGCGTACGGCTTCACCCCCGGCATGGGCTCCACGGTGCTGCTGCCGCGCAAGCTCGGCCACGCCCTCGGCAGCGAGCTGCTCTACACCGGACGCGGCTACACCGGACGGGAACTGCGCTCCCGCGGCGCACCGCTGCGAGTGGTGCCGAAAGCCGAGGTGGTGCCGACGGCGCTCGCTCTCGCCCACCGCATCGCCCAGGCGCCCCGGCGATCCCTGGAAGCGGTGAAGCACCAGGTCTCCGCCGAGCTGCGGGCCGCCACGTCGCAGGCCCACCGCGCGGAGACCCAGGCCCAGCTCGAGACGATCGCGCTCCCCTCCGTCCAGGCGCGGGTGCGGGACATGTACCCCGAGACCAGCGGGCCGTTGTCATGAGCGGCCGGTCCGTGCTGGTCACGGGCGGCAGCCGGGGCATCGGGCTCGCCCTGGCGCGGCGGTTCGCCGAGCGCGGCGACCGGGTGGCGGTGACCGCGTGGCGGTCGGCGGCGCCACCGGACCTGCCCACGGTCCGCTGCGACGTGCGCGACCCCGAGCAGGTCGACACCGCGTTCACGCAGGTCGAACACGACCAGGGCGCCGTCGAGATCCTCGTCTGCGCCGCCGGGGTCGCCTCCGACGCCGTGCTGCCGCTGCTCACCGACGACCTGTTCACCGCGACCGTCGACACGAACCTCGGCGGTGCCTACCGGGCCAGCCGACGGGCCGCGGGCGCCATGGTCAGGTCCCGGTGGGGGCGCATCGTCTTCGTCTCCTCCGTCATCGGCCACACCGGCGCCCGAGGACTGAGCCACTACGCGGCGTCCAAGGCGGGGCTGGTCGGGCTGGCCAGATCGATCGCCCTGGAGTACGGCCCCTACGGCATCACCGCCAACGTCGTCCTGGTCGGCTACGTCGAGACCGAGATGACCGCCGGGCTGACCCCGCAGCGGCGCCGTCAGCTGCTCGACCGGATCGCCCTGGGACGCGCCGCCCAGCCCGCCGAGATCGTCGGCCCGCTGCTGTGGCTCGCCACCGACGAGGCCGCCTACGTGACCGGCTCGGTCCTCGCCGTCGACGGCGGACTCAGCATGGGCGCCTGACCGCGCCCCTTTCCCAGGAGGTCACCATGCTCGCCGTCTACGCCACCACAGCCTGCCCGCAGGCCCCGCTCGACGCGCTGGGCTTCGGCGAACAGCCCGAGCCGGTCGTCCCCGACGCGGAGTGGGCCGTCGTGACGGTGCGCAGCGCCGCTCTCAACCACCATGACCTGTGGACGCTGCGCGGCTCAGGCCTGATGGGCGGCGCCTACCCGCGCATCCTGGGCTGCGAGGCCGCCGGAGTCGACGACACCGGCCGACCGGTGATCCTCGCCAGCGTGCACACCGATCCGCAGTGGCGCCACGACCCCGTTCGCGACCCGCGACGGGCGATGATCGGCGAGACCCTGCCCGGCACCTTCGCCGAGCGGGTCGCGGTCCCCCGCCACCTGCTCGTCGACCGGCCCGGCGGATTCACCGACGCCGAGGCCGCCTGCGTGGCGGGGACGTTCCTGACCGCTTACCGGATGCTGTTCACCAAGTCCCGGCTGCGGCCCGGCGACACCGTACTCATCCAGGGAGCCACCGGCGGCGTCTCCAGCGCGCTGATCCGCCTCGCCGCCGCCGGCGGCTTCCAGGTGTGGGTCACCGGGCGCACCGCGGCCAAGCGCGACCACGCACTGGCGCTCGGCGCGCACCGCGGCTTCCCGCCCGGCAGTGTCCCGGCCAACGCGGTCGACGCGGTCATGGAGAGCGTCGGCGAGGCGACCTGGGCACAGTCGCTGCGCGCGGCCCGCCCCGGCGGCACCATCGTCGTCACCGGCGCCACCACCGGCGCCAACCCGCCCGCCTACCTGGGCCGGATCTTCGACCGCGAGCTGACCGTCACCGGCTCCAGCGGCGGCACCGTCGACGAGCTCCACCGCCTGATCGCCTTCATGCAGTCGCGCGCCATCCGCCCTGACATCGACGTCGAACTGCCCTTCGCGCAGGCACGGGAGGGGATGCGCCGCATGGCCGACGGCGAAGCCCGCGGCAAGGTCGTCTTCAGCTGGTAGGCGGTACCCGCAGCACCTCGGCGGCGACCAGCGTGGCCGTGATCGCCCGGGGGAACCCGGCATAGCCGGCCACGTGGATGAAGACGGCGAGGATGTCCTCGTCGCTGATCCCGAGGTGGCGGGCCGCCCCGACGTGGGTGGCGAGCATCCGGTCGGCACCGCCCTGCGCGGCGATCACCGCCAACGTGATCAGCTCCTTCTCCCGGACCGACAGCCCGGGACGGTCGATCAGGTCGGCGCAGACGAAGCCGAGCAGCAGATCGGCCAGGTCGGGGCTGGCGCCGCCGAGCGCGTCGAGGAAGCCCTGCACCACCCGCGGTTCCTCCATCGACTGCAGCACCCGCAGGCCCCGCTCCCGACGTTCATCCACCTGATCGGTCATCGCGCACGTCCTCTGCTCTGGTCGTCGGATGTGGGGTAGGGGGACAGGCCTCGGCCGGTGGCGACCAACACGCGGCGGCGGTGCTCGTTGACGACCTCGCCGCGTAGCTCGACCTCCCAGCCCAGGTCGCCGACCGGGGTCACCCGCTGCACCCGCATCCGCCCGGTGAGCAGCTCTCCGGTGAAGCACGGGCGCAGGAACGACGCGGTCAGCTCCCGGCCGATGTAGTCGAACCGGGCCGACAGCTGCGAGATGAAGCCCAGCATCAGCAGGCCGTGCACCACCAGCGGGCGGTCGCCCACCGGTCGGTGATGCGCTGCATGGTCGCCGACGAGCTCGGCGAACGCGTCCACCTCGGCCACGCTGACGCGCCGCTGCCAGGTCAGCTCATCACCCTCTCGCACGGGCTCGGAAGCCACGGATTCACCCCCATCGTCACCGGATCGTCGAGATAGGACTCGTGCCGAAGGATGTCGGCCATCGTCGCGGCCAGTCGTGGTGTCGGCTCGGCGCCGAGCTCCTCCACCAGCCGCGCGCGGGCGTCGCGGTAGACGGTGATCGCATCCCCCTGCCGACCGGCGCGGTAGAGGGCGACCATCAGCATCCGCACGAACTCCTCGTGCAGCGGGAACGCCGCCACCGACGACTGCAGGTCGACCAGCGAATCGCGGCCGCACACCATCGCCGTCACGGCATGCAGACTCAACGCCCGCAGCCGCAACTCGGTGAGGCGAGCCCGTGCGTCCCGGCCCATCACGCCCAGGTCGAGCCCCTCGAAGGGCTCGCCACGCCACATCGCCGTCGCCCGTGCCGCAGCCGCGCTCGCCTGGGCCGGGTCGGTTTCGCACAGCCGGTCGGCGACCCGCAGCTCACCGAGGAAGCACTCGATGTCCAGGTGCTGCGGGGCCATGCGCAACGCGTACCCGCCGGGGCCTGTCTCGATCCTGGCCGGTGCCTCCCAGGCGCGCAGCCGGCGCCGCAGCCGCGCGACCTGTACATGCAGTGCGTTCTCCGCCGTCCGCGGCGGATCGGCACCCCACAGCTCGTCCACGAGCTGCCTGCGCGAGATGGGCCGGTTGGCGGCGACGAGGAAGACCGCCAGCAGGCGCCCCGCCGCCGACGATCGGATGAGGACGGAGTCCAGCCGACCGGCGCGGACAACCACGGGCCCGAGACAGGAGAAGGTCGGCAGGGTGGGCGAAACGGCGTCGGTGATCGTCATCCCATGACCGTAGGAGCCGAGAATTCGTGCGGCACAACATACATTGGCCCCCAAGAATGGGGGGCGCGGCCCAATCCTGCTGGGATCTCGCCCGGCGCGGGGAGGCCGACGGCATGGCGGCTCCCCAGGACGGGCGACGGCCGCGATCGGTGTTCCGCGTGGCGGAATGCGGAGCTGCCGTCCGGGAAGCGCGGCGACATCCTGGCAGAACGATGGCCGAATGAGGGAGGACTGCCATGACAGCGAGCGACAACCGCCTCCGGACCCGCTTCTCGATGATGGACGGCGACGGCGACGGCGTTCTGAGCGGCGACGATTTCACCGGGCTCGCCACGCAGATCGTCCGGACCCTGGGTGTCGCGCCGGCCTCGCCCAAGGCGCTTGCGCTGACCAGGGCGGCGGTCATCTGGTGGGACGGCCTGCGCACAGCGGCGGACGCCGACAACGACGGCGTGGTGTCCCTGGCCGAGTACGCCCGAGTCGTCCACACGCGGGCGTGGTTCGACGCCCATGTGCGCCCGTGGGCCGACGCGCTCGTGGACCTGTGCGACCTCGACGATGACGGCAGGCTCGTCCGGTCGGAGCTCACGGCGATGCTGCTGGGCACCGGATGGCCGATCGCCAGCGTGGTGGCCGCGTTGGACGGGCTGTTCGGCCAGGCCGACAGCATCCCCCGCGAGGCGTGGACGGAGTTCGTGGCCGAGTTCTACACCACCGACGACCCGCACACCCGGACCAACGCCATGCTGACGGGCGCCGAGACCGGCGGAGAGCACCGGTAGCCGCTGCCCGAGAGGCTGCGGGATCCGAGCCGACGGGCTCCGTCGACACCGACGGAGCCCGTCCCATGGCCGGCTCACCGCCCTACCGCGTCAGCAGCAGGGTGGTCGGGCCCTGAGCCGTCGTCACCCCCGTCCCGAGGCACGCCAGCGGCTGCACCTGGAAGAGCGTGAAGGTCGCCGTGTAGCTCGCCCCGACGAACGTGCCCGACACCACCGATCCCCGCGCGACCACGACGGTCTCGCCCAGCGGCCGCAGCGCCACCGTGTTGGTGAAGGCGATCGTGGTCTGATCCGACGTGTTCCAGGTGATCGTGAACTGGCCCGCGTGTCCGCCCGAGAAGCAGCCGAGCTCCCCGTACCGGAGGCGGTGTAGCTGCCCGACGTGATGCCCGAGCTGTTCGGCAGGCATGCCGACAGCGTGCCGGTGGCGGTGATGTGCGTCGGCTTCGCGGTCAGCGTCAGACCGGGGTCGAACGCAGCGCTGTTCATCCCGAGGCAGCTCAGCTGCACCGTGGCCGCCTGGGCCGGTGCTGCGGTGAGGCCGAGCGACGCGACCACGACGGCGGTCATCGCCGCCAGGGTCCTCTTCATCATTGTTGGCTCCTCTCCACGTGGCCGACGGACGCTCTCAGCAGGAGACGATGTCGGTGGGGTCGACCGTGCAGACGTCGTTGCCGTTTCCACCGGTGGCCCGGTCGCCCCCGGCCCGTCCTTGACGTTGATGGTGTCGGTGCCGTCACCGCCGTTGGCGGTGTCGGTGCCCTGCAGATCGGTGTACGAGTCGTCGCCGTTGCCGAGGTTGGCGGTGTCGTTGCCCGCGCCGCCGACGACGGTGTCGTTGCCGTTACCGGCGGTGATGGTGTCGTTGCCGCCGAGCCCGCAGATCACGTCGTTGCCCGTGGTGCCGGCGATGATGTCGCTGCCGGCGGTGCCGACGGCGGTGCAGCCCAGGGCATTGTCGACGGTGGTGGTGGCCGTGGCGGTGTTGTCGGCCGGGTCGGCCTCACCGAGTTGGTGACCTGACCGGCCGCGATGTCGATCCGGAACAGCTTGTTCTCGTAGTCGTCGATCACGTAGGCGCTGCCGCCATCGGGGCTGATCTTGATCTGGACGGGCTCCTCCGGAGCCGGCAGGGTGTCGATCACGGTGTTACTAGCGGTGTCGACGACGCTGACGGGCGCAGCTCCGCGCAGGACGTAGAGCCGGGCGCCCGCCGACGCGGTCGGACGCCACGGCGCCCCACTGACGGGGCCGACGCACCACTCTCAACTTTCTCGGTTAATCGATTGCGCAGTAGTCGAGACCGCCCCCAGGGGATCCGAGCGTCGACCAGCCGCCACCGGGCGGGACCAGCTCGGCACAGTCGGCGATCTTTCGTCGAAAACTGCTGGTGGGGTGGGCTTTCAGCGTCGACGGCTCCGGCCGATGACGCGACCACCGTTGACACGCATGTAACCCGGTCGTAAAGTCTGCTCACTTACTCGGTTCAGTACGTTCAGTTGCATTGATGAGCAGAGACGCCGGGCCGCAGCTCGCCGCCACGAGCGTCTGAAGGAGATGGATTTCGTGAACATGAAACGACGTGCGCTCGCCGGAGTGCTGCTGTCGGCGGCACTGGTGGTGGCGGGCTGCTCCGGCAGCGGCGACGCCGCCACGGATGACAGCGGTGCGCTGTCGCCGACGGATCCGGCCGCGGTCTCCGGGGACATCACCGTCCTCACCAACCGCACCGACCTGGTCACCGACGGCACCATGCAGAAGTACGCCGACCTCTTCAACAAGGACTACCCGAACGTCAAGGTCAAGTTCGAGGGCATCACCGACTACGAGGGTGAAGTCAAGATCCGGATGAACACCGACAAGTACGGTGACGTGCTGCTGATTCCCAACTCGGTGGTCACCGCGGACTACCCGAAGTTCTTCGCCTCCCTCGGCGGCGCGACCGACCTGGCCGGCAAGTACACCGCCGCCGGCATCGGCAAGGGCAAGGTCGGCGACAAGATCTACGGCCTGGCCGGGTTCTCCTTCATCAACGGCTTCGTCTACAACAAGGACGTCTGGGCCGCTGCGGGCGTGACCGCGTGGCCCAAGACGCCGGCGGAGTTCCTCGACGCGCTGCAGGCGGTCAAGACCAAGACCGGCGCGACGCCGTACTACACCAACTACAAGGACGGCTGGCCGCTGAGCTCCTGGTCGTCGGTGATCGGGTCGGCGACCTGTGACGCGGCGGCCAACGACAAGCTGCCGACCGCCAACCCGTGGGCGGCGGGCAGCGACCTCAACACCGGCGACAAGCTGCTCTACGACATCGTCAAGAACAAGCTGTCGGAGAGCGACCCGACGACGACGAACTGGGAAGACTCCAAGGGCCTGCTCGCCACCGGCAAGATCGCCACGATGTGGCTCGGCTCGTGGTCGCTCGCGCAGATGCAGGACGCGGCGAAGAAGGCCGGCAAGAACCCCGACAGCATCGGCTACATGCCGTTCCCGGCGCAGGTCGGCGGCAAGTTCTGCTCCGTGGTCGCCCCGGACTACCAGTCCGCGGTCAACATCCACTCGCCCCACAAGGCCGCCGCACGGGCCTGGATCGACTGGATCCTGGAGAAGTCCGACACCGCCGCGGTCAACCAGGCGATCTCGGCGATCAAGGGAGCGCCGCTTCCCGGCGCTCTCAAGCCGTTCACCGAGGCCGGCGTGACCTTCATCGACCTGTCCCAGGCGGACTCGGCCAAGGTCAGCAAGATCGACAACCAATCGGAGGTGGGCATCAGCAAGCCCGAGTACCGCCAGCACATCATCGACGTCGCTCGCGGCGCGGGGAAGGGCAGCCTCGACGACATCTTCGCCGACCTGGCGAAGAAGTGGGCCGACGCCGCCGCGATGGCGGGCTGACCGCACCACCACCCGTGGCACCGGGGCCGGGCGCAGCCAGCCCGCGTCCGGCCCCGTGTCCCCACCAGCACCGCCGGCAACCCGAGAAGGGCCGACATCGCATGACCGACCTCAAGACCCGGCACTCCGCCGGGCTGCCCGCCGCGGCCGCCGGCACTGCGCCGGCACCGCCGCCACGACACCGGCCCGGCTGGCGCCGCCAGCTCACACCGTGGCTCTACCTCTCGGCGGCCCTGGTGCTGCTGGTGACCTTCACCTACATCCCGGTCGCCAACATGATCTCCTACAGCTTCACCGACTGGGACGGGGTCAGCCCCGACAAGACCTTCGTCGGCGCCGACAACTATGTGGAGCTGTTCACCCGACCCGAGCTGTTCCAGGTGTTCTTCGTCAGCCTCTATTACCTGGCGGCCGCCGTCCTGCAGATCGTCGTCGCGCTGTATTTCGCGACCATCCTGACCTTCAAGACGCGGTTCCGGAACCTGTTCAAAGGGCTGCTCTTCTTCCCTTACCTGATCAACGGGGTGGCTGTCGCCTTCGTCTTCCTCTACTTCTTCAAGCAGGACGGCACGCTCGACTCGGTGCTGGCCATCGTCGGCGCCCACCCCGACAAGCTGTGGCTCGGCGATCCGGACCTGGTCAACGTGTCGCTGTCGGGCGTCTCGGTGTGGCGGTTCCTCGGATTGAACTTCGTGCTCTTCCTCGGCGCGATGCAGTCGATCCCGGCCGAGCTGCACGAGGCGGCCGAGATCGACGGCGCCTCGAAATGGCAGGTCTTCCGCAGCATCATCGCGCCGAGCATCCGGCCCATCATCGGCCTGAGCGTCATCCTGTCGATCTCGGGCTCGCTGTCGGTCTTCGAGATCCCCTTCATCATGACCAGGGGTTTCGGCGAGAGCAAGACCTTCGTCATCCAGACCGTGAAGCTCGCCTTCGACTTCAACAAGATGGGGCTCGCCTCGGCCATGGCCGTGGTGCTGCTCGCCATCATCCTGCTGATCACCTGGGCGCAGCGCCGCCTGGTGCCCGACGAAAGGGCCGACCGGTCATGACCGCGCCGTCAGTCTCCCGTGCCGCCTTCGACCGGCGCGAGCGCCGCGCGGTGTTCCTGCGCCCGCTCGCGGTGACCCTCAAGTACCTGTCGCTGGTGGCCGCCTCCGTGGTGGTGCTGCTGCCGCTGGTGACGATCCTGTTCACCTCGTTGAAGACCGAGCAGGAGATGGCGAGCGGCGACACCCTGTCGCTGCCGGGCAACTGGTTCAACTTCGACAACTACGCCACCGCGTTCACCAAGGGCGAGATGCTCGCCGCCTTCGGCAACACCGCCTTCATCCTGCTGTTCTCCATCACCGGTACGGTCATCATCGGCTCGATGGCCGCTTACGCGATCGAGCGGTTCACGTTTCGTGCCAAGAAGCTCGTGGTGGCCGCGTTCCTGATGGCGACCCTCGTCCCGGCGGTCACGACCCAGGTGGCCACCTTCAAGGTGGTCGACGCGATGGGGCTGTTCGACACGCGCTGGGCGCCGATCCTGCTCTACATGGGCACCGACATCGTCGCGATCTACATCTTCCAGCAGTTCATCCGAGGCATCCCGGTGTCGCTGGACGAGGCGGCCCGCCTCGACGGCGCCAACTCGTTCAAGATCTACCGCTCGGTGATCCTGCCGCTGCTCAAGCCGGCCATCGCCACCGTCGTGATCATCAAGGGCATCACCGTCTACAACGACTTCTACATCCCGTTCCTCTATAACCCGTCGCCGGAGCTGGGGACCATCTCCACCTCGCTCTTCCGCTTCAAGGGGCCGTTCGGCGCGCACTGGGAGACCATCTCCGCCGGCGCCGTGCTGGTCATCGTGCCGACGCTCGTCATCTTCCTGGTGTTGCAGCGGTTCATCTACAACGGCTTCACCTCGGGCGCCGCCAAGTAGCCCCGGCTGCCCCCGTCAGGGCCCATTCGGCCTGTCCACTTACTCGGTTCAGCCCATTCTGCTATCCAGCCGACCGCCCGCCTGCCGCACCTCGACAGGTCAGGTCGATCGGCAAGTCCCGCCGAAGGAGCACACACGTGAGCACCCACCGCCGCCTGCACACCGGTTGGACGCTGTCCGCCGTCGATGGCGCCCGCGACATCACCGCCATCCCTGCCGCCGTGCCCGGCTGCGTGCACACCGACCTGCTCACGGCCGGGCTCATCGACGACCCGTACCGCGACGACAACGAAACGTCGCTGACCTGGATCGGTCGCACCGACTGGAGCTACCGCACCGAGTTCGACTGGCAGCCGCAGGGATTCGACCGCACCGACCTCGTCTTCGACGGTCTGGACACCGTCGCCACCGTCCGGCTCAACGGAGTCCCGGTGGCGACCACCGCCAACATGCACCGCAGCTACCGCATCGACACCGGCGGCCTGCTCACCGCGGGCACCAACACCCTCGAGGTGGCGTTCCGGGCACCGTACGCCTACACCGCCGAACGGGAGGCCGAGTACGGCGCGCTGCCCGGCCCGTACGACGAGCCCTACCAGTTCATCCGGAAGATGGCCTGCAACTTCGGCTGGGACTGGGGACCGACGCTGGTCACCTCGGGCATCTGGCGCCCCGTCGGCCTGCACTCCTGGTCCGGGGTCCGGCTCGCCGAGGTCCGCCCCGCCGTCCGCGCCGACGGGGTGGACGTGCACGTCCGCGTCGAGCGCGTCACCGACGCACCCGTCGAGGTGACGGCCGAGGTCGCCGGAGCCGTGGTGCACGCGGTGCTCCCGGCCGGGCAGACCGAGGCGACGCTGCGGCTCGACGTACCCGACGCGCGGCTGTGGTGGCCCCGGGGATACGGCGATCAGCCGCTCTACCCGTTGACCGTCACCGCCGGCGACGACGCGTGGACCCGCGAGATCGGATTCCGGACCGTGGAGCTCGACACCGACGCCTTCCGGCTGATCATCAACGGTGAGCCGGTGTTCGTGAAGGGTTTCAACTGGATCCCCGACGACTGCTTCCCCGCCCGGATCACCACCGACCGGCTGCGCGAGCGGTTCGACCAGGCGGTCGGCACCGGGGCGAACACGCTGCGGGTGTGGGGCGGCGGGCTCTACGAATCCGATGACTTCTATGCGCTCGCCGACGCGATGGGGCTGCTCGTCTGGCAGGACTTCCCGTTCGCGTGCGCCGCCTACCCCGAGGACGACACGATGCGCGCCGAGGTGGCGGCCGAGGCCCGGGAGAACGTGGTCCGCCTGATGAGCCACCCGAGCCTGGTGATCTGGTGCGGCAACAACGAGAACATCGAGGGCCACCAGCACTGGGACTGGCGCGAGCCGCTGGGCGGCCGGGACTGGGGCGCCGGGTTCTACTTCGACCTGCTCCCGCGCGTCGTCGCCGAGCTCGACCCGACCCGGCCCTACTGGCCCGGCAGCCCCTACTCCGGCGCGCCGGACCGCGACGTGCACGACCCGTCCACGGGCACGATCCACATCTGGACCGTCTGGGGGCAGCGCGACTACACCTTCTACGACTCCTACACCCCCCGGTTCGTCGCCGAGTTCGGCTTCCAGGGGCCGCCCGCCTACGCCACCCTGCGGGCCGCCGTCTCCGACCAGCCGCTCACCCCGGACTCCCCCGGCGTCATGCACCACCAGAAGGCGACCGACGGCAACGCCAAGCTGCTGCGCGGCCTCGGGGACCACCTGCCGCAGCCGGAGAACTTCGACGACTGGCACTACTACACGCAGCTCAACCAGGCCCGGGCCATCGCCTACGGGGTGCAGCGCTTCCGGGCCCTGATGCCCTACTGCATGGGCACGATCGTGTGGCAGCTCAACGACTGCTGGCCGGTGACCTCGTGGGCCGCCGTCGACGGCGACGCCCGGCGCAAACCCCTGTGGTACGCGTTGCGCCGCGCCTATGCCGACCGCCTGATCACCTTCCACGACGGCGGATTCGCCCTGGTCAACGACTGCAGCGAGCCGTGGACCGGTGAGCTTCACCTGGCCCGGCTCGACGTCGGCGGGCAACCGCTCGCCAAGGACACCGCCACGGTCACCGTGGCGCCGCGATCGGTGCTGCAGATCCAGCTCGCGGACACGATCGCCGTCCCGGCCGACCCGGCCCGGGAGCTGCTCACCGCCGAGCTCGACGGCGTACGCGCGGTGCACATGTTCGCCGAGGACCCGCAGATGCTGTATCCGCCGGCCGCGTTCGATGCGAAGGTCGACACCGACGACGACGGCGTCACCGTGACCGTCACCGCCGTCACCCTGCTGCGGGAGCTGGCCCTGTTCCCCGACCGGCTCGACCCGGACGCGGCCGTCGACGAGCAGCTGGTGACGCTGCTGCCCGGCGAGACCGCCACCTTCCGGATCACCACCGCGCGGGAGCTGCCCGCCGAGCAGCTGCTCGCCTATCCGGTGCTGCGCTGCGTCAACGAGGCCCGGCCGTGACCGCCGTGCTCGCCGTCGACATCGGCGGCACGACGTTCGCCGGTGCCGTGATCGACGGCTCGGGCACGATCGCCGACCATGCCGAGTTCCCGATCGGCCCCGACCCCACGGCGACCCTGCACCATCTCGTCAAGGTGCTGGTGAGGCCGGGGCTGCGCGGTGCGGGGATCGGCTCGGCCGGGCCGCTCGATCTCGCCGACGGCACGGTGAGCCCGATCAACATCCCCGGCTGGCGTGACTTCCCGATCGTCGCCGAGGTCTCCGCGCTGCTGGACGGCGTACCGGTCGCCCTCGCCGGCGACGCGCAGTGCATGGCGCTGGGCGAGTGGTGGCGGGGCGGGCACGCCGAGCACGCCCGTGCGCTGCTCGGCATCGTCGTGTCGACCGGCATCGGCGGCGGCCTCGTCCTGAACGGCAGCGTCTATCTCGGACCGACCGGCAACGCCGGGCACATCGGACACATCACCGTCGATCCGGCCGGCCAGGTGTGCCCGTGCGGTGCGACCGGCTGTGTCGAGACGATCGCCAGCGGCCCGGCCATGACCCGGTGGGCGCTGGCCAACGGCTGGCGACCGGAGACCGCCGACGCCCGACCGGACGCCAAGGCGCTCGCCGCCGACGCCCGCCGCGGCGATCCACCGGCGGTGGCTGCGTTCGCCCGAGCTGCCGACGCGCTGGCCACGGCCCTGCTGACCACCGCGGCACTCTGCGACGTCGACACCGTCGTCGTCGGTGGCGGTGTCGCGGCAGCCGGTGACACGCTGCTGGACCAGCTGCGCACCGCCATCGCCGCCCGCACCGGGATGCCGTTCCTGGGCCGGCTGCGCGTCGAGTCCACCGGGCTCGGCCGCCACGCCGGCCTCTACGGCGCCGCCGCCTTAGCCCTGACCGGGAACTGAAAGGAGCCGCCTACGAACCCTCCCCGACCCGATCGCCGCGCCGCTCCCCCTCGACGCACGAGAAAGGCACCGCACATGCGTACCCCCCTGTTCCGTCCCCTGCGACGCGCCGCCGCCCTGGCGGCGGTGCTGACCCTGGCCGTGGTGACCCTCGGGCAGGCCCCTGCCCAGTCGTTCGGCCCCACCACCAGGGCCCAGCTGATCAGCTTCCTCAACGGCATCTCCGGGCAGAGCACGCTGTCCGGGCAGCACAACCGGGAACCCAACTCCGACCCCACGAAATACACCCGGGTCGCCCAGTCGATCACCGGGCAGACGCCCGGCCTGTGGGGCGGCGACTTCCTCTTCGCCGCAGCCGACGTCAACGCCCGCCAAACGATGATCAATCAGGCGATCCAGCAGTGGCAGGGCGGCTCCGTCGTCGCGCTCACCTGGCACCTCTGCCCGCCCACCGTCGGCACCACCTGCGGCTGGGACTCGGGCGGCATCCTCAGCCACCTCAACGACACCCAGTGGAGCCAGCTGATCACCAACGGCAGCTCGCTCAACAACGCCTTCAAGAACCGCCTCGCCGAGGCGGTGCCCTACCTGCGGCAGCTGCAGAACGCCGGGGTGCCGGTGCTGTGGCGGCCGATCCACGAGATGAACGAGGGCTGGTCCTGGTGGGGCGGTCGGCCGGGCGCCAACGGCAGCCGCAAGCTCTACCAGATCGTCTACGACTACCTCGTCGGCACGCAGGGCCTGACCAACCTGGTCTGGGTCTGGAACGTCAAGGACCTCAACATGGGGTCGCTCGCCGACTACTGGCCCGGCGCGTCCTATGTCGACGTCGCCAGCCTCGACGTCTGGGTCAAGCTGGAACCGAGCACCTCCGACTACCAGGCGATGCTCAACATCGCCGGGGGTAAGCCGATCGCGCTCGCCGAGGTCGGCCGGGTCCCCAGCGTCGCCGTCATGAACGCGCAGCCGCGCTGGGCCTGGTGGATGGTGTGGGCCGAGTGGCTCACCGACCCCGCCTACAACAACAACGCGGCGGTGCAGCAGTCCTACTTCGCCGCCCGGGTGCTCAACCGGGGCGAGTTCACCGTCGGCGGGGGCGGCGGCGGCAGCCGTACCGGGGCGATCACCGGTGTCGGCAGCGGGCGGTGCGTGGACATTCCGAGCGCCGGCACCGCCAACGGCCTGCAGGTGCAGATCTGGACCTGCAACGGTAGCGGCGCGCAGTCGTGGACGATCGGCACCGACGGCACCATCCGGGCGCTGGGCAAGTGCCTGGACGTCAACGGCGGCATCAACGCCGACGGCACCAAGGTCCAGATCTGGGACTGCCTGGCGGGCAACACCCACCAGCAGTGGAGCTACAACGCGACCACCAAGCGGTTGACCAACCCGGAGACCGGCAAGTGCCTCGACGCCACCGGCCAGGGCACCGCCGACGGCGTCAAGCTGCAGATCTGGACCTGCAACACCCAGACCAACCAGCAGTGGAACCTCCCCGCCTGACGGCGGCAGACGCTCGGGCGGCAGGCGGCACCAGGGCGCGGCCCGCCTGCCGCCCGAGTCCTCCAACGACATCCCGCTGATGACAGGACCCACGATGACGACCAAACCGACCCTGCGGCCGTTCCGGTGGGGTGTGGCCACCTCGGCGTACCAGATCGAGGGCGCGACCAGCGCCGACGGGCGTACCCCCTCGATCTGGGACGCCTTCGCCCGACGGCCGGGAGCGATCGGGGACGGCAGCACCGCCGACCTCGCCTGCGACCACTACCGCCGCATGCCCGACGATGTCGCGCTGATCGCCTCGCTCGGCGCCGACACCTACCGGTTCTCCGTCGCCTGGCCGCGGGTCCAGCCGCACGGGCGCGGGCCGGTGAACCCGGCCGGGATCGGCTTCTACGACCGGCTCGTCGACGAGCTGCTGGCCCGCGGCATCGAACCGTGGGTGACGCTCTACCACTGGGACCTGCCGCAGGAGCTCGAGGACGCCGGCGGCTGGCCGCACCGCGACACCGCCCACCGCTTCGCCGACTACGCGGCCATGGTCTTCGCGGCCCTCGCCGACCGGGTGGACGTGTGGACCACCATCAACGAGCCGTGGTGCGTCGCGACCTACGGCTACGCCGACGGCATCCACGCCCCCGGCCGCACCGACTTCCCGGCGGCGATGGCGGCCGCGCACCACCTGCTGCTCGGCCACGGCCTCGCCGTCACCGCGATGCGCGCCGCCGCCACCCGGCCGCACGAGTTCGGCATCACCCTGAACCTCGGCGGTGTCCGGTCCGAACCCGGCGACGCGGCCGCCGCCGAGGCCGCCCGGCGGGCCGACGGGCTCAACAACCGCTTCTACCTCGACGCGCTGCGCCACGGCCGCTACCCGGCCGACGTGCTCGCCGACCTCGCCGATCGCGGTGTCACCCTGCCGGTCGTCGACGGCGACCTGGAGATCGTCGCCACGCCGATCGACGTGCTCGGCGTGAACTACTACTTCGACACCACCCTGGACGCCGACGGCGAGATCCGCCGCGGCCCGCTCACCGGGCTGGGCTGGCCGATCACCGCCGACGGCCTGACCGACCTGCTGACCAGGCTGGCCCGCGAATATCCCGGGCTGCCGCTGGTGGTCACCGAGAACGGGTCGGCGTTCGACGACGAGCCCGACGCGGCCGGATTCGTCGACGACACCGGCCGCACCGCGTTCCTGGACGCGCACGTGGCCGCCGTGGACAGTGCCGTCGAGCAGGGCGCCGACGTACGCGGCTACTTCGTCTGGTCGCTGCTGGACAACTTCGAGTGGGGCCACGGATACGGTCCCCGGTTCGGGATCGTCCGCGTCGACTACGCCACCCAGCAGCGCATCCCCAAGGCGAGCGCGCGCCGCTACCAGCAGATCATCAGCAGCCACCGGCAGGTGGCGGCTGCCGTCCCTTCGGAAGGAGAAACGCCGTGAGACGCACGACTTTCGCCGTATCGCTGGCGCTCGCCGCAGCATTACTGACCCCGGCCGCCCCGGCGGCCGCCGCCGACCCGGTCGGCCCGATCACCGGTGTGCCGAGCGGGCGGTGCGTCGACATCCCCGGCGCCGCCACCACCAACGGCCTGCAGGTCCAGATCTGGACCTGCAACGGCACCGGCGCCCAGTCCTGGACGATCGGCACCGACGGGACCATCCGCGCGCTGGGCAAGTGCCTCGATGTCAACGGCGGCATCAACGCCAACGGCACCAAAGTCCAGATCTGGGACTGTCTCGCCGGCAACACCCACCAGCGATGGACCTACAACACCACGACGAGGACCGTGATCAACCCCGAGACCGGCAAGTGCCTCGACGCCACCGGACAGGGCACCGCCGACGGCACCAAGCTGCAGATCTGGACCTGCAACAGCCAGACCAACCAGCAGTGGAACCTCCCCGGCACGACCACGCCGCCGGGCTGCACCCGCGCCTTCGGACCCGGTGAACGCACCGTGCCCGTCACCTTCGCGGGCGCCACCTACCAGGTCACCGTCTACGTCCCCGCAGGCGCGAGCGCCGGGAGCCGTCTGCCGCTGGTGCTCAACCTGCACGGCACCTCCGGCACCGGCAGCAACCAGCTGGCCTACAGCGAGATGAAGAGCGCCGCCGACGCGGGGCAGTTCCTCGTCGCCGCGCCGAACGGGGCGTTCGTCAACGGCAGCGGCTTCGCCTGGAACGTGCCCAACGTCGGCAACCCGCCCGGCCGCGACGACGTGGGCTTCCTCGCCCAGGTGATCACCACCATGACCGGTGGCACGCTGTGCGCCGACGCCCGGCGCGTCTACCTCACCGGCTACTCCGGTGGCGGGCGGATGATCTCGGCGTACGCGTGCGCCCGGCCGAACACCGTCGCGGCGATCGCGCCCGTGGCCGGACTGCGCGCCGGACGACCCGACCCGGCCGACACCTCCCGGCCCGACCCGCTGTCGTGCCAGCCGGCCCGTGCGGTGCCGGTGATCGCCTTCCACGGCCAGCAGGACGCCACCAACCCGTACCCCGGCGGCGGTTCGGACCTGTGGAAATACTCGGTGCCCGTCGCGCAGCAGCGCTGGGCCGCCCTCGACGGGTGCACCGGAACGCCGGTGACGACACAGGTCTCGGCCCACGTGTCCCGGATCGCCTACCTGGGCTGCCGGGACGGCGCCGAGGTGCAGCTCTACGCGGTCTCCGACGGGGGCCACACGTGGCCCGGCACCTCCCAGGCGTCGACCGGCAACGGCAACACCACTCACGAGATCAGCGCCAACAGCCTGATGTGGCAGTTCTTCCAGCGCTACCAGCTGCCCGCAGCCTGATTGTCGTCCACGGACCCAGCCGCGCCCTCGGCGAAAGGGAACCACCGATGAACGCTCCACCCCGCAGGCTCGCGGCCACCCTGGCGGCGGCCGTCCTCACCCTGGCCGGCCTGTCCGCCGGTCCGGCACCCGCCCTCGCTGCGCCACCCGCACCGGCGGGTGTCACCCGCACCGACGTCGTCAACTACTTCAGCGGGCTCACCGGCCGCAACTGGCTCTCCGGACAGCAGGACGGACCCAACAGCAACCCCGTCCAGTGGACCAACAAGGTCCGCGACATCACCGGCCTCTACCCCGGCGTGTGGGGCGGCGACTTCGGCTTCAGCCAGAACGACATCGACAACCGCCAGCGCGTCTTCGACCAGGCCAAGGCGGCCTGGGCGGCGGGCACCATCCCGGCCATCACCTGGCACGCCTGCGCACCGCTCGTCGCCACCTGCAACTTCGAGGGCGGCAGCTGGCCGGTGAAGGGCAGCCGGCTGTCGGACTCCCAGTGGAACGAGCTCGTCACCGACGGCGGAGGCCTCAACACCTCGTGGAAGCGGCGCCTCGACCAGACGGTGCCGTACTTCCAGCAGCTCAAGGACGCCGGGATCCCGGTGCTGTTCCGCCCGTCGCACGAGATGAACGAGGCGTGGTCGTGGTGGGGCGGCCGACCGGGACCCAACGGCAGCCGCAAGCTGTTCCAGATCACCCACGACTACCTGCTCAGCAAGGGATTCACCAACATCGTCTGGGTCTGGAACGTCAAGGACCTCGCCGGGGGTGCCGGGAGCGTCGCCGACTACTACCCCGGCGACGGGTACGTCGACCTCGTCACGCTCGACGTGTGGGTGCAGTATTTCCCGTCCACCGAGTGGTACACCGCGATGCAGAACATCGCGCACGGCAAGCCGATCGCCCTCGCCGAGGTCGGCCGCACCCCGACCCCGGCGCAGATGGCCGCCCAGCCCCGATGGACGTATTTCAGCGTCTGGATGGACTGGCTGACCAAGCCGGAGTACAACACCAACGACGGCGTGAAGGCGACCTACTACGACCCGCGCGTGCTCAACCGGGGTGAGATCTCGATCCCGGTCGGCACGTCGCCGACGCGTACCGGTCCGATCACCGGCGTGCCGAGCGGGCGGTGCGTGGACATCCCCAGCGCCGGCACCGCCAACGGCCTGCAGGTGCAGATCTGGACCTGCAACGGTAGCGGCGCGCAGTCGTGGACGATCGGCACCGACGGCACCATCCGGGCGCTGGGCAAGTGCCTGGACGTCAACGGCGGCATCAACGCCGACGGCACCAAGGTCCAGATCTGGGACTGCCTGGCGGGCAACACCCACCAGCAGTGGAGCTACAACACGACCACCAAGCGGTTGACCAACCCGGAGACCGGCAAGTGCCTCGACGCCACCGGCCAGGGCACCGCCGACGGCACCAAGCTGCAGATCTGGACCTGCAACACCCAGACCAACCAGCAGTGGAACCTCCCCGCCTAGCGGCTGACGGCACCCGGTGGCGGCAGGACGGTCCTGCCGCCACCGGGTGCCCACGACGAGACCGCCGACCGCCGAAACCCTGTCTACCGGGCTTTGCCGGCGTCCCGGCCGCGGCTGGTGTGGCGCCACAGCCAGTATCCGGTCACGGCGTACCAGGCGAAGGTTTCGACCGCGAGTATCCGGTTGATGAGGCCGCCGACGCCGGCCTTCTCCAGGGGCGAGGCGGGGTTGAGCGCGACGAAGGTGACGAGCACCAGGGCGACCGCGATGAGTCCGGTCCAGGTGGAGTAGCGCGCCAGGACGCGCCATTCGGGTACGCGGCGGAACTGGCGGCCCAGGTAGAAGGCGGCCGCTATCGCGGAGACGATGACGATCAGGAACCCGAGGAGGAAGTGGAGTATCTCCGTCGGAGGCTTGGCCGGGAACAGGACGGCTCCCAGCATGCCGATGCCGGTGGTGGCGATCAGGATGGCTCCCCCGGTCGCGTGGCCGCCGATGAGCTCGGACGCCACGCGCCGGAATCCCGCCGCGAAGGCGATGAGCAGGATGCCGAACAGCAGGAAGTTGGCGTTCTGAATCCATGCCGTGCTCCCGACGCCCAAGTCGCTGACCGCGCTGGCCAGGGCCGAGTATCCGGGGCGCAGCCAGCCGGCGACGGTGAAGGTGAGGACGAAGAGGACCGGACCCACGATTCCGGCCGCGAGCAACAGCCGCGTGGCGGTGCCGTGGTGCTGGACGGTGTCGGGGCGTGGGCGTTCCCGGCGTTGCGACGTGATCTCGGGTGTCATGGGTTCACTCCTTGCGAGGGTGTTCGGGGCCGGTCGGCGACGGTGGTGAGGTGAGGTCGACGGCGGTCTGCCAGGCACGGGCTTGCAGCGCGGGGTCGAGCAGCCGCTGCGGAAGAGGCTTGGCTTTCCCATCGCTTTCGTAGAACCGGCCGGTGCCGTCGGGGTGCAGGGCGAGTAGTGCGGGGATGCGGGCGGCCTTCTCCGGTGCGGCGCGGCGCTGGATCATCCGGACCAGCGGCCAGATGTACCGCCAGGCGGGCACGGACTGCGGGGTGAGCGCCTGCACGCCGGGTGTCCAGGCCATACCCGGGTTGACCGCGTTGACGGTGGCGTCGCCGGTCAGCTGCCGGGCGAGGCTCAGCGTGGCGAGCAGGTTCAGCTGTTTCGCCCGGGCGTAGGCGCTGATCGCCGTGTAACCGGCCGGTTCGGTGAACGGGTCGCCGGAGTGCATGGTGAAGGCGCTCGACACGACCTGGACCACACGGGCGTCTGCGGTGAGTGTCGGCAGCAGCGCCCGGGTCAGGACGATCGGTCCGAGGTAGTTGAGGGCGAGGGTGGCCTCGTGGCCCTCCGCGGTGACGGTCCGCTGCGGGAACGCCGCGCCGCCCACGTTGTTGACCAGGACATCCAAGCGCGGCGCCAGCTCGCGCACCCGTCGGGCGAGGTCGAGGTTGCCCGCGATCGTCGCATGGTCGGCGGATAGGAAGGTGGCGCCCAGATCCGCCGCGGCAGCCGCGCCCCGCTGCTGGTCGCGGCCGGTGACCAGGACGGTCAGTCCGGCGGAGCGGAGCTTCGCGGCGATCTGCCGGCCGATACCGGCGGTCCCGCCGGTCACCAGCGCGATCATGACGGGTTCGCGGTCGCGGTGCGGCGGCTGGTGGGCAGCAGCAGGCTGACGGTGACCAGCCAGATGATGCCGCCGAAGCGGGCGATCGGCAGGGTGGGCGCGGCATCGAGGGTCAGCAGGGTCAGTGTCGACAGCTCGGCGATCAGGGCCAGGACCAGGCCGGCGATCGCGACGGGCCGCGATATGCGCAGCAGCAGCATCGGGACGCCGACCCCGGCCAGCAGGAGCCCGAAGAACGCCACGAACCCGGGTCCGCCGGTCACGAAGGCGAGGTCCCGCAGCGCCGAGGCGAGGGGTGCGCTCTCCGACGTCCGGGACGCCGCCCACCCGATCAGGCCGGACAGGGCTGCGAATCCGCTGGCGAGCACCCCGCCGACCAAGGCGATCGCGGAACCGGGCGCGGTGATGCCCAGCGCTCGCAGCCGCCGGTACGCCGCGGCGCTCCAGATGGCGAGCGGGACGGCGGCACCGAGGGCGAGAAACGCCGACAGCCGCATCGCGGGACCGTGGTCCTGCAGGTAGGCGAGCACCTCGGCGCCGGGCGCGTCGGGGCGGGGAACACCTGCGGCGGTGATGATGCCGGCGATGGTCAGGGCGGTGAAGGCCACGGCCGGGATGATCAGCGGCGGGCCGGATTGTGGTCGAGACATGAGAACCCCCTAATTGATGTACGCGTGGCTACGATATACAGGCGTACATTATTTCTCAAGTGGTATGATCCGCTGGTGCCAGAAGCAGGTGACGGACCGGGCAGGTCCTGGGGCGGGGTGGCTTTCCTGCTCGCGCAATTGGGGGCGCACGCCGCCGAGCTGTTCGCCGCGCGCATCGCCGACCTGGACCTGACGCCCGCGCAGGCCGGTCTCCTTCGCATGATCTCGGTCATGCCAGGGCTCAGCCAGCAGGCATACGCCAAACGGCTGGGCACGCCGCCCAGCCGTTTCGTCATCCTCGTCGACGCCATGCAGGACCGCGGCTTGATCGAACGCCGCACCGGTCAGCCCGACCGCCGTTCCTACGCCCTGCATCTGACCGACGCCGGCCAGCACCTGCTGCGGCAGCTGGGTGCCGTCGGCAAGGCCCACGACGACGGCCTGTGTGCGGCGCTCACCCCGGACGAGCGCGTCACCCTGCGGGAGCTGCTCGCGCGCGTGGCCCAGCAGCAGAACCTCACCGCCGGTGTCCACCCCGGATACCGGCGCCCCTCAGGCACGTAACCGACCGGCGCCGCGCCCGGGTTGGCGGATACGCATGCCGGAGGCGCGCCTACGCTCCGGCCGCGCCCGCCACGAGCGTCCGTCCGCTGTTCGTGTGCCCACTGCGGGATCGCCGCCCCGGACGATGCGGAGCGCTCACGGTCGGCGGTCCGCGATAGCGCTGTCGAGGAGAGCGTCGTCGTGCCGGCGGGGGAAGCGCAGCAGCACGCTGGTGCCGCGGCCGGGTTCGGACCGCAGGTGGACGGCGCCGCCCCAGGCCCCGACGATCGTGCGGACCGTGGGCAGCCCCAGCCCGGTGCCCGAGGCCGCGCCCCGCTCCACTGCCTGCCCGGTGGCGAGGGCCGAGGCGTTGGCGGCCGACATGCCGCAGCCCGTGTCGACGACCTCGATCGTCCATTCGTCGGGGGCGATGGCACCGATGAGCTCGATGGCGTCGCCGGTCCCGGTGAACTTGACGGCGTTGTCGATGAGGCAGTCGAGCGCCGTCTCCAGGCGCTCGCGGCTGACATGGATCTGTCCGGCCGATGCCCGTACCGTCCATTCCCGCTTCGCCGCCGGCTGCCACCGGCGGACGATGCGCTCCAGCTCCGGACGCATCTCGAGGGTCTGCGGGGTGGATTCCCCGTCGATCTGGATGAAGGTGACGAGACGGTCGGCGATGGTGTTGAGCTTGTCGAGCTCGTCGAGCACGATGTCCGCGTCGCGCAGGCCGTCGGGCTCGGTGAGCCGGACCCGGACGAGTTCGGTGTAGCCCCGGGCGATCGTGATCGGTGTACGGAGCTCGTGGGAGACCTGCTGGACCAGGAGGTGGCGGATCTCGGCACGCCGCCGGTCACGCTCGGCGATCCGGGCGAGTTCCGCGGTGGCGAGGTGCCGTCGGCGGAGGTAGAGCGCGATGACGGCGGTGACCGCGACGCTGAGCGGCACCTCGGCGGTTCCCGGCCAGTCGATGGCGCCCTGCACCGCGTGCGCGATCAGGATCGTCCCGGTGACGGCCGCCGTCGCCGCCACGGTGACCATCATCTCCAGGGGCCGCCAGGCGGTGAACCCGTAGACGAGGTAGAGCCCCATCCAGATCAGGTGGAACGGGATGGCCTCACGGCCGGGCAGCAGATACATCGCGGTGGCGCAGGCGCCGGCCCCGAGCAGCCAGGCGAGCCGGATCAGCCGGCTAGTGCGGGTCGAAGCGGTATCCCACACTGCGCACCGTCGCTATCCGGTCGGGGTGGTCGAGCTTCGCGCGGAGCCGTTTGATGTTGACATCCACGATGTTGCTGCCGGGATCGAACTCGGAGTTCCAGACGTAGCGGAGCAGTTCGGACCGGCTGCAGACCTCGCCGGCCCGGCGCATCAGGTAGCCCAGCAGGACCAGCTCCCGTGGCGACAGCGAGATGAGGTCCCCGCTGACGCGGGCACGGTGCTGACGCAGATCGAGCTGGACGGGTCCCACCGTCAGGACATCCGGGGCCGGTCCCGGAGGTGCCGCCCGGAGCCGGGCCCGGACGCGGGCGACGAGTTCGGTCAGCGCGAACGGCTTGGCGACGAAATCCGCGGCGCCGCTCTCCAGGCAGGCGACGCGGGTGGCTGCGCCGGTGACCGCAGACAGGACGAGAACCCGCTGGTCGGGCCGGTGTCGCATGAGGTGGTTGAGAACGCTCGTGCCGGGCATTCCAGGCAGCATGAGATCGAGGATCACCAGGTCGAAGGCACCGTCCAGAGCCATCCGCAGGCCGTCTGGTCCGGTCTGCGCCCGGTCCACGGCATAGCCTTCGGCGGCGAGGGTACGGGAGACCATGTCCGCGATCCGGTCGTCGTCCTCGATGAGGAGGACACAACCGGGGGTGTCCGGCGCGCGAGCGGTGACGGCAGCGGTACCGCCGGGTTGCCCGAAGACGCCGCCGTCCGCCGGCGGTCGAGGGGGCAGCGGGCGTTCGTCCTGCGGCACCCGACGCGTGAAGTGCATCTCCAGGGGAACCGAACTCTGCGGCGGATGACGAAGGACCGGCAACTCGACCACATCGACAGTCCGCTGCATACGGTTCCCTCCGCTCGGCAGAGCGCTTGAGCCGGAATTTCGGCGGAGCCAATGGGATCGCCATTGACTCCGCCGCAGGCGCAACCGTACTCGCGTCGGGGAGGACGTTTTCATATGGGTGCGCCACGGCAATGCCGATGCGAGGACCTCGGCACAGCCGCTGTATATCGGGTGGCACGCGACAAGAGTCGACATATCCAGTTCGGTCAATTTTAAATTCGTTGCCAGATTAGAGCGCCACGTCACACCCCGCAAGATCAATGACAATACTGTCATGCTCTCGCACGATGCCTGCGCGCGTTCCACGTAGTCCGTGCCCGTTGCCGTCATCGGCGATGCCGCCGTCGATCGCGTCGAAGCCGGAGATCGCCCGGCCGCCGAAGTCGCTGTGGCCGCAGCGCACACCCGTGTCGGCCGCGATCCGCCGGGCGGCCTGCGCCGGCAGTGCGACCTCGAAACCGCGCAGCGCGTCCCGATGGGCGGCGCCCGCCCGGCCGCCCATAGGGCATTCACAGCCCCGGTGCAATGGCGCCGCTCAGGGCGGCTCGCAGCTGGCCGGACGGCATTCGGAACGGAGTGGGAATGCCGTGTCACAGCAGGGTGGAGCCGCCGGCTGGGCGATCACGCCGCCCAGCCGGCCTTGCGTCGAAAGACACAAGCAAAGCCGCACCGCGACTCCGCGTCACAGAACGCAGTGGAGGTACGTCTATGTGATTCGGAGCGTATGGAAACCCCGTGCCCCATGACAACCACCATGACGGAACTGTCACGATCCTCAAGGGTCGCCCGCCATACCGAATGCGGCCGGCCCGAACCGAGTCGTCGGATCGACCGGTCATCGCGGCCGTCGGACCGGCGGCGGGATACCCTACCTGCGGTATCTCGAACCGCGTGACCGGAGGAGTCGATGCTGGGATGACGGCAGGACGACCGATGCCCGCACAGGACGACGTGCTCGGGTATTTCAACACCCTGTCGAACTGGGGGCGGTGGGGCGACGACGACCAGCTCGGAACCCTGAACCACATCACCGACGACGTCCGGCTGGCAGCGGCGCGGGCGGTCCGCCACGGCCGCAGCGTGTCCTGTGCGTGGGAGGTCGGCTCCCCGCAGGACATGGAGCGGTCGACGACGACGTGCCCGTGCGCCGCCGAGATGCCGGGTGCCGAGCACATGCCGGCGCACTTCCACGCCGACCGGCGCTGGGGCTTCTCCTCCGAGCAGCTCGGCATCGCGTTCCACGGCAACACCCTCACCCACATCGACTCGCCGTGCCACATCTTCTGGGACGGCACGATGTACAACGGGCGCTCGCACGACCTGGTCGACCCCGAGACCGGATCGGCGTGGGCGGCCGTCACCGCGGCGGCGAACGGCATCGTCACCCGCGGCGTCCTGCTCGACGTCGCCGCGGTCCGCGACGTGCCGTGGCTGGAGCCCGGGCAGGGCGTGTTCCCCGACGATCTCGAGGAGGCCGAGCGCCGCCAGGGTGTCCGGGTGCGGCCCGGCGACGCGGTGCTCCTGCGGACCGGCTTCGGCCGCGCCCGGCACGAGACCGGTGCGGCCAACGGTTTCACACAGGCCGGCTGGCACGCGTCCTGCCTGCCGTGGCTGCATGACCGCGGTGTCGCGCTGATCGGCGCCGACACCCCCCAGGACGTGCAGCCGTCGGGGTACCCCGACGTGCTGATGCCGGTCCACGCCGTGAGCCTCGTCGCGATGGGCCTGTGGATGCTCGACAACTGCGACCTGGAGGCGTGCGCGACCACGGCTGCCGAGCTCGGCCAATGGGACTTCCACCTCGCCGTCGCGCCCGTCCGCTTCGCCGGCACCTCCGGCAGCCCGGTCAACCCGATCGCCACGTTCTGACCCGCGGTCGAGATCCCGCACCGGTAGCGGCGCGAGCCGGCGCCGCCCGCCCGATGGGACAGGCGGCGCCGCTGCGCTGACCTGGTCAGCCGTCGATCGCGGCGGCCGCCAGGTCGCGGAGCACGGCGTCCAGCTGGTCCCGCGCGGCGGCGAGCGCCCGGCCCTGCTGCGCGGCGAGCGCCACGGCGTCGTCGCCCGGAGCGCTGGAGCGAATCGCGGTACGCAGCTCGGCGACCTGGCCGCGCCAGCCCGCACTGCTCTGGTCGCCAGCGAGGATCTGCTCGGCCAGCCGGGTTGCCGCCCCGTCGGCCTGCACCTGCAGGTGCGCCCGTCGTTCCCGTTGGTGCAGCGATGCCTTCTCCTGCTGCTGCATCCTGAGCAGCTCCAGCAGCACCGGTGCGGCGTCGGCCGCGATGCGCAGCGTGTTGGTGGTGTTCTTCAGCCGCTCCGCGTGGCCCGGGCTGCTGATGCCGCCGGGCTTGCGCAGATAGCTGATCAGGTCGCTGACCCCGTCGTGCCGCTGCAGGTTCGTCAGCTCCTGGGCGTAGGACGGGTCCGTCAGCACACCTTCGATGTTGAGCAGGGTGAGCGTTCTGGCGTACACGTCGGGATGCACGCGGTCGACCAGGCTCTGGTACTGGCTGAGGTGCTCCGGCACATCGGCCGCCTTGATACCGAGCCGCAGCTCCTGCATCTTGTCGGCCAGCAGCAGGCCCTTGGCGACGAAGTCGGTGAGCATCACCTCAGGGGAGCTGGAGTCCGCCGCGGTGGCGTGCCTGACGAGCTGCTCGATGTGGGCCGAGGTGTCACCGGCGCCGATCGCCGGCGGGTGCAGCTCGATCTGGGCGCGCCTGGCCAGGGCCACCAGTTTGCTGGTGGACTCCGCGTGCCATGCCCCGACGGTGGCGTTGAGCTGCTCGCTGATCTGCTCGGCCAGCTGCTCCGCGGAGTCCGTCTTGCCCTGCATGATCACGCTGTGCATCTCGTCGCGGATGTCGTCGCGCAGCCGGCTGGCGGCGGAGGCGTCGACCGCCGCGAGCTCCTCCTCCAGCACCAGCACCCGCGACCGGTCCGCGTCGACCCGCCGCACCGCGGCTTCGGCCTCCGACAGCGCCGCGGTGGCCTGCTCCAGCGCGGTGGCCCCGGCCCTGGCCCAGTGCCGCACCTGCGCTGCCGAGCGCAACCGCTGCACCTGGTCCGCGGAGCCGCCGAGCAGGTCGCGCAGCTGTGCCACACCGTCCCACTCGGCGCCCTCGGCGAAGGCCGCCGGGTTCGGCCGGGGGTTGCGCGCGTACTGGCCGCCGAGGTCCGCCACGACCGCGATGATCGGCGGGAGCTCGCCGTGGAGGTGGCGTTCCAGCGCGGTCACCACCGAAGCCCGTTTACGGTCGACGATGGCCCGGAAGCCGTCGAGGTCGTCGATCGGGTCGACGCCCGCCATGTCGGCCTTGCTGATGACCACGATGAGGGCGCCGGGAGGGAAGAACCGGCCGCCGTGCGGGGAGATCGCGGTCCCGTTGACGAGTGCGGCCAGCCGGTCCACGTCGCTGCCGAGCAGCTGCGGTGTCACCGCCACCACGAGCAGGTCGGTGGCTGCGACCGAGGACAGCGCCATGAGGTCGTGCTTGCGCTCGTCGCTGCCGAGACCAGGAGTGTCCACATAGGTGAATCTGGTCGAGCGGGCTTCGCGGATCTGGTAGGTCTCGCGGGAGGCGCTGATCGTCAGCCAGTCGGGGATCGCCGTGCCGTCCTCCACCAGCAGCCGCTTGATCAGGCTCGACTTGCCGGCGCTCCACGGGCCCACGAAGACGACCCGCAGCGCGTCGGAGTCGGCGAGCCGGCGCCATGCGGTGTCGGCGTCCGCGACGGCCTGTGGTCCGGCGGCGGCCTCGATCGCCTCGCGCAAGCGGTGCACCTGTTGCGTACTCATGCGTGATCTCCCTCAAGTAACCTGATCGCCAGCTGCCGTGCTTGTTCGTAGCGGCTCAGCCGCGCCTTGATCCGCTCGATCTGTTCGGCGTCCCGGTGCAGCTCCGCCGAGGCCTCGCCGATCGCCTCGCCGAGCAGCTCTCCCTGTGTCTGAAGCCACGACAGGCCCGGATGGGCCTCGACGAGTTGTGTTACCCAGCGCCGGGCGTCGTCGAACAGCTTGGCCTCTCCCTGTTCGCGCTCGCCCTCGCGGCGTTTGCGGGAGTGGGCGCTGAAGAGGTCCTCGGCCGTGGTGGCGAGCAGCGGCACGAACGGCGCGATCCGCAGGAACCTCGAGGCGACCTTGCTGCCCTCACCGGCGAGCCGCCCGACCGATTTGAGCTTGGCCAGCGCCGAGACCGCGCTGCCGGCCTTGCCCACCAGCGCGGTCTCGGTGGCGCGCTGCAGGAACCTGGCCTGCAGCCGCAGGCGCGGGTCCCGCTGGTGCGGCACGGTGCCGCCGGGGTCGAAGGTCGCCATGTCCTGCGCCCAGTGCTCGACCTGACGCTGGGCGGCCGCGGCCCACTGGTTGATGTAGGCCTGCATGTCCGGTCGCTGGTCCATCTTCAGGATCTGCTGCGCGATGGCCGCCTGCTCCTCCTTGTCCAGCGCCTTGTCCCACTGGTCCAGGTGGGTACGCAGGGCACCGGTGATGATCCAGTCGAGACGGTCGACGGCTGCCGCGCGCAGCGCGATCGCGTTCTCCCAGCGCAGCCTCAGGTCGGCCTGCAGCATCGTCAGGCTCGCCGTCTCCTCATCGAGGTCGGCCTGCGCCGCTGCCGCCTGCGTGTGGAGCACGGTCATGCGTGCGACGGCTCCGAGCAGCACGCCCGCGTCGATGCCGGAGGGGATCAGCCAGGCCCGGGCCGAACGCCAACCGTCGGCGAAGTCGGCGGTGCCGTCCCAGTCCGCCGGGGACCCGGAGCCGGTGACCGGGTCCGGTGCGAGGCACACCACCTGCACCGAGCTGATGAGACGGTCGCCGGGGCCCTGCAACCGGTGCACCTCGCTGAGCAGCTCGGCTTCCTTGCGCCGGCAGCGGAGCACGAACTCCTCCGGCGAGTCGACCGGATCGGCGCCCATGACGTCGGCGTGGCCGATCACGAACACCACCCGGTCGGCCCGCGGCGCCATGCCCTGCTGCGGATCACCGGCGAGGATGCCGGCCAGGTACGGCGTCGCGGTGAGGTTGGGGCTCAGCACGTACCAGATGAAGGCGGCGTTGCGTACCGCCTCCATGGCGCGCCCGTCCGCGCCCAGCGGGGGTGTGTCGACGAGCGTCACGCCCTCCCAGGGGTAGGCGTGGACCTCGCCGGTCGGGCCCGGCTCGATGTGCACCCGGGCCCCGGTGAGCTGCGCCATCCGCCGGATCAGCGCGGTCTTGCCGGTGCCGCGGTCACCGATGACCGCCACTCGCGGGGCCTGTTCGGCGTGCAGCAGCCGGAGCTGCGCGACCGCGGCTTCCGCGTCCGGGTCGTCGGGGTCGCTCGACCATGCGCGGAGCCACTGCTCGGCTGACCGGGGCGCGGGCGGACGGGACCGGCGCACCGTCTGCGCGACCCGGGCGGCGACGACGCGGTGCTCCGCAGGGAAGGGCCGCACGATGTCGTGACCGGTGTCCCCGCCCCGGTCGTCGACCACCTCGTCGACCCAGTCGTCGCCGAGCCAGACGCGTCGCCCGGGACGACCGGTCGCGGCGTACTCGGCCTCGATCGAGGCCACCGCGGTGGCGACCGCGTGCTGGCCGAGGCCGGTCGGGCCGACCTCGGCGCAGAAGTCGGTCAGCAGGCGCGCCTGGTGCACCGCGCGGCGCTCCTGCTCGCGCAGCGCCAGCGCCGCCCGCACCAACTCGCTGATCGAGACCACCACCTGGTCGAAGGCGAGCCTCAGCAGCCGTTCGCGGACCTCCTGCGACAGCTGCAGGAAGTGCGCGTGCACGGTCGTGCGGGCCTGGGCCAGCGCCGCCGCCCTCGATTCGCGCTGGCGGATCAGCCCCTTCTTGCGGAACCTGCGACCGATGATGTCGCCGACGATGCCGACCAGGGCCATCGGCGGAAAGACGATGGTGCCGGCGGCGGCCATCGCCGAGCCGTACCGTACGACGTTGCCGCCGAGCCGCAGCCCCTTGCCCGCGCTGCCGTCGAAGGACGCGCCGGTGGGTGCGAGGTCCACCCGAAGGTTCGCCTCGACGGCTTCGAGGCGGTGCCGCAGGTGGGTCGTGAAGGCGGTGGCCACCGCCGCAACGGCCTGCTCCATCTCCGCCTGGCGGAACACCGTGCTCGCGAACTCCGCCGTGTCGATCATGCGGTTGTGCGCGTACGCGTCGTCCACCAGCACCTCGGCCCGGCGCAGGGCGACGCGCTCCAGCGGGCCGAAGTGCGAGATCTGCAGGTTGGCCACGAAGTCCACCACCACACCCGGGCGACTGGAGAAGATCGTCTGGCCGCTGCGCCGCTGGAGCTCCTCAAGATCCGCCAGCACCGCTGCCGCCTGCGGTGAGAAGGGCTGGGCCCCGGCGGCCTGGTGCAGCTGCCGGGAATCGCCGAACAGCCACAGCACCTCCGCGACGGCCTTCTCGACGATGACCGCCCGGGAACGCAGATCCGCAGCCAGATCGGTCAGCGCCCGGGCTCCGGCGGACGCCTCGGACACCAGCTGCCGACTCAGCGAACCGAGGCGCAACCCGACCGCGTCGGTGGTGATCGCCCGGGTCATCAGGCCTTCCAGGGTGGACACGTGCGACCAGGCCATGAGGTTGTCGACGCCGTAGTCGCGCCGGTGCTTGCGGAACGTCGCCGCGTCGTAGCCGTCGTAGGTCTCCGGCAGCCGGGCGAAGGCGGCACGCCGGCTGTTGACCGCGACGATCGGGACCTCCGGCAGGCCGATCTCGCTGAGCTGGCCCTGCAGCCACAGCGCCGACTGTGCCACGGCGTCGGAGAGCTGGCGGCGGAACGCCGGGTCGGGGACCCGGGGCGGCTGGCGCCAGAGCGCGTTCTTGATGTTGAGGACCGCGATGGCCTGCTTGCCGTACTCGGCGACCCACCGGGAGATCTCCGCGAACTCGGTGATCTGCGTGACCGTGTCGTCGAAGCACAGCAGCACCAGGTCGGCGGTGCGGACCGCCGCCCGGGCACGTTCGTGCAGCTCGGCGGCGTCGACCGTGCGGCCCCAGCCGCCCGTGCCCGGCGTGTCCACCAACCTGCTGCCCTGCCACAGCAGCGCGCCCACCTCGGTGGTGAAGTCGTTGTCGCCCGGCGAGATCAGGGTGCCGTCGCCCCGGCCGAGCGCGGTGATGAGGGTGCTTTTGCCGGCGCCGGTGCGCCCGAAGAAGACCACGTTGAAGGTGCCGATCTCGGCGAGCTGGTCGGTGACCATGCCGCGAAGCGTCGCGCCGGTGCGGCCGGTCAGCAGGCCGACCTCGTCGGCGGCCGGACCGGCGGGCCGGTCGCCCTGCAGCGCGAGCGACAGCCGCTCCACCATCTCCCGCAGGCGGGCGGCGACCGGCCGGCTCTGGGCCACGGCCGCGGCGCACGCCCGCTGGAACTCCGCGCCACTGTCCTGTCCGGTCATTCCGGGCACCGCCACACTCCCCTGAGCAAGAATCGACATCGCAGTGCCGCCCAGTCTTCCGGATGGGTGCGACATGCGCTCGGGACGCCGCCACGGCCGTTGATGTCAGGACTGTCGGACCACCGGCGGGAGCCGGTCGCGGTCGCTGCGGCGCACGACGCCCGCGGCTGCGAGGATCCCGATCGCGGTCAGCAGGATCAGCCAGCCCTGCCAGCCGCTGAGGCCGGTGAGCCAGGCGTTGATCGACGGCTGCGCGTCCTTGTCGGCGACCACCACCTGGATGAACCCGAAGACCACCGTGTTGTTCACCGCGTGGCCCACCACCGCCGGCCAGATCGATCCGGAGGCCAGCCGCAGCAGCCCGAGCAGCACGCCGAAGAAGACGCAGAAGATCGTGAACGGGATGACGGTCTGCCGCTGCGCGGCGTTCATCGAGAACCACGGCCCCACCCAGAACGGCAGGTGCCACACTCCGCAGATCAGGCCGATCGTGATCAGCGCGGGCCAGGTGCCGATCCTGTCCCGCAGGCGGTTGAGCAGGTAGCCGCGCCAGCCCCACTCCTCGCAGAAGGCCAGCGGCAGGATCAGGACGAACTGGACGAGGTTGGCGGCCAAGGCTCCGGCCGCGATTGCCCAGGGGAAGCCGGTCTGCCCGGCGGTCTCCGGCGCGTAGACGTCGCGCAGCGCGGAGAAGCCGGTCAGGTCGGCCGGGTAGATGCCGGTGACGGCGTTGAGCGCCACCGCCAGCGCCGACGCGACCAGGAAGATCCCGAAGGCGAGCAGGCAGTAGCGCAGCAGGCGGCCGACGGGGCGGACCGGGACCAGCGCGGTCGCGCGGGGAATGCTCGAGGGGCGCCGCACCCACCGCACCGCGACGAAGGTCGCGACCGCGACGGACATCATCGCCGCGAAGAAGAGGATCCGGACGCCGGTGATCTGCTCGACGACCCACAGCAGCCAGGGCAGGGCGAAGACGATGGCGAGGAAGACGCCGACGTCTCGGTACGAGTCGCCGCCGGCACCGGTCCGGGTCGCAGCGGGCGGCAGGTCGGTCGCGGCGTCAAGGGAGGAGGACATGCGGCCAGTCTCGCCCATCCTGAGACGACCGACCACTCTTACGTCATCACGTACTTGATCTGATACAGTAATCGTCGTGATAAAAAATCAGGCTGCCCCGGCCGGGCCGCCGGGTGACAGCAGCGCTTTCGCGGCCGACCTGCTGCGCGGCCACACGGACACGATCGTGCTCGGCGCCCTGCGCGGCGGCGATCGGTACGGCTTCGAGATCTACAAGGCGATCCGCCTGGCCACCGGCGGAGACCACGAGATCAAGGAAGCCACGCTCTACGCGACATACCGGCGCCTGGAGAAGGACGGCCTGGTCGAGTCCTACTGGGGCGACGAGACCCAGGGCGGGCGCCGCAAGTACTACCGCATCACCGACGCCGGCCGGGCGGTGTTCCAGGGCAACGTCGCCGCCTGGATCACGACGCGACGGATCATCGACGCACTCCTCGACGTGAAGGACACGACGCCATGACTGACGACACGCACCGCCCCGTCGGCGGCGGCCTGCACCGCCTTCTCGACGCGGCGTTCGCCGGAGTCGAGATGACCCCGGACGCGCAGGACCTGAAAGAGGAGATCCGGGCCAACCTCCTGGCCCGCGTCGCCGAGCTGGAGGCCGCGGGCCGCTCCCCCGCCGACGCCGCACAACACGCGATCGATGAGCTCGGCGACGTCCGCGCCCTGCTCGACCCCCCGGGCACATCGGCGCCGGCATCACCCTCAGGCTGGGACGACGCCACCCAGCGCTACCGGGTGCGCCCCAAGCCGCGATTCGTCGTCGGGATCGTCGTGGCGGCCCTCGCCGTGGCCATCGGGCTCACCCTCGCGATCCTCGGCGCCTCCGACGCGCTGCCCCTGCCCATCGGGGTCACGATCGCCCTGCTCGGCATCGCCGCCAGCGGTGTGGGCTGGATCGTCGGCGACTCCCTCGCCCAGGAGACCACGACCAACCATCCGATGCCCTCGTCCCGGGCCGGCGGCTACGCCCTCGCCTCGTTCCTCGCCGTCTACGGGCTCGGTTTCGGCGGACTCGTCGCGGTCGGTGCGCTCCCCGGGTGGGCGATCGTCTTCGCCATCCTCGGCGCGGTGGCCGCGATCATCCTGTTCTCCTTCCTCGGCGCCACCCAGACCAACCGCCACAAGGCGTGGGTACGCGCACTGCAGCGCACCCAGCGCCAGCCGAGGAACCGGTTCGAGGAGGAGCCCGAGACGGCCGCCCGGTTCGGCATCTACACCGCGGTCCTGTGGACCGTCACCGCCGCCGTCTACATCGTCATCAGCTTCACCGTCGGCTGGACCTGGTCGTGGGTGGTCTTCCTCGGCGGATTCGCCGCCTTCATGATCATGCTGGCCCGGATGCTGTTCGGCCCCAGCCGCTGACGTGATGCGGTGGCGCCCGGCCGGTTCGGGCGCCACCGCGACAGCCGGCGGACATGAGATCCTGTACGGCATGTCGGACAGCTTCATGATCGCCGCTCGCGTACCGATGACCCGTCAGGGCTTTGAACAGTGGCTCGACGCCCCCATCGATCCCGGCGCCATCTCTAACCCCGGGGAGATGTTCCGCGGCTGGTACTGGGACGGCAAGGAGGTCACCGACGAGTGGCGGCAGGTGGCGAAGGAGACGACGCCGCGGCGGTACTTCGCGTCCCGGGTGGCGCAGGACGCAGCCCCGGGCCAGGTGACGGTCATCGTGCACCGCGACGGCGCACTCGAGGTCTACCTGCTGCACTTCGGCTACCAGCGCTGGGATGTCCACACGGCGCTGACGCTGCTGGCCGGCACCGCGGCGTACACGGATTCGCCGCAGAGCCTCGTGATGTTCTGGGCCGAGACCGGCGGCAACCTGTTCAAGCCCGACGACGACGGCTGGCTCGCCGTGCTGTCGGTCGGAGACCACGGTGCCCGGTTCGTCACCGAGGCCGACCTGACGGCCACCGTCGCCGGTCTGCGCCCGGCCGAGCAGCTCTTCTTCGACCTCATCGAACGCCTCAGCGAGGAGGAGGAAGCATGGGACGAGGAGTCCGGCGCCCCCTTCCCGACCACCGCCACCCGTGACGAGGCGTTCGTCGATCCCGCGTTCCGGTAAAGCACCTGGCGGCCGACGGCGTACCCGTGGCCGCGCTCAGCAATCCCGTCATGGCGGGCGGATCCGACAGCCGCCCGCCCGTCACCCTTCGCCTGTTCCCTCGTTGCAGGAACGGGCTGTGAACACCGTGTCAATTTTATACTAATTGATATGTATTCGTATTGATCAAGAATTTTGAATGCTTTAGATCTAAATATGAGCATTCCCACGGAACCCATCGGCAGCATCCCGCGTACGCCGGAACTGCAGTCCGGGATGGCGGCCCACGCCGCCGGCGGCCTTGGCACCGCTGAGCTGGCCGCCCTCTACGACGCGGCGGTGCGGGACACCATCGCCCGCTTCGAGCAGGCCGGTTCGCCCGTCGTCACCGACGGCGAGCAGAGCAAACCGAGCTTCGCCACCTATCCGCTGACGGGGCTGTCCCTGGCTCCCGACGGGGCCGTGATCCCTTTCGCGGACGGGCACACCCGCCAGCTCCCCCAACTGACGGCGGGCCCGTTCCGCTACGGGTCCTACGCGGGCGACTACACCCGGGCCGCGCTCGCGGTCGCCGGCGTGCCGGTGAAGCAGGCCGTCATCGCGCCGTCGGCGCTCAGCCTGCTCTATCCGGCGGACGGCATTGAGGGCTACTCACGCGACCAGTTCATCGCCGACCTCGTCGATGAGGCGGAGAAGGACATCCGCAGCGCGCTCGACGCAGGAGCGGCGAGTGTCCAGCTCGACTTCACCGAGGGACGCCTCTCCCTGAAGCTCGACCCGTCGGGCGGCGTGCTCGCGCAGTTCGTGACACTGAACAACGCCGTGCTCGACCGCTTCTCGGCGGCGGAGCGGGCCAGGATCGGCGTGCACACCTGCCCCGGCGGGGACCAGGACTCCACGCACAGCGCCGACATCGACTACGCGGGCCTGCTGCCGTCGCTGTTCACGCTGAACGTGGGCTCGTTCTTCATCCAACTCGCGAGCGAGGCGGAGCCGGAGCGGGTGCTCGCGATCATCTCCGAGCACATCGGCGCCGACCAGAGGATCTTCGTCGGCGTCACCGACCCGATCGACCCGGCGGTCGAAACCCCGCAGCTGGTACGCGACCGAGTCCTGCTCGCCGCCCGCTACATCCCCGTCGACCAGCTGGGGACCACGGACGACTGCGGCTTCTCCCCCTTCGGCGACGACACCTCCACCTCACGGGAGACGGCGTTCGCCAAGGTGCGGGCCCGCATCGAGGGCACCGCCCTCGCCGAGCAGGCGCTCGGTCTCTGACGCGCCGTTACAGCGGAGTCACCTGGAGCAGGACGCGGCCGTTGTCCAGACTGGACAGGCCGCCGTTCTGGCACTCGGTCACCGCGTCGACGTTGGCGTAGGTCACGGTGTAGACGAAGGTGTTGCCGGTGAAGGGTCCGCTGGCGAACGTGCCGGCGCTCACCACCTGTAGCGCGGAGGCGAGCTGGGTCGTCGTGACGGTGGCCGGACCTGCCGAGACCTGGCCGGTGTTCCACGGGATGGAGAACGCCGCGGTGAAGACTCCCAGGATGTTGGCGCAGCTGCGCTGGCTGGTAGAGGTGACGCTGGTGCTGGTGGCCGAGGTGATGGCACCGCTGAGTACAGCCACGCAGGCGCTGTAGTCGGCATCGACCGTCGCCGTCACCAGCTGCAGGGCAGGGGTGATCGGAGGCGAGTACGCCACCTCGGAGGTGCCGACACACGTGATGGAGGAGAGGCTGGCGTAGGCGGCGGTCGGTACCAGCGCCACGCCTCCCGCAAGGAGGGCGGCGGCGGCCAGTGCTGCCGATATTCTTCGTACTCGCATGACGACTCCGTCGGCTAGTGATGCGAAAACTGCATTCCCTCCACAGACTGTTTCGCGTCCTCAGGGTCCGCAAGCTGCCGTTCCGCCCGACGGAACGTCCCGGCCGGGCATTGCGCAGACGCATGCCCGGCCGGCTTCGACGTGCCCGGCGGAACGCTAGAGGGTCAGGACGACCGTGGAGATGCTGCGTGCGGCGACGCTGACGGTGACCTGGCCTCCGTTCACGCTGGTCGGCTGACTTGCCGCGTTGGCGTTCTGCGAGGTGAGGTAGTACTCGGCCCGCGTGACGTTGCGCGGCGCCTGGATCACGGCGTTGTTGACCGCGCCGGCCGACCGGTTGAGGATGACCAGCGTGATCTTCCCGTCGGACTGGTAGGCGGTGACCTCCAGCGGCGAGGCCTTGGAGCTCTTGGTCAGGGCGATCCGCTGGTAACCGGGGCGGACGTACTTGGCGAACTGCGAGAATGCGTACCCGCGCTTCAGCGGAGCACCCGCGGTGGTGCCGTATGCCGCTTCACCGTCGCCGATGAAGGAGTAGTAGCGCTTGCCGTACCACCAGATGTAGGCGCTCCAGTTGGACTCCATCGACTTGTGCACCGTACGCATGATGTCGTCGAGCGTCTCGTTCCAGGCCGCCAGGTTGGCCGGGTTGCCCCAGATGTTGGAGCCGCTGCCGTCGGCCTCGTGGAAGTTCCATTCGGTCATCCACACCGGCTTGCCGTACTGGCCGGCGAGGGCGTACGGCGCCAGGCGTCCTGCGGACTCGGTGCCGTAGAGGTGGCCCCCGATGTAGCCGATGTTGTTGCGGGCACACGCGTCGTTCAGGGTCGGGTTGGTGTAGCTGTAGTTGAGGTTCACCGCCTCGGCGACCATCAGCCTGGTGTTCAGCACCTTCGCGCCCTGGGTGCAGGCGAAGGTCTGCAGTTCGGTGCCGCTCCAGTCCATCGAGTCGTAGTCCGGGTGCCAGTCCGGTTCGTTCTGCACCGAGGTGACGTCGATCGGTACGCCCTGGTTGCGCATGTACTGGACGTAGCTGTTCAGGTGGTTCGCGTAGTCGTCGTAGTAGTCGGTCTTGAGCTTGCCGCCGTTGACCCGGCTGTTGTTCGTCTTCCAGGCCGCCGGCGCCGTCCACGGCGACGCGAGGATCTTCACCCCGGACCCGTAGGACTTCGCCGTCTTCAGGGCATTCACCTGGGTCGGCCACTCGGTGGAGACCGGCGAGATGCCGGTCCGCACGATCGACAGCCCGAGCTGGTCTGGTCCCAGCCCGACCAGCGTCTGCGTCTCGGCCGTCGACCACGCGCCGCCCCAGATCGACACCGCGGCCCCGAACCCGTCGATCGTCTGGTACCTGGTGGCGCTGTTCACCGTGATGTCCGCCGGTCCGGTCGAGGGTCCGGTCGAGGGCGAGGTGCTCGGCGACGTGCTCGTCGACGCGCTCGGGGAGGTCCCGCCGGTGCAGGCCACACCGTTCACCGAGAAGCTGGTCGGGGCCGGGTTGCTGCCGGTCCACGAGCCGTTGAAGCCGAACGAGACCGTGCCGTTGGTGGCGATGGCGCCGTTGTAGCTGAGGTTCTTGGCGGTGACCGCGGCACCGCTCTGGGCCAGCGTCGCGTTCCAGACCTGGGTGACGGTCTGACCGGCGCCATAGGACCAGGTCAGAGTCCAGTTCGTCAGCGGGTCGCCGAGATTGGTGATGGTGACGTTGGCACCGAAGCCGTCCTGCCACTGCGACGACACGGCGTAATTCACCGAGCAGCCCGTGGTGGCGGCACCGGCCGGCAGCGCGACGAGAGCGGTCGCCGACACCAGCGTGACGATCCCGCCCACGACCAGACCGGCACGGATAGATCTTGATCTGTTCATATGTGACCTCCTGTGGTGCAGCCGAAGCTCGGTTCGCGACTGGGTCAGCCGGACCTTCGGCCTGGCCGCTCCCGCCATCCGGCGGGAGCGGCCAGGCCGGAGTGTCCGGTGGTGCGGGGAGGGGTCAGCGCTGTCGGGTGAGGAGGCCGGGTCGGTAGGGCAGCAGGCCGTAGTCGCCGCCGGAGTTGGTGGCGCGGCCTTGGTAGAGGAGTTGGAGGTTGCAGGGGTCGATGGTCATGGTCTGGTCGGCGGTGGTGCGTAGGAGTTCGCCGTGGCTGATGTCGTTGGTCCAGGTGGCGCCGCTGTTGGCTTTGCCCGCGAAGGGGTTGCTCTCGGTGGCGGCCTGCGGTGTCCATGACCCGCCCAGGCTGGTCGCGGTGAAGGACCGGAAGTAGCGGCCGTTGGCGCCGATCGCTTCGACGATCATCAGGTACTGGTTCTGGCCGGCGACCTTGTAGACCTGGGGTGCTTCGAACAGGTTGTTCGTCGAATCGGTCATGATGGTGGTGTAGGTGGTGCCGAAGCTGCCGGGGAAGTTCCCGATGGGCATGCTGGCGCGGTAGATCTTGCCGTTGTCGCCGGCGAAGAACAGGTACATGGTGGTGCTGTCGCCGATGATGGTCTGGTCGATCGGTCCGGTCCCCGACCCGCTGATGCTCCCGGTGAACAGGGGTTGCGCCGCGGACCACCCGTTGGGGTTGGTGGGGTCGGACGACGTGCGGTAGGAGAACGCGGTCGGTCCCCACTGGTAGGTCAGGACCCAGATGCCGCGGGGCGCGAAGTAGAACAGCGACGGCGCGACGGTCGCCGACGACATGCCGTTCTGACTGGCCGACGCCATGTCGGTCCAGGTGGTGAAGGGGCTGAAGTTCATCGACCCCCAGGCGGACCCGAAATCGTGGGTGGTGGCGTAGACGAGCTGCCGCCCGTTGTAGGGGGCGACGGTGAAGTCCTTCAACGACACCCACCCCGACTTCGGGGTCGCGAGCGAACCCGTCGACGACCACCGGTACGACGACGGCAACGTGCACCCACCGGGCGGAGACGACGGTGAGACGGACGGCGACGGCACGGTCGACGGCGACGCGCTCGCCGAGGTCGACGGCGTCACGCCACCCGTACACGTCACGCCGTTCAGCGCGAAGCCGGCCGGAGCCGGATTGCTGCCGGCCCACGAGCCGTTGAAGCCGAACGACACCGTGCCGTTGGTGGGGACCGAGCCGTTGTAGCTCATGCTCTTCGCCGTCACCGCCGGACCGCTCTGCGTGAGCGTCGTGTTCCACGCCTGCGTCACGGTCTGCCCGGCGCCGAACGACCACGTCAACGTCCAACTCGTCAGCGGATCGCCCAGGTTCGTGACCGACACGTTGGCGCCGAACCCGCCCGACCACTGGGACGACACGGCGTAATTCACCGAGCAGCCCGCGGTCGCGGCACCGGCCGGCAACGCCACCAAAGCCGTCGCCGACGCCAGTAACGCGATGCCGGTCGACACCACACCGACGGTGATCGATCTAGACCTAGTCATGAAGCACCTCCTGATGATGCAGTCGCCTGCACGAATGAACAGATACGGGAGCAGCGGTCACACAGCGTCGTCAACTGGTCGCCGTGCAGGTCGGTGCCAGCGCTCCGCTGTTGCCGTCGGCCTGGAAACCGAACTCCGTGCTCTGCCCTGCGGCGACCTGGCCGTTGTAGGACAGGTTCGTGAACCGCACCGAGCCCGTGTTGCCGCTGCGGTCGGCGTTCCAGGCGTTGACGACCGTCGCGCCCGACGGCAGTGTCACGGCCACCGACCAGGACCTGATCGCGGTTGATCCGGCCGTGACCCGGATGGTGGCGACGAACCCGCCGCTCCAGGGCTGCAGCACCACGCCGGCCGTACAGCCGCCGGGGGTGCCCGGCGAAGCCGAAGCGGACGGCGACGGAGGCACCGACGGCGACGGCGGGCGGCTCGGGGTGGGGCTGGTGGGCGGCACGCTGTTGAGGGCGTTGAGGACGGCGGTGTAGGCGGCCTTCTTGTTGCCGGAGCCGTCGAAGAGCAGCGGGTTCTCGCCGGTGCGCCAGGAGTCGGTGTCGCGGATGCCCCACACCGTGATCCCGGTGCAGCGGGTGACGGCGAGGCAGGCACGGGTGACGGTGGTGTAGCCGGTGGCCTGGGCGGAGCCGGCGATGTCGAGTTCGGTGATCTGGACGTCGACGCCGAGGTTGGCGAAGCGCTGCAGGTTGGCCTGGTAGTCGCCGGGCGGGCCGTTGGTGAGGTGGGACTGGAACCCGACGCAGTCGATGGGCACACCGCGGTTCTTGAAGTCGGCGACCATGTTGTAGATGCCGGTGGATTTGGCGTTGACGCCGTCGGTGTTGTAGTCGTTGTAGCAGAGCTTGGCGCCGGGGTCGGCGGCGCGGGCGGTGCGGAACGCGACCTCGATCCAGTCGTTTCCGGTGCGTTGCAGGTTCGAGTCGCGGCGGCCGCCGCTGCCGCCGTCGGCGAAGGCCTCGTTGACGACGTCCCAGGCGTAGATCTTGCCCCGGTAGTGGGTCGCGACCTGGGTGATGTGGTTGACCATCGCGTTGCGCAGGGCGCTGCCGGACATGTTCTGCGCCCAGCCGGGCTGCTGGGCGTGCCAGACCAGGGCATGACCGCGCATCCGCTGCCCGTGGGCCTGGGCGTGGGCGACGATCTGGTCGGCGGAGGTGTAACGGAAGCTGCCCTGGGACGGCTCCGTCGCGTCCCACTTCATCTCGTTCTCAGGGGTGATCATGGTGAACTCGCGGTCCAGGATCCCGGCATAGGTCGCGTCGCCCAGCCTGCCCGCGGCGACGGCGGCACCGAAGTAGCGGTTGGTCTGGGCCGCTGAGGCGCCCAGGGTCGTGGCGGCCTCGGCGGTGGTCGCCAGCAGCAGCGACGCCGTCAGCGCGGCCACGGTCGCGAGGACCAGGAGCAGGACGGCACGCAGCCGCCTAGGGGTTCTCATGGGATGGTGCCTTTCGATAGGGAGCGGACGGTGGTCCCGGCGGGAACCGGGGGTCAGGGAGAGGTCATCTCGAAGCGCTTGACGGTGACCGCACCGCCGAGGGCCTGGGTGGCGTAGGTGTAGACCGCGTACCGGTAGCCCATGAAGAACTGCCACGCGTTGGTGAGCGTCAGCGCGGAACCGAGTGCGGTGAAGTTCGTGCCGTCGGTGCTGTAGGAGAAGCGGGCCTGCCGCCCGGACCCGGGCCGGATGTCGGCGGTGGCTCGCAGCCAGACCCGGGTACCGGAGATCGCGGCGCTCGCCGCTTCGGTGCCGGTCCCCGTGGTGTTCCAGCTGCCGTCCATGGTCAGGCCGGTGGTCATGGCGACGCGGTTCGTGCCGTTGTCGCGTTTGATCCCGATCCAGGCGGACGAGTCGCGCAGCATCGCCAGACCCGCCCGGTCGCCGTTCGCCATCGCCGACAGGTCGAGCTCGACCGTCGCGGTGGAGGTCGGTCCCTGGATACGGTGGGTGAGGGTGTTGCGGGCGTTGTAGAGGTCGTTGGTCACGGTGGCGGTCTGCAGCCGCAGCCCGCTGTTGAAGGACCACTTGGAGTTGTCCGGGTTGTGGTTCCACTCCCACTGCGGTCCCAGTGCCGGGCCGGCGAACGTGTCGGCGCCGGTCATCGGCTTGACCGTCTTGGTGGTGCTGATGTTCGGCGCCGGGTAGGCGGCGCCCCAGGTGCCGTTGACGGTCTGCAGGACCGGCCAGCCCGCAGCCGACCAGGTGATCGGAGCCAGGACCGGGACGCGCCCGCCGGGGTAGGCGTCGACGAACGCCATGTAGTACCAGTCGCCGTTCTGCGTCTGGACCAGACCGCCCTGGTGGGGTACGCCGCCGCCGCTGATCGGGCCGGGCAGGTTGAGCAGCACCTGCTGCATCTCGTACGGCCCGAACGGGCTGGACGACTTCAGCACGTACTGCCCGTTGGCGGGTCGGGTGAGCCAGATGTAGTAGCTGCCGTTGCGCTTGTAGAACCGCGCGCCCTCCAGCGTGCCGACGCTGGACGGCGTGGTGAACACCTGCTGCGTACGGACCTGGCTGAGACCGTCGGCGGAGAGCTGCGCGACGCTGATGGTGGAGTTGCCGTAGGCGACGTACATGGTGTCGTTGTCGTCGATCAGCAGCCCGGCGTCGTAGTAGCAGTTGTTGATCTGCGCCCGCTTCTGCCACGTGCCGTCGACGGAGCTCGCGGTGTAGACGTAGCTGCGGTTGAACTCCACGCACCCGATCCAGTAGTAGGTGCTGTTGGCGGGGCGGTAGTTGAACGCCGACGCCCAGATCCCCTTCACGTACGCACGCCCGCCGCTGAGGTTGTAGGCGTTGGAGCCGAAGTCCAGGCTCGGCACCGAGTGACCCGCGTACTCCCAGTGCACCAGGTCGTAGGAGCGCAGGATGGGCGCGCCGGGCGAGTAGTGCATGGTCGAGGCCGAGTAGTAGTACGCGTCGCCGACCCGGATGATGTCGCCGTCGGCGAAGTCCTGCCACACCACCGGATTGGCGTAGGGCGACCCGGTCGGCGGCGACGCCGTGGCAGTCGGGGTGGGCGTGGTTCCGACCGGGACGAGCTGCCACTGCTGATTGGTGCCGCCCCAGTCGGCGTACTGGACGATCGCGCCGCCGTCGGCGGTGGAGGCGTTCTGGACCTCCAGGGCCTTGCCGCTGTGCCGGTTGACGAACCGCACATAGCCGCCGGCCGAATCGGCCAGGGACCACTGCTGATTGTTGCCGTTGGCGTCGGTCCATTGCCTTATCGGCGCCCCGTCGGCGGTCGACCAATTGTAGTCGTCGAGCACCTTCCCCGAATGCCGGGCCTTGATCCGATAGAAGCCGCCGCCCGAGGACACGAACTGGAACTGCTGGTTCGTGCCGCCCGACCGGGTGAACTGCTGGACGCATCCACCGTCCGCAGTCGACGATCCGCAGATGTCGAGGGCTTTGCCGCTGTTGCGGTTGACGATGGCGTACCAGACGGCGGGGTCCACCGTTGCCGCCGAGGCACTGCCCTGGGCGACCGCTACCAGCGCCGTTCCACTGAGGAGCGCGGTCACCAGCGCCGCCACCAGCGACAGCCGTCGACGTCGCTTCGGCGAGGCCGGCCCGGCCTCGTGATGGAGTTTCATGGCTGCTCCTTAGGTGTGCGGGTCGGCAACGTGAGATGTGAGCGTTAACATTCCCGTCCGCTTCACGCCGCGGTCGGCGGGAAATGGGTCTCGTGGCGAGATTCGAACGCGCCTGCCCGAGATTATGGGAACGCTCCCATCAATGTTGACGAGATTGCCAGAATGTTTCCCCGCTATCAAGTGGCATCCGCCGAATCGGCTCATTTAATTGCGTCGGCCGCACCGTCGGCGAATCGGCGACCCGCATTCCATTCAGGAGATAACAATTCCCGACGAATTCGTCGGACAAGCAATCGGCGAAAGTTCTGTCCGCAGCGGTGTTATCCACGCCCGCGCTCCGGAGTCGCATCGCCGCGGTCTCGGCCGCGGTGACCCTCAACCCCCGGGGGTACGCGGTGCAGTCCGACCCGGACAGCGAGGGGTGCCGGCGGAGACGAGGACGGCAACGGGCTCGGTCCACCCCACGTGGAATCGATGCCGATGGCGGCTCTGCCGACGCCGCGTGCCATGATGCGCCGGCGGGCTACCGGGGACGCTTGGCGGCCGAGAAGCCTTCCCTGCGTACGGTGACCCGCTTGCCCTTGATGGTGCTGTTGCGCAGGGCGTCGATGACCTTGTCGGCCGCCTCGGTGGGGACCTCGACCAGGGAGAAACGGTCGGCGATCTCGATCGCCCCGATGTTGCGCCCGCTGAGCCCCGCCTCGTTGGCGATCGCGCCGACAAGGTCCTGCGGGCGTACGTTCGCGCGCCGCCCCAGCCCGAAGAACAGCCGGGTGGTGCCGCCGCCGTCGCCGCGGCCCGCGCGCTTCCCGGCGCGCCGTTCGGGCTCCGACCGCTGCGGCCTGCGGTTGATCTCCTCGGAGTGGTCGGGGATCTCCTGCTCGTCGATCTCGCCGCCACCGGACTCGTGCGCCAGCTTCACCGCGGCGAGCGCGATGTCGACGATGTCGAACTCGTCGCCCAGCGACTCGATCACGACGCGGAACTGCTCCAGGCGGTCACCGGCGAGCAGGCTCTCCTGCAGGGCGGCGCGGGTCATCTCGAGCCGGCGCGTCCGGAGGTCGGCGACCGTGGGCAGCTTCTCGATCGCGAATCGCTGCTTGGTGAGCTGCTCGATGGCTTTGAGCATGCGGTGCTCGCGCGGCTCGGCCAGGGTGATCGCCACACCTTCGCGGCCGGCCCGCCCGACCCGGCCGATGCGGTGCACATACGCCTCGGGTGCCGAGGGTACGTTGTAGTTGACCACGTGGGTCAGCAGGTCGATGTCGAGGCCGCGGGCGGCGACGTCGGTGGCGATGAGCAGATCGGCCGTGCCGCTGCGCAGCCGCCCCATCACCCGGTCGCGCTGCTCCTGGCTCATCCCGCCGTGCAGCGGCTCGGCACGGTAGCCCCGGCCGTTGAGAGTCTCGGTGAGCTGGTCCACCTCTTCGCGGGTCCGGCAGAAGACGATCGCCGCCGTCGGCGACTCGACGTCCAGGATCCGGCCCAGAGCCGCGGGCTTGTGCGCCCGGGAGACCATGTAGGCGCTCTGGCGGACCTTCGGCGCCTCCCCGCGCGGGGTCTCCTGGCGGCCCATCTCGATCCGCACCGGGTCGCGCAGGTAGCGGCGGGCGATGGCGCCGATGCGCGCGGGCACGGTGGCGGAGAAGAGCACGGTCTGCCGCTCGTCGCTGATCTCGTCGAAGATCGCCTCGATGTCCTCGGCGAAACCCATGTCGAGCATCTCGTCGGCCTCGTCCAGCACCACCGTCACGATCTCGCTGAGATCGAGCGTGCCGCGGCTGATGTGGTCGAGGGCCCGCCCCGGCGTGGCGACGACGACGTCGACGCCGCGCTGCAGGGCCTGCAGCTGCCGTCCGATCGGCTGGCCGCCGTAGATCGGCAGCACCCGCACACCCAGCTCGCGGCCGTACCGGTGGAACGCCTGGGAGACCTGCTCCGCCAGCTCCCGGGTCGGAACGAGCACCAGCGCCGCCGGTTTGCTCCCCCGGTCCTCGACGGTGAGCCACTGCAGGATGGGCAGCGCGAACGCCGCGGTCTTGCCCGTCCCGGTGGCCGCCTGGCCGAGCAGGTCGCGACCGGCCAGGATCGGCGGTATCGCTTCACGCTGGATCGGGGTCGGCTCCTCGTATCCGAGATCCGTCAACGCCTTGACCAGTTCGGAGCGCAGCCCCACATCGGTAAAGGACACGGCCTCTTCCGACGGGACCATTTGCCACCAACTCCTACCCAGCAGAAACAACAGTTGACCACCCGGACGACGGGCGGCGCCGACCTAGCCTAGGCCAGGCACCCCTGCATCATCGCAGCCGCCCAGCCGGGTCACGCCCAAACGGGGTAGAGCACGCCTGTCGGCGGTAGGCTGCCGATCATGAGTGCTGGCGGCGGCTACCTGCCCGATCCCCGCCGCTGGCGAGCGCTCAGCGTCTGCCTCGTGGGCGGATTCATGGCGCTGCTCGACGTCAGCATCGTCAACGTCGCGCTGCCGTCCATCCGGGCCGGACTGCACGCCACCGAGAGCGACCTGCAGTGGGTGATCTCCGGCTACGCGCTCGTCTTCGGCCTGGTCCTGGTACCCGCCGGGCGCTTCGGCGACATGCACGGGCGCCGCAACGCCTTCGTCGCCGGCATCACGCTCTTCACCGCCGCCAGCGCCGCCGCCGGGCTGGCCCAGACCGCCACCTGGCTCGTCGTGGCCCGCCTCGTCCAGGGCGCGGCGGGCGGACTGATCAACCCGCAGATCAGCGGGCTGATCCAGCAGCTGTTCCGGGGTGCCGAACGCGGCCGGGCCTTCGGGATGCTCGGTGCCACCATCGGCATCTCCACGGCGATCGGCCCGCTCCTGGGCGGCCTGCTGATCCAGGCGTTCGGGGTGGCCGAGGGCTGGCGCTGGGTCTTCTACGTCAACGTGCCGATCGGCGTCCTCGCGATCGTGCTCGCGTTCCGCTTCATCCCCAGCCACGCCGACACCGCCGCCCGGCGACAGACCTTCGACCCCGTCGGGGTGCTCCTGCTCGCCGTCGGCGTGGTGCTGGTGCTCCTGCCCCTCATCCAGGAACGGCAGTGGGCCGGACGCGGGAAATGGCTGCTCCTCGTGGCCGGGGTGGGCGTACTCATCGGATTCGTCTTCTGGGAGCGGCGCTACGGGCGCACCCGCGACCCGGTCGTGGACCTGGGGTTGTTCCGGCGGCGGTCCTACGCGCTCGGCGCGATGCTGGGCCTGCTCTACTTCGCCGGCTTCACCGCGGTCTTCTTCGTCTTCACCCTCTACCTCCAGGAAGGGCTGGGCTATTCGGCGCTCGCCGCGGGCCTCGCGACGGTGCCGTTCGCCCTCGGCTCGGCCGCTGCGGCGTCCCTCGGCGGCCGGGTCGTCACCCGCGTCGGCCGCAAGCTGATCGCGATCGGCCTGGGCCTGGTCATCGTCGGCCTCGCCGGGATGGAGCTGGCGGTGGAGCTCGTGCCGGGCCGCCACGACGGCTGGGCCACCGCGGTGCCGCTGCTCATCGCCGGTGTCGGCAGCGGCCTGGTGATCGCACCGAACCAGACCCTGACGCTGGCCGAGGTGCCGGTGGCCGGTGCCGGCAGCGCGGGCGGGGTGCTGCAGACCGGTCAGCGCATCGGCTCGGCGGTCGGCATCGCGGCGGTCGGCGCCGTCTTCTTCGCCGCGATCATGGAGTCGGGCGACTTCGCACGAGCGTTCCGGCACGGACTGCTCGTCACGATCGGTTTCGTCGTGCTCGCCCTCGCTGTCGCCGTCGTCGACGTGGCGGCCGGCCGCCGCACCGAGCGGTCTCGGTAACGACGGTCGTCATCGCGCGCCCTGGCTCTCGGCGATCCGGGCGAGCTGCTCGGTGACCGAGCCCCATCCCTCCTCGAAGCCGAGCTTCTCGTGGTGGGCGCGAGCGCCGGGATCACCGTGGCGGACGACGACCCGGTAGTCCGTGCCGTCCGGGTGGTCGGCCATGGTGATCTCGGCGGTCATCGGGACCGGGGCCGGGTTCGCGGGCCGCCATGCGCTGTCGATCGCGTTCGTGAAGACGATCCGCTCCAGCTCGTCGACGACGAGGAAGCACGCGTCGAGGTGCGGGACGAACTCCGTGCCGTCGTCGCTCAGCCGGGTCACGAGCGCACCGCCGGGGCGCACCTCCAAGCGGTCGACCCGGCATAGGGTCGGAGCCGGGAGCCACCACTTCTCGAAGCGGGCCGGGTCGGTCCACGCGCTCCACACCGCGGCGCGGGGCGCACGGATCAGCCGCTGCAGGGTCAGGTCGAGTTCGGGATTCACGGTTGGTGCTCCTTAGGGTCGGCGAGAAGGTGTTCGAGGCGGTCGGTGCGCGCCTCCCAGATCCGGCGCTGCTCCGCGAGCCAGCCGTCGACCACGGCGAGACGCTCGCGGTCGAGCACGCAGGTCCGCACCCGACCGGACTTGGCCGTGTGGATCAGCCCGCTGGATTCGAGTGTCCGCAGGTGCTTCATGAACGACGGAAGCGTCATCGGGAACTCGCGGGCGAGGTCGCCCACGCTCGTCGGACCGCGCCCCAGCAGCCGGATGACGCCCCGCCGGGTCGGGTCGGCCAGAGCCACGAACACATCGTCGAGCTGTGCAGAATACTGTGCCACACGGCTAAGTATTGTCCGCCGCGATACTTAGCGCAAGGGCAAAGTATCGGTGGCGCGGACCGTCTATACCTGACTGCATGGTGATAGTCGAGGAGCCCGTCCGCCGTCAGCCGAGCCGGTGGCGCGACCTGCTGTTGGCGGGTGCGATATTCGGAGCCGGCATGGCGGTCGTCAGCATGGGGAGGCTCGCCGTCGTCCACCCGGATCTGTTCTTCTTCGCCGCCATCGGCTCGTGGCTCGCTTCGCTGATCACGGTCACGCTGGCGCTGGGCTGGAAGTCCGTCCTGGGGACCGCCGCGGTCGCTCTCGTGTCGTTCTGCGCCCTGCTGCTCCCGGCCTTCACCGTGCAGGACGCCGTGCTGAGCACCCGCGGCGAGCGGATCACCGCGACCGTGGTGGGCAGCGACGAGACCGCGACCGGCTACGGCGACCACCGGGTCCTCACGCTGGCCGGTCCCGACGGCACGGTGCTGCCGGGCCTGCTGGAGGTCCCCGACGGCGTCACCGTCGGTCCGACGGTCGAGGTCGTGGCCGATCCGGCGGGTTGGGTGCATCCGAAACTCGCCGCCGACGTCCCCGAGGAGCTCAGCCCGGCGGGCGGCATCATGGTCACGGTCATCATCGTGGCGCTCTGCTTCGGCCTGCTGATGCTGGCCTGCTTCGTCGCGATTTTCAGCGAGCGGCGCCACCCCTCCGCCTGACCCGATGCGGCGGCCGCCCGCAGCAGCGGCGTGACACCCCGCAGAGCCCTCACCCCGCGCACCCGCTCGCCGTGTTCCGTTGCGGACATAATCTGCATTGCGTCCGTATTCACAGCGCGGAAGGATCTTGAGTTATGTCCATGCAGGATCTGGCCGAGCGGTTCCGCGCGGTCGACACCACCGCGATCTGCGACGCCGACAAAACCGTCCGGACGATGAGCTCGGCGATCCGCCCCAGGTCCGCTCAGCGGCGGATCTGCGGTACGGCGTTCACCGTCCGCTGCCGGGATGACTTCCTCGCGGTCCTGCGCGCCGTCGAAACGGCGGCACCGGGCGATGTCATCGTGGTGGACGGCGGCGGACGGGAGATCGCCCTGGCCGGAGAGCTGTTCGCCCGAGGAGCGCTGGTGCGGGGCCTCGGCGGCATCGTCATCGACGGCGGATACCGCGACATGGCGTACATATCCGGGTGCGATCTTCCGGTCTACAGCCGCTTCGTCACCCCCATGGCGGGCACCGTGTCGGCACTCGGCGACCTGCAGACCCCGGTGACCTGCGGCGGAGTGACGGTCAACCCCGGAGACATCGTCCTCGCCGACGAGGAGGGGCTCATCGTCGTCGCCCCCGATCAGGTCGACGACCTCCTCGCCAGGGCGGCCGCGGTGAAGGACGCCGAAGGCAGACTGGTCGCACGGCTGACCGCCGGTGCCACCTTGAGCCAGGTCACCAACCTCGATCAGCACGTCGACACGCTCCTGCGCGGCGAACCGTCATCCCTGGCCCTGCTGGCGTGAGCAGCAGGAGTCGAGACCGTCAGGAACCGATGAGATCCGTGTTGATCGTGACCTGCGGCGGGCAGGCCGCCCGCAGCGCGCCGATCAGGTTCGCCAACGCCGGGATCGTGCCCGTGGCGGGTGACCAGATCGGCAGGACGGCGCGCGTGCCGTCGAGAAGATCGAGCTCGACGGCGTGCGCTCGGATGGGCCGGCTCTTGACCAGCACCACCTCGGTGGGGACGACCGCGACGGACACGATCGACGCGACCGGAACGCTCCCGCTCGCAGCGACCGCGCGTCGCGGATTCCTGGGGGTACGCCAGGTCACCGCCTCCCGGGTGACGCTCACCCAGGACTGCCGCGGTACGGCGAGGAGCCGGACGGCACTGACGACGAACCCGGCGACCAGCAGGGCGTAAAGGCCCCACACGACCGCCTGGCCCGGAAGGTCGATGGCGGCGACGACGACACCCAGCACGGCGAAGAGCACGGCATACGCCGCGAGCACCCTGGCGATCACCCGGTAGGACGTCACATAGATCTTCACTCGGTAACCCCTGTTCGATGGTGCCGCGGCGGGCAGTGTGCGGCACCCCGTCCGCCCTCGTCAAGACCGACGCCGGTTGCCGCTTTGTCGCAGTGGTCGCGCATAATCGCACGTCATGAGCGACCCCTCCGTGATCGACAGCCTCCGGGCGGCGGCCCGCGCCCGTCCCGACGATCTTCCGTTGCGGGTGCACCTGGCCGAGATGCTCCTGCGGGCCGGCCGATCGGCCGAGGCGATCAGCGAGGCGGCGGGAGTCCTCGCCGTTGATCCGCAGCACGCGGCGGCGCAGGCGTTGATGAGGACCGCGATCGCGCCACCGGCCCACCTCGATCCGGGCCCCGGCTCACCCGACCAGCCCGCCTCGGGCGCCGACGTGGACTGGAACGCGCTGGAGCGGGACCTCGCCGGTGTCGCCCTCCCCCGGTTCGCCACCGGACCGGAGACCGGCGAGGCCGATCGCACGTTCGACGTGGAGCGCTCGCAGCTGCGCCTGGACGACGTCGGCGGCATGGCCGAGGTGAAGAAGCGGCTCGAGATGGCGTTCCTCGCCCCGATGCGCAACCCGAAGCTGCGGGCGATGTACGGCAAGAGCCTGCGCGGCGGCCTGCTGCTCTACGGCCCGCCCGGCTGCGGCAAGACCTTCCTGGCCCGGGCGGTGGCCGGGGAGATGGGCGCCAGTTTCATCACCCTGTCCATCGTCGACGTGCTCAACATGTGGATCGGCAACTCCGAGCGCAACCTGCACGAGATGTTCGAAGCCGCCCGGCGCAACGCCCCCTGCGTGCTGTTCCTCGACGAGATCGACGCGCTGGGCCACAAGCGGTCCCAGATGAACTCCTCCGGCATGCGCACGCTCGTCAACCAGCTGCTCGCCGAGCTCGACGGCATGGACGGCGACAACGAGGGCGTGTTCGTCCTGGCCGCCACGAACGCGCCCTGGGACGTGGACGCCGCGCTGCGCCGCCCGGGACGGCTGGACCGCGTCGTGCTGGTCCTGCCGCCCGATGCCGCAGCACGCGAGGCCGTCCTCACCTACCACCTGCGGGACCGGCCCATCGCCGGCATCGACCTGAAACGCATCGTCGGGGCGACGGAGGACTTCTCGGGAGCGGATCTGGCCCATCTGTGCGAGACCGCCGCCGAATACGCCATGCACGACTCGATCACCACGGGTGAGATCCGCATGATCGAGCAACGCGACTTCGACAGGTCGCTGCGCGAGGTTCGCCCATCGACCGCACCGTGGTTCGCCACCAGCCGAAACGTGGCGCTCTTCGCCAACGAGGGCGGGCTGTACGACGACCTCGCCGCGTACCTGAAGAAACGCAAGCTGCTGTGAACACCGCTGCCGTGATCGACGATCTCCGACGGGCAGAGAGCCTGCTGGAGATCGACAGGCTGGAGGCCGCGCGGGAGATCCTCGCTCGGATACTGGCGGAGCAGCCCGATCTCTACGAGGCGCAGTGTTTGGCGGCTCGCGCGAACATGGCGCCGGGGCGGTACTCGATGATGCTGCTCCACGCCGAAGCCGCGATCGCGGTCGAACCCGGGATGGACTGGGCACACCGCCTGCGCGCCATCGCCCTGCGCCACAGCCTCCAGTACGACGCCTCCGTCGCCGCCGCGAGAACGGCGGTCCGGATCGCGCCCGACGCGTGGCAGTCCCACACCACCCTGACCGACTCCCTGCTCATGTTCACGACCACGGCGGAGCTTCGCGAGGCTCACGACGCGGCGAAGCGGGCCCGGGAACTCGCACCGGAGCAGCCCTCCGCGCACATCACCATGGCACGGGTCTACAGCGCTGTCGCCGACCACCGCAGAGCCCGCGAATGCCAGCAGACCGCGTTGTCGCTGGACCCCGAGAACACCATCGCCCGACACAACCTGGCCGTCAACCAGCTCGCCCAGGGGAAGCTCGCCGCGGCCGGCCGGCAACTCGCGAGTGTCATCGCCGCGAACCCCCATCACCCCCTCTTCCAGCACAACACTTCCGTCGCGGCGAACGTGTGGGTATGGCGTCGCGCCGACCACGCCGCTTTCGCCTGGGCCGCAGCCGCAGTGCTCGCGCTGCGCTGGCCGGGCAGCCTCGCAGACCACGTGGGCGCCGCCGTCCTCGCCGCAGTGCAGGTGATCGGTCTGGTGACCGCATACCGGCGGCTGCCGGCCGGCATGAGACACCTGGTACGCGCCGCTCCCAGCCGTCACGCCAAGCGACGGATCCTCGCCTACGGGTGCGTCGCGGCACCGACCAGCGCCCTCGTCCTGCACGCGGTGGCGATGAACCCCGTCATCACCGGGATCGCGGGGGCGGCGGCGGTGCCTGCCTTCGGGTGCGTCATCTTCGCCGCAGCGCGACTGCGCAGCCGTGCTGTCGCAGCGGTCATCGGCTTCTTCCGGCGGTGGCGCTTCCGGCTGTTCGTTCTCCGCTGACGCCGCCCTCCTCGCCGCGGCCGGAGGCTGATCGTCGTGGTCGAGGCGACACTCCCTAAAGCTTCCTAGGCAGGTTGAGCCGGCAGGAAGATCCTCCTACTCGGTGGTCGTCGCCGGGGCGACGCTCGCGATGACCACCCTGGTGAAACCGTCCTGAACGGGAAGCAGACGTCCAGCCGGCGATCGGCGGCGACCCCGCCGGCGCAGCGGACCGGGCGTAGATCGACATGGCGGGCGAGCAGAACTACGCTGTGCGGCGTGTTCCGCGACGTCGAGGCAGAACGGCTCCTGAGCGCCGCCCGGCACACGGCCGACCCGGTGGCGGCCGCCCGGCTGGCCACCGAGGCGTTCCTCGAACTGTCGCGCACCGCCGATCCCGACACCCTGTCACCGCTCGTGCGGCGCTTGGCCGGGCTGCGGTCCGAGCCGCCGAGAGCGCAGACGGAGGCGCTCTTCCACACCGTCGCCGGAGTGGTGGCGATGCGTACGCGCCAGTCCCACGCCGCTCGGCACCTCGACGCCGCGATCCGGCTCATCGAGCAGCGCCGGCTGCACGACGATCCGCTCTTCCTCGAATGCGCCGTCACGTGCACGCTCACCGTGATGCGCCCGCACGAGGTGCGCCCCCGCTACGCCCACCTCATCGCCGGCCTCGACACCGAACCCGCCCGGCGGGCCCGGCTGGTGGCCCTGCTCGGCCTCGGCGACGCGTGGAGCGGAGGGCTGCTGCGGGGGCGTACCGAGCTGAAGGAGGCGGTGCGGCTGGCCCGCGCGGCCGAGCGGACCGATATCGAGGCGGAGGCGATGTCGTGGCTGGCGAAGGTCGAGGCGCTCTGCGGCGACCTGCCCGCCGCGGCCGACGCGCTGCTGCGGACCCGCGACCTCGCCGCGCGCGCCGGGTCGAGCTGGGTCGCCTTTCACATCACCGAGTGCGCCGCAGCGCTGCACCTCGCCTCCGGCGACCAGGACGCCTGGCTGGGCGTGCTGGAGAACGTCGTCGCCACCCACGTCGGCGCGACCTCGGGGCTCGTTTTCGAACACCGCTGGGAGCTCGCCACCCACTACGCCCTGCACGACCGCGCCGCCGATGCCGCCGCGCTGCTGACGGACCTGCCGGAACCGCCGCTCGCCTGGCCCGGCGCACCCGTCCTGCCCGCCTGGCGGGCCTGGATCTCCGATCCCGCCGACATCTCCGCGATGGCCGGATTCGAGGCCGCTCTGGCGGGGCTGAACCAGCCCGTGGAGCGGCTGTCCCGGGCCCGCATGGCGTGGCTGCTCGGCTCCCAGCACGCCCGCCTCGGCCGCCGGGCCGACGCGTTCCGGCTGCTGGAGAGCGCGTCGGCGGCGTACGCGTCGATGGGCGCTGCCGGACTGCTGGCGCGGGTGACCGACGAACTCGACCGGATCGCACCCGGATCGACACCGTCTCTACTCACCACCGCCGAGACCCGCGTCGCCCGCGCGGTCGCGGGCGGTCTCAGCAACCCGGAGACCGCGCAGCTGCTCGGCGTCTCGGCCAGGACCGTCGAGTTCCACCTCGGCAACGTCTTCCGCAAGCTCGGGGTCCGCAACCGCACGGAACTGGTCGGGGCCCTGGGTCCTGCGGTCCGTCCATGACATGTCGACCTAGGGAACTCCCGGGGTTCTCGCACCGCGACGCGTCGCCATCCCGACAGGAGCGGGCGTGCCCGGTGAACCGTTGAGATCGTCTCCGGCATGTCGCGAAGAACTCTCGCAATCACCGCTACCCTCCTTCTCCTGGCGACGGCCCTGACCGGGTTCCCGGCGTCGGCCGCGCCGGAGGAGGCGCCTGTCCTGAAATCCCTGCGCCTGTGCGACCCCACCGGCTGCTACCTCGCCTGGCGCGTCGTCGATTCCGACGGCGACGGCGTCTGCGACGCAGACGAGATCGTGGCGGGCACCGACCCCTACGACGCGCGCAGCCACCCGGGGATGGCGCTGCTGGTGGAGCTCACCGCCGCCCGTACCCTGCCGTCCTTCGAGGCCGGTCAGGGCGGCTTCGCCGTCATCCCCGCCAACGTCCTGGCCGCCTGGGCGAAGGACGGCCGCTCCACCGACGGCGTCTTCGCCTACGCCACGCGAGCCGACGCCCTCGCGCGCATGGGCGTCAGCTCCGAGCTGCTCGCCGAGTGGGGACTCAACCCCGGCCGGGGCCTGACGATCGGGGTCGGCCTGGCCGCCGAGGTGGGACAGACACCGCCCCTGCGGGTCGGCAGCCTCGCCGTCACCCGCGCCTCCTCCGGCTTCGGCCAGCCCTACGGCTCGTCGACCGTGACCGGGATCAAGGGAGCCGACGGTCTGCCCGCGCAGCTCATCGCCTATGCCAACGGGGTGAAGGGCATCGCCACCTACGCCGCCGGGCAGACCGACACCTCCTTCACCGATGGGAACGGTGCCGGGATCGGCGGCAAGACCACCATCACCGGCAAGGACGGCCACGGCTACCCGACGATGACCGAGATGGTCACCGACTCGAACGGCCAGGTCGAGTCGATCACCCGGACGTCGCAGGTGGGCGACGCCAATTACACGCAGATCTATACGGATACCACCCAGTACAACCGGAACAGCTCCGGCAAGGTCGTCAGCACCACGGTCACGCACACCACGTCCACCACGACGAAGCACGGCTCCGGCACTGTCAAGACCATCAAGCAGTGCGATGCCGGCGGCGGCAACTGCCAGGACGTGACCCAACCGCCGCACGGCGACGGCCCCGGTGGCGGCGAACCACCCGCCCACGGCGGCGCCTCGACCGGTGACCACGGCGGCGCGAGCCACGGTCCGGCCGAGGGCATCGATCCGGAGCCCGCGAGCGGCGACAATCCCGGCGGGCACGGCGACCCGGACGACGACGACCCGAAGGACCACGGGTACATCGAGTCCGACTACGCCGGGCCCGCGTTCATCAGCCAGGAGCAGGTCGACAAGACGCTGCGCCTGCGCGGCGCGGCCGTCAACGTCATCCAGGGCTGGCAGGCGCCGGGCCTGGACCGCGACCCGAAGTTCCCCAACCTCGGCGTGATCATGCTGGTCACCGACGCCGGTGACACGTTCACGGTGCTCGGCGAGCCGGACCGGGTCGCGACGGCACAGCCCGAGCGGCGGCCGGACCTGCCCCAGCCGGGGCAGCCGGGCGGCAGCATTCCGTCCGGCGGCTGCCTGTTCTGCTACGGCGGCTGACACCAGCTCGGGTCTGAACCGCCCGCACACGGAGGGAGCCGCCGTCGTGGTTCCCTCCGTGTCACCTCGTCGACGGCATGCCTAGCCGCCGCTGGGTGGCGGCATCCACGAATTCTTGCCGAGCCCGCGCTTGAACGCCTCGTCCGGACCGACGGGCTCCTCGTCGCCCGCTCGACGGAACTCATCGTGACGCAGCTCGCTCCGGCGGTCCCGCATCGTCGCGATCCGGATGTACCCGAAGATCGCCAGCCCTATGGCCACGAAACTGACGAGCCACCAGCCCCACATAGACATGGCTATTCGTAACTCGCCGACATGAACATCGGGCGAACGAGCACTCCCGCCTTCCGGCGCTCACGTGGGGGCAGACCCCGCTGAGCAGGGCCGCGACAGTTCCGCGGCGGCGATGACGATCACCGGGCAGTCTATCCATCCATATCATTACATTGTACTAACGCACGTGCGCGAGTCCGTCGCACACCCATGACGCGACCGTCACACATGCGAGCGGCCCACCGCAGCGGCCGCCACGGCCAGCAGTACGAGCAGGCCCAGGTAGGCCAGCGCCGCAAGCACAAGCCGCCGGGAACGCCTGGAGCCGGCCTCCCGGATCGGCCACCACGCCGGCGGGGGCGCTCGACGACGAACGATCTCACCGCGGATCGCCGCCTCGGCCATCGCCCACAGATCGCACCGGTAGGCGTAGTCCACCGCGGGCTCCCGGGGCGGCGGGGTGTGGTGATGGAGCAGCAGTCGTCGGTACAGGTCGTCGTCACTGGCCCTTCGCAGGCCCCCTAGCAGTGATTCATCGGCCACAACTCAACAAATCACCCATAAACGCACCATAAAAGGCAGTTGTCATAAATTTGACATTGCCCCTACTCCTCCCGGAAGGAGCAGGTCATGGGCTCACGAGGCTTCGGCATCAGGGACGACCGCCGGTTCCGGCAGCTCGGCCCCCTGGTGGCGGGGCAGGGTGAAGGCGAACCGGGTGCCGGTTTCCGCCGTGGTGTCGAGTGTGATGGTGCCGCCGTGGTACTCGACGATCTTCTTGCACAACGCCAGGCCGATGCCGTTTCCGGGATAGGCGTCGCGGTTGTGCAGGCGCTGGAAGATGACGAAGATCCGGTCGGCGTACTCGCTGCCGATGCCGATGCCGTTGTCGGCGAAAACGAACCGCCACATGCCGGGATCGGTGTCGGGCTCCACGGTCAGGGAAACGACGGGAACCCGGTCGGGTGCCCGGAACTTCACGGCGTTGGAGAGCAGGTTCTGCAGGAGCATGCCCAGCTGGGTGGGGTCGCCGTCGACAACCGGCAGCGGATCGTGGCGCAGGTCGGCGCCGGCATCGTTGACCGCGATGCTCAGCGCAGCCGTCGTGTGCTGCCAGATCTGTTCGAGGTCGACCGGGGTGTAGGCGTCGTGCAGGCGGCCGACACGGGAGAACGCCAGCAGGTCGTTGATGAGGGTCTGCATCCGGGTCGCGCCGTCGACCGCGAACTCGATGTACTGGTTGGCACGGTCGTCGAGCTGGTCGGCGTACCGCCGCTGCAGCAGCTGGCAGAAGGACGCGACCTTCCGCAGCGGCTCCTGCAGATCGTGGGAGGCGACGTAGGCGAACTGCTCCAGCTCGGAGTTGGACCGGGCGAGATCGGCGGCATAGGCATCTTTCGCCTGCTCGGCGGCGTGGCTGACCGCGAGCTCGTCGACGAGCCTGCGACGCATCGCCTCGACCTCGGCTGCCACCGATCGCAGATCCGCGGGGCCGCCGGTGGCGATGGGATGGGTGAAGTCGCCCGCGGAGACGAGCCGCAGCTGCCGGGACAGGCTCTCCAACGGAGCGTTGATACCGCGGCGCAGGCCGAGGTAGACGAGGGCCGCCAGGGCGATGATCGCCAGGCCGATCGCGGTGAACAGCCAGGTCCGCAAGACCCTGGCCTGGCGCAGGTCGCCGCTCGCCGCAGCCTGCTGCTGACGCAGGTGCTCCTGCTGGAGGGTCACCGCCGCACGCAGCGCGTCGAACTCCTGCTTCCCCGTGTCGGTGAGGGCTGCGGGCAGCGGCACAGGCCGGCCGGCCGGAGCGGTGACGATGGGCTGGGCGACGTCGTGTCGCCACCGCTCGGCGAGCTCGATCACCAGGTCCAGATCGGCGGTCGCGGCTTGATCGCCGGCGGTGAGGGTCCGCAGCTGCGCCACGGCCGTGTCCTGCTGCCTGCGGCCGCTGGAGTAGGGCTCGAGGAAGTCGGCCTGCCCGGTGATCGCGTACCCGCGTACCCCCGTCTCCTGGTTGATCAGGGAGTTCTCCAGCTGGACCGCCGCGATCAGCGCGGGGTTGCTGCGGCTGTTGAGCTGGTTGCTGATCGTGGTGGCGTAGGAGAAGTACCAGACGGCCAGGAGGGAGAGCCCGATCAGCACCACCAGCGCGCCGGTCATGCCCGCGGCGAGCCAGCGCCGGGTGGTCCAGCTGCCGGTACGCGGCAGCCGGCGGTCAGCGGATTCTGGCGCGGCCTGTCGGGGTGTCACAGCGGCTCCGGTGCGGAGAGAGTCGGGGCTCGTGGCCGTTCGCCACAAACCCAGCGGAGCTTACCCGCGACAACAGTTGTTGTCGCTGGGGGTCGGTGGGCCTAAGGTGGTGGCCGTGATCGACGAGCCTTCAGGCGCCATTGCCGAGCCGGGTACCCGGGCCGCGGCCGTCCTCACCGAGCTCGTCGACCGGCTCGCCGACCCTGACGACCCGCACCCGCAGCAGGCTCTGGACCGGCTCGCGGTCCTGTTCGAAGTCCAGACCGCCGTCGGCATGCACATCCGGCAGGCCGCCGCCGATGCCGCAGCGGCCGGGGCCAACTACGCCCAGATCGGCGCCGCCTGCCGCATGACCCGCCAAGGCGCCCGCCGACGCTGGCCCGGCCTCGTCTTCGCCCGACCTGCCCACACCAGCGCTGAAGGAGCCGACCCCGTGATCGCCGACCTCACCCACACCTACACAGTGCTACTGATCGAGGACGACGACGCCGACGCCATGCTCATCGAGGAAGCCCTCATCGAACACGGCATGACCCGCACCGTCCACCGCGCCGACGACGGCATTTCGGCCCTCGAGTTCCTCCGCGACGACACGTCACCGCGCCCCGACCTGATCGTGCTGGACCTGAACATGCCGCGGATGAACGGCCGCGAGGTCCTCGCCGTCCTCAAGCACGACCCCAGCCTCTCGACGATCCCCGTCGTCGTCCTCACCACCTCCACCGCCCCGGACGACATCAACGGCGCCTACCGCGAGCACGCCAACGCCTACGTCACCAAACCCGTCAGCCTCGACGACTTCCTCAGCACGGTCCAGAGCATCGACGCGTTCTTCCTCAGCACCGCCACCCCGCCCTCCGCGGCCGGTGCCGAACCCGGACGCCAGGAAGAACGGTGAGCCGCCCTTCCGCCGGATCGGCATAGCTCCTCCGGAGCCGACAGGGCGGCCGTGGCGCCCTGCCGGGCGCCACGGCCGCACACTGCCGCATCGGGGCCTGTCAGTAGACCTCCAGCTCCGCGAACTGCATCCGGTAGGTCGGGTCGTTCGGGTTGGTGTTGCGCAGGCTGGTGCCGGTCACCCGGAGATACCGCGCGCTCTGAGCACCGAACCCGATCCGCTGCGGCGCGGCCCCGGCCGGGGCCGGGTAGCCCGTGCGGACGGTCGCCGTCGACCACGTGCTGCCGTTGCTCGACACCTCCACCCGGAAGTCGACCGGGAATCCCTGGCCGGCGTTGCCCGCGTCGGAGCGCGGGTAGAGCAGCACCCGGTTGACCGAGCGGAGCGCGCCCAGGTCCACCTGGACCCACTCGGTGTGGTTCGCTCCCAGCGCGTTATTCGACGACCAGCCCATCGCGGTCGGCGTCGAGGTGGTGGCGCCGTCGTTGACCGCCGCCACGCCCCAGCCCGCGAACTCCGCCGAACTGCTCGCGGTCCGCGCCCCGCCGGACGCCGTATTCGTGGCGCCGATGGTGGTCTCGAACTTCGAGGTCCGGTTCGCCTCGGCGTTCCAGGTCACGCCGTTGTCGTTGCTGTACGCCTCACCGCCGCCCGGGTAGGGCGCGGCGTCGTTGTAGGTCAGCCCGTAGCAGCCCGAGGTGGTCGCCGACTGCACCAGGATGCCGTATCGGACGCCCGCCGTGACCGCGATGTTGGGGGCGACGGTGATGTTGCGGGGCGCCCAGCCGACCGACGACGCGGGCACCGTGGTGGTGGCGAGCGTCGCGCCGGGCTGCAGTCCGGCGTTGACCGCCACGATGCTCACCTGGAGTCCCGCGTTGGCACCGCCCATCTGGAACGTGGTGTAGGAGGCACCGGTCAGCGTTCCGCTGCGCGAGGCGACGAAGGTCTGCAACCGCCGCAGGCCGCCCGAACGGATGTCGCACCAGGTGCGGTAGCGGTCCGACCCGCCGGACTGGTCCCGGTCGGCGGCGGGCGCCGCGCTGGACGCGGACCCGGTCGACAGGGCCAGTGTCACGGTGTTCTGGCAGCTGAAGGGCTGCACGTCGCCGTTGGCGGCGAAGGTCAGCGGCGCCCAGTGGAAATTCGCCAGCGCCTCGTTGTTCTGCCCGTTCCACAGGTCGCTGCCGTAGAGCCAGGCCGTACCGGTGGTGGTCGGGATCGCGGCGACCAGCGACGGCTGACCCCCGCACGAGTTGGCGTTGATGCTGACCGGTGCCGACCAGCTGCCCAGCGGCGAGGCGGCCCGCTTCACCCAGGTCTGGGTGCCGCCGCAGTAGGCGCAGGTCGGCCCGTAGACGTAGTAGTAGACGCCGTCGCGCTTGAACATCGACGGTGCCTCGGTGTGCAGCGAGTTCAGCCGGATGTAGCTGCCGGTGCCGCTGGTGTATGCCGCGTTGAGCCGCTCGATGACCTGGTCGTGGCCGCTGCGGATGTCGGTGTAGGCGAGGTACGCCGTGCCGTCGTCGTCCACGAACAGGTCGTGGTCGCCGTTGACGAAGCTGCCGGGCGTGCCCATCAGCGCGATCGTCGGCTCGGCCACCTCGGTGAACGGGCCGGCCGGGGTGGCCGAGGTGAAGACGTGGTAGCCGCTGGCGTTGTCGTAGCTGTTGATCCACAGGACGTACTGTCCGGTCCCCGCGTTGAAGACCACGTGCGGGCGGTAGCAGCCGTAGCGCGGCGGAGCGCATCGGCCCTGCCATAGCGCGTTCGCGGCGTCGAAGAGGAAGCCCTCGTCGGTCCAGCCCTGAAGGTCGCTGGAGCTGTAGACCTTGAACCCGCAGAACGGGGTGCCGGTGGTCGACAGCGCGTAGCCGCAGTCGTAGCTGGTGCCGTAGAGGTAGTAGCGGCCGCCGAACAGGGCCAGGTCGCCGTCGTGCGCGTCGACGGCGTTGCCCGCGACGTCGTAGCGGGTGACCTGGTTGCCGGCGGAGTCGAAGTTGACGATGGTGGTGGTGTAGGCGGCCGACGCCGGGGCGGCGGCGAGCCCGGTGAGGCCTGCCACGAACAGCAGGAGCGTGACGATGAACGCGGGACGACGCATCGATGACTTCCTCTCTGATCTGCGCATCAGCCGACCCGGAGCTCGGCCAGCTGAAAACGGAACCGGGTCGGCTCATCGGCGGCGGGGGTACCCAGCCGGGTGACGAGGACCCGTACGTAGCGGGCGGTGGTGGCGGTCAGCACGTAGGACTGCGCCGTCCCGTTGGGGTTGGCCTGCCCGGTGACGGTGCGGACGGTGGTGTAGGTCCCGCTGCCCGAAGCCCTGGTGGCGATGGTGAAGTCGACCGGGAAGCCCGCGGTGCCGCCTCCGGACGCGGCCGTGTCGGTCCGCGGGAAGAGCGTCAGCGTCGAGATCGGACGGTCGACGCCGAGGTCCAGCTCGACCCATACCCCGCCGACGGCCGGCCCGGGGAACTCGTTGCTGGTGTAGCCCTTCGCCCCGCCGACGCTGGTGGTGGTGCCGTCGAAGGCGAAGGCCCGGTTCCAGTCGCCGTTCTCCAGCGTGTCGCTCGCGGTGACCACGGTGTGCGCGGGCGGCACGGCGAGTTCGGCCAACTGCAGCCGGTAGTAGACGCCCGCCTCGTCGTGCGCGGGCGCGCCCAGCCTGGTGGCCTGCACGCGCAGGTAGCGGGCCCGGGTCGGGGTGAAGCCGTAGGTCTGCGGCACCCCGTTCGGATTGGCCTGCCCGGTCACCGTGCGGACCGTCGTGTAGGAGCCGGCGCCGTTGGCTCTTGCCTGGATCGTGAAGTCCACCGGGAAGCCCGGGGTTCCCCCGCCGGTGGCGGTGGTGTCGGTACGCGGGAAGAGCCGCAGCGCGTCCAGGTCGGTGTCGGCGCCGAGGTCGACCTCGACCCAGACCGGTGCGCCGCTGACATCGGGGTTCAGCGTGTAGTCGCTGGTGTAGCCGCGCGAGCCGGCGACGCTGTTCAGGGTGCCGTCGGTCAGCCTCGCCCGACCCCAGTCGCTGTTCTCCAGCGAGTTGTTGCTCGTCACCGGCTTGCCCTGGGCGATGTTGCCCGCGCCGGGGACGGTGCCGCCGGTGCCGGTCTCGCCGAAAATCCAGGTGCCCGGCGCGGCGGTGAAGTAGACGAAGTTCGCGTCGCTGCTCTGGTAGGCCAGCCCGGCCACGCTGCCGGTGGGCGCGCCGCCGGTGTAGACGGTGGTGCCGTTGGCGGTGATCGTCACCGCGCTCATGCCGAGCTTCGGTACGCCGATCGACGCCGTGGTGCCCGCCGGGGAGACCACCTTCAGGCTCGCCTGGGTGCCCGACGGACGGCTCAGCTCGACGTCGATCGTCCCCTTCACCGTCGGCACCGCCACGTCGAGCGAGCTGAACCCGCCGACCTGCGGCGTGACCTGGTAGGCCGCGTACCCGGGCTGCGTCGGTCGGACCCCCGCGGCGTAGGCGGAGAGCACGTAGAGCGGGCCGCCGTTCCAGGCGTGGTTGTCGGTCCCGCCGCCGCCCTTGCTCCACAGCTCCCACAGCGTGTAGCCCGGGTCGCTGACCTGGGAGGCGTAACGCGAGCGCATCCGGGCCTCGGCCGCGGCCGGGTTTCCCATCAGGTAGAGCGCCTCCAGCACGTAGAACTCCAGGTACGGGCTGGCGTTCTGGTGGGCGCCCAGCACGTTGACGATCGCCGGGTAGGTCGACGGCGCGGCCAGTCCGGCCACCACGGCGAGGGCGTTGCCGCGGTCGTCGGTGTCGCCGCCGTAGCCGGGCGAGCGGTACTCCCCCTGCGCCGGACGCCACAGCACCCGGTTGAAGTTGTTGGCGATGCTGGTCCGCTTCGCCTGCAGCCCGGCGACGTCACCGGTGTTGCCGGTCAGCTGCGCCATCTTGATCGCGGTGTCCAATGCCAGGTAGTACCAGGCGTTGTCGAGCACCCGGGCGTCGATGTTGGCGCCCCAGTCCTCCCAGTCCCAGTTCCCGGCCCGGTGGTTGACGAGCCCGTCGGCGTCGAGCGTCCACAGGTTCAGGTACTTCTTGACCTCCGGGTAGGCGTTGCCGACCGTGACGGAGTCCCCGGTGTAGGTGTAGAACGTCCACAGCGACCAGACCGAGGCGAGCATCTGCGTGGGCAGCTCGCTGCTCCAGCTGCCGGCCGGGACCGGGGAGTAGAGCTCGCCGCCGGTCTTCTGCCAGGCGGTCAGCTCGTTGATCGCCTTGCGGCCCAGGTCCTGGGAGCGGATGTCGAAGGTGTAGAAGCCCTCTTTGAGCTGGTTGACCACGTCGCCCCACCACTGGGCGCGCTCGCGGGTCGGGCAGTCGAAGTAGTTGTCGCGCATGTTCAGGTACATGGTGCGCGCGGCCTTGGTCCACAGCGTGTTGAAGAACGCGTCGTTGCTGGTGAAGGAGCCGGCCATGTCGGTGTCGTAGCCGCTCTCCCGGTACTGCAGCGCCGTGATCGTGACCCCGGCGGGGACGGTGTACTCCACGGCGGTGCCGCTCATCCAGCCGAGCGCCTCGAACTCCTGGACGCCGCCGGTGGTGACGTAGGTGGCCCGGACGTTGGCCTCGCCGCCGTCGTTGTAGTGGTCGGTGCGCACCCCGATGGTCAGGCCCGCCGGGGCGTTCACCTTGAGGTAGGGCGTGACCTGGATGTTGGAGGGCAGCTTGGCGCTGATCACGCCGCCGTTGCCCTGTGTCGGCAGCGAGGCGGCGTTGGCGTAGTCGCGCAGCGCGCTGAACCGCAACGCCGGGATGGGCCGCTTGACCAGCGCGTTCCACGGCGCGGCTCCGGCGGCGCCCTTATCGGTCGCGGTGGCCCAGGAGGTGTCGGTGAAGGAGCCTGACTGCCAGTTGGCCATCGGCCCGGCGGTGCGGGCGTCGTAGTAGACATTGGACTCCGACAGCCGGTAGTTGGGTTGGGTGCCGGTCGTCTCGTGCTGGTAGCCGGGGTGGTTGACCGCCCGCCAGGAGCTGTCGCTGACCACCCGGGCGGTCGTGCCGCCGACGACGATGTCGGACTGCACGAGCAGGCCGCCCTGGCCGCTGCTCTTGTGCGAGAAGCCGTCCTTGCCGAAGTTCCAGGCCAGGATCGCGATCGTGTTGCGCCCGGCCGTCAGGTAGGGCGCGAGGTCCTTCTCGTCGTAGTAGGTGTCGGTGGGGTTGGGCCCGCGTTTGAGGCCGCCTTCGAAGGTGACCAGGGTGCCGTTGACCCACAGCCAGTATTTCGAGTCGACCGCGATGCTGGTCAGCGCCGAGCTGGGAGCGGCGGTCAGGTCGACGGTCTTGCGGAAGGCGACCCACTGGTCGGCGCTGCTGGACGCGGTCCAGATCCAGCGCGCACCGACGGCGAAGCCCGCCGGCTGCGGGTCGGCCGACAGGGCGGAGTGGGCCTGGGCGGTGGTGGTGCCGGACAGCACCGTGCCGCCGAGAAGGAGGGTACTGACGAGAAGGGAGAGGAGACGTGCTGGCGTGCGGACCATCGAGACGACCTCCAGGGACGGAAGGACGGTGCAGGGAACGCTGTAGAACAGTGGTGAATCGTTTCAAAAGTGCGGTCGAACTGCGGCCTCAGCCGTGGACCCGCGCCTCCGCCCGCGCCCATGCGGTACTACCGTCGCGCCCCCGGGTGGACTGAGGCGCGTACCCCCGCAGAGGGTTGTGCTTGCGCAGCAGCGACCGCAGGTCGCTCAGCCCGCCGGAGACCGCGCCCAGCGCCCGCGCCTGGACCAGCGCGTTGCCCAGCGCCGTCGCCTCCACCGGCCCGGCGGTGACCGGCAGCCCGCACGCGTCCGCGGTGAGCTGGCAGAGCAGCTCGTTGCGCGATCCCCCGCCGACCATGTGGACCACCTCGACCGAGCGTCCGGACAGCTCCTGCGCCTGCCGAACCGCACGGGCGTGCGCGATCGCCAGGCTCTCCAGGATGGCCCGGGCCATCGCCGCCCGCGACGACGGCACCGGCTGACCGGTGCGCGAGCAGTAGTCCGCGATCCGCGCGGGCATGTCCCCCGGCGGCAGGAACACCGGGTCGTCGGGGTCGACCACGCTGGCGAAGGGCGGCTGGGCGGCGGCCTCGCGCAGCAGCGTCTCCAGGTCGGCCGGCGAGCCCTGCGCCTGCCAGGTGCGCAGGCACTCCTGCAGCAGCCACAGGCCCATGACGTTGCGCAGGTAGCGCACCGTGCCGTCGACGCCGGCCTCGTTGGTGAAGTTGGCCTGACGGCTGGCGTCGGTGAGCACCGGGGCATCGAGCTCCACCCCGACCAGCGACCAGGTGCCGCAGGAGATGTAGGCGAAGCGGTCGCCCTCCGCCGGAACGCCGACCACCGCCGAAGCCGTGTCGTGCGAGCCGACCGCGAGCACCGGGACGTCCTCGTCCAAGCCGGTCTCGACCGCCACATCGGGCCGGAGCAGACCGACCCAGTCGCCGGGACGACGTAGCGGCGGGAAGATCTTTGGAGGCAAGCCCAGACCGGTGATCAGGTCGGTCGCCCAGCCGCCGGAGCGGGCGTCGAGCAGCCCCGTGGTGGAGGCGTTGGTGATCTCCGCGCCTTCCTCGCCGGTCAGCCAGTAGGCGAGCAGGTCCGGCAGGAGCAGCATTCGGCGGGCCGCCTGCGCGGCGGGTGTTTCCCGCGCGGCGACGAGCTGGTAGATGGTGTTGAAAGGGAGGTTCTGCAGCCCGGTCACCGCGTAGAGGTGCTCGGCGCCGACCTGGGCGAGCACTTTGCCCATCACGCCCTCGGTGCGCCGGTCCCGATAGGACACCGGGTTGCCGACCAGTGCGCCGGTGCCGTCGAGCAGCCCGTAATCGACCGCCCACGAGTCGATGCCGATGCCGTCGAGCCCGCCGCTGCTCCGCGCGGCGATGCCCGCCGCGCGCAACCCGTCGAGGACGCCCCGGTAGAGCCCCAGCACGTCCCAGTGCAGCGTGCCGCCGAGCTGGACCGACTGGTTGCCGAACCGGTGTACCTCGGTCAGGTCGAGCAGGTCCGGGCCGACCCGGGCGAGCATCACCCGGCCGCTGGACGCGCCGAGGTCCGCTGCGGCCACCGTCACCGCGCGGGAGGTCGTCATGGCTGGACGACCACCAATTCCATCTCCAGCAGCTCCGCGAGGCAGCGCAGCTCCGCCACCCGGTGGCCGGTGCCCAGCGCCCAGTGGTGGCCGACTCCGCTCGCGCTCCAGGTGTCGGTCCAGTCGCCGGGGTGGCAGCCGAAGTCGACCCGCGAGGTGGTGTTGCCGATGGCAAGCACGGGGCCGTCGACGACGGTGCCCTCGGAGGCGACCAGCACGTACTTGCCGTCGCGGCGCTGCCCCACGCCGAGCAGCGTCACCGGGCCGGTCGCGACGGTGAACTCCACCGACACCCCCCAGCCGCGCTTGCCGTGATAGACGCCGAGCCCGCGCAGCAGCGGGCGGCGGTCGCTGATCGCGAGGTGGCCCGGGCCGTCGTGGCCCATCTCCACGACGTTGTCGCGGAAGTTGAGCGCCTGCAGCTCGGTGAAGGAGCCGCCGCCGCCGAGCCGGTCCATGATGAGCATGGCGAGGCTGGTACGCAGCTCGTACTCGCCCACCGCCGGAATGCCCCGGGCCGTGAGCAGCGACGCACCGAGGATCAGCCCGGCACCGAGGCGCTCGTGCAGCTCGCCGTCGAGACCCCGGTGGTAGTAGGCGAGCGAGTGCAGGTCGAAGTCGGCCACCATCGCGTCGAGTCCACACGCGACGGTGGCGGCCCACTCCAGGTCCTCGGTGACGACGGAGTCGGCGATCTCGAAGATCTCGTGTGCCTGAGCCAGCTTGTCCGCGCGCTGCCGGTCGGTCACGGCGGCGACCCGGACCCGCAGGTCGTCGAGTTCCACGACCTCCATGTGCCCACCGAAGTGGGCGCTGACCATGGTGAGGTCGGTCGACACGTCGAGCATGCCGGGGTAGAGGTGGCCCATCAGCCCGTGCCGGGACTCGCGCAGCGATGCGCGTACGCCCGCCGCCTTGACCCAGCCGGTGATCTTGCCCCAGGCCCGCTCGTCGGCGAGGTAGCCCGAGACCGACCGGAACTCGATCCCCGACCGGTGCAGCGCGTTGGCGACCTCCGGCAGCGGGCACGCCCCGCAGTAGGCGAGCCACGTCCCGGTCGTCATGGCCGGGTGGTCCATCGCCTCGGTCGGCTGCAGGTTGATGAAGAGCACCGGCACGCCGGTCCGCTGGGCGATCGGCAGCACCATCGTGGCGGTCATGTAGGTCGTCATGAAGACCACGACGATGTCGCAGCCCGCCACCCGCAGCCGCTCCCCCGCCTTCGCCGCCTCCTGCGCGTCGGAGATGAACCCGACGTCGGTGACGTGCGCGCCGATCCCGCCCAGCCGTCGGCTCACCTCGCGGGCGCTCGCCTCCAGCTGCGGCAGCAGCTCGGGGAACTGCGGCCAGTAGGCACCCAGCCCACCCGCGACCAGGCCGACCCGGACCGGCCGGGCGGGCACCCGCGTCAGCGGGATCGAAGGGGCGTCCGTGCTTGTCATCTGATCTCTCCTTCGAGACTGGTCGGGTGGGACGGGCGCCGGGTCAGCGCAGGAACGCCGCGGCGACCCCGGCGTCGACCGGCACGTGCAGACCGGTGGTGTGCGACAGCTCGCCCGCGGTCAGCACGAACACGGCGTTCGCCACATGTTCGGGCAGCACCTCGCGCTTGAGCAGGGTGCGCTGGGCATAGTAGGCGCCCAGCTCGGACTCGGGAACCCCGTAGACGGCCGCCCGCTTCGCGCCCCAGCCACCGGCGAAGATCCCCGACCCGCGGACGACGCCGTCGGGGTTCACGCCGTTGACCCGGATGCCGTGCTCGCCGAGTTCAGCCGCGAGCAGCCGGACCTGGTGGGCCTGGTCGGCCTTGGCCGCGCTGTAGGCGATGTTGTTCGGACCGGCGAAGACGCTGTTCTTGCTGGAGATGTAGACGATGTCGCCGCCCATCCCCTGCGCGATCATGACCCGTGCGGTCTCCCGGGAGACGAGGAACGAGCCCTTGGCCATCACGTCGTGCTGCAGGTCCCAGTCGGCCTCGGTCGTCTCCAGCAGCGGCTTGGAGACCGACAGCCCGGCGTTGTTGACGACGAGGTCGAGCCCGCCGAAGGCGAGGCAGGCGGCCCGGACGAGCACGGCGAGCGCGGCGGCGTCGGTGACGTCGGCGACGACGCCGATCGCGGTGTCCTCGCTGCCGAGTTCGGCGGCGACCCGGGTGGCGGCCTCGCCGTCGCGGTCGGCGACGACGACGCAGGCGCCCTCGGCGGCGAGCCGGTGCGCGATGGCCCGGCCGATGCCGGATCCGCCGCCGGTGACGAGCGCGATCCGCGCGGCGAGCGGCTTCGGCTTGGGCAGCCGGGCGAGCTTCGCCTCCTCCAGGGCCCAGTACTCGATGCGGAACTTCTCCCGCTCGTCGATCGGGGCGTAGGTGGAGATCGCCTCCGCGCCGCGCATCACGTTGATCGCGTTGGTGTAGAACTCCCCGGCCACCCGCGCGGTCTGCTTGGTCGCGCCGAAGGAGAACATGCCGACGCCCGGCACCAGCACGATGGCCGGGTCCGCACCGCGCATCGGCGGCGAGTCGGGCTCGGCGTGGTCGGTGTAGTAGCGGGCGTAGTCCTCCCGGTAGGCGGCGTGCAGCTCGCTCAGCCGGGCGATGGTGTCCGCGAGCGGCGCCGTGGGCGGAAGGTCGAGGACCATCGGGCGCACCTTGGTACGCAGGAAGTGGTCCGGGCACGAGGTGCCCAGCGCCGCCAGCTCGCCGAGGCGCTGCCGGGACAGGAAGTCCAGCACCACGTCGCTGTCGGTGAAGTGGCCGACCTGGGCGCGGTCGGTGGAGGTGAGCCCGCGCAGCACCGGGGCGAGTGCGGCGGCCCGCTCCCGGCGCTCCGCCTCGGGCAGTGCCGAGAACTCCGCGAGCACCGGACCGAAGGGCTCCGGCCGGCCTCGCTCGTCGATGAAGGCCTGCGCGGTGCGGATGATCTCCAGCGCGTTCGCCTCGCACCCGTCGCTGGTGTCGCCCCACGCGGTGATGCCGTGTCCACCGAGGATCACGCCGATCGCCTGCGGGTTCGCCCGCTTGATCTCGGCGATGTCGAGGCCCAGCTGAAAGCCCGGTCGCCGCCAGGGCACCCAGACCACGCGGTCGCCGAAGCACTCCTCGGTCAGCTTCGGACCGTCGGCGGCGGTCGCGAACGCGATGCCCGAGTCCGGGTGCAGGTGGTCCACGTGCGCGGAGTCGACCAGTCCGTGCATCGCGGTGTCGATCGACGGGGCGGCCCCGCCGCGGCCGTGCAGGCAGTGGTCGAACGCGGCGACCATCTCGTCCTCGCGCTCCACCCCGGGGTAGGACCCGGCCAACGCGCGCAGCCGGTCCAGCCGCAGCACCGCGAGCCCGGACTCGGTCAGCGTGCCCAGGTCGCCGCCGGAACCCTTCACCCACAGCAGCTCCACCGGGTCCGTGGTCACCGGGTCGATGCCGGTGCCCTTGGCGGAGGTGTTGCCCCCGGCGAAGTTGGTGTTGCGCGGGTCGGCGCCGAGGCGGCGCGACCGGGCGACCAGCTCGGCGGGGGTGGAGAGGTCAGCGGTCGAGGTGTCGCTGTCTGCTGTGCTCATCGCTGGTCAGGCTCCCCATCCGGCCTGCTGGCCGTCGGCTCGTTCGGATTCGATCTTGCGCTGGTAGCCGGAGGCGTGGTAGGCGGCGATCGGGTCCGGGTCGATGCCCATCTCCTCGCGCAGCTCCGCCAGCAGCGGGCGGACGTCGGTGGCGAACGCGTCCATCAGGACGCCGTGCGCGGCGAGCACGTCACCGGCCTGCTGCGCGGTGGCGAGCGCGTCGGCGTCGACGAGCAGGGCCTTCGCGACGGCCTCCTGGACGTTGAGGACCGAGCGGACCAGCGCCGGCACCTTCGCCTCGAGGTTGTGGCACTGGTCGAGCATGTACTCCACCCCGGAGTCGGGCCGGATCACGTCGGCGCGCACCAGCTCGTGGGCGATGCGGAAGAGCTGGAACGGGTCCGCCGCGCCGACCATCAGGTCGTCGTCGGCGTAGTTGCGGCTGTTGAAGTGGAAGCCGCCGAGCTTGCCGAAGCGCAGCAGCACGGTCACCAGGAACTCGATGTTGGTGCCCGGCGCGTGGTGGCCGGTGTCGACCAGCACCTGGGCCTTGTCGCCCAGTGCCATGCAGTGCGCGAACGAGGTGCCCCAGTCGGGCACGTCCATGGTGTAGAAGTGCGGTTCGAAGAACTTGTACTCGACCAGCATCCGCTGGTCGGCGCCGAGCCGGTCGTAGACCTCGCGCAGGGCGTCGGCGAGCCGGTCCTGCCGGACGGCGATGGAGTCCTGCCCGGCGTAGTTGGTGCCGTCGGCGAACCACAGCGACAGCACCGACGAACCGGTGACGTCCATGATGTCCACGCACTCCAGCAGGTGGTCGATCGCCTTGCGGCGGACGCGCGCGTCGGGATTGCAGACGCTGCCGAGCTTGTAGTCGTTCTCCTGGAAGACGTTGGGGTTGATCGCACCGAGCGCGATGCCCTGGTCGGCGGCGAACCGGGTCAGGTCGGCGAAGTCGTCGACCCGGTCCCAGGGGATGTGCAGCGCCACGCTGGGCGCCACGCCGGTCAGGCGGTGCACCATCGCCGCGTCGGCGACCTTCTCGTACGCGTTGCGGGGAACCCCCGCCTGCGCGAAGACCTTGAATCTCGTGCCCGAGTTGCCGTACGCCCACGATGGCGTCTCGATACGCATGGCGCGCAGGGCGGCTTTGACAGCGGCGTGGTCGTTCATCATCTATCTCCTGTGCTGCTGCGGCGGATGTCGCTGGCGTGCAGAGCGCGCCGCGCCCGGCCGCCGACGCCGGGCGCGGGTGGCAGGTGCCGCCCACCCGCGCCCAGCGAGGGGTGGATTACTTGACGGAGTCGACGTTCTCCTTGTTGACGAGCTTCACCGGGTTGAAGACCTCGCGCTCGGCGGCGTTGCCGAAGGTGATCGCCGTCTTGGCGAGCGCCTGCTCGGCGAGCTTCACGGTGAGCGCGCCCATCGCCGTGGGGTCCTGCGCGACGGTCGCGGCGAGGCCGCCGGCCTTGATGGCGGTGAGCGCCTCGGGGTCGGCGTTGAAGCCGACGGTGACGATGTCGGTGACCGGGTTCTTACCGGCGTCCTTGACCGCGTTGGCGGCGGCGACACCCATCGGGTCGTTGCAGGAGAAGACGCCCGCGACGTCGGGGTTCTTGGCCAGGATGTCCTTCATGACCTTGTAGCCCTCTTCGGCCTTCGAGTTGCCGGAGAGCTCGGCGACGACCTTGAAGCCCAGGCCCTCGATCGCCTCCTTGAAGCCGGCGTTACGGCGGGCGGCGTAGACGGCCGACGGCTCGCAGGTGATCGAGGCGACGTTCTTGCTGGTCTTGCCGTTCGCCGCGATCTGCTTCGCCATGAACTCGGCCGCGAGCTTGCCGCCGCCGGCGTTGTCGGAGATGACGATCGCATCGTAGGGCGCGCCGCCGCCGCCGATGTCGTCCACGATGACCGGGACGTTCTTCGCCTTAGCCTTGGCGATGATCGGGCCGAGCGCGCTGGGCTTGAACGGGCTGATGATCAGCACGTCGACGCCCTGGTCGATGAGCGCCTGGGCGCCGGTGACCATCTCGTTCTCGTCGCTCTTCTCGTCGTGCAGCTTGTACTCCCAGCCCTTGGCGAGCACGGCGGCCTTGGTGCCGGCCTCCATCTTCTGGAAGAACTCGTACTGCATGTCGTAGACCGAGAAGCCCACCACGACCTTGTCGTCCTTGGGGGCGTCAGAGCCCGTCTTGTTGGAGTCCGAGCAGCCTGCGAGGGCCAGCGCGCCGACGAGGGCGAGCGGGAGAAGACCCTTCTTCAACATCGCGGAGGTTCCTTTCGGTATGGATCGGGAGGTGGTTGATTCGTTTCAAATTGCGATTGCGATAGCTGGAACGCAGGTGGGCACCCGGCTCCGGTGTGCTGTCACGCCCCGCCCGACGCGGACGGTCGCGCGGCCAGGCCCGCCACCGCGCGCCGGAAGGAGCCCGGTACGGCGAAGCGGGTCCGCAACCCGTCGATGGTCAGGGCGACGATCAGCACGCAGCCCAGCACGATGCGCTGGTATGCCGACGGCACCCCTTGACTGACGAGGACATCGTTGAGCACGCTGACCAGCAGCACCGCGGAGAAGGTGCCGATCAGAGTGCCCTTGCCGCCCTTGAGGCTGGTGCCTCCGAGGACGACCGCGGCGATCACCTTGAGTTCGAACCCGTCCTGGGCCGAACCGTCGGCGGTCCACACCCGGGTGATGTATGTCAGCGCGGCGATGCCGACGCTCACTCCCACCAGGGCGAAGACGATGACTCGGATGCGGTTCTCCGAGATGCCACAGAACCGTGCCGCCGCCGGGGACGACCCGTAGGACAGGATCCGGCGGCCGGTGGCGGTGCGGCGCAGGATGATCCAGGCCGCGCCGTACACCGCGAGCATGATGACGAACGGCAGCGGCAGGCCCGCCACGTTGAGCCCGCCGATCTTCACGAACGGCGAGTCGATCTGGTCGTAGGGCAGGGTCTTGGGCCCGTCCTGGGTCAGGATGTAGGCCACCCCGCGGAAGACGAAGAGCGTGCCCAGCGTCGCCACGAAGGGGGGCACCCGCAGCCTGGTGATCAGCCCGGCGTTGACCAGCCCGCAGGCGAGCCCGGTCGCGACCGCCGCACCGATCGCGGCGGCGGTGCCGCCGGCCGAGTAGGCCATCAGGGTGACGACGCTGACCAGGGCCAGCTGCCCGCCGACCGACAGGTCGAACGCGCCGCTGGCGATGGCGAAGGTCATCCCCGCCGCGACGATGCCCAGGTAGGCGCTCTCCCGCAGCACCGACTGCAGGTTCTCGAGCTCCATGAAGTCCGGGGCGAACAGCGGGGTCAGCGCGAGCAGGATCAGCAGGATCGCGGTGACGCCCCAGGTGTCCCAGAGCCGGCCCAGGGACGGGCGCGCCATGGGTGCCCGGTCCTGGCCCGGCTGTCGGGGCGGCTCCACCGGCGTGCTGGTCTCGGTCGTGGTGCTCATGCGGCAGCCTCCCTGACGGTGACGGGGACCGGTGCGGCCTTGACGGTCCGGCGGCGCAGCCCCAGCAGCGCGAGCGCGGCGATGAGCAGCAGCCCGACGCTGATGCGCTGGAAGGCCGGCGGGGTGTTGAGCAGGTTCAGCCCGTTGCGGATCGTCTCGATCAGCACCGCGCCGAGCAGGGTGCCGATCACCGAGGCTCGGCCGCCCAGCAGCGCGGTGCCGCCGAGCACGACCACGGTGATCGCGTCGAGCTCGAAGCCCATGCCCAGCTGCCCGTTGCCCTTCTGCAACTGGCTGGAGATGAGCAGGCCCCAGAAGCCGCCGGCCACGCCGACGAGCATGTAGACCGCGATCCGGATCCGGTCCACCGGCAGGCCGGAAACCCGGGCCGCCTCGCGGTTGGAGCCGACGGCGCAGACCCAGCGGCCGAAGCGGGTGCGGTTCACCGTCCACCAGGCCAGCGCCGTGCAGAGCACGGCCAGCAGGATCGGCATGGGTACGCCCAGCGGACGCCCGCCCACCAGGTATTTCAGCGCCGCCGAGCTGACGATCTGGTCGTGCCCGTCGGTGTAGGCCAGGGACAGGCCGCGCACGATGACGAGGGTGGCGAGCGTGGCGATGAACGGTGTGACGCCGAGCTTGGTGACGACCAGTCCGTTGGCGAGCCCGATCACCGCGCCGACGACGAGCGCCAGCGCCATGGCGAGCAGCGCCGGCATCCCGTCGATGATCGAGGAGCAGCACACCACCCCGGCGAGCGAGACGGTCGAGCCGATGGAGAGGTCGAATTCGCCCATCGCCAGGCAGAACGTCATGGCGAGTCCGGGGATGGCCACGATCGCCGCCGCGACGAGCACGTTCTCCAGGTTGCCGACGGTGAGGAAGCTGTTGGTGGTGACGGCGAGCACCAGCGCCACGGCGAGCAGCGGCAGCGCGAGCGGGGCCTTGCGCAGCGCGTCGGTCATGCCGCGCTCACCTCCGAGAAGATTCGGCGCCCGGTGGTGGCGCAGGCGATGACGTTCTCCTCGGTGCGGTCCTGGCCTTCCAGGTGCCCGACGATCTCGCCGGCGGCGAGCACGTAGACACGGTCGCTGACGCCCAGCAGCTCGGGCAGGTCGCTGGAGATCATCAGTACGGCGGTGCCGTCGGCGGTGACCTCGTTGATCAGGTGGTGGATCTCCACCTTGGCGCCGATGTCGACGCCGCGGGTGGGCTCGTTGAGGATGAGCAGCCGCCCGCCCGGTGCGAGCGCCCGCCCGAAGAGGACCTTCTGCTGGTTGCCGCCGGAGAGCTGGCCGATGAGCTGGTCGGGACCGGTGGTCCGGATCGCCAGCCGCTTGCGGTAGTCGGCGAAGACGGCGGTCTGCGCCGCCGGGGACAGCAGCCGGGTGGCGGCGGCGCGCACCCGGTGCAGCACCGAGATGGTCAGGTTGTCGCGCACCGACAGGTCGGGCAGGATGCCGGCGGCCTTGCGGTCCTCGTGCAGGAAACCGACACCGGCGGCCATCGCGTCGGCCGGGCTCTTCGGCTTGTACGCCCTGCCGTCCATCGTCATCGCGCCCGCGGAGACCGCCAGCGCGCCGAAGATGACCTGCGACAGCTCCGGCTGGCCCGCACCGGCGACGCCGCCGATGCCGACGATCTCCCCCGCCCGCACCTTCAGCGAGATGCCGCGCAGCTGGCGGCCGGCGCTGACGCCGTCGAGCTCCAGCACCAGCGCGCCCTCCTGGACCTCCTCGCGGTGGAAGACCGAGGAGATGTCGCGGCCGACCATCAGCCGCACCAGCTCTTCCTGGTCGGTCGCGGTGATCTCGGCGGTGCGCACGTGGCGGCCGTCGCGCAGCACGGTGACCCGGTCCGCCACGGCGAAGACCTCGTCGAGGCGGTGGCTGACGTAGACCACACTGCGGCCCTCGGACCGGAGTCGGCGGACCACGTCGAGCAGGCGGGTCACCTCGTCGGCGGAGAGCGCCGCGGTGGGCTCGTCCATCACGATGATGCGGCCGTCCACCGACAGCGCCTTCGCGATCTCGACGAGCTGCTGCTCGGAAACGGTCAGCGTGCCGACGGTGGCGGTCGGGTCGATGCTCACGCCCAGCACCTCGAAGAGCTCGGCGGCCCGGCGGTTGATCTGCGCGTAGTCGATGCCGCGGGTGAGCGGGTGGTAGGGCTCGCGGCCGGAGAACACGTTCTCCGCGACGGTGAGGTCGGGGTAGAGGTTGAACTCCTGGTAGATCACCGCGATGCCGGCGTGCAGGGCGTCGGCGGGCCGGCGCGGCCGGTAGGTGCTCCCGCTCAGCCGGATCTCACCGGCGCTGGGCCGGTGCAGGCCGCCGAGCACCTTGAGCAGCGTGGACTTGCCCGCGCCATTCTCGCCCACCAGGGCGTGCACCTCGCCGGGCCGGACGTCGAAGTGCACGTCGTCCAGGGCGCGGACGCCGGGGAACTCCACGGTCAGCCGGTCGACCTGGAGCAGAACCGCTGTCTGGTCGTCGTCGGTGCCCACTGCCTACCTCCCCTCGCTGGACTGAAACCTTGATTGAATCGTTTCTAGCTTGCCGGGCTCGAACGCTACGATCCCGTTGCGCGACTGTCAATCACTTGTTTCGGGAATGCTCCGGCCAGCGCTAAATTGAGACCTTCGCCGTTGAACGACAGTTGACACGTTTCATTTCCTGCGTAGGGTGAAGCCGCCAGCGACAATGAGCGCGACAGCCCGTCCGGACACTCCGGACAGTGGCGAGCGCAGCACCGAACACTTCGAGGAGCCATGGCCACCAGCAATATCAAGGAGGTCGCCCAGCGGGCCGGCGTCTCCATCGGGACGGTGAGCAACGTGCTCAACCATCCCGCCATGGTGGCCGCCACGACCCGGCAGCGAGTGCTGGCGGCGATCGCGGAGCTGGGCTACGTGCGCAACGACTCCGCGCGGCAGCTGCGCGCCGGCCGCAGCAAGACCATCGCCGTGGTGGCGCTGGACCTGGCCAACCCCTTCTTCACCGACGTGCTGCGCGGCGCCGAGACGGCGGGCGAGGACCGCGGGGTCAACATCATGATCTTCAACAGCGGTGAGGACGCCGCCCGCGAACGCCGCCACCTCGACGTGCTCGAGGAGCAGCGGGTGCTGGGCGTGCTCATCACCCCCGTCGACAACTCCGTCGACGCGCGGCTGGACCAGCTCATCGAGCGCGGCATCCCGGTGGTGCTGGTCGACCGGGGCTCCGGTCGCCACAACCGCTGCTCGGTGGCGGTCGACGACGTGCTCGGCGGCCAGCTCGCCGGTGCGCACCTGGTCGAGCAGGGGCACCGGCGGATCGCCTTCATCGGCGGTCCGTTCTCGCTGCCCCAGGTCACCGACCGGCACACCGGGCTGGTCTCGGCGCTCGTCGGCGGGGAGGAGCTCCAGGTCGTACCCACCTCGAATTTGACCGTCGCGGCCGGGCGCCGCGCGGGCAAGGAGATCGCCGACCTGCCCGTGGAGACCCGGCCCACCGCGGTCTTCTGCGCCAACGACCTGCTCGCGCTCGGCGTGCTGCAGGAGATGACGATGCGCGGGGTGCAGGTGCCGCACGACGTGGCCATCGTGGGCTACGACGACATCGACTTCGCCGCCGCCGCGGCCGTGCCGCTCTCCTCGGTGCGCCAGCCGCGCGAGCAGCTCGGCCGCGCCGCCACCCAACTGCTGCTGGAGGAGGCGAACGAACCGCAGCTGCACGAGCACCGGCACGTGGTCTTCCGCCCGGAGCTGATCGTCCGCGAGTCGAGCGCCCCGACCACCCGCAAGCGGGCGCGGGCCACACCCGTTCCACGGAAGGGCTGACCGGTGCGCGTCGCCCTGTTCGTCACGTGCCTGGCCGACACGCTCTTCCCCCAGGTCGGGCAGGCCATGGTCGCTCTGCTGGAACGCCTGGGCCATCAGGTCGACTTCCCCGCCGCGCAGACCTGCTGCGGCCAGATGCACATCAACACCGGCTACCAGCGCCAGGCGCTGCCGCTGGTCGAGCACTTCACCGAGACCTTCGAGGGGTACGACGCCGTCGTCGCCCCGTCCGGCTCGTGCGTGGGCTCGGTGCGCCACCAGCACGCCGCCATCGCCCGGCGGCACGGCCGCGCCGACCTGGCCGACCGCTCCCACGCGCTGGCCGCGAAGACCTTCGAGCTGTCGGAGTTCCTCGTGGACGTGCTCGGGACCACCGACGTCGGGGCCTACTTCCCGCACCGGGTCACCTATCATCCGACCTGCCACTCGCTGCGCATGCTGCGGGTGGACGACAAACCGCTGCGGCTGCTGCGCGCGGTCCGCGGGATGACCCTGGTCGAGCTGCCCGACGCCGACCAGTGCTGCGGCTTCGGCGGCACCTTCGCGCTGAAGAACGCCGACACCTCCACCGCCATGCTCGCCGACAAGATGCGCCACGTGCTCGCCACGAAGGCCGAGACGGTCACCGCGGGCGACTCGTCCTGCCTGATGCACATCGGCGGCGGGCTGTCCCGGCTGCAGACCGGCGTACGCACCCTGCACCTCGCCGAGATCCTCGCGTCCGTCGAGACGCTGCACGCACCCGCAGGAGCGTCATGAGCCAGGTCTTCCTCGGCATGCCCGCCCACTCCTCCCCCGGTGTCGGCGCGCTGCGCGGCGATCAGACCTTCCCGCAGGCGGCCCGCACGGCGCTCGCCGACCCGCAGCTGCGCCGCAACCTCGGGCACGCCACCGGCACCATCCGGGCCAAACGGCTCGCCGTCGTCTCCGAACTCGACGACTGGGAGCAGCTGCGGCTCGCCGGGCAGGCGATCAAGGCCGCCACCATGGCTCGGCTCGACGACCACCTGGCCCGGCTGGAGCAGGAGGTCACCGCGCGCGGCGGCACCGTGCACTGGGCCCGCGACGCCGTCGAGGCCAACCGCATCATCACCGAACTCGTGCAGGCGACCGGGGCCGACGAGGTGGTCAAGGTCAAGTCGATGGTGACCCAGGAGATCGGGCTCAACGAAGCGCTGGAGCAGGCCGGCATCGCCGCCTGGGAGACCGACCTCGCCGAGCTGATCGTCCAACTCGGACACGACACCCCCTCGCACATCCTGGTGCCGGCGATCCACCGCAACCGCTCGGAGATCCGCGAGATCTTCCTGCGCGAGATGCCCGGCGTCGATCCCGACCTCACCGACGAACCACGCCGCCTCGCCATGGCCGCCCGCAGCCACCTGCGCCGCAAGTTCCTGTCGGCGAAGGTCGCGGTCTCCGGCGCCAACTTCGCCGTCGCGGAGACCGGCACCCTGGTCGTCGTCGAGTCCGAGGGCAACGGCCGGATGTGCCTGACCCTGCCCGACACCCTGATCACCGTCATGGGCATCGAGAAGCTGGTGCCGACCTGGACCGACCTGGAGGTCTTCCTCCAGCTGCTGCCGCGCTCCTCCACCGGCGAGCGGATGAACCCCTACACCTCCATGTGGACCGGGGTCAGCCCCGGTGACGGCCCGCAGGACTTCCACCTGGTGCTCCTGGACAACGGGCGCACGGCGGTGCTCGCCGACGAGGTGGGCCGCGAGGCACTGCACTGCATCCGGTGCAGCGCGTGTTTGAACGTGTGCCCGGTCTACGAACGCGCGGGCGGGCACGCCTACGGCTCGGTCTACCCCGGGCCGATCGGCGCGGTCCTCACCCCGCAGCTCACCGGGGTCGAGCAGAACGCGTCGCTGCCCTACGCGTCGACACTCTGCGGGGCCTGCTTCGACGCGTGCCCCGTCCGGATCGACATCCCGTCCATCCTGGTCCATCTGCGGGCGCGGCATGTCGAGGAGTACGCCGCCGAGCACCGGCTGCCGTCGGCGGAATCGCTGGCCATGGGGGCGGCGGCCTGGGTGATGTCCTCCGCTCGCCGGTTCGGTTTCGTCACTCGCACGGCGCGGCTCGGGCGGGTGCTGGGGCGCCGACGAGGCCGGATCCGGTCGCTGCCGCCACCCGCGTCGGCCTGGACCGCCACCCGTGACGTTCCGCTGCCGCCGACGGAGACCTTCCGCGAGTGGTGGCTGCGCACCCGAGGAGAATCGTGAGCACTCCACCGTCTGCCCGCGACGAGATCCTGGCGCGCATCCGGACATCGCTGGGAGATCGAACCTCGACTGTGGAGATCCCACGGGACTACCACCGGACAGGCGGTTCCCCGGTTGGGTCGCCCGAGCTGCTGGAGCTGCTGACCGACCGGCTCGTCGACTACAAGGCCACGGTGCATCGCGCCACTCCTGCTGACTTCGCCGCCGTGCTCGCCTCCGTACTCGAGAGCGCCGGGCGGGTGGTGGTGCCGGCGGGGCTGCCTGACGGGTGGGCGCCGCCGGCTGCCGTCGTTGACGACGGGTCGCTGAGCTGGGCCGAGCTGGACGCGGTCGACACCGTGCTGACCTCGTGCACCGCCGCGGCCGCCGAGACCGGGACGATCGTGCTCGACGGGTCGCCCGATCAGGGGCGGCGGGCCGTCACGCTCATCCCGGATCGGCACATCTGCGTGGTGCGGGCCGACCAGGTGGTGCGCGGGGTGCCGGAACTGCTGGGGCGGCTCGACCCGCGTCGGCCGCTGACCTTCATCAGCGGGCCCTCGGCGACCAGCGACATCGAACTGCAGCGGGTCGAGGGGGTTCACGGTCCGCGAAAGCTCATCGTGGTCCTGGTCAGCGACTGACTCACCCGTATCAACGCCGAGCGGATCGAGGCAGCCGTCAGCGTATACCCGGTTGCTGCATGCAACCGGGGATACGCGGCTGCGGCTCGGTTGAGTCGCGACCGCCCTACCGGGTCACTCGTTGCGGACCGTTTCCGGGCCGGTGATTCGCCGCAGCAGCGGCATGGTCGATGCGATGATGCCCAGCGACCCGGCCAGCCCCGCTGCGACGAGGAGGAGGTAGGTCGGGCCCGGTGACACCAGTGTGTAGCGGAATTGGGTACGCAGGAACAGCTCGGCTGTCAGGAACCCCATGCCGATCGCGAGCATCGCGACCGTCAGCAGCGGTACTGCGCACTCCAGCAGCACCACGCGGCGCAGTTCGGCGAGGCGCATCCCAGCCAGCCGCAGCAAGCTGAACGGGCGCCTGCGGTCGGTGAGGCCGCTGATCACGCTGACCGCCAGGCTGCACCCGGCGATCGGCAGGCTGGCCAGGATCACGACGTTGGCCAGCTGCTGGTACCGGTCCAGCGACCCGGTGGTGTCGCTCTGGACGTCTGTTTCGGTCGCCGGCGGGCGGGCGGTCCCTGGGAACGCGATCTCCAGCAGGGTCCGGGATTGCTCGAGCGCCGCCGTCGAGCCGTCCGTGCCGACCACTACGGACACCAGGGGAAGCTTCCGGAGGTCATCCACGGAGAACGGTGCGGCGTCCCAGGCCGCGGGCTCGGCGGCGGACAGGAATTTGCTGCCCGGGGCGACCAGGTTGGGCTGGACCGCGGCCACCTGTGCCCCGGGCGGGCAGCTGCCGAACTCCGGAGGCAGCCCGGCACATGCGGTCAGGGCTGGCATCCGGGGCACCTTCGGGGGGCCCACGGGCCGTTTACCGTAGTCCGGAGCGAGGTAGACGACGTTCACGCTGCGCACGCCGGGGATCGAGGCGAGCCCGGCCGGAACCTGGGCGGCCTGCGGTGCGGCTTGGCCAGGAGCGAGGTCGCGCGGCCAGATGACCAGCTGCATAGAGGTGTGGGCCACCGCGTTGTCAGGCGACGAGGCCCGGTAGGCGACGAACGTGGAGATAACGCCGGTGGTGACGCTCGTCACGAATAACGCGAGCATCAGGCCGCTCACCGCCCGGAAGGCGACCGCCGGGTTGTCCGCGAGGCGTCGCCCGGCGATCAGCGTCGCCGCCCGGCTGGCCCGCCCGGCCAGCATTCGGGAGCCGAGCAGGGTCAGCCACGGACCGGCGACCACCAGTCCCACCATGATCAGGAAAATACCGGACAGGTACGCCGTGAGCTGGCCGGTCGTGGTGCGCGGGTGCCCGGCGAGGAGGATGAGGACGAGTTCCGCGACGCCGACCACCAACAGGATCAGCCGCCTGGGCCGAGGCGGTCGCCGGGTGATCTGTCGGGTCACACCGAGCGGGGAGATCTGCACCCGGCGCAGGGCCAACCTGGCGGCGAGCACCGTGCCGAGCGGGATGCCGACGACGACTGCGAGCGCGTCGATGACGTTCAGGTTCAGGTCGTCGGTGAAGAACCGGACTCCGGTGAACGGGATCTCAGCCAGCGGGTCTCGGAAGGTGAGGAACAGCGCGAAGCCCAGCCCGGTGCCGACGACTGCCGCCAGTCCGGACTCGACCGCCGACAGTACCGCGATCTGTCCGGGAGTGGCGCCGACCAGGCGCATCGCCGCGAAGCGCTGCTCGCGACGGGTGGCGGCGAGCCGGGTCGCGGTGCCGATGAATATCAGGACGGGGAAGAGCAGCGCGACCGCCACCACGCCGAGGACCAACTCCATGCCGGCTGCCGGGGTACCGACGTAACACTCCGCGCAGTTGCCCGGGTCGGCTGTCATGATGCGTGTGACCTGCTTGGCGAAGGGCAGGCGGGAAGCCTCGGCGGGAGTACGGCCGACGATGACGAGTAGCGAGTCCGGTGAGGGCAGAGCGGCGGCGCCCATCGTGCCGATCTCGTGGCCGGCGAAACGGTCAGCAAGCTGGGCAGCCGGGGTCGTATGCAGCAGGGCACTCAGCGCTGGTGAGGCGTAATACTCCCCCGGACCGGGAAGCCGCGGAATGCCGGGTGGCACCGGGGCGTGCGGACCGATCGCGGCGACATCGACCCGGCCGATGGTCTGGCCGTCGAAATAGTCCCGGCTGAGCGACCACCACATCGGATCGGCTGTGGCGTAGGCGGCGGGCGGTGCGACGGCCGTGTTCAGCCAGCCGAAGCGGGCGTTCTGCGCGTGCGTCGCGTTGATGCAGGCCAGGACGGCGAGCAGCAGGCCGGTGCCGACGCCGACGGCGACTGCGATGACAAGCAGCCGAACCGCAGCCTCCCGCCCGCTGGCGAGGACCAGCCGCAGGCCGAGCCCGATCATGACAGCACCGAGCCGGTCGCGAGCGAGGTGACCTCACCGTCGCGGACGATGATGGTCCGTTCGGCGTACGCCCCGACTCGGGCCTCGTGGGTGACCACGACGACGGTCGCGCCTTCCGCGCGGGCCGAGTCGACCATCAGGTCCATCACCTGCTCCCCGGTGAGCGGATCGAGCGAACCGGTCGGCTCATCGGCGAACAACACGCTCGGACGGCTGACCCGGCGGTTACCGAAGCGGATCTGACCCGGCTGCGGCACGAGGATACCGGCCAGGCAATGCAGCAGAGTCGACTTGCCGGAGCCGCTGGGACCCATCACAGCGACGATCTCGCCAGGGGCAAGCGTCATGCTGGCGCCTCGCAGGGCGGGTGTCTCGCCGAAGGACGACACGACGTCCCGGGCCTCGAGAGCCGTGGTCACGGTCGCACCGCCTTGGCCAGAGCGTCGAGGCGCGCGGAGGTGGTGTCGATCCAGCGCAGGTCGGCCTCCAGATGGAACAGGCCGTGATCGGCGAGCAGTCCGTCGACGAGTCCGCCGGTGCGCTTCAGCTCAGTCAGCTCGCGCATCCGGTCCAGGTGCTTGCCCCGCTGGGCATCCAGATACTGCTCAGCGGGCCGGTCCAGCATCAGCGCGAGGACGACCTTGGCGAACAGGATCGTCTGCAGATGCGGCTCGGCCTCCACCGGCTCGGTGAGCCAAGCGTCGACCTCGGTGGCGCCGGCTTCGGTGATGACATACCGCTTGCGCTCCGTCGCGTCGCCGGGCGACACCTCGTCCATCACCACCTTCCCGTCCCGGGCAAGCCGACCGAGGGTGGCGTAGACCTGTCCGAATGGGAGCGGCCGACCGCGTCCGAAGAATGCGTCGTAATCGCGTTTGAGGTCATAGCCGTGGCTGGGCTCGCGCTCAAGCAGGCCGAGAAGAGTCAAGGGAACACTCACGTCGGCGAACCTACACTAGGAGTATACTCCGCGTATATGTACCCGGTGAATGCCGTGAAGCCGAGAGTGCTGTCCAGCAGAGGACTCAGACCAGGGCGTGACTCCCAGCTCGCCATGACGGTCAGGGAGCCACGCCCGCCACCGATTGCTTACGGCGTGAGGTAGCAGTTCTTCGCGACGCCGTAGATCGGGTCGGTGCCGAAGACGGTGATCGCGCACGGCGTGCCGCCGGTGAAGGACCGGTACACGAACCGGCCCGCAGCACCATAGGCGACGGTCCGGACCCCGGTGAACGCACACGTCCCCGATTCCGCCGCCGCGCACGAGGTCGCATACCCCGAGGGAGCCCCCGTTCGCAGGTAGCACGACTTGGCGACGCCGTAGATCGGGTCGCTGAACGCGGCCGGACCGCAGGTGGTGCTGCCGCCCGTCGTGGTGGCGACGGTGAACGCACCGTTCGCGCCGTAGGCGACGACCTGCCCGGCGGCAGCGGAACAGTTGCCGCCCTCGCCCGCGCACGATGTCCAACCACTACCCGGCCCGCCGACGGGCGCGCTGTAGCAGGACTTGGCCACACCGTAGGCGGGATCGCCGAACGCTCCGTTGCCGCAGGCGACAGACCCGTTGGCGAGCCGGTACACGAACGCGCCGTTCACGCCGTAGGCCACCATCCGGATGTCACCGGTGCTGCAGGTCCCGTTCTCGGCGGCGCACAGGGTGTAGCCGCTGGGTCCACCCGCCGGGGCGACGTAGCAGGACTTCGTCACCCCGTAGGCCGGGTCGCCGCCGAACGCCGCCGCCCCGCAGGTCACCGGCGAGCTGACCAGCTTGTACGCATACCCGCCCGCGCCGTAGGCGACGACCCGCGTGCCGGTGAACGTGCACGCCTGCCCTTCGCCGGCGCACCGGGTGTAGCCGCCCGGCAGTTCGGCGCCGATCGCGAACGGGCTGACATCGACGGTGAACTTGAGGTCCCGTGCCGGTTCGGCGGTGAAGGTCGAACCGCTGGTGACCCGGTAGCTCTCCGCACCACCCGGGTACGGATCACCGTCGTTGTACTCGAACCCGTAGCAGCCGACCGTGGCCGCCGTCCGCAGGCGCAGCTGGTAGGCGTGGCCCGCGTCGACGCGTACCCCCGGAGTGGTTTTCGCCGTGCTCGGAGCCCAGGTGGTCGTCACCGGTTGCGTGCCGAGCACCGTGCCGTTCGCGGCGTCGACGATGTCGAGGAAGAGCGGCGCGTTGGGGTCGCCGGACTGGAAGGTGGTCACCGACGCGCCGGTCAGGACACCGGAGGCCGACGGGGTGAAGGACTGCTGCCGCTCGACGGCGGAGGTGATGTCGCAGTAGTGGCGGAAGCCGTCGAAGCCGCTGCCCTGGTTGAGCTGCGGCAGGCTGTTGTAGGTGCCCGCGGTGCCGGTCGCCAGCGACGCGGTGAAGGAGCTCACGCAGTCGATGGTGTTGAGAATGTCGCCGGTGAAGCTCATCGGGCCGATGAAGAAGTTGGCGAGCGACTCGTTGGGAGCGCGGTTGTTCCAGCGGTCCGACACGAAGTAGTAGCCGGTGGTGCCGTTCTGCTGGGCGACCGGCAGGACGGCGAGTGGCTGGCCGCCGCAGTTGTCGGCGTTGACGAGCCGGGCTCGCCAGCGGGGTTCGGCCCGGCCGCTCTGGTGCACGCCGTTCGGGTCGTACCAGGCTCCGGACCAGGGGCCGAGCATGGAGGTGGCGGTCATCTCGCCGGTGCCGCCGGAGCAGTAGGCGCAGCTGGGTTCGGACATCAGCGCGTGGTAGACGCCGTTGCGCTTGAAGACGGCGAAGCCCTCGACATCGCCGAGCCCGAGCCGGACGTTGGCGCCGGTGGTGCCGAGGTAGTCGGGGGTGAGCTGCTCGACGACCATGTCGGCGGTGAGCCCGGCCGCGACCTGCACGGTGTTGTGGATGAGGTAGCCGGTGCCGTCGTCGTCGACGAAGAGCGACATGTCGATGGCGCCGCCCACGGCGAGCGTCGGGTTGGGGCGCCGGGTGAAGGGGCCGGTCGGGGTGGGGCTGGTGTAGACGGCGTAGCTGTTGCCGATCCCGGCGTCGGACCACAGCACGAAGGTGCCGGTGGCGGCGTTGTACTTGACCTGGGCCCGGAAGCAGTAGCCGCAGGTCCCGGCCGGGACGGCGTGGCCGCGGTCGGTCCAGTGCACCAGGTCCGGCGAGCTGTAGACCTTGAACCCGCAGAACGTCGAGTTGATCTGGTACTTGTAGCCGCAGGCGTAGCTGGTGCCGTAGAGGTAGTAGGTGCCGGCGTACTGGATCAGCGAGCCGTCGTGGGCGTCGAGGGCGTTGCCGTCCACATCGAACCGGCTGAGCTGGTGGCCGGCGCTGTCGGAGTTGCTGATGGTGATGGTCACGGCCGCGGCGGCGGGTGCCGGGGCAAGCCAGGCGGCTGAGGTCGTCGCGAGCAGCGCGGCGAGCGCCAGGCTGGCCCACCTGCGCAGACCGGGGAAGCGTATGGACATCCTTGTCCTTCGTTAGCAATTATGAAACGATTCAATTCACTGGACCGGGACGACGGTCCATGACGTGAGATGTGCCAGAGATGTTGCGGGACGGGATCGCCTCTGTCAACGGCCGTTCCGACGGCGGAGGGGGTCCCATTGACAAATAGGAAATCTGCCTGCAACATTCGGCCACATCCGAAGCGGGCTGTTCCGTGTCGGACACGGCGTGATTGAAACGTTTCATATCGCGGAGGTCATCGATGCGCACACCCATCCACCGATCGACGAGCGCCTGGGCGGCGGCCGTGCTGCTCGCGGCGCTCACCACGGGGGTGGGCCAGCAGTCCCCCGCGCTCGCCGACCCGCCCGCCGGGGAGCTGGCCGTCCTCAACTACGCCCCCACCTCCCGCACCCTCGCCCCGGTCGCCGTGCACAGCACCGCAGGCACCGTGACCAGCCCGCAGAACGTGCTGTCCCAGCAGAACACCCGGCTGTCCGGGACCGGCTCGGCGATCGTGCTCGACTTCGGCAAGGAGGTCGGCGGGCTCGCCACCCTCTCCTTCCACGGCACCAGCGACGCGAGCCAGCAGGTGGGGCTGGCGTTCAGCGAATCCTCGCTCTACGTCGGGCAGGGCAGCGACGCCAGCAACGGCGGCGGTGGCGCCGACGGCGCGATCGTCGGATCTGCACCGGCCAACGGGTCCTACACGATGCCGACGGCGAAGCTGCGCGGCGGATTCCGCTACCTGACGGTCTTCCTGAACACGTCCGGCTGGGTCGACCTCTACCGGGTGTCGCTGCAGTTCAGCCCGGTGCCGACGATGGCCGACCCCAGCGCCTACCCGAACTACTTCCTCTCCAACGACACCCTGCTCAACCGCATCTGGTACGCGGGCGCCTACACCGTGCAGACCAACACCATCGCCCCCGACCAGGGCCGGGTGTGGGGACCACCCGCCACCGGCTGGAACAACGGCGCCACCGTCGGTGTCGGGGCCAGCATCCTCACCGACGGAGCCAAGCGCGACCGGACCGTGTGGCCCGGCGACATGGGCATCTCGGTGCCGACCGCCTACGTCTCCACCAACGACATGCTCTCCACCCGCAACTCGCTGCAGACGATGTTCAACGCGCAGACCGGATCGGGCGAGCTGCCCTACGCCGGGCCGCAGGTCAACTTCTACGGCTCCGACACCTATCACACCTGGTCGCTGCTCGGCACGTCGCTCTACTACTCCTACACCGCCGACAAGTCCTGGCTGGACTCCATCTGGGGCAGGTACAAGCTCGGCATGGCCTTCATCACCAACAAGATCAGCGGCAACGGGCTGCTCAACGTCACCGGCGCCAACGACTGGGCCCGCAGCAACCAGGGCGGCAACAACATCGCCGCCAACGCCATCCTCTACGCCGCACTGCTCGGCGGTGCCGAACTCGCCACCGTGGAGGGCGACACCGCCCTGGCCGGCACCTACAGCAGCAGGGCCGCGACACTGAAGGCGGCGGTGAACTCCCTGCTGTGGAACCCGGCCGTGGAGTTCTACCGCGACAACCCCGGCAGCACCCTCTACCCGCAGGACGGCAACGCACTGGCGGTCTGGTACGGACTGACCGACACCCCCGCCAAGGCCACCGCGATCACCGGCAACCTGACCGCACGCTGGAACACCTTCGGCGCGGTGACCCCGGAGAAGGGCGGCAACATCGGCACCTTCCCCGGCTCGATGGAGGTGCACGCGCACTTCACCGCGGGCAACGACCAGAAGGGCCTGGACCTGATCCGCCGCGAGTGGGGCTACATGCTCGACAGCCCGATCGGCACGAAGAGCACCTTCTGGGAGGGCTTCAAGGCCGACGGCACGTTCGACTACGGCGGCTCCTACCTCAGCCTCGCCCACGGCTGGGCCACCGGACCGACCTCGGCGCTGACCTTCAACGTGCTGGGCCTGTCCCCCGCGCCCACGGTCGGCGTCTACCGGTTCGTGCCGCACCCCGGCGACCTGACCAGTGTGGAGGGCCGGATCACCCTGCCGCAGGGAGCGCTCAACGCGTCCTGGTCGCGCAGCATCGCCGCCGGTACCTTCACCTCGCACCTGGTCAGCCCGGGCCGGCACCACCGGCGTCATCGGGGTGCCCAAACTCGGCGGCGCCAACGTCGTGGTGAGCGTCAACGGGGCCACGGTCTGGAACAACGGCACCTTCACCGCCCGGCCGGGCGTCAGCGGCGGCAGCCAGGACGCCAACTACGTCTACCTCACCGGGGTCGGCGGCGGCACCTACGACCTCGTCGCGACCGGGGTCGGCTCCCCGGCCGAATTGCCGGTGGGTTTCACCCACTGCGCGGTCGAGTCCGCCACCTGCTCCTTCACCGGCACGCGGGTGGTCGCGTTCGGCGCGGGCTCCTACACCTACAGGACCATCACCAACGGTACGGCGTGCACGGGCACGGCTATCGGCGCGGACCCGGTGTTCGGGGTGCTGAAGTCGTGCTTCGTCGCCCCGGTCGGCGGCCCGAGCGGCTGGACCGCCTGCGCGGCCGACGGGGGCACGTGCGCCTTCACCGGCACCCGCCGGGTGGCGTTCGGCGCGAACGGAGCCTTCGCCTACGCGCTGCGCTCCGGCGGCACCGCCTGCACCGCTGCGGTCTTCGGCGATCCGCTGCCGGGCGCCGCCAAGCAGTGCTACCTGCCCCCGGCGGGTGGTCCGGGCACGGGCTGGACATCGTGCGCCGCCGAGAACGCCGTCTGCGCGGCGGCGATCGGGCAGCCGGTCGCCTACGGAGCGAACGGCGCGTTCGCGTACACCCCGTCGACCGGCTCGGTGACCTGCGGCAACACCCTGTTCGGCGATCCGCTGTCAGGGACGGTGAAGTCCTGCTACACCCGGTCGGGGCCGCCCCGCCGGCTATGCGAACGTCTGCGCCGCAGAGAACGGCACCTGCACGTTCAGCGGGTTCCAGACCGTGGCATACGGCGCCGACGGCCGCTACGTCTACCGCTCGTTCACCGGTAGCGCGCCCTGCACCAGCACCGCGATGGGCAACGATCCCATGTTCGGGGTCGCCAAGTCCTGCTTCCTGGTCGGTTGAGCGTCATCGCCGGGGGTGTGATCCAGGCACCGGCCTGGGTCACACCCCGGCGACGGGAACGAGCACGGACCGGCTTCCGCCGCCGCGCGGGCGGTCAAGCCGTGCTCCGAGTCTCCGGAGTCGCCGGCACCCCGCCCTTTCGTGATCGATGATCTTCAATTGTAACTTAACCGAAACTCAACAATGATCGAGCACACTTCGTAGCGCGGCAGCTACCGTTGCCTCCCGGCATGGTTTATCCATGGATCCCCATGGCTACGCGTTTGTGTTCCACGCCGTCCACCTGCCGAGACCGAAAACACGGAATGACGTCTCGACTGCGCATTTCGGATTAACCGACCGCGGTCAAGGAGTGGAGGAGGGATGGAGTTCCAATTGCTTGGACCGCTGGAGATCAGGTTCGGCGACCAGGTCGTGGCGGCAGCACCGAAACAACGATCCTTACTGGCTGCGCTCCTGCTCGGCGCCAACCGGATTCAATCGACCGAATACCTTGTCCGGGCGCTATGGGGCGAATCGCCGCCAATAACCGCCCGGAACCTGGTAAGCGTATATATTCATCAAATTCGCCGTTCCATTCGGACCGCCGGCGGATCCGTCGCCGAGCAGATGCTCATCACTCAACCGCCGGGATATCTGTTGCAGGTGCCCGACGACGTGGTCGATCTGCGCGCATTCGAACGCCTTGTCGCCGAGGCCCGGCTGACCGCGCGACAGGACGTGGCGCGTACCTCCCAACTGCTCGGCAAGGCGCTGCAGCTGTGGCGGGGACCGGCGCTGTCCAACGTGGCCTCCGAGGTGATCCGGGAGGTCGAGCTGCCCCGGTTGGAGGAGGCCCGGCTCAGCGCCACCGAGGCCCGGATCGAGGCCGATCTGGCGCTGGGCAAGCATGTCGAGCTCATCGGCGACCTGGAGCGGCTGGTCAGCAGCCATCCGTTCCGGGAGCGGCTCTACTGCCAGCTCATGCTCGCGCTGTATCGGTCCGGGCGACGGGGTGAGGCGCTGCACGCGTACCAGAGATGTCGGGACGTGCTCGTGGCCGAGCTGGGCATGGAGCCCGGACCGGAGCTGCGCGGCCTGCTGCGGGCGATGCTGGACGACGACGCCTCGCTGCGCCTGGCACCCGCCGGGCAGGAGGTCACCGTCAAGGCGATCGCTCCGATCCCGTCGCAGCTGCCCCGGGTGGTGGCCGACTTCACCGGGCGGACGGGCGAGCTCGACCGGCTGGAATCGTTTCTCAAAAGCGACGGCGGCAACGACGGCGACGGCGATCCGGCCCACGGACCGGTCGCGCTGATCGCGGGGATGCCGGGCGTCGGGAAGTCCACGCTCGCCATCCGGGCGGCCTGGAGTGCCCGGCACCGCTACTACGAAGGGCAGATCTTCGCCGAGCTGCGCGGGTCGACGGCGTCCCCGGCCGATCCGGGCGAGGTGCTCGCCGGGATCCTGGTCGCGTTCGGGCTGGACCGCCGGGTGCTGCCGGTCGATCTGGCCGAGCGGCAGCAGCTCTACCGCAGCTATGTCGCGGGGCGGCGGGTCCTCGTCGTGCTCGACGACGCCCGCAACGAGGCGCAGGTCCGGCCCCTGCTGTGCGCGGGCCCGGGCAGCGCCACGATCATCACGAGCAGGAGCATGCTCCCCGCGCTGGAGTCCGCTCGACGGCTCGATCTCGGCGCGCTGTCGGTCCAGGAGTCGATCGAGCTGCTCACCAAGATCGTGGGGGCGGACCGGGTGGCCGCGGAGCCGGAGGCGGCGGCCACGATCGTGCGGCTGACCGGCAACCTGCCGCTGGCGATCCGCATCGCCGGGGCGAGCCTCGCCGCGCGTCCCCGCTGGCCGCTGGCGCGGCTGGCGGCGCGGCTGGCCGACGACAAGCGGCGCGTGGCCGAGCTGGTCATCGGCGATCTGTCGGTCGCCGACGCCTTCCACCCCAGCTATCTGGCGCTGGACCACCAGTGCCAGATGGTGTTCCGTTTCCTCGGCCGCCTTCGCCAGCGCACCATCGGATCCGCCCTGGTCGGGGCGTTCATGCAGCTCGACGCAGCCGCGGCGGAGAGCCTGGTGGACCGGCTGGCGCAGGCGAACCTCATCGAGGTGACCCGTTACGACCAGGACGGGCAGATCTGGTTCACCCTCCCGGTCCTGCTGCGCGACTACGCCCGCGAGCGGCTGGCCGTCATCGATTCCGCACCCCGGCGGCTGCTCGCCGCGGGCGACCGCGGCTGAGCCCGTCCGTCCTCCACAGTGGAAAGGATTGATCCGTCGTGTCCCCGTACACCGTGCCCATCCGTCCAGCAACGGCTCGCCGCCATCTGGGCGGAGGTCTTCTCCCTCGACCGGGTCGAACCGGACGACGACTTCTTCGACCTCGGCGGCTACTCGCTGATCGCGGGCAAGATCGCCGGGCGGGTGCAGGACGCCTTCGGGGTGGACCTGCCGGCCTCCGTACTCTTCGCCCATCCGACCGTCGCCGCGCTCAGCCGGGAGATCCAGTCACGCCAGTCCCCGGCAGCCGCCCGGAGCGCGATCACCCGGACCGCGTCGACCGGCCGGACCGCGCTATCGCTGATCCAGGAGGAGGTCTGGTTTCACCACCGGCTCGCACCGGAGAACGTCGCCTACAACACGCAGTGGTCGCTGCGGGTGACCGGGCCGTTCGAGGTGGACGTCTTCGAGCGGGCGATTTCGGCCCTGACCGAGCGGCACGAGATGCTGCGGACGACCTTCGGCGAGGACGAGGAGGGCCAGGCCTGGCAGCAGGTGCACGATCCGGCCCCGGCGCGGGTGGCACGGTACGACCTCGCCGGGCTGCCCCCGGCGGCGCAGGCGGAGCGGATCGAGCAGATCGTCCGGGACGAGACCTCTCGGCCGTTCGACCTGGCCCGGCTGCCGCTCTTCCGCTGGATCGCGATCCAGCTCGCCCCGCAGGAGCACGACCTGCTCGTCGTGGAGCACCATTTCGTCCACGATGGATGGTCGTTCACGGTGCACACCCGCGAGCTGGCCGAGCTCTACGGCGCATTGCGCGCCGGGCGGGAGGCGGCCCTACCGGAACTACCCGTCCAGTACGCCGACTTCGCCCGCTGGCAGCGCGCCGCCCTCGACTCCGGCGAGATGGCGCACCACCGGCACTACTGGCACGAGGCCCTGGCCGGGACTCCCCCGGTGCTCGCCCTGCCCGCCGATCGCCCCCGGCCGAAGCACCAGCGGTTCCGGGGTGCGGAGATCCGGCTCGACCTTCCGGCGGCCGTCGCCAACCCGCTGCGCGACCTCTGCCGCGGCGCCAACGCGACTCTCTACATGGGCATGCTGGCGGGCTTCGTCACCTGGCTGCACCGCTACACCGGGGAACGCGACCTGTGCGTGGGTTCCGGGTTCGCCAACCGGCAGCGGGAGACCGAGGACCTGATCGGGATGTTCGTCAACTCGGTGGTGCTGCGCTGCCGGGTCGCCGGATCGGCGTCCTATCTGGACGTTCTGCGGGAGGTGCGGCAGGCGGTGCTCGGCGCGAGCGAGCATCAGGCGTACCCCTTCGTGCGGTTGGTGCAGGAGCTGCGGCCGGGCCGCGACCTGTCGGTCAACCCGCTGTTCCAGGTGATGTTCAGCTTCCACGACACCCCGGCCCGGCAGCTCGACTTCGACGGCTCGCCGGTCTCCATTCTGGAGCGTGCCAACGGCTCGGCGAAGACGGACCTGAACATCGTGGTGATCCCGCGGGCGGAGCGGCTGCTCGGCGGCCGGGACGAGCACGCCGACCAGGTGACGGTCTTCTGGGAGTACAACTCCGACCTGTTCGACCCGGCGACCGCCGAGCAGATGGTGGAGCAGTACCGGCTGATCCTGACCGCCGCCGTGGCCGACCCGGCCGCGCCGGTGTGGCGGCTGCCGATCGTCAGCGCGGCCCAGCGGGAGCTGCTCGACCAGTACGCCCGAGGCGCGGCGTAAGCACCCGGGCCACCGCGGCGGGGTCCTCGTGCACCGCGAAGTGGCTGCCCGGCAGGGTGTGCAGGTCGAAGGTCCCCAGCGTGTGGTCCGCCCAGCCGATCAGCTGGGCGGGCCGCACGCTGGGGTCGTCCTCGCCCGCGAACGCCACGATCGGGATCTCCAGCGGCTCCTGCCGGCGGTGCACCGCGGCCGCCAGCCAGCGCAGATCGGCGCGCAGGACCGGCAGGATCATCGCGAGCAGCTCTGTTTCGGCGAGGATCGCCGCCGGCATGCCGCCCCAGCCGATGAGCTCGGTCAGCAGCTCGTCGTCGGGCAGCACGGCGAGCCGGCCCACCAGGGGGTCGGGTGCGTCGGGCGGCAGGGCGGCGGCGACGTAGAGCCCGATCGGCGGCGGGAATCGGCGGTGCCGCAGCTCCCGTGCCGTCTCGAAGGCGATGCGGGCGCCCATGCTGAGCCCGAAGAGGGCGTAGGGGCGGTCGGCGTAGGCGGCGACGGCGGAGGCGATCTCGCCGATGTCGATGGAGTGCGGTTCCCGCCGCCGGGTCTCCCTGCCGGTGAGCTGCAGCGGCAGCACGTCGACGCCGGGCGGGAACGCCGCCCGCCAGGCGCGATAGGACGAGGCGCCGCCACCGGCGTGGGGGAGGCAGAGCAGCCGGACTGCGGCGTCGGGGTCAGGCCGCCGGCCCGAGGGGAGCCAGCGGCCTGCCTCCGTCGTCAAGACTCCGACCAGATCGCCGCGCAGAGCTCAGCCACGGTCGGGTGGTCGAAGACGATGCTGAGCGGGACCTCGACCCCGTGGTCGCGCCGGAGCCGGGCGACGACCTTCGCGGCGAGCAGGGAGTGCCCGCCGAGCTCGAAGAAGTCGTCGTGGACGCCGACGGCCGCCACCTCCAGCACCTCGGTCCAGATTGCGGCGATCGACGCCTGTCGCGGGGTGGCGACGGCCGGCTCGGTGGTGGTGAGCCCGAGGGTCGGCTCGGGCAGGGCGCGCCGGTCGACCTTGCCGTTGGCGGTCAGGGGCAGCTCGTCGAGCGGCACCCACAGGTCGGGGACGAGGTGGGCCGGAAGCCTTTCCCGCAGCCAGTCGCGCAGGCCGGTGACACTGTCCGCATAGGAGTCCGCGAGCACCGGATAGGCGACGAGGCGCCGCTCGCCCGCGCCCGCGCCGTGCGCGACGACGGCGACGTCCCGGATCAGCGGGTGGCGGCGCAGGGCGTCCTCGATCTCGCCGGGCTCCACCCGGTGTCCGCGGATCTTGACCTGCTGGTCGAGGCGGCCGAGGAACTCGACGACCCCGCCGGGGCGGTACCGGGCCCGGTCGCCGGTGGCGTAGAGGCGGGCGCCGGGCTGGTCGGCGTACGGGTCGGGGACGAACCTGCTCGCGGTCAGCGCCGCGTCGCCCCGGTAGCCGCGGGCCAGGCCCGCTCCCCCGGCGTAGAGCTGGCCGGGCACGCCGACCGGGACGAGCTGCAGGTGGTCGTCGAGGATGCGGACGGTGGTGCCGTTGATCGGGCGGCCGATCGGGACCGGGTCGGTCGGCGACGGGCTGTCCGGCACCCGGTGGCAGGTGGTGAACGTGGTTCCCTCGGTCGGGCCGTAGCCGTTGACGACCTGGCAGCCCGGCAGCTCCTGGACCGCCCGCCGGACCCGCGCCGGATCGAGCACGTCGCCGCCGGCCAGCAGCTGCCGCAGCCCGCGCAGGTCGGCGAGGCTCTCGTCGACCATGAGGTGGAACTGGCCTGCGGTGAGCCACATCGTCGTGACCCCGTGGACGCGGATCAGATGGCCGAGCTCCGCCGGTGACGGGGCGTGGGCCGGGCCGACGACGAGCCGCCCGCCGGTCAGCAGGGCGCCCCAGATCTCCAGGGTGGACGCGTCGAACGCGATCGAGGAGATCAGGGCGAGCGTTTCGGACGGTCCGAGCCGGGCGTAGTCGGCGTCCCGGACCAGCCGGACGACGGCCCGGTGCGGCACCATCACGCCCTTGGGCACGCCGGTGGAGCCGGAGGTGTACATCACGTAGGCGAGGTTGTCCGGCGCGACCGGCAGGTCCAGGTCGCCCGTCGGCCGGTCACCGCTCACCTCGTCCAGGAGGACCACGGTGGCCGGGCCCGCGATCGACTCGCGGAACCGGCCGGAGGTCACCACCACGTCCGCTCCGCTGTCGGCGAGCAGCTGCGTCGTCCGATTCCGGGGGTACGCCGGATCGAGCGGCACGAAAGCCGCACCGGCCTTGAGGATCGCCAGGGCGGTCACCACGAACTCGGCGGAGCGCTCCAGCAGCACCGCGACCGGCCGGTCCGGCTCGACCCCGTGCTCGATCAGGTGCCGGGCGAGCCGGTTGGCCTGCTCGTTGAGCTCCCGGTAGGTCAGCCGGGCGGTGTCCCCGTCGAGCGCGACGGCGTGCGGCCGCTGGGCGGCCTGCCGCTCGACCAGGGTGTGGATGCACGCCTCAAGCACGGTGGCGGGCCTCTCCTTCGGCTTCTCGGCCAGCTCGCGGCGGCGGCGCAGCCGCGACGGCGCGGGGGCGGCGGGGCGGGGCGGTTCGGCCGGTGGGCGCTCCTCCACGATGGAGAGGTGACCGGCGAGCGCCGCGATGGTGGGGTGCTCGTAGAGCGCGATCATCGGGATCTCCCGGCCGAGCTCCTCCTGCAGGCGGGCGCGCAGCCGAGCCATGAGCAGCGAGTATCCGCCGAGGTCGAAGAAGTTGTCCGTGGTCGTCACCCGGCCGACGCCGAGCAGCTCCTGCCACAGCCCGATCAGCAGCCGCTCGGTGCCGGTCGCCGGGGCGGGCTCGGCGGCCCGTTGCCGGGACGCGGGTTCCAGCGCGGCGAGCGCCGCCCTGTCGACCTTGTGGTTGGCGGTGTGCGGGATGCTGTCGACCGGCACGAACGCGCTGGGTACGAGGTAGGCGGGCAGCCGCTCGGCGAGGAACGGCCGCAGCTGCGCACTGCCGACCGGTGCGGAGCCTCGGGGCACGACGTAGGCCACGAGGCGGCGTTCGCCGTCCGGGGCGGGCCGGACCGCCGCGACCGCGTCCGCGACACCAGGGTGTGCTCGCAGCGCGGCCTCCACCTCGGCGGGCTCGACCCGGTGGCCGCGGATGTTGAGCTGCTCGTCGCCCCGGTCGAGGAACTCCAGCCGCCCGTCGGGGCGCCAGCGGGCCCGGTCGCCGGTGCGGTAGAGCCGGGATCCCGGTTCGGTGGCGAACGGGTGCGGCACGAAGCGCTCCGCGGTCATCCCGGCCTGCCGCAGGTAGCCGCGCGCCAGTCCCGCGCCGCCGAGGTAGAGCTCACCGACGGTTCCGACGGGTACGGGTTGCAGCTCGGCGTCGAGCACGTGCGTCTGCACCCCGGCGATCGGCCGCCCGATGGGGATCGTCGGCCCGACACCGTCGACATCGTCCACTGTGGAGGTGATGGTCGCCTCGGTGACACCGTAGGCGTTGCGCAGCCCGACCGTGGTGTGCTCCCGCCACCGGGTGACGGTCTCGATGTCCACGGATTCGCTGCCGACCACCATCAGGCGCAGGTCGGGCAGGTGACCGGCCGGTCCGGCCTCCTGCCGGGCCCACTGGCGCCAGTAGCTGGCGGGCAGGTTGGCCACGGTCACCCGGCGATCGTCGAGCAGCCGCGTGAACGCGGCCGGGGCGAGCGACGGGTCGGCGAGCGGGACGACGCAGCCGGTGGCGAGCCACGTCGCGAAGATCTCCTCGGCGGCCACGTCGAAGCCGATGCCGGCGAACTGGAGGACCCGGTCGGTGCCGGTGAGCGCGTAGCGGGCCCGGATCGCGGCGGCGTGGTTGGCGAGCGCGCGATGGGTCACCCCGACCGGCTTCGGCAGCCCGGTGGAGCCGGAGGTGCTCAGGACGTAGGCGAGCTGGTCCGGATGCCCGAGCGACACCGGCGGCGTGTCGGGCAGCCCGCTGAGGTCGAGCTCCTCGACGAGGACCGGCTCGACGCCGGGAGGCAGTGATCGGGCGAGCTCCCGGGTGGTGAGGACCAGCCGGGCACCGGCCTGCTCGATCAGGGTGGCGAGCCGCCCGGGCGGGTGCGCCGGGTCCAGCGGCAGGTAGGCCGCGTCGGCCGTGAGCACCGCGAGCAGGCTGCCGAGCAGCCCCACGCCCCGGGGCAGGCACACGCCCACCACGTCGTCCGCCCCCGCCCCGAGGCGGCGCAGGTGGTGGGCGAGGCGGGCGGCGGTGCGGTGCAGTTCGGCGAAGGTGACCTGCTCCTTGCCGGTGTCGATGGCGGGCGCGGCCGGGCTGTCCGCGGCGGCCTGTGCCAGCAGCGCGGGCAGCATCGCCGGGGCGGCGGTGGCCGGTGGCGCCCCCCATTGCCGCGTCAGTTGCCGCAGCTCCGCCGGGTCGAGCAGCGGCAGCTGCCACAGCGGCGTGTCCGGTGCGGTGAGGAAGGCGTCGAGCAGGCGCAGGTAGCGCTCCGCCAGCAGCTCGATCGTGCCCGGCTCGAAGAGGTCCCGGCGATAGGTGAGCAGCCCGCGTTGCCCGGCCCGGCCGGCCTCGACGGTGAGGCTGAGGTCGAACTTGGTGTAGCGGGACACGGGGTCGACGACCTCGACGGCGAGGCCGGGGAAGGCGGTCGGGTCGGCCGCCACATACTCCACGGAGAAGACCGTCTGGATCAGCGGGCTGGTCGTCGCCGACCGCTCGGGCCGGACCGCCTCGACCAGCCGGTCGAAGGGCAGCTCCGGACGGGCGAGCGCCTCCAGTGTGGTGCGGCGGACCTGGTCGAGGCAGTCCGCGGCGGTGCAGGTCGCGGTGTTGGTGATCCGGATCGGCACGGTGTTGACGAAGAATCCGACGAGCCCTTCGAGTTCGGCGCGGTCCCGTCCGGCGACCGTGGTACCGATGAGCAGGTCGGACTGCCCGGTGAGGCGTTGCAGCAGCACGGCGTAGACGGCGAGGAGCACCACGAACGGCGTGGTGCGGCGGGTCCGCGCCAGCGCCAGCACCCGGCGCCAGGTCGGATCCGGCAGGGCGAAGGCGTGGGTGGCGCCGACGAGGTCGGCGACGGGCGGGGCGGGGTGGTCGGTGGGCAGGGGCAGCCGGTCCGGCGCCCCGGCGAGCTGGCCCCGCCACCAGTCCAGCTCCCGGTCGCCGAGCGCGCCGGTGAGCTGGCCGCGCTGCCAGACCGCGTAGTCGGCGTACTGGATGGGAAGGGGGTTGAGGGGTGGCTCTTCCGAGCGCAGCCGGGCGGCGTAGCAGGTGGCGAGTTCGCGGTGCAGGACCTCCAGGGACCAGGCGTCGCTGATGATGTGGTGCAGCACCAGGATCAGGACATGGTCCGATGTGGAGAGTCGGGCCAGGGTGACCCGCACCAGCGGCCCGCGGGCCAGGTCGAACGGTTCCTCGGTGCAGGCGGTGAGCAGCTCCGCCAGCGCCTCACGAGGCTGCGCCGACAGGTCGGCCACCGCCATCGGCAGCACGGCCTGCGCGGCGATGCGCTGCATCGGCTCCCCCGCCACGGCCGGGAAGGTGGTGCGCAGCACCTCGTGCCGCGCCACCAGGTCGTCCAGCGCCGCCCGCAGCGCGGGCACGTCGAGGTCGCCGCGCAGCCGCAGGCAGCTGGGCAGGGTGTAGACCGCCGAGTCGGGCATCAGCTGGTCCAGGAACCACAGCCGCTGCTGGGCGTAGGAGGTGGGCAGCGTGACGTTGCGGTCCCCGGTCATGGCTGCCCGCCCACGGTGGCGAGTTCCTCGTCCGGTGCCGACACGTCCCGGACCGACCGCAGCGCCGACAGGGTGGGCGGCGCGATCGCGACGAGCCCGACGGCGAAGGCGGCCCAGAGCACGGCCCGCGACCCGACCTGGCTCGCGGCCACGCCGCCGGCGACGGCGCCGAGCGGGATGATCCCCCACACCACGAACCGCATCGAGGAGTTCATCCGGCCCAGCAGCCGGTCCGGGGTGACGGTCTGGCGCAGGCTGATCTGCGCGATGTTGTAGACGACCGCCGAGACGCCGGCGGCGAACAGCCCGGCGGCGACGAGGAAAGCGCCGGCCCTGCCGTAGGCGAGCGGGAACAGCACCGAGGTGGTGGCGAAGACGGTCACCGACACCACGATCGTGGGCCCGTAGCCGAGGCGCGGAGCCAGCCGGCCGCTGAGCACCGCGCCCAGCAGCCCGCCGATGTTGCCCGCGATGACCACCGCGCCGATCCAGACCGGGGACAGCCCGAGGTCGCGGACGGCGAACACGAGTAGGACCGCCTGGTTCGCGCCGAGCGCGAGGTTGAGGGTCGCGGTGGTCAGGGCGATCGGCCGCAGCAGCGGGTGCGAGATGACGAAGCGCAGCCCTTCGCCGATCTCGGCGAGCAGCCGGTGGCCGCCCTCCGGGACGACCGGCGGCTGCTCGCGGCGCTTGACGGCGATCAGGAACAGCGCGGAGCCGAGGAAGCTCAGCGCGTCGGCCAGGACCGCGACCGGGGCGGTGAGCACCTGCACGAGGCCCGCGCCGAGCCCCGGGCCGACGATCTGCGCGCCGGTCCGCGACAGCTCCAGCTTGGCGTTGCCGTCGACGAGCTGGTCGCGGTCGACGAGCGACGGCAGGTAGGAGCCGTAGGCGACATCGAAGAAGACCGTCAGCACCCCGACGAGGAAGACCACCGGGAAGAGCATCCACAGCTGCAGGAGGTCGAGCAGGTAGGCGGCGGGCAGGATCAGCAGCGCGGCGGCCCGGCCGAGGTCGGCGGCGATCAGGACCGGCCGTCGGCGCATCCGGTCCACCCATGCCCCGGCCGGCAGGCCGACGAGCAGGAACGGCAGGAACTCCACCGCGGTGAGCAGGCCGACCTGGAACGGCGTCGCGTGCAGCGCGATGATCGCCATCAGGGGCAGCGCGATGAGGCTGACCTGGGTGCCGAGCTGGCTGACGCTCTCGGCGGCCCACAGGCGCCGGAAGTCGGCGTGCCGCCACAGGCTGTCTGGTGTGGACACGGTCATCGTCCCATCCGTTCGCGCAGGCTCCGGGGGCGCAGGTCGACCCAGACCTCGGTGATGTGGGCCAGGCACTCGGCCTTGGTGCCGGTGGCGCCGACCGGTTGCCAGCCCGGCGGGACCGGGTGGTCCTCCGGCCAGATGGAGTGCTGGTCCTCGTGGTTGCGCACCACCACATAT